>JBGCDG010000006.1:0-66569 GCA_045105195.1 Roseobacter sp. | reverse complement strand
CGCCTATGAGCACATCAGAGCCCCCCAAAGGCGACCGGGCCGCCAAGGGCGACCGTATCGCCAAAGTCCTCAGCCGCGCGGGTATCGCAAGCCGGCGAGACGCGGAACGCATGATCGAAGCGGGACGCGTCGAGGTGAATGGAGCCAAGATTAGCTCTCCTGCGTTGAACGTGGTCTCCGGCGATAAAATACTGGTCGATGGCAAGCCTGTTGCCACGCCCGAGCCTCCACGGCTGTGGCTCTATCACAAGCCTACGGGTCTGGTGTCTACGGATCGCGATGAAAAGGGGCGCACGACGATCTATGAGCAACTGCCCGACGACCTGCCGCGCGTGATGAGTATCGGGCGGCTAGATTTGAATTCGGAAGGGCTTTTGCTGCTGACCAATGACGGCGGGATCAAGCGTAAGCTGGAACTGCCCGCCACGGGCTGGTTGCGCCGCTACCGCGTCCGCATCAATGGCCGCCCACAAGATGACGATTTCGCGCCATTGCGCCGAGGCATTGTCGTGGAAGGTGAGCGCTTTCAGCCGATGCAGGTGAGCCTTGATCGTCAGCAAGGTGCAAACGCCTGGCTGACCGTTGGATTACGCGAAGGCAAGAACCGCGAAATCCGTCGGGCCCTTTCCGCCTTAAACATGACAGTGAACCGCCTGATCCGTGTGAGCTACGGGCCGTTTCAGCTTGGCGAACTGAAATCTGGTGCTGTGGAAGAAGTGCGGCGCAAACTGATGCGCGAACAACTCGGCGCTGATATTTTCGGCGCGGAGGAGCATGTCACGGAAAACAGCGTTCAAACCAATCCAAAAAAACGTCCCGGTGCGGTGCGCAGATCACGCCCCCTGCGCAACGGCAAGAAACCTCCAGCACCGCGACGTCGCCAGAATTGATGCGTAACCCGTTCTTTTCCCCTCGTATTTGCGCAGCAGCGACACCACATTAAGAGCAGATCGCGTCACAGTGACAGCATCGACAGCTCGTCGAAGCTGTCGTTATTTTACAGGACCCTAGCGCGCTGCGCGACAAAGCCATATATTCCAATTCAAGACCATTTGGGGACACCGTATGACGCCGACAAGCTTTCAGAAAATCGCCTACATCGCATTGCTGCTGCTTTTGCTTGGTGTCGCGACGGGCTTGATGGGAGACATCTGACCATGGCGCAGCGATTTGGTGGAAAATACAGTCCCAAAGGACAAAGCACGCAACCAGCGTCGCAGTCAAAAAGCACGTTTACTGCCGCTTCTGTTGACCCGGTCGGCGCACGCGCCAACCTGATGTTCCTGCCTGCGGCCGTACTCTTGTTCACGTCTCTTTTTGGCGGTGCGATCAGCCTCATCACAGGACTTGCCGGTGCAGGAGCGCTGTCACTTGGCGCTTGGCTTTTGCGTGGCGGTTTGCAAGCCGAGGCCACCTATAATACGCGCAAGGTTGCCCGGCGACCCGCCCTGCCCCGCAAAATTTTGGCGGCCTGTCTGGCAGGCAGCGGTACTTTCTTGGCAGCCCTGAGCCATGACAGCGGCTTGATTGCCGCGATGCTCTACGGGTTCGCGGCGGTGGGATTGCATATCGCAGCCTTTGGGATCGATCCGCTCGCTAACAAGGGTATGGAGGGCATCGATACGTTTCAGCAAGACCGCGTCGCACGCGTCGTCGATGAGGCAGACGCCCATCTTGCAGCCATGACGGACGCGCTGCGCCGGATCGGAGACCGTGCGATAAACGCGCGCATGACAAGTTTTCAGACCACTGTACGCAAATTGATCCGAGCCGTTGAAGAGGATCCGCGTGATTTGACAGCAGCCCGAAAATACCTCGGCGTGTACCTGCTGGGTGCGCGCGATGCGACTACCAAATTTGCCGATATCTACGCCAATACACAAAGCAGCGCCGCGCGCGACGACTACACGGCGCTGTTGGACGATCTGGAACGCAACTTTACCGCCCGCACAGAGAAACTGCTTTTAGACGATCACAGCGACCTGACCGTCGAAATCGAGGTCCTTCGGGACCGCTTGGATAGAGAAGGCGTGCGGTTGGATTAACGCACGGCGCCACGCATAACAAAGGGAAGTGTAACTATTATGTCTGAAAAAACACGCGCAAAGGCCCAAGAAGCCCTGACCAAGGCTGAAGAGGTCACCGCAACGATCCTGCCCGAGCCTGTTGAAGCAAACGCCATCGTGCTCTTGGCCGAAGCAGACGCGACCTCGAGCGCCGAGATCTCCAAGCGCATTGCTGAACTGGACATGTCAGACACCAACTCGATTGTGTCTTTCGGCAGCCGTGCGCAGGTCGAATTACAAGAAATCAGTCAGGCGATGCTGGGTGGGGTCAAAAACAAGGATGTGGGCCCGGCGGGAGACAGCTTGCGCACCATGGTAACCACAATCCGCGGATTTTCGGTAGACGAACTGGACATCCGCCGAGAACGCAGCTGGTGGGAGAAACTCATCGGAAAAGCCGCGCCGATCGCGAAATTTACCGCCAAGTTCGAAGAAATTCAGGACCAGATCGACCGCATCACTGATGATCTGCTTCAACATGAACATACGCTTCTTAAAGACATAAAATCGCTTGATATTCTGTATGAAAAGACGCTGCAGTTCTATGATGAATTGGCGCTTTACATCGCTGCGGGTGAGGAAAAGCTGCGAGATCTGGATGAAAACGTCATCCCGGCAAAAGCGGCCGAGGTCGATGCGGCAGCGGAGAACGATCAGGTCATGGTCGCGCAAGAGCTGCGGGATATGCGCGCCGCACGGGATGATCTGGAACGGCGTGTGCATGATTTGAAACTGACCCGTCAGGTTACCATGCAGTCTCTGCCCTCCATCCGGCTGGTGCAGGAGAACGACAAAAGCCTGGTGACCAAAATCAACTCGACACTCGTCAACACCGTCCCGCTCTGGGAAACGCAACTCGCACAAGCCGTCACGATCCAGCGTTCTGCTGAGGCGGCAACTGCCGTGCGGGATGCCAACGACCTGACCAATGAACTTTTGACAGCCAATGCCAAAAACCTGCGCGAAAGCAACAAGATCATTCGCGAGGAAATGGAGCGAGGTGTGTTTGATATTGAAGCGGTCAAACAGGCCAATGCCGACCTGATCGGGACCATCGAGGAAAGCTTGCAGATTGCCGATGAAGGCAAAGCCAAACGCGCCGCCGCCGAAGCGGATTTAGTCGAGATGGAAAACAAGCTACGTGACACGTTGGCGTCGGCCAAATCCCGTGGCGACGGCACTGGCGATACCGCAGCCACATCCGTGCCCACCTGAGGGACATGGCGGCGGGTCAGATCATAAGGCGTCTCAGCGCGGCCTGCGCCATGCTGGCCGTGCTGGCGTCTTGTGACGTTGGTCTGGACAGCAGCAGCTTTCCACGCGCGCGGCCTGCGGGCCTGGGGCAACCGACCGTACAGCCGACATCCGAGGCCAGTGCGGCCCTGCGCAGCTACCTCGTTCAGGTCCAAACGGCTCAACTCAGCCAGGGATTGCTGCGTCAGGACGGTGGCGGGCCAGATACGCCCTTTACCGCAGAGATGCTGGCTCGAAACTTTGAAGAAATCGTATTCTACAATGAATATGCAAGCGCACTGCAAGGACGTGGTGGTCAAAGTCCACTGCGTCGCTGGGAGAGCTCCGTCAAGGTGGAAACGATCTTTGGTGCAGGCGTGCCGCCATCGCAGCGCGCACAGGACACAAGCGATTTACGATCTTACTTGCAACGTCTGAGCAGCATTACCAGGCATCCGATCTCGACCTTTGGCGCCGCAAACTTCATTGTGATTTTTGCAGGCGAAGATGACCGTGACGCAGCACTGGATGCAGCCGCCGCGCGTTTGCCAGGAATATCGTCGCAAAGCCTAGATCCTTTGCGCGCGCTGGACCGAGGCACCTATTGCGCCGTGGCGGCCTACCCCTCGTCTCGCAATCTCAACACCTACAGCGGTGCCGTCGCGGTTGTACGCGCCGAAAACCCCGGCGTGCTGCGCCTGAGTTGCATCCACGAAGAGCTTGCGCAGGGTTTGGGTCTGGCGAATGACAGCCGAACTGCGCGCCCCTCGATTTTCAACGACGACGACGAATTTGCACTGCTGACCGACCACGACGAGCTTTTGCTCAAGATGTTGTATGATCCAAGGCTGGAGCCTGGGATGACCGCGCGCGAAGCAGCCCCCCTCACCCGCATCATCGCACGCGAACTGACCTCCACCGGACCGCTTTGAAAGCGATCAACAAAGGACTAAAAAAATGGGAATCTTCGATTTTCTCTCTGGCGAATTCATCGATGTCATCCATTGGACCGACAACACACGCGATACGATGGTCTGGCGGTTCGAGCGCGAAGGCCACGAGATCAAATACGGTGCGAAGCTGACCGTGCGCGAAGGTCAGGCAGCGGTGTTCGTGCACGAAGGTCAATTGGCTGATGTGTTCACGCCGGGTCTCTATATGCTTGAAACCAATAACATGCCGATAATGACGACACTCCAGCATTGGGACCACGGGTTCAAAAGCCCGTTCAAATCGGAAGTCTATTTCGTCAACACGACCCGCTTCAATGACCTCAAATGGGGGACGAAAAACCCGGTGATCTGCCGTGACCCGGAGTTTGGCCCGGTCCGGTTGCGCGCTTTTGGAACCTACTCCATCAAGGTCAGCGATCCTGCGCGATTCCTGGTGGAAATTGTCGGCACCGATGGTGAATTCACCATGGATGAAATCAGCTTTCAGATCCGCAATATTCTGGTCCAAGAGTTTTCGCGCACGATCGCGCGTGCAGGCATCCCAGTAATGGACATGGCTGCCAACACGCGTGAATTGGGGCAGCTCGTCGGCAAAGAAATTAGTGCGCAACTGACGGAATACGGGCTCTCCATGCCCGAGCTCTATATTGAAAACATCTCATTGCCGCCCGCAGTCGAGCAGGTGATGGACAAGCGCTCGTCCATGGGCGTGATCGGAAACCTCAACGAATACATGCAGTTTCAGGCGGCAGAGGCGCTTGGGCGTGACGGGGGAGGTGCCGCAGCCATACAGGCGGGGCTTGGGGCCGGACTGGGCATGCAGATCGGTCATGCCGCCGCTCAACAAACCGGGCCTTGGGGTGCCATGCCCCAACAGCGTGCTCAGCCTGCAGCAGCAGTACCACCACCATTGCCCCCTGTAGAACACGTCTGGCACATCGCGGAAAATGGCGAAACCAAAGGCCCCTATTCAAAAGCCGCGATGGGGCGCATGGCCACCGAAGGCGCCCTTACGCGCGCGACACTTGTGTGGACGGCCGGACAGGACGGATGGCTGGCGGCAGAAGACGTGGCCGAGTTGGCCCGGCTCTTTACCGTATTGCCCCCGCCCCCACCCGCGCCGGCACCGTAAGAATGCGCCAGGCCATCTTCCCCGAAGCGTTGAAAGACGCCGTAGCAGCGTCCGGGTTTTCGCCCGCCGTTCGGGCGGGTGATTTCCTGTTTCTGACCGGCGCCACTGGCGGGCTGGAAGATGGCACCATGCCCACTGATCCGACGACGCAGGCGCAAAATGCTTTGTCCAAAGTGCAGAGCATCCTTGAGGCCGCCGGAGCCGATGAACGCCACATCGTTGAGATGACAACCTATCACACGGATATCGCAACGACCTTTGCACCGGTGCAGGCCATTGTTGAGGCCGTCTTTTCCAACCCGTTGCCCGCCTGGACGGCCGTAGAAGTCGCAGGCTTGCGCCGCGCAAGCGCCGTCGTAGAATTTCGGTTTGTTGCGCATGTTCCCGAGCGCGATGCGCCATGACCTTCAAAAACGGTGCACAGATGCCGCAAAAGCAGTCTGACCTATGACCTCGCAGGCGCAAACGACTTTGGCGGAGCATCACTTTCCATGTGATGCATGCGGCGCGGACATGCGGTTTGACCCAAGAGGCGGGCAAATGGCATGCGCCCATTGCGGCAATTCTTCGGAACTTTCACACGGTCCCTGGGCCAAAACGCAGATCAGTGAACTGGATTTCGAAACTGCCGTGCGCGGCGACCTACCCGTGCCCCAGATGGAAGAAACCCGGGTTGCCAGATGTCCTAATTGCGCGGCGGAAGTGGCGTTCGACCCCAATGTTCATGCCAAAGAGTGCCCGTTTTGCGCGACGCCCGTCGTTACGGATACAGGCACCCATCGCCATATCAAACCGCGCGGCGTCTTGCCGTTCGCACTGGACGAAAAAGCGGCGCGCGCATCCGTGGGCCAGTGGTTGGGTTCCTTGTGGTTCGCGCCCAACGGGCTCAATGAATATGCCCGCAAGGGACGCAAGATGGATGGCATCTACGTGCCTTATTGGACCTTCGATGCGGACACTAAATCCCAATATTCTGGCGAGCGCGGCACTGTTTACTATGAAACGAGACGCGTAACACGCAACGGCAAACCAACCACGGTGCAGGTTCCCCGCGTCCGTTGGCGGGCAGCGCGCGGACATGTAGCGCGGTTCTTTGACGACGTTCTTGTGTTGGCGTCGCGCAGCTTGCCAAAACGCTTCACCGATGGCCTGGCGCCTTGGGATCTAGCCGCGATGGAACCCTACGCCCCCGAATATCTCGCCGGGTTTCGCGCCGAAGGCTATGCGGTTAGCCTTGAGGAAGGCTTCACCGAAGCACGTGCCCTGATGGACGGCGTGATCCAACGGGACATCAAATTCGACATCGGTGGTGACAGACAACGCATCCACCAGGTGGATACCTCCGTCAAAGACGTGACGTTCAAACATGTGCTGCTGCCTGTCTGGCTCGCGGCCTACAAATACCGGGGCGAGACGTACCGGTTTGTGGTCAATGGACGTACCGGTCGCGTGCAGGGCGAACGTCCCTACTCCACTGTCAAGATCGCGATTGTGGTGCTCGCGGGTCTGATCGTAGCTGCTGGCGTCGGGTATCTTTACGCGGTGACCCAATGAGGGCGCTGATCCAACGCGTCAGCGAGGCATCTGTCACGGTGGCAGGCGCGCGTATCGGTGAAATCGGCCCTGGCTTGCTGATCCTCGTGTGCGCAATGCCAGATGATACACCCGACATCTGCGCCAAACTCGCGGCAAAGATTTCAAAGCTGAGGCTTTTCAAAGACACCGCAGACAAGATGAATCTCAGCCTTATACAGACCGGAGGTGCCGCATTGGTGGTCAGCCAGTTTACCCTAGCCGCAGACACATCGCGCGGCAATCGGCCCGGGTTTTCTGGGGCAGCGAAACCAGAACAGGCCAATACGCTTTATCTGCAATTTGCAGAAGACCTGCGCGCCTTGAACATCCCGGTGGAAACCGGAGAGTTCGGTGCAGATATGTCGGTCGCACTGATCAACGACGGGCCAGTGACGGTCTGGCTGGATACGGGCGAGGTATGACGCAGCACCTGATGACGGCAAAGAAAGCATCACATGATGGATAACACGACGCTGACGACCTTGTTTGACGCGGGCGTGCGCGCGGTGCGCGGAGATACGAGCGTTGCAGTGGCGCTTGTTCAACGTCAAAGTGCGGTGCCCGATCAGATTGTCGCCGTTGGCAAGGCCGCAAATGCCATGGCACTGGCTGCTGCATCAGCCTATCCGGATGCGCCCGTTCTTATTGTGACGAAGTACGATCACAGCATCGGTGCCCCTGCCCATGCAGAGGTAATCGAAGCTGCGCATCCCGTGCTGGATGAAAATTCGATCCGCGCCGGCACGCGCTTGCTTGAGGTCGTCTCCAAGATGCCAAAAGGGAGCGACCTGCTGATGTTGGTGTCCGGCGGCGCCTCGGCCCTTGCCGAAGCTCCGATGGACGGGTTGGATCTGGCAGGCCTGAAAGCGCGTGCAACAGAAATGCTGGGTTCTGGTGCGGACATTCACGCCATGAACAAGTTGCGCGTGACACTCAGTCAGATCAAGGGCGGCAAGCTGCTGGCCCAATTCAAGGGTGCGCGGGTACGCACGCTGGCCATTTCAGATGTAGAGGGCGACGCATTGTCGGTCATTGGCTCCGGCATCGGGAACGCACCACCAGAACCTCAATTTGCATTCGAACCGCAGATCGTTGCCAGCAATGCCATCGCGCGCGCGGCCGTCGCAGAGGCAGCTTTGGCACAAGGGCTGGCTGTAGAAACCAACATCGAGACGCTCTATGACGATATCAACGCATTGGGCCCGCGTCTGGGCCATGCCATCACCTCCGGCAAGGGCGGGCTGCATCTCTGGGGAGGTGAACCAACCGTCGTTTTGCCTCAAAATCCGGGACGCGGCGGGCGCAATCAGGCCTTGGCATTGATCCTGGCGCGTGAAATCGCGGGACGTGACGATATCCGTATTCTGGTCGCAGGCACCGACGGTACCGATGGCCCGACAGACGCGGCCGGTGCGATTGTGGATGGCCACACGTGGGAGGCGTCCGGAGCTGAGGCTTTGCGTCGCGCAGATGCGGGCACATGGTTGGACGCAAAAGGCGCGCTTTTACGCACTGGCCCGACGGGCACCAACGTCATGGACCTTGTAATTGCACTGAAAGACCGATGACGCACCTGACCTGTTGACAATCCGGGACCAGCGGCCAACCGTAGCGCTATGACACGACCCAATACCCTTCGCGAGATCGAAGAAGACCCTGACTTCGGCATTTTACTTCAGGACGGATGCAGGCTCTCTGCACGACTTTGGAAACCGGTGGATGCCGTTGATGACCCGGTACCGGTGATCTTGGAATATCTGCCCTACCGCAAACGCGATGGCACCTGCGCGCGGGATGCGCTGACACATCCCTGGTTCGCAGCGCGTGGTTATGCCTGTTTGCGCGTGGACATTCGTGGCAACGGCGACAGCGAAGGGGTTATGGAGGACGAATACAGCGCACAGGAACTCTCTGATGCGGTCGACATTATCACCCAGATCGCGGCCACGCCCTGGTGCTCGGGACAGGTTGGGATGATGGGCATCAGCTGGGGTGGATTCAATGCACTACAGGTCGCGGCCCTGACGCCGGACCCGTTAAAGGCTGTCATCACGCTCTGTTCCACCGTTGACCGCTTTGCCGATGACATTCACTACAAGGGCGGCTGTCTGCTCAATGAAAATCTCGGCTGGGGGGCCACCATGTGGTCCTATTCCAGCCGTGCGCCTGATCCTGACTTGCGCCCGAACTGGCGCGAGATGTGGCTGGACCGTTTGGAAAACGAACCCTTCCTGCCAGCAGTTTGGCTGAAACACCAACGCCGCGACGCCTATTGGCGACACGGGTCTGTTGTTGAAAATTACACTGCGATCAAGGCCAAGGTCCTTGCCATTGGAGGGTGGGGCGATGCGTATAAGAACGCGGTGCCGCAGCTGGTGCAAGCGCTGCCCGGTGCGAAAGGGATTGTGGGGCCATGGGTCCACAAATACCCGCACTTTGCCGTGCCTGAGCCTCGGATTGGGTTTTTACAAGAGGCTCTGCGCTGGTGGGACAAATGGCTCAAAGACATAGACACCGGCGTACAGGATGATCCCGACTTTCGAGCCTATGTGATGGATGGCGTTCGCCCCGAACGCTGGTACAGCGCTCGCGCGGGCCGATGGACCGCAGAGGAATACGGCGCGACATCGCATATTCCACACAAGACCCTCTATATAACTAACGTCGGCCTGTCGGACGGCGCGGGTCCACTCGGTGCCACTGTGCGCTCGACTCAGGAATGCGGTGCAGAGGCGGGCGAGTATTGCGCGATTTGGCTCGGCCCGGAGATGCCCGGAGACCAGCGCGGTGATGACATGCTGTCGACCACGTTCGACAGCGCCCCTGCCGAAGCCGATACGGATATTTTCGGCGCGCCGCGAATGACACTACAAATGACGTCGGATGTGCCACAGGCGCAGATCGCGGTACGCCTCAATCACGTCCATCCTGATGGTGCCACAACCCGCATCACATACGGGGTGCTGAACCTATCCCATCGCGATGGATCCGCCGATCCTGTCCCATTAACACCGGGAGAACCCTTCCGCGCCGTCTTTCATCTCGACAATATTGCGTATCGGTTGCCCAAGGGGCACGCGCTGCGTATCTCGCTTTCCACAAGCTATTGGCCTTTGATCTGGCCGTCTGCGCAGGCTGCAACGTTGTCTTTACACAGCGGCACCGTCAATTTGCCAATGCGGCGCGCGGGACAGCGTGACGAATGCAGCTTTGACCCACCCTGCGCCGCAGAACCCTGGGACGCAGAGACACTGCGTCCCCCGACAAACACACGTCGTCGTGAGATTGACATGAATACCGGTATCGTATCGCTGGTGATCGAAGACGATTTTGGAAAACGGCGGGATACCAACCATGGGTTGATTTCCGGCAACGTCGCACGCGAGAGATGGGACATACATCCCGACGACCCACTGTCCGCACGCGGAATGTGCCACTGGACGGATGAACTGGAACGCGACGGGCTGCGTCTGCGCACCGAAGCGCGCTGTGAAATGTGGTCTGACAGCGAAAACTTCTTCGTAACGGCCCAGGTGGAGGCCTATGAAAACGACGTGCTCATCTTTGAGAAAGAAGTCAAAGATGAGATCAAGCGGGACCATATTTGACACGCACTCGTGTTCACTGCCGTTCTTTCGCCTTGCGACCAGGACCGAAATGCGAGAGCCTATTGACATAAATTGACAAGTACAAAGGCGCGGCAAGCGCCCTGCAACCGGGAGATCCAAATGGATAACGAACTCAAATACCTCAGTAAACGTGTGACCAAAGGCCTGATGACCCGCCGTGAATTCGTCGGACGCGCTGCCGCACTCGGTGTGACAGCAGCCGTCGCGAACACGATGTTGGCAGATGCCGCGCATGCTGCTGGCCCGGTAAAAGGCGGCACCATCCGCATGGGCATTCAGGGCGGTGAAAGCACCAATAGTCTTGATCCGGCTTTGGCTGCTTCGACCGTACCAACGGTAAACTTGCGCAACTTCGGCGACTGTCTCGTTAATGTGGCGCCAGATGGAAGTGTTGAAAACCGTTTGGCGGAAAGTGTCGAAGCCTCAGCAGATGCAAAGACTTGGAACTTCAAAATCCGCAAAGGTGTGGAATTTCACAACGGCAAAAGCCTGACGCCGGAAGATGTGATGCGCACCATGGAGCGCCACTCCAACGAAGACGCGACCTCGGGTGCGCTTGGCATCATGCAAGGGATCGAGTCCATGAGCGTGGATGGTGACAACTTCGTCGTCAATCTGACGACTCCCAATGCCGATTTGCCTTATCTTCTGGCCGACTATCACCTGCAGATTCAACCGGATGGCGGCTTTGACGATCCGGCTTCGGGTGTTGGCACCGGCGCTTACATGATTGAAGTCGACGAGCCAGGCGTGCGTCACATGTTCAAAAAGAACCCGAACTACTGGGATGACACGATTGGACACGCAGACGAAATCGAAGTCCTCGCTCTGAATGATGCGACAGCCCGGACCGCGGCACTTCAATCCGGTCAGGTTCATATCATTGACCGCGTTGAACCAAAGATTGCGCAACTTCTTGGGCGTGCGCCCACAGTAGAGGTGAAGACCGTATCTGGTCCGGGCCACTATGTGTTTATCATGCACTGCAACACAGCGCCGTTCGACAACAATGAACTTCGGCTTGCATTGAAATACGCGATCAACCGCGAAGAATTGGTCGATAAGATCCTGCGCGGCTATGGCACTGTCGGAAATGACTTTCCAATCAATAAAGCCTACCCGCTGTTTGACGAAAGCATTGCCCAGCGCACGTATGATCCGGCAAAGGCCGCCGAACACTACAAAAAATCTGGCCATGACGGCTCGCCCATCATCCTGCAAGCTGCAGATGGCGCATTCCCCGGCGCAATAGATGCTGCAGCACTGTTCCAGCAATCCGCACAGGCCGCGGGCATCCCACTTGAAATCAAGCGCGAGCCGAATGATGGCTACTGGAATGAAGTCTGGAATGTACGGCCTTTCTGCGCATCCTATTGGAGCGGACGTCCGGTTCAGGACCAGATGTACACGACGGCTTATCTCTCTACTGCGGATTGGAACGACACGCGCTTTTTCAATGAAGAGTTCGATGGCCTTCTCAATCAAGCAAAAGGCGAATTGGACGCAGCCGCGCGCAAAGGAATCTACAGCAGAATGGCCACGCTCGTACGGGACGAAGGCGGCACCATCTGTCCGATGTTCAATGACAGTGTAGAAGGCGTCTCGACAAGCATCGGCGGTTGGATTGAAGATCCGAACCTCACGGTGATGAACGGCATGGCCGGCATTAAATGCTGGCTGACGGCGTAAGAGCGCAGAATGTTACCTGTCGCAAAACTGATCGCCCAGCGCCTTGCGCTGGGTTTCATGCTGCTCTTTGCAGCGTCAATTCTGATTTTTGCCGGCACGACTATTCTGCCCGGTGATGTTGCGCAACAAATCCTCGGACAGTCCGCCACACCGGAAAACCTGGCCAACCTGCGCGAAGAACTGGGACTGAATGAACCCGCCCTCTCGCGTTACTTTTCTTGGCTTGGCGGCGTCATCCAGGGCGATCTGGGCACCGCCCTGACCAATGGCCGTGATATCGCAGAAAGCCTGAGCGACCGTCTGGGCAACACGCTATTTTTAGCATTCTGGGCCGCCTTGATTTCGGTCCCTCTGGCGATCTTTCTGGGTCTTTTGGCAGTGCGCTATAAAGACCGCTGGCCCGACAAGCTGATCTCTGCCGTCACGCTGACAACAATCTCAATTCCCGAATTCATGATCGGCTATATCCTGATTTACTGGATCTCGATCCAGCTCGGTTGGTTTCCCTCCGTGGCAATCCTAAATGACAGCATGTCGCTGGGCCAAAAACTCAATGCAATCGCAATTCCTGTTATGGTTCTGACCCTCGTGGTCCTGGCGCATATGATGCGCATGACGCGCGCTGCGATCCTCAACGTTATGCAATCCGCGTACATCGAAACAGCTGAACTTAAAGGCATGGGGATGCTGAAGATCATCCGCACACACGCCTTTCCCAACGCCATCGCACCGATCGTGAATGTGGTAATGATCAACCTCGCCTATCTCGTTGTGGGGGTCGTCGTGGTCGAAGTCGTCTTTGCCTATCCCGGCATGGGACAATACCTTGTGGATCACGTGGCCAAACGGGATGTCCCCGTCGTACAGGCCTGCGGTTTGATCTTTGCGGCAGTCTACATCGGGTTGAACCTCGTCGCGGATATCGTATCCATCCTCGCCAATCCAAGATTGAGGCATCCGAAATGAGAATACCCATTTCCGCCCTCATCGGGCTATTCTTTACAGGCTTGTTTTTTGTTCTGGCGATTTTCGCACCGCTTATCGCCCCCTACGGCATGGCTGAGGTCGTCGGAGACGTCTGGGAAGCGCCCTCTGATCAGTTCCTGCTGGGAACGGACAACATCGGGCGCGATCTGTTCTCGCGGATGGTCTATGGCGGGCAAACGACAATATTCATCGCGACAGCAGCGACCGCGCTCAGCTTCATCACGGGATCCGTGCTGGGATTTTTTGCCGCCGTTTCTGGCGGATGGGTCGATCAGGCAATCAGTCGATTTGTAGACCTGATCATGTCGATCCCATCGCTGATCTTTGCTTTGGTGGTGCTATCCGTTCTGCCCACAACGATCACGATCCTCATCATTCTCATGGGTCTATTAGATTCCACGCGGGTCTACCGTCTCGCTCGCGCCGTAGCTGTGGATATTACGGTGATGGATTACGTCGAAGCCGCACGATTGCGTGGTGAAAAAATCGGCTGGATCATTTTCCGCGAGATCTTGCCCAACGCCCTTTCCCCCCTGATTGCGGAAATGGGGCTGCGATTCATCTTCGCGGTACTCTTTGTCTCCACCTTGTCCTTCCTCGGCCTCGGCGTACAGCCACCACAGGCGGACTGGGGCGGCATCGTGAAAGAGAACAAGGATGGCATCAATTACGGCATCGCTGCAGCACTTTACCCAGCATATGCCATCGCGGTGCTTTGCATCTCAATCAACCTTGTGGCGGACTGGATCCTGAACCGGACGACCAGCCTGAAAGGAGGCCGCGGATGAGCGATACTCTTGTCAAAGTACGTGGCCTTAAGATCGGCGCGACGATCTATCCCCCCGGGGAGAATTCCCGCGATATTGAAATCGTGCATGGTGTGGATTTTGATCTTGAACGGGGCAAAGTCCTGGGCTTGATCGGTGAATCTGGCGCTGGCAAATCCACCATCGGCCTTGCCTCCATGGCTTACGGGCGTGGCGGTGTCGAAATCACCGGTGGCAGTGTCGAAGTCAATGGGCGCGACATCTTGCAATCCGGACTGCGCGATGTGCGGCGGCTGCGCGGCGCCGAAGTCACCTATGTCAGCCAGTCGGCAGCAGCTTCGTTCAACCCGGCCAAGCGGATCTTGGAACAAGTCACCGAAGCAGCGATCCTACAAAACAAGTTTTCCCGTACGGATGCCGAAGCGCGCGCAGTTGCGCTCTTTCGCAAACTTGGGTTGCCCGATCCCGATAACATCGGTCAGCGGTATCCGCATCAGGTGTCTGGCGGACAGTTGCAGCGCTGCATGACGGCATTGGCGCTGTGTCCCGAACCCGATCTAGTGGTCTTTGACGAGCCGACCACAGCACTTGATGTCACTACGCAGATCGACGTGCTGGCAGCGATCAAGGAAGCGATCCGCGACACGGGCGTAGGGGCATTGTACATCACCCATGATCTGGCTGTCGTCGCGCAGGTGTCAGACCACATCATGGTACTGCGCATGGGCGACATGGTGGAATACGGCACGGCCGACCAGATCATCAACGCCCCGCGCGAAGAGTATACCAAGGCTTTGGTTTCGGTCCGTTCCATCGAACATGAAGAAAAGAGCCCCACAGCGCATCCGGTGCTACAGGTCGAAGGGATTACTGCGCGCTACAAGGGCACGGATTTCGACGTTCTGAAGAACATCAATGTAGAGCTGCACCCCGGCCAGACACTGGCGGTTGTGGGCGAATCCGGTTCCGGAAAATCTACCCTCGCACGGGTGATTACAGGTCTTTTGCCACCGAGTGCAGGACAGATCACATTTGACGGGCGTACACTGACGCCAGACCAGCCATCGCGCTCGATGGAGGATCTGCGCGAGTTACAGATGATCTACCAGATGGCAGATACCGCCATGAACCCACGCCAGACGGTCGGCACAATTATTGGCCGCCCGCTTGAGTTCTACTTTGGTCTCAAGGGCAGTGAGAAGCAAAACCGCATTCAGGAGTTGCTTGACGAGATCGAGCTCGGCACGGGGTTCCAAGACCGCTACCCCGCTGAGCTTTCAGGCGGGCAAAAACAACGCGTGTGTATTGCGCGGGCACTCGCCGCGAAACCCAAGTTGATTATTTGCGACGAGGTCACCTCTGCGCTCGATCCATTGGTCGCGGATGGCATTCTGAAACTATTGCTTAGTCTGCAGAAATCCGAAGACGTGGCCTATTTGTTCATCACGCATGACCTTGCGACTGTGCGGGCGATTTCGGATAGTATCGCCGTGATGTTCCAAGGCCAAGTTGTGCGCTACGGACCCAAAAGCGAAGTGCTAAGCCCTCCCTTTGACGATTACACCGACCTCTTGCTTAGTTCGGTGCCGGAGATGCGTCTGGGCTGGCTAGAGGACGTGCTGGCGGGGCGCAAAATGGAAAGTGCCGGCAATTGATAGAAACTGCCGCGGGCGGCGCGGATCGACCTAAGTTACCATGAGTGGCTTTGCGAGGGTGCCACACTTTTTTTGGCCACGCGCCCCCGAGAACCTTTTCTTGCTTATCCGATTGCGGCCTGTTTGTGCGCAGCCAAAAGGGGCACCAGTTCAGCGCTTCGCCGCATTCCATGCGACGTGTTGATCAACTCTCCTTGCCCGTCAAAAAACAGCAATGTCACATGCGGTACGCCGTAGCGCGCTGCAAATCGTGCACCTTCATCTGTTTTGATGTCTGCCACCAAATACACCAACCCACAGTCGTCAAAATCGTCCAATGCTGCGCGGGTTTGTTTCTGCAGCGCCGTGCAGGTTGGGCACTGAGGGTCATGGATTTGCACAATCGAGGGGCTGCCCTGCCCGACACGGCTGAGGTCATGCTCGGCCGCATAGGCGCGAAACGAGCCAAACGCCCAATAGCCAGCACCACCCGCGGCCGCGATCGCCAGGCCGCCATTGCGAAACATCTTAAGTGCATCACGTCGCGTGGGTGCGGGTGCAGTCGCCTGGGGTGCCTTTGATTTCTTGCGGGTCTTCTTTGTTTTGCTCATTTGAACGCCTTTCGCAGCATGAATCGCAGTGTGCGGTATTGGCTTCGATCTGGCTAAACGAAACATGCTGACGCCACATCACATTCCAGTGAATACAGCCCCGCCCTCGATCCTAGTCGGCAAAGCCCGAGCCCGATAAGGGAAGGAACCCATCACGCAATGCGACGCTATTGCGCCGCCAAGGACCTATCCGCAAGGTCCCAAGGCACCACATGACTTTCTAGCGTTTTTGAAATATCAATTTTGGACTCGCCCTGTGCTTCGATCTGGGCAACAAGCCCCCGTTTTTTATCATCATCAACCGAAACAACCCGCGCATCGAGACCAGCGTTCTGCAGGGTTTGGTTGTAAATCCGCTCAATCGCCATCTTACGTAGGTCTGGCTTAAAGATCTTGCCGACGGCGGTTTTGGGCAATTCTGGCATGATCGTCATGTGCTTGGGTTGTGCTGCACGCTCCTGCACATGTGCCACACAAAACGCCATGAGTTCTTGCTCCGAAACGGTCGCACCTGCCACCAGTTCCACAAAGGCGCAGGGCACCTCACCGGAATGTGCGTCTGGCTGTCCGATGGCACCCGCAAAGGCAACGGCCTCGTGATGCAGCAAGGCTTCTTCGATTTCAGCAGGATCAATGTTATGGCCGCCACGGATGATCAAATCCTTCGCGCGCCCCGTGATCCAGATGTATCCGTCTGGATCTAATCGCCCTAAATCGCCTGTACGCAGGAAATCTCCGTGAAAGAGACCCACGTTCTTGTCGTTCTCCGTGTAGGTCTGCCCCACATAAACGCCCGGATTTGACACACAGATTTCACCGATTTCATCAACGCCCGCCTCAACGGGACCCTCCGGCGTGACCTTGAATATTTTCACATCGCAATAAGGAAACGGGATCCCGATGCTGCCGACCTTTTTCACGCCATCAGTGGGGTTACAGGACACAAGGCACGTGGCCTCAGTCAAACCATACCCCTCGACCAGGGTCACACCCGTTGCTTTTTCAAACCGACGAAACAGCTCAAGCGGCAGCGGCGCTGATCCCGAAAATGCGGTTTTGACAGAGCTGACATCCGCATTGATTGGTCGTTGCATCTTGGCGGAAATCGCCGTCGGCACCGTGATAATAAAGGTGATTTTCCAGCGCTCGACCAGCTTCCAGAAGTTGTCCATGACACCTTCGCCCCGGTAACCCTGCGGGGTCGGAAACACCACATGCGCACCGGAGGTAACAGCCGCCATCAAGATCACATGACAAGCAAAGACATGGAACAAGGGCAAGGGACAGATGATATTATCATCTTCGGAAAACAGCAGCTCCGTACCGATCCAGCCATTGTAAATCAAACCGGAATAGCGATGCCGCGCCACCTTTGGCATCCCCGTTGTGCCACCTGTGTGAAAGTAGCAGGCAACGCGATCTTCTTCGATGTCGGCAAATTGCAATGATGTCGACTGTTTTGCGATTTCCGCGCTGAAATTTAGATATTTCGCCTGATTATCGATCTGTAATTTGGGCCTAATGAAAGGCACAATCCACGATTTCGGCGGCGTCAAGTAGCGCAACAGATCCACTTCAAGCACGGTCTCGACATTCGGCGCAAGTGCGACAGCTTCCGCAGCTTTTTCTGCAACATCCGTCTTGGGGAAAGGCTTCAACGTCACGACAACCTTGGCGTTGGTCTCGCGCAATATGGACCCGATTTGCTCTGCATCCAGCAGAGGATTGACCGGGTTCACGATCCCCGCAATAGCCCCGCCCAGCAGCGTCATCACGGTTTCATTGGCGTTTGGCAGGATATAGGCGACAACGTCTGTCTCCTCTACCCCGAGGCTGCGGAATAGATTTGCGGTCTGCGTGACTTTGTCTTTCAAGACCGACCACGTCAGCGTTTCCGCCTTGTCACCTGGGCCAGAAAAAATCTGGTAACTCACCGCGTTGCTGGTGGGGTGTGCTGTGGCTGTACGACTTAACAATCCATACAGCGTTTTCGGCAGATCGCGCTCCACCCAGCTCATTTCAGCTTCGATCGCGTTACGGTCGTCCCATCCGGCAAATGTCATGCGTGTTCCTCCCCGAACCTTCATGCGCATCATTTTTGTGTTCTGGCGGGCAGGATGCGAGGTTCAGGCAGCATGCGCAAGCCCGGTGACGTTGGGTGAAGACCGCAGACGCTACGTCAGAACAGCTTATTCGGCTGCCATTCCTTCGGTGAATTGCAGTTTGGCCAACCGCGCATAAAGCCCCCCTTCTGACACGAGCTGATCATGCGGCCCAACCGCGATCACGCGCCCTTCGTCCATCACCACGATACGGTCTGCCTTTTTCACCGTCGCCAATCTATGCGCCACGATCAGCGTTGTTCGATCCGCGCTGAGCCGATCGACAGCCAGTTGCACTGCGCGTTCGCTTTCAGCATCAAGCGCGCTCGTCGCCTCGTCGAGCAACAACACAGGCGCGTCGCGCAAAATGGCGCGAGCGATGGCAATGCGTTGTTTTTGTCCGCCCGAAAGCATCACGCCCCGCTCACCCAGATAAGACGCGTACCCCTCGGGCAGCGCCGTGATGAAATCATGCGCAGCAGCGGCCTGTGCCGCCGCTTCGATCTCAGCGTCCGTCGCATCCGGACGACCAAAGCGGATGTTTTCGCGCGCCGACGCTGCGAAGATCACAGGATCCTGGGGCACGAGTGCGACCGCTTTTCGGAAATCATCCCTATTCATGTCCGCAAGGTCGATACCATCCAGAACGATGCGGCCAGATGCCGGGTCATAGAACCGCAAAAGGATCTGAATAATCGTCGTTTTGCCTGCACCAGACGGGCCGACAAACGCCACCGTCTCACCGGGTTCAATCACCAGGTTGACGTTATCCAGCGCGCGGATTTTTGGACGCGAGGGATATGAAAATTGCACATTTTCAAGGGCAATCCGTCCCGCAACACGCTCAGGAAGGGCTGCGGCCTGTACCGGATCCTCGACCGTATCCTCACTTTCCAGCAATTCCACCAGCCGCTCTGTTGCACCGGAGGCGCGCTGCAACTCACCCCAAATTTCAGACAATGCGGCCACTGCGCCGGCCACCATCACGGAATAGATGACGAATTGAACAAGCGCACCCTGCGTCATTTCCGCTGCGCGTACGTCACGGGCACCCACCCAAAGGACGCCCACGATGCCTGCGAAAACCAGAAAGATCACAATCATCGTCATCAGTGCCCGCGTAGAGACGCGCCGCTTGGCCGCATCAAAGGACAATTCTGTAACGTCAGAAAATTGCTTGCGGCTTGCGTGTTCATGACTGAACGCTTGCACGGTTTGAACAGCGGATAGGGCTTCGGAGGCATTAGCAGACGAGGCCGCGATCCAATCCTGATTTTCCCGACTGAGCACACGCAATTTGCGCCCCAAAACGAGGATCGGCACAATCACGGCAGGAACAATCAACAGCACCATGCCCGTTAGTTTCGCAGACGTCAGCAACATCAAACCAAGGCCGCCCAGAAAGATCAGCAAGTTGCGCAGGGCAATGGAAACAGACGACCCGATTACGGATAAGATCAATGTGGTATCGGTGGTAATTCGGCTCAGCACCTCACCGGTCATGACCTTTTCATAAAACGCCGGACTCATGCCAATCACGCGGTTAAAAACCGCCATGCGTATGTCCGCTACGACGCGCTCGCCCAGACGCGTCACCAGAGCGTACCTTAATGCGGTACCGACAGCTAAAAGGGCCGCAATGCCAAGCGCTGCGGCAAAGTAAAGATCAAGCGTGTGCGGATCCTTGGTGTAGAAGTTATCAACCACACGTCGCACCGCCAGCGGTAAAGTAAGCGAAACCACCGCCGTTACCGCGAGCGCAGCAATTGCTCCGAAAACCAGCAGGCGGTAGGGTTTGAGAAACGGAACAAGCGCTTTTAACGAGCGCAGTTTTTTTGACTTTTCACGTTCTTCGCTTTGCCCAGGCAAGCCGGGCCCGTCAGATGATGAGCGCGCCATATTACTCCCTTACACACCTCGTCCACTTTGATGGCGTCCTCAGCCACCATCGTCAAGTCAAGCGCAGGCACAAGCGCCGGTTTCCCGCAAGAAACAGACGAATGATAAACATCAAGTACTGCTTTTTTCAAAAGGTGGCGGCGCCAGTTAATACTGAGCATCTTGCAGTGTTCAACTTGCGCCTTGTTGAGTGTGCCCAAGCGACTGGACCTTTTAGTCAGTTGCTCAATGCCCCGCTGTTAAATACGTCCACACTTTACCCGAGAAAAGAGGCAATTTTGTTTCTTAAAGCACCAACCCGCACTGGAACGTCAGGATGGATTTGACCAAACCGTTACAGTTACGCAAACGATTGGCTTAAACTTTCTTGTGGATGGATAAAAACAGCCTACAGTCCGGCCAGACCGCAACTCGGTGGTCGTGGATTTGCAGCCATTTCCCCATTTGAAGCCGTTAACTCTGTCAACCGACGCGAAACCCAACGGAAAGCCGCAGAACCAAACCGTCTCTGCGCGCCGAAAATTTAAGAGATCGACACTTTATGATCGAGATTGAAGACAACACGCATTTGCTGGGACCAAAAGAAGGTTTGTTCTACTATGATCGGCAAACCATTGACTTACCTTGCACAGTTGATCCTCTAAAGGCCTGGAACTTGATGATATCCACACCACTGCCTGTTTTATCCGGCGCTTTCTGGATACGAGATCAGATTTCATCCGTTTTCGGGGTCAAAAAGATCAAGGGTTTCAGCGGCGAAACCGTGGATGACGTTGCCAGAGGCGACTATCTTGATTTCTTTCTTGTGGAGGCCCGTACACCCACCACACTTACTTTGACAGAACGAGACGTGCATCTTGACGTGATGACTTGCCTGTCACTGTCAAACGCAGCGTTCTCCATTACCTCATCCGTGATCGTCCACAACGCGTTTGGTCGAGCCTATATGATCCCTGTTGGGCTCGCGCATCCTGTGATCGTGAAAACGATGCTACGGCGGCTGCGCAAGAAATGCCGGCAAACAGGGCACGGCGCTTAGCATCGTCCAACGCTCTTTTTTCGGCTTCATTCGGAAAGTCCCGTGACGCAGTGCCAATCCGACAATAGGTTACGCGCGCACCATTGTGAGGTGGTCGCCCCAGAGCAACGATGCAGCGGGTCGTCATTTCCATTGCTTCAATTGGTGATCTGTCATTTTCAAAATCGTGCGAGCACTCACACCTACGCGGGACTGGGCTTTTCCAAGTCGTCAAATGTCTGGCAAGGGATGCGAGACCACTGCTGCATGCGGCCATTGAAAAGGGAGATTGCATAACCAGATGCGCGTAAGCAAGCCAATGTCAGACGGTGCGCTGTTGAACTATCGCCACGGGCCATCAATACCCGTCGTCGCGGAAATCCAAATCAGGCTGGTCTGCGAGCACCGTTGCCACAGCGCTTGCGGGATCAACGCGACCCGCAATGACATCCTCCAGGGCCTTCAAATGGTCGCCAAAGCACAAAAGGTTGGTTTTGAGTGCTGGCACAAAAGGCGCTGGAGTGATGTCGCCCGCACCAAAATCCACCGATGTGCGATAGCGGGTTTCACCGGTGTCATAATTCAATTCAAAGCACCCGAGCGCTCGGCCATAGTTCGCCCGCACAATGAATTCTGCAACATCTGCCCGACGCGCGACTGGCACCTGAACCGACAAAATCGAGTAGATCAGGATCTGTGCGTCATCCTCAATGTGCCAAATCAGACAGACCCAGCTGCCGTCTTCGTTGCCGTATTCAAAGCGAATATAGGGTTCCGCCTCGTGTTGCTGCACCTGCCAGTTGTCGCGTGCAAAATAGCCGAGGATCATCTCTTCAAGCGCACCCATGCGGCCCCCTTTCATGATCTACCATTTGCTGATGTCCAGGTTGTTCTCCTGGGCCTGCGCAATGAAATTGTCGCGCGATGCGCCGGTCCAACGGCCAAGTTGCCGAAAGTACTTCTGTAGATCGTCAGCAGGCGCGTCTTTAAGGTCCATAGACATTCGGACGCCCTTGTTGGTCGTCAGTCGCGCAAAGCCGCCAGATCCGTATTTCATCAAAAACTCCGAGCGGATCTTGCTGAAGTATAGCCCCGATTTTTGCAGTGGCGCGACCCCATATCCCAGCAGACGATCCAGGCGGTCTCTTTGCGCCTTGTTGTTCTGGTCGATCGTCGGGACGTTCGTCATCTTGACGACCATTACACGTCGTCCATCAACTTTACCATAAGAGCTGGATCCGACGACGGAATTTGCCACATAAAGGCCCGGCCCCTGATCCGACGACATGTTGCTTGCTGTCATTTCGCGCAAAGAAGCCGCCTCAATATTGTTGGTATGGCTACCGGGCGGGCCCCAAGAATACCAGGTGCCAGTTGTGGTCACCATGTTGATGATCTCTTCCACTTCGCGAATACGGTTCATAGCATCGGCTGAATTCGCCGAGTCTCTGATCACCGCCTCATCTGTGACATCTGGGTTCTTCAATGAAGAATCCCATTGCCTTGCGGTTGGGTGATACTGGCGTATCAACGCGGCAATCACCATTCTTATGCGGGTCAGGTCCAACGTGTTCATGGGCGAGGTGGTGGTGAGGTAGTGGAGAAAGCCGTCCGAATTGATCATCCCATTGGCTGGCAATTGCATTTTACTGATCGCTTTCCGGATCTGATCCAGCCGGTAGATATCATTCTGCGTGGCAAAATCTATAACAACGTCTGGCAGACCCGCATCGCGCAAACGCGCTTTGGGACCCTGATCGGAGAGGGCTGCAGTCTGATGATGATGGGCTAACAGATCACTCAACGTGCGCCGGGCACGTTCCGCACCAAACGTATTTCCGAGGTAAATGTAGGCGGGGTGTTCCTTGATCAGGCGCACTGCACGCTTCTTGACCGCAGTTGCTGCGGTTGGGTCTATCGGTGTCGTGCGCACCACTGTTTCAAGCGTTTGGATGGCCACCGTGTCCCGCTCGTTCATAGCACTCAGAGACAGCTTGTTGACCCCACTGCCCATCAGCGCCGTCTTGGCCGCCGCTTCGGTCTGATTGGAATTGGGGAGCGTTGTCTCCAGGTGATCTTTCCATTCAGTGGTCTGATAGCGGGCGGGAAATACATGCGTCAAAGGCGCGTCATCCGGTAAGATACCTTCAAAGTCACTGCGGCGCATCGGCGCTAGGTTCATGGTATGCTCATACTCGGCACCTGGGCGGGCAGGATCTACATTAAACGGCACACCATAAGCTTCTGCCGCCTTGAAGACCTCGTAAAAACTATGATCCCGGGCCGCGATCATCCAACCTGCCAGCGCCAGGCGCAGTGGTATCTTTTGCACGGCATTCTTGACGCCAAGATGCTCGCCAGCATGCATCATAAGATCGGTTGATCCGGAAATGCCAGCTTCCATCCGAGCTTTGATCTGGGCCGCTTCCTTTGCACTGTCAGACCCCAGCTGGACGTCATAGTGTTCGCGTCCCTGGCCCCAACTTAGCTCTGCAGCCCCACCTTGTTTGAAATTATCGCGCCTTTCGGGTGTGATGTTTTCAGCCGTGCCGTGGCGTTTGATCATCAGATCAATTTCGTCATCCGTCAGATCCGTAACATCCCCAGACTTCAGATGGCGTTGATTTTCGAGGGCGACGGCAGCTTCCTTATCGTGAAACCGTTCCCCATGAGATTTCTTCGTTGCGGGCTTCCACCCCACGACATTGCTCATTGAACTATGATCGAACATGTTACGCTTCGTCCGCGTCACCCCTGTTCTCTTTCGCGTCCGTTCCTGTTTGTCCTTTGCAATACCAATTAGATCATCTGTTGCGGCAGGATCATGCAGGGCTTCGATGCCAGAGGCCTCCGCAAAACCCTTTTTGACGGTCTCGTTCTTTTTCGTGGAGACGCGTTTCTCAACTGGGCCGCTGCGATCAACTGACACGCCTTCGCTGCGCACCTTGATATCCTGACGCGATTTTCCGCGCGCCTTTTTGTCAAGCTGAAGGCCCGCGACCTTGAGCCACTTTGAGAGGGCATTGTTACGCACAGCGTTATAAATCAGCTTGAGCTTTGTGCGCAAAGGTTTGTCGGTGTTTGCAAACACCGCCGAAATATTTTCAGCCGTCATCTCAAACGCACCATAGTATCCGTCACCCGGCGGCCAGCCAAACTCATGCTCATACACCGCCGCCTGTTTCTGAGAGGTATGCACCGCCCAGGCGTCGACCATGGTTTTGAGGTTTTGCAACATACTATCAATCGCCAAATTGACGGCAGGGTCGGTCATAATCCTGGGTGCCATGCCAAGTTCAAATGCCTCGGCTTTTCTGGCGTAATCCACATCCGCCTGCTGATCGATACGTGCCTTGCTCATCCCATCAAGCCCTGCATAGACCCGCTGCACTGGCGTCACGTGAAACGGCACCCGTTGCAAGGCGCTTTGTTGGTGTGACGTCGCTTGATGGGTCAGCGCATGCGCGCCCATTTTATCCGCTTCACGCTCTAGACCGGGGTCATCATTGATGGGATGCCCCTGCGCCACCCCTGTAGGTCTGACACGCCCTTTCGCTTGTTGTACCACATGCCACGCCTCGTGCGGCAGGTGCTTTTCTTGTCCCGGAGCGATGTGAATATCACGCCCTTGCGCATAGGCATGCGCATGTAGCTGTGCGGGTCGTGACGAATTTCGATGCACCCTGACCCCTTCGAGGGACACGCCGGACAGGGCTTCTATCCCTGATCTGAGACCCTCGGGGACTCCCCCCTCCGCAGAACTGCCACTGGTGCTACGCTGCGAAGAAACTGACGTATTTGCGCGCTGCTGGATCGTGGCCAGCGACTGGACGGGCTGGCTCGCATTGGCCGCCACCTGAAGCGCAAAAATGGAGGGGGCATTGCGCGCGGCACTCTGGCCACCAGCTTTCCCTGGTGACTTGCTATTGTGCAGAGGCAGGTGCGTTCGTGTCACTGTGGGCCGCCCGATGTTATAGGGATAAGGTGGTTTCGGCGCGCTTTGCGCCATATTCTCAATCCTAGGCGACATACCCAGCGAAAAACAATCTAAGATTGAAAATTACCGTGTCCTTTGTCTGGGCGACGCAAACGAAATGCAGCTTTCCAGCTCACTTGCCCGACACTGCACTCGCACCCCCATGGCCCGTCATCGCAGGTATATAAGTCCCACACGACATCGCCGTCAGAGTGCAAACACATCCATCTTCTGTGAAAAGCCTTTGAGCTCCACGTCCGGGATCACCCTGCACAATTGTTTGTCTGACAAACGCTCCAGAGTAGTTTGATCGAACAGTATTTCGCATGCGGCCACTTTGGTATGTGCTTCGAGCCGCGCGGCCAGATTCACAGTTTTCCCAATGCACGTGTAGGTCGCGCGGTGGTCATTGCCGGTGTAGCCTGCCACAACTTCGCCCGTGGCTATGCCGAACCCGACCCTGAGTACAGGCTCGCCGATGATGCTGCGCTCCTCGTTTAGTGCAGCCGTCATACCCAGCATGTCCTGCGCTGCCAAAATGGCGCTTTGTGCTGAGTTCTCAAGCGGTTTGGGCGCTCCGAAAATAGCCATTAGCCCATCCCCGACCATAAGGCTGACAATACCTCCCTGGCTGGACACGGCTTCGAACATCAACGTGTAATAGGTATTGATCAAATCGATCGTAGCTTCCGGTGTCATACTTTCGGAAATCGACGTAAAATCCCGGATATCGCAAAACAGCACCGTGGCCTTGAGGCGTTGACCGCCAATAGCGAATCCGCCCTCTTGCAAGTGTTGCGCCACTTCTTCGGTCGCAAAGCGGTTGAGAAGCTTTTTTTGTTCATCCTGCAGACGCTTTCGCTCCAGACAGGCACTCACACGGGCATTCAGCAAAACCTTGTTCACCGGTTTGGGAATGTAATCCTCCGCACCCAGTTCGATACAGCGCACGATGTTTTCCAGCCCTTCCACCGATGACGTCACAATGACGGGCAGATCGCGCAAAGAAGCATCCGCCTTGAGCGCTTCGAGGACTTCAAAACCGTCCATTTCGGGCATCTCGATGTCCAAAAGCATGAGGTCAAAATCATCCGACGTCAGCATGTCCATCGCGATCCGTCCGTTTTCCGCAACAGACGCCCGGTGCCCCAAAAGTTCCACACCACGCGACATGAGCAGGCGATTGACCTTATTGTCATCGACGATCAGCAGGTGCCCTCCGGAATTACGCATCAAGCAGAGGCCTAAGTGCAGCTTCAGTGTCTGCAAAAACCGTTTCAAGGGCAGGAATAGGTGCCGCCCCTTCTGGCAAACCAGAGAGCTCCATATCACGAGCCTGTTCGGCGAGTGCGACCGCACCGAAGATTTCGGCATTCGACTTTATTGAATGTGCGGCCCGGCGATAGGCGTCGATGTCCTGTGCACCCACGGCCGTTTTAAGCGCAGCAAACATATTCGGCGCATCGTCGAGAAACGTGGTGACGAGTTCCGCGACGAATTCCGCCCCCATGGTGTCGCAAAGCACGTCGTAGGTCTCGCGTTTGATAATTTCTGGCGTCACGATCTGTCCTTTGGCTGCACTGGCACCTTAAAAAGCGCTTCAATCAGGCGATCCACACGGATCGGTTTGGCGATGTAATCGTTCATGCCAGCAGCGATACACATTTCCCGATCCCCTTGCATTGCATTCGCTGTCATAGCGATGATCTTTGGGCGTGTTTCTTTGGGATGGTCGCGGTTGATCCGGCGCGCTGCTTCAAGCCCGTCCATTTCAGGCATCTGCACATCCATTAGAACCACGTCATACCTCTGGCGCGCCACGCTTTCGCAGGCCTCAATACCATTGCTGGCAAGGTCGCTGCGGTAGCCCATCTGTTCCAACAGACGGGTGGCCAGTTTCTGGTTCACGAGATTGTCTTCGGCCAACAGGATACGCAACGGATGACGGACGGCCATTTCAGGGTCGATTTTTAGCGTTTCGGCCTGTTTGGGCGTCACTTTGACCGCTGTCACAGGTGCAAAAAGCGTGACAAGCGTGTCGAACAATTGCGATTGCCGCAAGGGTTTTGCCAGCGCCGCAGCAAAAAGATCCTGGTCCGCTTCGGTGTCCCGCAGACCCAACGAGCTAAAGAGGATCTTGGGCATTTCGGGCTGCTGTTTTCCGATCTTACGGGCCAGTGCTATGCCATCCATCTGTGGCATGTGCATGTCCAGAATGGCAAGATCAAACACATCGCCTGCTGCAAGCGCTGCGAGCGCCTGTAACGGTGTTGAAAAGACGCTGGTTTGCATGCCCCATTTGCCAGTCTGCAAAGAGAGGATTTTAAGGTTGGTGGCATTATCATCCACCACCATCAGGCGCTTACCCCGCAGTTCGAATTGCTCGCCCACCAGATCGCGGGTCTCGGTTTTCGGCAGTTCGGCGGATTTGACCAACACGGTGAAATGAAAAACCGAGCCTTTGCCAGCACCTTCGCTTGTCACCCACATCGTGCCTCCCATCAGCTCTGCTAACCGCTTGGAGATCGCCAGCCCGAGACCTGTGCCACCATATTTTCGGGTTGTTGAACTGTCGGCCTGGCTGAAGGACTGAAACAAACGGCTCATCCCTTTTTCAGTCAGACCGATCCCGGTGTCGCGCACGGTGAACTCTAGACGCGTTTTACCCGTTCCCATCGGCGTTGCAGAAACCGACAACACCACTTCGCCCGCATCAGTGAACTTGACCGCGTTCGACAGGAGGTTGAGCAAAATTTGCCGCATCCGCGTCAGGTCAGTGCTGATCCCTGCTGGCACGCTGTCTTCATAAATGTAAGCGAGGTCAAGCTGCTTATCGGCAGCCGCCCCACTGATCAGATCAAGGGCGGATTCAATGCAATTGCGAAGATCAAAGGGATGATCTTCGATGTCCATCTGCCCGGCCTCTATCTTGGAGAAGTCGAGAATTTCATTGATGATTCCCAACAGCGCGTCACCACTGTCACGGATCGTGTTGGCATAGTCGTACTGCTCGCTGTTCAGCTTCGTATCCATGAGCAGGCCGCTCATCCCGATAACCGCATTCATCGGCGTGCGGATCTCGTGGCTCATGGTGGCAAGAAACGCACTCTTGGCCTCGTTGGCTTCTTCTGCGGCGGTCCGCGCGTCTTCGGCTTCTCGGAACAGACGAACATTTTCAATTGCGATCACAGCTTGGTCGCAAAAGGAGTGTGCCAGCTTAACTTGTTCTTCCGTGAACGCGCGAACGGTTGTGCGCACAATCACCAGCACTCCGATGCATTCGCTATCCCGCAACATCGGAACGAAGATGGCTGATTTCATTCCAAATTTCTGAAAAGTCACCACTTCATGAGGCGGCAAATCGGCCTCGGCTGCATCAGCGATATGGATCATTTCGCCCGTTACAAAAACCTGTGAAGGGAAATTCATTGCCGCATCAATTTTCACCGCATTCCCCGACAAATTGTCGAGGGGTCTGCCCGCTTCGGTTCCCGCCAAAGGGTAGAAAACATCGCCATCACGCAGCAGAAAAGTCGCCCCGTCGCAGTCCAAGAGATTGCTACCGGCAGCGACGATAGCTCTAAACACTGGGCCTGTATCCGTTGGTGACTGGCTGATCACCCGCAGAATATCTGCGCTCGCTGTCTGTCGGGATAACGCCGCTTGGGTTTCGTTGAACAGGCGCACATTCTGAATGGCGATAACGGCCTGATCTGCAAAGCTTTCGAGCAGTGCGATATCCTCTTGTGAGAACGGTTGAACCTCGCGCTTGTAAAGAGCGAGGTTGCCGATCCCCTCGCCCTTATGGATCAGGGGAATGGCGAGAATCGTGCGCACTCCTTCTGCGTCGACAGCATGACGGCGCACCACGTTGCCTTCCCGGTAGCCATCGGTCTCCTTCAGGTCAGCCACGTGCACCGCATGTTTGTTCAAGATGCAGTCGGCCACTAAAAGCTGTTGGTCTAGCGGCCATCTGGTTTTGCCGACCTCAAGTGCCTGCAATTTGTCTCCATGATGGGCCACCAGATCCGCATGCGTGCGCTCCAGATTCACAATGTTCAGGCTGGCCATGGGGGCCTCGCAAAATTCCGATGCCCGACTGAGGATCGCCTCAAAAACCGGTTCCAGATCAGATTGCGTTTCGCTGACCACCCTTAAGATGTCCGCACTCGCTGTCTGACGCACCAAAGCCGTCTGCGTCTCATTGAAAAGCTGCGCATTCTGAATGGCGATCACCGCCTGATCGGCAAAACTAGCAAGCAGTTCCATGTCACGTGGGGTGAAGGGCGTCCACTCCGGATCATTCAGGACACGCGTGACAAACAGCCCTCCAACGGATTTGCCTTGCCACACCATCGGTGCCACCAGTGCAGACATGTTCGTAAATTTGGCTGTGATCTTCCGCAACGCGTCCGGCACATCGGGACCATTGAGGGCGTCCGGGTAGTGCATGACATGACCCCGTCGGACAGCGTCGATGATGATTGTCTTTTCAATCGGTACGGGTCGGTACGTCGCAGCTGTCAGTTTGGCGGCATCGCCTTTGATGGCCTCAAGATGCACCATTTGATTTTCATCCACCGTCACCAGCGACAGATCTGAACACCGGATCAAGCGCTGACAACTTTCCAGAACCTTGTCAAAAACAGGCTGTGTGTCTTCGACAGAATTGCTGATGACCTCCAATACTTCGGACGTGGCAGTTTGGCGTTCCAGCGCCTCTTCGATCTCGGCGGTGCGCTGTTGCACCTCATCAAAGAGCCGCGCGTTGCTGATGGCGATTACCGCCTGGGATGCAAAGGTTTGAAGAAGAGCCAGCTGTTTTTGACTGAATGCGGCGCGTTCACTATGCGCCAATGAAATGACCCCGACGGTTAAGCCGTCTTTGATCAGCGGGATACCGACTGTTGATCGGAAATTGCCGCGATGCGCCGCTTCCTTCCATTCATAGCTGTCGTCAACTTCGGTATCTTCGATGTAAACGGTTTCGCCCAAGAGCGCCGTGCGACCAGTGCATGTTCCGTTTCCAGGCTCAATGGGATGGGCTTTCAAATAGTCAAAAAACGCGCCTTCGACATTGTGCACACCTAGCATGTGGTAACGGCCATCATCCGGGTCAAGCATCGCAACATAGGCATATTGTGGCTGACACAACCGCGCAGAGACTGCCAGGATGGCATCAAGAACAGGCTGTAACTCATTGGGGGAACGCGAAATGACACCCAACACTTCTGACGTCGCCACCTGATATTCCAGCGATTCTTCGACCTCTGCAGTGCGCTGCTGAACCTCTTCGAATAGTTTTGCGTTTTTGATCGCAATGACCGCCTGATCGGCGAAGCTTTCTACAAGCTCGATCTGGCGCTGAGTGAATCGCCCGACTGTGGGTCGCGCAAGATCGAGTACCGCAATCACTTCGCCCTCGAGGATCAAAGGGACCGCGATGATGGCGCGCCACCCGCCCAATTCGGTAGACTTGGGGGTGGCGAAGTCGGGATCTTGCATGATATCGGGAACATGAATGGTCCGGCGCTCCATCACTGCACGTCCGGCAATATTAGAGCGGTTCAGTTTGTGTGGATGCGCCTTATGGAAAGCCACCATTTCTGGCGAACAACCAGTGTTGGCCCCCAGATGCAACGCATCGCCCTGCTTGTTGAACAGAATGCAAATGGTTGCTTCGCACAAACGCGCGGACGCCTCGATCAGAGCCTGCAAAACGGAAGGCAAATCAAACGCGGACTGGCTGATTGATTTGAGCACCTCTGCCGTTGCCGTTTGCTGTTCCAGAGCTTCTTGTGTCTCCGCAAATTGGCGGGTGTTCTCTATGGCAATGACGGCCTGAGATGCAAAAGTTTCCGTCAAACTCATCTGCGATGGTGTGTAGGGCCGCCGTTCGCGCCGAAAAAGAATGAGGCACCCGATGCTGCTGTTTTCGATCAGCAATGGAACAAAGAGGTTGGTAACAATTCCCTCTTCGTCGACGACAGCGCGCGACGCCGCATCCCCGTTGCGGTACATCTCGGTTTCGGACATGTCTTCTACGTGGATGGAACGTCGTTCCACCATCGCACGCGCAGTCAGAGAAATTTCAGGGTCACAAGAAAACATGCCGGCATCATAGCGTGCGGCAAGCGCATCGCTGACGCCTATGTGGGCCGCCAGTCTTAAGGTCGTGTCGCCGGGAGAAGCGAGCACCAGTGCCGCCGTGGGCGCGCCGCATAATCGCGTGGCGTTGGACAGGATCGCGTCGAACACAGGGCGCTCTGTTTCGCGTGATCTGGAAATAACATCAAGGATTTCACTCGTTGCTTGCTCTTGCTCCAGACGCGTCTGGATGTCCCGATACTGCTGAACGTTCGTGATCGCGATCACAGCTTGTGCAGCAAACGCTTCTACCAAGCCAATTTCGCCTGACGTAAATGGGGATACATCGTTTCGGAACACCGTAATCACCCCAATGGCGCGATCTTCTGAAATCAAGGGTACGAACAGCACGCTGCGGATATCGCTGTCATCCACCATGGACCGCACAACGGCACTGCCTGAGCGGTAAAGCGCGCTGTCGCGCATGTCTGAAAGCGCGATGAGACGGGCCTCAAGGATGCACTTGGCCGCATAAGACAGCTCCGGGTCCATCTTCATTTGTCCGGTTTCAAAGAGTTCAACCGCCTTGGGCAACATACCTTCGTGGGCGGCCAGCTTTTGAAAATGATCTGCTGCCGTTGCCAGGATCAATCCAGCCACCTGCGCGTTGCAGAGTGTCTTTGCCTTGCTCAATATCGCTTGAAAAACCGGAGTATCATCGTGCCGAGATCGGCCCATGACCTGCATGATCTCGGACATGGCCGAGATTTGATGCGCTAAGTCCGCTGGCGGCAATGAAGTTGGGGAAGGTTTCGAATGCCTGTTGTGGGAGGTCGGTTCTTGCGGCTTTTTCAAGGTGTTCGTTTCACAGTGATTTCTACAAATGATGAGCCCAGAAACACGAGCGAACTAGCGACTTTTGATTTCACATCGCCTAACACAGGAATGCCCCAATAGCTACTGTCGTAGCGCGCCCGTTGAGACCCAGAATCCCCCCCCCAGACACTTTCAGTTCTTGAAAATCCGACTAAACGTTCTTTGTTTGATCTGGACGGTCGGTCTTGGCTCGGTCTTGGCCAAGATCGCACACGCCGTGATGTTTACCTCACCCGCCTTTCTGCAGTCTGCGAAAATGTTCTCTCACGGGCGCAAAGGACGCGGGACGCTTCTTTGGCCATCCATCACTTAACAGTCGGCGCTCGGTGCGCTGAGTAAGGTTCGTATACGCAAAACAGGGTTGGATAGGTCACATCCTCAAGGCAGCGACGGTTGCGATCGCGCTGTCTGGTGCTGAAGTCCAAGATAACCCGGCCCCCGCAGGTGTTTAGCATCCGCTTGCCTGCCCGTCCTGCTAGGTCGTTTTACCTTCGAAAACGCCAAAGGACAGGTCTAAGACACGATGCCCCTCTGTCCTTGATGCGAGCAACAGGTTGGCCGCCTCTTGGCCCATCTCGAACCGGGGGGTTTCTATGCTTGATAGCGGAAGCGGTGTGGCTTTGCCTATTTCGATGCCATTGAAACCCATGAGCCCCAGCTCCCCGGGCACATCAATCCCGGCTTGCAACGCGTAAAACAGACCACCCAGCGCAAGGTCATCATTGGCGTAAAAGATACAGTCGATCTCCGGGTGCTCTGCATGCAGCGTTTTCGTCGCTTGAGATCCCGCAATTGCAGAGGACCGGTCTTCGATAATTTTGGCCGCAACGAGAGGGGACCCCAGCTCCTCAAGACGCGCGGTAAAAGCAACACGCCGCGCTAATGAACGTTCAGGGCGCTCGCGCCAGGCCCCGATGTAACCGATCTTGCGGTATCCCTTGCCATGGAGGTAATCCGCCGCTGCAACAGCGGCCTGACTGTGCGAAATACCTGCGGCTGACCCGATTGGGATACCGTCAATATCCATAATTTGAACGACCGGTATATCGAGCTGCGCAATCATACCTGGGATCGGTTCTTCGTGATGTAACCCGGTGAGAATAATCCCCATCGGTGACCACGACAATAACTCGCGAATGACGCGCAATTCGCGTTCAGGGTCGTATTCGCTCAACCCCAGAACGGCATGCAGCCCTTGTTTGTTCAACACGGATTCGATGCCGTCGAGAACTGAGGAAAAGACATCGTTACTCATTGAAGGTAGGACAACAGCGACCAGATTGCTGCTTTGGTTTTTCAGCGCCCCTGCCAATCTGTTGGGCGTATAACTCAGTGTGTCTGCAGCCTCCATGACCTTCTGGCGGAGCTTTTCTGATATGTTCGGGGCGTCTCGCATCACGCGTGAAACTGAAATTTCTGACACACCAGCAAGCGTTGCAACATCTCGTAACGTCGTGCGGGATGGCTTGGTAGATTCAAAGTCGGGCGTGTCATTCATACCCTCGCTGTACACAAACAGATGAAAATTGACAACGTTATCAATTAAATTGACAGCGTTACCAATTTTATGACAGCGTCGTCAGATCTGCTTCTCAGGGAGGACACTATGAAGCTCAAACATCTCATCACAACGGCGCTCGCTGCTGCCGTCTCCGCTACCGTCACATCTGCCCAGGAGTTTCCCGAGCGCCCCATCAACCTGATCGCACCGTTCAACGCGGGCGGAGGGACTGATCTGTTGTTGCGTGGCCTGGCTCCTCATTTCGCTGAAGCCATCGGTTCAGATGCCTATGTGTCTAACATGGCCGGCGGGTCGGGCACAGTAGCGGCATCCGCTTTGCAAGGCCAACGCCCCGACGGCCATCAGCTCGCTTACATGTCGGTGACGGTCTCCACCATCCAGCCACAGATTAAGAACGTACCTTATGGCATCGACAGCTGGACACCCATCTGTTCGATTGCAGCATCACCCACGATGTTGTTCGTGTCAGCAGACAGCCCGTATCAATCCATGGACGACGTTGTAACAGCCGTCAAAGACGCGCCCGGTGATTTGGTCTATGGTTCCTCTGGTCCCGGTGCGATCACACATCTGACAATGGTTTCGGCCTTTGCCGGTCTGGGTATCATCGACGACATGAAACACCTGCCCTTCCAAGGGTCTGGGCCTGCGATCAAAGAACTGACGGCGGGCAATATCCAGTTCTTCGGTGACACCGAATTGCTGATGAAACGAGGCGACTTTCGCCCCCTCGTAGTCTTTAACGACACGCGCATCGAGGGTTTCCCAGACGTACCGACCGCAACCGAAGTCGGTATCCAAGCACCATTGAACGAACTCTATCTCTGGGGTGGACTATTCGCGCCTGCTGGACTTGAACCTGAAGTGACTGCGACGCTCGAATCCGCATGTGAAGCGGCAGTTGCTTCCGAGGGTTTCCAGGAATTCGCCGCGAACTCCGGCACCGTCATCAACTACCGTGGTGCTGAGGAATTCGACGCATTCTATCGCGCGCAATATGAATCCAACGCCGCGCTGATCGAGGCGGCTGGCCTCTAGGTTTTAATGATCAGATACCTGCGGGTCGTTCCGCAGGTGTTATCCATTCTTTTTGAAGGGCTTTGTCTATGCAGCGGTTCGCCAATGAACGGGTGATCGTACAGTTTGCTTTGTTGATGGTTGCGGTCGCACTTTATGCGACAACATTCACCCAAAGTTTTTCTGCATCCGAACTCGCACAGTCCCCGATGTTTTTCCCGCGGATCATTTTGGTATTGTGGATGGCACTTGGTGTCGTTGCCTTGATCCAGTCTGTACGCTCTGATGAAACAGCGCCTGCCGTCGCAAGTTGGGCACGTGTTGGGATCGTTCTGGTTGCCGCGCTGATCTACACCAACGTGATCGGATCCGAGGGCTTTTTTCTACCTTCTGCGGTTTTTGCCCTGATCTGCCTGCCCGCCTTTGGCATTCGCAACCCGCTGATTGTTGTGCCATTCACCGTTTTGGTACCAGGTGCTTTGGTGCTGCTATTCAATCACACGCTGGGCATGCCACTGCCCACGTCCCGCTTCACTTATATGTTCTGAGGTTTCGGCATGCTGTCTTCTCTTCCCGAAGCGATAAGTATCTTGCTGAGCCTAGAGGGCATGCTGGTGCTTGTCATTGGCACCGCTCTGGGCATCGTGTTGGGTGCGATGCCCGGCATTGGATCCACCGTCGCGGTTGCGATCGTGTTGCCCTTTACGCTGACAATGAGCCAAGCGCCCGCAATCATCCTACTGTTGGCGGTTTATGCAGGTTCGGTCTATGGCGGGTCCATCGCCGCGATCTTGATCAACACACCCGGCACACCGCAATCTGCGGCCACCTGCCTGGACGGCTATCCAATGGCACAAAGAGGCGACGCGGGGCTCGCCTTGGGCTGGGCAACAGTTGCATCGGTCATTGGCGGATTGGTATCGGCAGTCGTACTCATTTTTGCCGCGCCGCAACTCGCCGCCGTCGCCCTTGAATTTGGCCCCATTGAAACCTTCGCGCTGATCCTGCTGGGGATGACCTGCATTGTCTCGGTCTCTACCGGGTCGCTTGTCAAAGGCTTGATGGCTGGCATGATTGGCATCTTTCTGTCGACCGTCGGTGGCGATCCGATCTTAGGCGAGATGCGATTTACATTCGGCAACTGGCAATTGTTTGCAGGTTTCAACCTGCTCGCTGTTGTCATTGGGGTTTTTGCGCTTTCCGAGGTTTTCATACGCGCCAGCGCGCCCATCCGCACCGTATCTGAGCTGGTGCGTTTTAATGGCATCGTCTTACCCAGTTGGCAAATGTGGAAGGGACGCTTGCGCAACCTGGCAAAATCAGTGGCCATCGGAAACGTCATTGGCGTTTTGCCGGGCACAGGAGCTGCTACAGCTGCGTTCATTTCGTACGCAGAAGGACGCCGGTCTTCACCCAATCGCGCCGGTTTCGGCAAAGGCGAACCGGACGGCATCGTCTCATCAGAGGCCGCAAACAATGCCGTCACCGGCGGTGCGCTGGTGCCCACGATGGCGCTTGGGATTCCCGGCGATGCCATTACCGCAGTCATGCTGGCCACCCTCACTTTACATGGCATCACGCCCGGCCCAAAACTGGTGGATGATAACCCCACACTGATCGCAGCCATCTTCGCCGGATTTTTTATCATCAATCTGCTTCTGTTGCCGCTTGGAATGCTCTTGTCACGCGTCGCGGCTCCTATTCTGCGGGTGCGTGAGGCCTTTATGATGACAGCTATTGTGATCCTTTGCGCTGTTGGAATCTACTTTGTACGTGGCAATCCCTTCGACCTATTGGTCATGGGAGGCGCAGGGTTAGTGGGCTTTCTGTTGCGTCGCCAAGGATTTCCAATGGCCCCCTTGGTGATCGGTATGGTTCTTGGACCGACGCTCGAACTGACTTTGCGTCAAGGCCTGATCCTGACGGACGGCAATTTTGCCGCCTTTTTTACCGGACATCCGATTGCGTTGGTATTGGCATGCGCCGCCGTTTTGGCGCTTTGCCTGCCGTTGGTTCGCGCGGTGCGCAGCGGAAACCGACATTGATTGATCCTGTAAACTGGCTGTTGATCATTCCAATCCTTTTGGCCGTTGGCATGATCGCGGGCACGCTTGCGGGTCTGCTAGGTGTCGGCGGTGGGATCGTCATTGTCCCCGTGCTCTACTGGCTTACAGGGGTGAAGCTGCTGCCTGTCGCGGAAAACGTGGCGCTTCATTTCGCAATGGCGACCTCACTCTTGACGATCATTCCCACCTCGATTTCTTCGGCACGCGCGTATTATAAAAAAGGCACCATTGATATGGAGCTGTTCAAATCCTGGGCCCTATTCATGGCCATTGGGGCATTGATCGGCGGCTGGTTGGCAGCAAATATCGACGCTGACGCCTTATCCGGAGTTTTCGGATGTATCGCGCTTCTTGTAATGATCAACATGCTCAACCCGCATTCCATCACGCTGGCGGAAGCGCCGCCCGCATCGCTGCGTTCACAGGCCGCGATTGCAGGGCCTATTGGCACCTTTTCCGCGATGATGGGGATCGGTGGCGGTACACTCTCAGTGCCCGCAATGACATTGCTTTCCTTTCCGGTGCACAAAGCGGTTGGCACGGCGGCGTTGTTTGGATTGGTGATCGCCGTGCCGGGGATTTTAGGTTACGCAACAGCGGGCCAAAACATTCCTGGATTGCTGCACTACTCCGTGGGTTTCATCAATTTACCAGCGGCCATCATCATCTCTACGGCAACTTTCATGTTTGCGCCCCAGGGCGTGAAAATCGCCCATCGTTTGAATGCCCGCGGCTTAAAAACCGCCTTTGCGCTCTTTCTCGGCATCAGTGGCGTGAAAATGCTGTACGAGACTTTTCTATGAGAGCGGTCATCTCCGAAGGACCACTGCGCACAAAGCGGCTGACCGTGCATCACCTGCACGCAAATGTGGAGGCAGAACGGCCTCGGGTTTTACTCCTTGGCGGATCAAATTTCGATCTGAGACTTAAACGCAGCTTCTTGAACACAACATTGTTGAAGCACTTTGAGGTAGCCACTTATGAACCGCGTGGAATTGGGCGGACCCAACAACCTGATGGCGCCTGGAGCATGGAGGACTACGCAGAAGACGCCGCAAGTGTATTGGATGCGCTGAATTGGGATCAAGCGCATATCGTTGGAGAAAGCTTTGGCGGTATGACCGCGTTACATCTAGCCCTGAAATACCCAAATCGTGTGGCACGCATGGTCATAGCCTCAGCAACTGCAGGCGGGTCCGAACACGGCTCTTTCGACATCTCGCAGTTCCTTCATATGTCCCGAGAAACAGCAGCCAAGGCCGCTTTGTGCTTACAAGATTTGCGCAATCAAAACCTTCTCAAAAACGATCCTTCCGCCTTTTCCATGCGCCTCGCTGATCGCGTTGCATTTGAGGTCGCCTTTACCACGCCCTCTATCTCCAGTGGCGGCTACCAACGCTTGTTAGACGCGAGGCGGCAGCACGACATCACACAGTGCATTGCCCAAATCTTGACACCAGTTGCGGTGATTGCAGGTACCTACGATCAGCAAGCATCACCAGAAGCACAGCGCAGATTGTGTACTGCCTTACCAAATGCGGAATTTCACAGGTTCGAAGCAGGACATGGGGTCTTGTTTGCGGCGACTGAGGCCACGCAATGTGCCGGAGATTTCCTTAACATAACAGACGGTTAAATCCCCGCAGCGGAAAGCAGGCGACCCAGATCATTGCACGCCTTGATGTTGTTACATGAAAGAAACGTCCTAAAATCAAGCCATTCAATCCTGGAAGCGGCTTTGAGCGGGATTTCATAAGTCCTCGTATCATACAGACAACACGGATTCGAAAATGATCAAGTGGAAGAGTGTTCTCACTTAAATTGGCGAAAATCAAACCTGCGCTGTCGACTGGCAAGGCAAGATATTAAATCTGAAATGCGTTCTTGGTGGGAAAATAGTGTCGGATTTTAAAGCCAGAGTTTCTAGTCAATCTGTGAGAAATGAAACTCTGGAGCGGGCGAGGGGAATCGAACCCCTATCATCAGATTGGAAATCTGAGGTCTTACCATTACACAACGCCCGCTCAACTCGCTTAGGTACTATTTCATACCGTTGTGAGCGTCAAGTACAGCCGTGTAGCAAGCAGGTCAGATCAAAAATTGCCCCTGATGGCCCGTAGCTGTTGGTTAGAAACCTCCCGAAAAGCTGCGGTGGTAGCCCACATCCACTACCAAACCTCTCTGTACAAGCCGATGATGTCTTCCGCTGTCGGGATACGCGGATTATTTTCGGGTGAGCCAGAGGCAAGCGCTTGCTCCGCCATAAGTGAAAACATCGGTTCTTCAGCCCGATGACCCAAATCAGACGGGCATGGTACGGCCAAGTCCTGATTGAGCTTGCGCAAGCCATCCACAAGTTTGGCACAGGCAATTTCGTCGCTATCGTTGTCACCTGCCATCGCCATGGCCCGCGCGCAGTCTGCATACCGGTGCGGCGCTGCGTCCGCCGAAAATGCCGTCACCGCAGGCAATAGCATCGCATTTGAAAGCCCGTGAGCAACGTGGAAATGAGCCCCAATAGGCCGGCTCATTCCATGGACCAATGCGACCGAAGCATTCGAGAACGCCATCCCAGCCTGTGAGGCAGCTAGCATCAAGGCTTCTCGGGCAGAAGCATCAGAGGGATCTTCGTACGCACGTCTTACGTGGGACGTGATCAGCGGCATGGCCGATAGCGCGAACGAGTCAGCATAAGGAAACGACTTGCGACTGACATAAGCCTCTATGGCATGGGTCAGACTGTCGACAGCCGTATCGGCCGTGATACGAGCCGGCTTTGTGACCGTGAATGTCCAATCGATAAGTGCGGCAGTCGCCACACAGGCAAGGCCGGATAGATTGTATTTCTCGGGACTCTCTGTGTCTGTGATGACGCACCACCGCGTCAGCTCTGAGCCCGTGCCACCCGTTGTCGGGATCAAGACGATCGGTACACCGCAGCGATCAATTTGGACCGGCGCTTTGTGGTCCCTTACATGTCCGGAGTTTACAGCCATGAAAGAAACTGCCTTGGCTGTGTCCATCGGGCTGCCGCCGCCAAATCCGATTACGCAGTCATAGTCACCTGAGCGGAAGGCCGAGAGAGCGGCATCCACACAAACATCCGTAGGATCCTCCACGACCTGATCGAATACGCCCCACGGCAGTTTCCATTCGCTCAGAACGTCAGTCAGCCGGTCCAAGTGTAACCGAGCTACTGTTGGGTCGGTTACGATCAAAGGACATGACAGTCCCAATTGAGACAAAACCTCCGCTATCTCGCCTGCGACACCGCCCCCCACACGAATGATGCGCGGCGATTGCACGCGCCCAATTGTTCCAGTCTTCATACGAAGTCCTCCCCTGATCAATGAAACTCACGTAGTTGAGGCTAACAAGTACAAATTGCCTAGTTGAACAAAAGAATAAGAGGCGCGTTGCTTCAGCTGTTGTTGATGGCCCGAACCCGGCCTTTCCGACCGTGCGGCCAACGTCTGCTTTTCAAAAATGCTGCACCGGTGATAAAAAGCACCAACGGCAGGAAGAGGTTAATCACCCTAGCTGCTTCGAACTACCTGGAATAAATGGCCAGCCGCATTTGAGATCTACCGCGAACACAACTTGCTCAATGTGTCGCTTTGTACAAATTCGAGCTTATTCAGATTGCTGCCAAATCGGCTGCTTACCAATCTGTTTGATAAGGAATTCCATAAAGACCCGCACCTTTGCTGAGACGACGTTACTCTTGGGGTAAATCAACCAAAGGGCCAATTTTTCTGCATTGTCAAAGCCGCACAGCACGCGTCGCAATGCACCATTGGCGAGGTCATCATGCACCAGCCAGAGTGAATTTAATGATATCCCTGCGCCACCAAGCGTCACTTTTTTTGCGTCAGCCCGTCGTTCAATACCAGTTTTTGTTTGGCCCCCTTGGGATTAAACACTCCTACCTGCCCGTCGTGGGATTTAAGGCTACGAGGCTCCAAATCGTTGAAAGCAATCAAGCTGTGCGCGTCGAGATCGCGAGGGCTTTGTGGCGTGCCATACCGATCCAGATAAGACGGTGAAGCACATAAGACACGATTGTCATCAGCTAGTTTGCGGGCGATGAGGCTGCCGTCTTCAAGGACGCCGTTTCGCAGTGCGAGGTCATAGCTGCCTTCAATCAGGTCAAATTTCGCGTCCGATAGGTGCAAATCGAGCGTGAGATCCGGGTATTCGTCCATAAATAATGGTAGCAACGGCGCGATATAGATTTGAGCAAATGTGCTGGGAGCTGCAAAGCGAAGCGTACCTGAGATCTGCGCTTCACCTCTACCCATAGCGGCGAGTGCGGCTTCTTCTTGGGCAATCATTTCGCGCGCGTAGGGCAAAAAGGCATGGCCTTCGGTCGACAATGACACTTTTCGCGTCGAGCGGTGCAGGAGGTCGGCGCCGACAAGATATTCAAGCTTCGCAATCCGATTGCTGGCCACGGCGGGTGCCATTCCTAGCACACGTCCGGCTGCGCTGATGTTCAACGTTTCACATGCAAGCACAAACCAGCGTAGGCTTTGGGTATCCATATTGTATACTTTTTCCGAATACTGAATTTATTTTCAACAGGTCTATTTATTTTTTTGAAAGTATAATTCATGAGGCGAGATAGAAGTAGGACCCTCCTCATGACTCTGATCGCAACAGTGAACTATCATGTCCATAGACCTGAACGCCAAGCGTTTAAACTTGATGCAGGTGCGTTCAAAGGTAACCACATCTCCCCAGAACTTGCCCCGATGCAAGTAGACTCATGGGACGTTCGTGAGGATCACATCAGACCGTTCAACGAAGTATCAGTGGGGTTCACACACTTCCCGTCCAAGGTGCAGAGCTTTGGCGCGGATCAAAGCTGGTAACTCACCTATGAAGGGGAAATTGCGCAGATTTTAAAACCGGAAGTAAACGCGAAAGAGGTCATCAGCTTCGATCATACTGTTCGCATCGACGATCCAAATGCGGATCGCAAGCCCGCGCGTAACGTTCACAGCGACTACAGTCAAAGCGGAGCCGAGCAACGCCTGATAGACGTTCTCGGGCCTTCCAAAGCTAAAAGGTGGGCCGCAGGACATTACGCGTTCATCAACTTGTGGCGTCCTGTTGAAGCACCGATCAATTCGGCTCCGCTGGGGTTTGTTACCCCAAGCAGCGTCGCCGACGCCGATTGGATCACGCTTGATCTGATCTACCCTGACCGCAAGGGGCTGGTCGCAAACAAAGATCATCGCTGTATTTACATGTCCAAGATGACGACTGAAGAGGTCGCGCATTTCAACATCTACGACAATCGCGGGCGGCATTCTATCGCGCACAGCGCCCTTGATATGATCGAAAATCCCACCATCAACACGGTGCGAAAAAGTATCGAGAGCCGCACATTGGTAAGGCATTAAATTTGACTCGTATTTCTAAGAAAGGGATCACCATGACAAAGACAATTCTCATCACAGGTTCAACGGACGGCATCGGAAAACTGACCGCCAAAACACTTGCCGCACAGGGATACACGATCTTGTTGCACGGTCGCAATCCTGACAAACTGAGAGCCGCCGCGAAAGAAACCGGCGGCACAACACAAAGCTACGCGGCCGATCTTTCACGCATGGCAGACGTCGATGCGATGGCCGCCAATATCCGCGCGGATTACGAACGGCTCGACGTTATTATCAACAACGCGGGCGTCCTGAAGGTCACGGACACAATGACGGCTGACGGCCTAGACGCGCGCTTCATGGTCAACACCATCGCACCTTACATTTTGACCCGTACTTTGTTGCCGATCATCCCAAAAGATGGACGTATCGTAAACCTGTCTTCCGCGGCGCAGGCCCCCATTGATCTGGATGCCATGCATGGGCGTAAGCAGCTTGAGAATATGGATGCCTATGCGCAAAGCAAGCTTGCCATCACCATTTGGTCACGCGAAATGGCCAAGGAATTAGCGGATGGCCCCGTTGTTGTCGCGGTAAATCCCGGGTCGCTGTTGGCATCAAAGATGGTCAAAGAAGGCTTTGGCATCGCAGGCAATGACTTGCAAATCGGCGCAGACGTGTTGGTCGAGGCGGCCTTGGGCCTATCATTCGCCGATGCAACCGGAAAATACTTCGACAACGACAGCCAGCAGTTTGCCCAGCCCAACGCTGCAGCCCTTGATGCAGGTCACAGCACGGGCGTGATGAAAGGCATCACAGACATCGTGGCGCAACTGGCCTTAGCCCACACCAAAAGGCACAAAGGAAGCAAGTCTCATGGAACTTCAAAAACTTGAAAATGTGCGGGCCATGCCGCGCCTATCCCAGAACGCCATGTTGCAATGCGAAATCTTCGTTCACTATTTCTATAGCCAAAACCGCGAATTGTTCCAAGACGCCCGGATTGAATGGGAGCAAGGCGAAATGGATGGCATAAAACTATATTCTTCTGTGTGCGACCCAAAATTGCGGGAAGCGGTTGGAAGCATCTGAGCACATCAATTGCCGTCAATGCTCTATGGGAAGAAGTGTTCCCCGGTATTTATGCAGCACGTTCTTTGATCGTGAAAAACTTTCCGTCTTGCGCAGTTACATGACAAAAGTCGCCAATGTTCCAAGTCGAAGGTCAACTATCCATCAATCGGATCATTCGTCTGTTAACATTGATCAAACGTCCTTACGCGCCGTCGCCCTCCAAGAACACGGCGGCCAAGCGAGGCACAACGCATCGTGTCAGCGATTTTTGGGATCGGTTCCAATTTAAAATGGGCCTAAACTTTGATGTTGAGACTACGAGTAAACCACCACGCATTGTCGACCACATCGTCCCAGTCCGACAATGACCTGAGCAAAGACAAAAGCGGTCGTCGGTATGGTATTCTTACGGGGTAGTTATGTTCGCGATCAGAGACGTCATGCATTTTGCAGCGAAAGGTCAGTTTAGGGTCTAGCGGAGTCGACAGGTTTGAGCGGCTGGTTTGATCAAAGTTGCCGCACTACAAACGAACAACGCGGCAATCGCGCGACAATGCTGCGTTAGCAACGACCGCGCTTGCACAAGGCAAATTTGTCCGCACAACGGTGATCGGATTGGACCGCAGCGAATGGTTGCGACGCGTGCAAGCTGCAGTTGGCCGGCCTCAGCATGAATTCGCAATGTACCGACGAAGTTGCCGTTTATGATGGGAACGCACGTGATTAATTCGATTGTAGCCTCCATCAAAGTTATTGGAGTTATGTGGTCACATCGGGGGACAACGCCGCATAAGAATCTCTGCCACAGTCTTTGCAGATGTTATAGGAAGCGGAGAAACTCCATTGGATGCTTTACACGCAAAAGCTGCAGCAGATACGTTGCTTAAATCGGCAAGAACTGAAGATCAGTTTTACAGACAATGTAGTTGTGACTGGCTCCAGCTGCTTAGAGTTGTCATGATATGGGCACGGCCACCAAGAGGTTTGATGCAGTATAGGCCGATTGTGATATTTGGGAAAAAACGTAGTAGTCAATGAGTCAACCAGCCGACAATTCGACTGAAAACACCGCTCTGATGGATGTAATTGCATGTGAAACTGACATGTTTTTACGCCAAGATTTCAATGGCTGGGCAGCCTGTTGGGTTCATGACGACCGTGTTCGTGAAGTCTGTGTTTCTTCATCCTTTGGGGCAACGGTCCTTGAGGGGTGGGACAAGCTCAGTGATTATATGCGGAACGTTATGGCGAGCGGCACAATCTGCGACATCTCTGAGACTGAGCGGTTCAACGTCAACGCCACGGTGAGTGGCGAAATCGCTCATGTTGTTTTTGATGAAACCTCGAAGAACTCAAGCGGGCAGATTGAGCGAACGTTTGAAACCAGGGTACTTGAACGGTCAGGTGGACAATGGCGCATATTATATGCCTCTTTTGTTCTTCGCGGGCATCAACAAATCGACTCAAACAGACTGGCGGTAAACGCAAACGGTAAAATCCTTTGTGCGCCGGAAGCAGCTCGTTCCAAACTTGAGAGCCACCCTGGCCTTCAGATATCCAACGGTCGATTGCGCGCGACAAAGTCTTCGTGGGACAAGGTTCTAAAAGCTGGTTTGAAATGCGCAGCCGAACAGCACGGCTACTTTCAGCACTATAAGTATATGACTGAAAGCGGGCGAAACTTCCGGCTTCCATTAGTTTTGGGGGAAACGGACGAGGGATGCGTCGTAGTTTGTGTGCTCTTTGTCCGAGACGGGCAAACTTTTGTCGAAACCCAGAAGGACGGTGATATTGATGCGCGTTTAGGCGTTGCTAAAATCGTTTTTGGGCTTTCTAAAGGCCAAATGTTGCTGGTGCATCGAATTGTAAGCGGAGACAATTTGAAGACTGCATCAGAAGCCCTCGACATTAGCGTAAATACGGCCAGAACGCACCTGTCTCGCGTTTACATTAAAACGGGGGTCAATTCACAAACGGCATTAGTGCGGACTCTCTTAAGCGTCGGGTGATCTGTGATGTAATGATGCTTAGCAATCATAAGGTCCCTCGCAGAAATTGGGCGCGTGATTTCACTCCCGACTTCGGATGCATAGCAGCATCCTTACTCTGAGGGCGCTGCTACGCGAGACTAGGCCACTTGCTGCAACTGCAAGACCCGCGATTTTAACATGCCCCATGCAAAACCAAGTCTTAACTTCGCACTTGGCGGTGCGATCGTCGCGAGATGATGACGCAATAATCATCAAAGTGCCAAACCGCTAGTTTCAGGTCGCTGGCATTTTGGCTATCAGTTGCTGATCACGCCCACTTCTCACATCGGGCCACAGCCAAAGGAAAGCACGAAATGCATGCGCTGTTTTTTGAATTTCGCCCTAAGCCCGGCCATCTCGCCCACTATTTCGATCATGTAGCCCGGCTACGCCCAGTCCTTGCAGATCACACGGGCCTCAAATTTCTAGAACGATACTGCGCGCTCAGCGATTCCGATCTGCTTTTGTCGCATCAGCTATGGGAAAGTGAAAATGCGATCATCGACTGGCGCAACGACGCGACACATCGCCGTTCGCAATCAGCCGGACGGCAGGTCCATTTCGCTGATTACCGCATCCGTGTGGGCGCGATGGTTCTGCATTGGACCCAGGAATACCAAGATGCCCCGACAAATACGGCACAAGTATGCGATCTGTCCCATGTCGTGGCGCTCTATAGTACAGAAATTGTCGCAGCTCCTGCATTTACAGCATTCGAGAGCGTCAATACCAAGGGCAAACACATCGCGCTGACAACAACAGACGATTACACTGCCGCGAGAGCCTTGCTGGACCAATGCCTCGGTGCACCCAATTTGGTGGAAGCTGCAATTTACAGCATCCATCGCGACTACGGCCAATTTGATCGTAAGCAGGCGCCCATGTGAGCACGTCGGTCTCAGGACTGCCTTGTCGTAAAGAAACTTGTACGCCAATCACAAGTCTCGTCGCATGAGGTCATAGCCCATTCGGGTCAAGATCATGCACTATGTTGTTGAAACGAGCCGGATGCCTAACGGGGCAGCACCACCAACAATCTCGAGCAATCGATCGATGTTAGGATGCGCGCCTGGCCGGTTTTTTGCATCCGCCGTGTGTTCGCCGAAAACGGCAAGACCATGTACCGCGGCTTGGGCATCAATCACGTTGAAATTCTGTTGCATGTATTGATAAACGGCTAGTGAGCCTTGCTTGCCAGGCTCGTTCTCAATGGACGCCACAATCGTGCCGGCCGGGTCAATGAGCTCGATACGGGTCAGGCCCGCGATCAACGGCAGAAGTTTGAGGTTCTCCGTGAACGAAGCAGTCGGTTGGATCATCGCCAACTCCTTTTTGGCTGTATTACCTGTTGCTTAGCAGCTCTAATGTCCCTGCACCATGGCCCCGCTACATACTGACAAGTCGCAACCGCGGTATACTTAGTAACAAAAACGGCCCCAGTGCTGACATCCGGCCAAGTGTAAGGCAATGCGATTACCTGCCCCAAAGTGGCCGTTGATCCTTGCTTACTGCACATGGCAACATTCTGAATGACTGACAGGTATTTTCTGGGTTAGTCAAAGCACGGACCTGTCTCAATAAAAAAGTCGCGCCCGACATCCCTGCGCGGGTTTGGCTTTTGAACAAACATGAGATCAATTAGCTTATTGCCTGATCCTATATTCTGACACTTCATGGTGTCGAGATTGAGCTAAACGATTTAGAAGCCGTTATGATTTGCGCCCCTAAAAAACTCGAACTTCTTGCAAATGCCAAGAAGAACTCGACGCTGTTCTATTCCGGAATTGTGATCCGATTTCGGATCTGGGAACGCCACAGGAGCATATCGCCTAGTGCCCAGAGCCGGCCATGACCAAAGAACTGGATCACCTAATGATCGCTCGTTACGACATGCGGGATATCCCGTTCGCACTTGTTTCAGGCTACAATAATTTGATCAATTATTGCTCTGGATGCGTCGTTGCTGTGCAAAAGAGCATCTTTACGCTGACGATTGACTATCTCAAGGTGATCCAAAACTCATGATAGACACGTCATTTGCAACATTCCTTTGACCCGTCAACGACCATGCTCTTTCAGACCAATCGCGGTGCCATAAGGCGCTAGTTGAATTGTTACTAGCAGGCTTAATCACTCAGGACTAAATTTTGCCCAACCTCCCAATTCTAAGACGACCTACGCCCTCGTAGAAAACTGCTGACCGCGGCCATCAGTCGATTATGTTCATGTGGCGCGACGGTTCAATGCAACATCCTTGAGCTACCGTTCGACGCCTGATGCAGCAAGGTTAAAGCCAGGTGATCGCAAATCAGTAATTTTTGCACCCTCGAAAGAAACGAATAGATCCGCACCGCAGTGGCTGCAAACCCAACCTGATGCTCACAATGTTGGCTAAAATTTGGGTCGGGTTTCCGCGCTACAATACCAATCCTCTTCTGGACGTTCGAAGGCAGTCGCAGCTTGAACGGTTATCTCATTGCGAAAAGCAGGAGAATTACTTTGCAGCCTTCTGGGAACGCTGTTTTTTAGTAATCCGAAAGAGATAGATAAAACGAAACAAATGTTCATGATGGTGAATGGGGCTGCCGTCTACTCCGTTGCAGCAACTTCGGCAATTTTCGGTGAATAGCTTCAAAAATTGGCCCCGCAAGCGCCCATAAAACAGCACGTTTGGTTTCGCCGAGATCTCTCGGGTCAAAAGCTCGGTAGTGTCTCCTCGACTGAACAAAAACGTTGAGCGAACCCATTGTTCTACCGTTCACCATTGCCCTGGCGGCCATTGCTTGTGCACTTGTTTCCAAACGGACAGAATGACCACGTCGCCTAGTGGAATGGCTGACCACACACCCCGCATAGAACCGGTATAGACTTCGCGTTATTTCGATCCCTTTGTAAATGTTGAACACTCGGACTGGATAATTCATCGGTGCAAGATCTCAACGAATTTTACGCTGCGCACCTAGATCCTGATGTCACCAATGTTGTGCCCGATCCTCCTAGATTTGGATAAGCGGGCCACTGAAACAGGCGCGATGAAAAAAGCTTTCAACTGAGCCTATCAAGCAGCTTTGCGGCAGGATGTTGCCGTCTTAAAGCGAGCGAGAATTTTTCGTGTGTCCGATGCGTTTCTCGCAAGTCTTTCCGCTGCCGAATGCGTAGATTCAACCAGCTCCAAGCTTGCCTTGGTCTCCGCATTGATTTTGGTGATGGAGTAGCTTGCTTCGGACACCCTTTCAGCCTGCAGATCGCCAGAGATAGCGACATCATCAACCAAAGCGGTGCCACCTGAAACAGATGAGACAATGTCATCAAGACTCACTTTTGCACTTTGAACCAGCTCTCCTCCGCGTTCTACTGATGTGCAAACTTCATCTGTCCGAGCGCGAATTTGCAGAACTGCATCAGCTGCATGCTGCGCCAGTGATCGAACTTCGGCTGCAACAACTTTGAAACCACTGTTAGAACTACCTGCTCGGGCAGCTTCGACTGAAGCATTCAGCGAAAGCAGATTGGTCTGGGAAGCGATACTGTCAATCTGTTCGACGGTCTCAGCGATATGCTTGGCTGCCTCTGTAATCACTTGCATCTGGCTGGCAGTTTCAGCAACGACCGATTGCCCCGCCTCCGCCTGTTTAAGTGCCTCTTGGCATTTTTCGTTGGCCGTATTTGACTTTGTAGTTGTACCCTTTGCCATTTCATCGATTGCCGTCAATGTGTTCATTGAATGCTCCACCATGGTGGCTTGACTTTCCGACTGACGCCGGAGGCTTTCACTGGTCTGCGCAGTATTTCGTGCCGTCTCCGCGACCTCATCTGCAACTTCTGTGAGCTCATTGACGATGTCAGAAATACCGTTCTTGGTCGCAGTTACTGCATCGCGTATCACACGAAACTGGCCAGAGTAGTTATCCTTCATTTCAGCAGTAAGATCCCCGGATGCAAGTTGGTTCAAAACGTCGGCAAGATCCTGCAACCCATGCTGCGAGGTGCTACATATGTTGTTCACACCCTCGCACAGGTTGCGAATAAAACCGGCCTTATCGGAAAGGTCGACACGTCGGCTGAAATCGCCTTGCGACGCTGAAAAAACTGCATCCTGAACGTCTTTCATCGCCTTGGATAATTGATCCAAAGTCTGGTTTGAAGATGTCTGAATATCCCCCAACAGGCCTTCGTATTCGCCCTCAACACGCTGTGTAAGATCCCCTTGCGCGACCGCAGCTAAGGTTACACTTACGGCCGCGAGGCTCTCTGACGTAGCCGCGCAAAGCTGATTCACATTGCTCGATAAATCACGGAGGAACCCGTCCATGCCAGCAACATCCAAACGTTGAGTGAAATCACCTCTGGTACAGGCAGAAATGACATCCCCAATTTGCGTTTCAAGGCTTTCTCGCATTTCAAGATCAGCTTTGACCCGTGCCTGCTCTTCATCACGTTTAGATTGCATGTTCTCAAGAATGCGGTTGAACAGCACCGTCGTTTCATAGGCTTCATCGCCATAATCAACTTCCAAAGCCTGGAGTTCGATCTCAGGGTTATTGGCAACAAGCGCCATTTTTTCCTGCAGAATACCGGTGCCCATGGGGGCATTATGTTCTGAGACATTAAGTCCGATACGCTCGTCTTCTTCACTCACACGAAGGCGACGCGTGCCATCAGGGTTGGCGGGTACAACTGCCGCAATGACTTTTAGCAAAACAAAAGCGACTCCAAAGGCCCAAACAAATGTGACAGCGACACCCGTCGCCTGAACAGCGACCTGTTCCATTCGCGAGTCAGCGAGCAGGTATTCTTCTTTTGCAAACAAGCCGGTCAAGATTGTGCCCCAAGCACCCGCAGCGCCATGGACCGAAACTGCACCGAGAGGATCATCAAGTTTCGCCCAATGCTCCAGTGCGAGCGCAAAGCCCCATGCAACCAAACCCGCTGTAAGACCAATAACGAGCGCAGCTTGTGCAGTGACGGCATCACAGCCTGCGGTAATACCAACCAAACCGCCAAGCGATCCGTTGATGGAAAATTCTGGTCGGGAGTATCCACTGGCCAGACGACCCGCGATCATTTGTGCAAAACCACCTGCCGCACCTGCAATCATTGTATTCATGACGATCTGTGCAAAATCAGAAGTACCAGCGGTGGTCGAACCCCCATTAAACCCAATCCAACCGACCCATAAAATGACACACCCCAAGGTAGAGAGAACTGGTGAGTGACCGTGCAGAACACGGGGACGACCATCATCGTCAAATTTACCCAAGCGTGGCCCTATGACGATGATTGCTGCCAAAGCGACCCATGCTCCTGTTGAATGAACGACGGTACTTCCGGCAAAATCCATAAATCCCATAGCGGCGAGGAATGGGTTTTCGTCCCCGTTCAGCAGCCCGCCCCACGCCCAGTGGCCTACGAGCGGATAAATTAGCGTTGCCAGAATAAGTGTGCATGAAACATATCCTACCATGCTCATTCGTTCCGCTACGGCACCAGAGACGATTGTTGCAGCTGTGCCGCAGAAAACGAGTTGAAAGACAAAAAAGGTCATGGACCAGTCTTCAGTTGCCCCGAAAAAGAGCGCGCTGCTGTCAAAGCCGACCCATCCCCCCTGGCTTGCGCCAAACATCAAGGCAAAGCCAACTGAGCCGAATGCAAGAGTCGAGAGCACAAAATCCATCAGGTTCTTTTGTGCGACGTTGACCGAGTTTTTTGATCGTACGTGGCCGGCCTCAAGCAGCAGAAAGCCTGCTTGCATCATAAACACCAAACCCGCTGCGGTCATCGTCCAAACGTGATCGAGATTAGATTGCAAAGCGAATTTTTCGGTATCAGCGGCAACTGACACGCTTGGAAGGCTTATAAAAAAAGTGAGCGCAGATAGACCCGTAAACAATCTAAAGAACTGCATGTGAGTAAGCTCCGTCACTTCCGGGAGCCTAGTATTCCCGAAGATGTAAAAATGCTCTTAAGCCAATTTTCACAACGCCGTGACATAGGTACTTTGCGACTGTTTCACGGGCTCGCGGCACCCAGAAACCGCTTCTTCTTCAAACCCCACGCGGGCCGCAATTAGAAAAACAGGCAGACCTCTCTTTGATTGCAGACGCGCAGCTGTGTTTGTTGGAGCGCTCCATGCCAAATTGATCGTTGCCGTAATAGATCCTGATTTGCCCGCGATCCTTTCCCTTGCGATGTGCTGCTCGCTTTTGCGTTGCAACCACTGCCAAACCCCTCGCTGCTACAGATTTGTAAGAGGGTCCTAAAAAGACATCCAATAGCCGTGTTCTACGCAGTGTTTATTCGGGATAAATGACGGTTTGGAGGAACCGCGGATCCGTGTGCCACTGCCAGTAGATGTCCTTTAATTTTGCGGTCATTGTCCCAACGGCACCACCACCGACGGGTTGCCCGTCGATCCGCGTAACAGGCATGACCCCACCGGCTGTTGATGTGGCAAAAACTTCATCCGCCTGTCGCAGAGCATCCGGTGACAGTGGACCGGTTCGCAGTGGGATATCGTGCTCGGCACAGATCTCGATGACTGTGCGTCGGGTGATGCCAGGTAAGACCCCACGCTCTGGCGTCAAAAGCGCACCATCGTGAATAGCAAAAATGTTGAAGCCAGGACCCTCGGAAACATTGCCGTTTACGTCAAGCAACAACGCTGTTTCATTGCCTGTGTCGTAAGCATCAAAGAGCCCCATGATAAGATCAAGCCAGTGGTAGTTTTTAAGTCTGGGATCGATGCTTTCTGGTGGAATTCGAACAGTGTTGGTTATGGAGATGTGTAAACCACGTCGCATCTGGACATCGTTGGCGACTGAACCGTAGGGGACTGCAAAGGCGAGAAACCTGTTGGTTGCATCTCTTGGGTCGCGGCTGAAACTGTTCGATGTTCCTCGGGTACAGACCATTTCAACATAAGCGCGACGATGCCCTGACAGCGCAACGCAGTTGTGCAAAATCGTGCGTATTGCATCTTCGGTGACGGGCAATGTCATGCGCAAACTTTCAACCCCAGTTAGAAAACGCGCGATGTGCGCGTCCAGACGAAAGAAGGCACCATCCCAAACATGAACGGTGTCATAGGTCGCATCAGAGTGTAGAAACCCATAATCCAGAACAGAGATCTTTGCCTGTGACACAGGGATGTACTGTCCATCCTGAAAGGCAACGCCAGCCGGGTAAGAATGTGGATCTTGATAGGTTTCAGACAGGTTTGGAAGACGGTTCATCGCTTTTCCCCTTTGGTCATACCCGCATCATGATAAGGTCAATCAATGACCATTTTGGCTCGGAAATAATCAGATTCCGGATTAATTGCATCAAAAATAGAAATTATGAGACGCAAAATGACCACAAACCTTGACCGAACCGACCGCGCAATATTGGCAATCCTGCAAAAGAACGCCCGGCTGACGGCCGATGGGTTGGCCGATAGGGTTGGTGCTTCAAGGTCATCCGTTCAAAGACGTATCAAGCGACTGACCGACACCGGCGTCATCGAGCATGAGGTCGTGCAGGTGAACCCTGAGCGGGCCAATGCTTTTATGACTTTTGTCGTCGAGGTTGAACTTGAACGCGAGCGCATCGATTTGCTGGATGAGTTTAAGCGCTCCATGTTGTCTTTGGACGAAGTCCAGCAGTGCTACTATATCACTGGGCATGCTGATTTCATTCTGATCGTGCTTGTCAAAGACATGAACGACTATGACCGTTTCTCGCGTCAGGTTTTTGTCGAAAACCCAAATATTCGCAGGTTTGCGACATCGGTTGTGGTGGATCGTGTCAAAGCCAGTCTCTTTGTTCCGCTTGATGACAATGAAACCGCATAGTGCCGCACCCAATACCCCATAGTTGATTGGCAAAGGGCCAAAAGTGCGCAACCTGGAGCAGAAACCGCAGTCCATTCTTTGCGAAAAACTGCGCTGCGGTCTTGGTGGCGAGTTGGATTTTGACGCAGCCCAGATTCTGTGGCCTATGGCTTGGTGTGCAAGCCTGAATTTTTCTGATCGGACGGCTGCGTTCATCACTTGACCGACGTTTAACACTTGTCTTTATGCGGCGCCGCAGCTGTTAAGCTGAGTGTTTTTCAAAGTTTGGGCGGCATTATCGCCCCTCAGTGAGCAAAGCTGTCGTTTCGACAAATCGGATCAACGACTGTCGTCACTTGCAGGGGCGCGTGCCCAAGCGTTGTCAGCACCTCAAGAATCTGCAATTCCTTGTGCTCACTCGTCGCCAAATAGATAATGTTTAACCGTAAAACCACTGCACTCCTCACATTTTTGCTCTTGCTGTTTTGCGGGACAATGTGCAGCGCTATGATCTTCCCTTACATGGGGTTTTTCCTGGTGCAAGGACTGGGGTATGAACCCTGGATGATCAGCGTTTACGCGGTCCTCGCAGTGTGTTTGACGCTCCTTGCAAATCGCCAGTTTGCACAACGCATCGACGGCGGCGCCCGGGTGTTTCCTTTGATTGGTATCGCAGCAATGGGCTTTGTCGCTGCCGCGCTGTCGCTGTCGCTGGCACCAACCATTTGGACCGTTCTTACACTAGGTGTGTTTGGTTTTGGCATCAGTTCTAGCGCTGTGTCCACGATGTTCAGCCTTGGCGGTAACTTGGCGGAACGTCATGATATCGAACGACACCGCTTCAACGCACATATGCGAGCGACGACGTCGACAGCATGGATGATTGGTCCAGCCGTCACATTTATGATCGCAGATCAGATCAGTATTGACGCTGTCTTCAAAGTGGCTCTGACAATATCATTGATCTGGCTCAGTCTTTGGTGGTGGACCCTACCACGTGACATCACCGCCAAGGCAAAATCCAAACCCGATACGTCTGAACCACACACAGCGGCATCAAACGGATTGTTGCTTGCTGCATTGTTTGTTTTTTGCTTGTCTCTGGCTCATTCACTTACCTTTTCATCTCTCCCTCTTTTTTACGTTCAAGAGGTCGGACTGCCGGGCTTTGCGCCAGGCATTGCATTCAGTGTTAAAACCTTCGTCGAAGTGATCGCAATTTTCGCAACGCCTACGATTATTGCGCGATTTGGGATGCGCCCGGCCCTTTTGGCTACGACGCTTCTTGCGGTTATTACAATTCAGATTCTGGCATCCGTTCAAACATTCCGCCAAATGCTGTTCGGAGCAGCCTTAGAGGGGCTTTACTATGGTTTTTATGCAAGTCTGGGGATCAGTTATGTGCAGTCTTTTGCCAGGGATCGACCCGCACATGCTACTGCAATTTACTGGAATACACTTATGATTACTGGCTTGTTGGCTGGACCCGTTGTGGGTCTCATCGCGCACGCCTATGACTTTCAAACAGTCATTCAGGTGGCTTCTGCCATCGCATTCTGCGCAGCTGTTGTTTTGCTGTGTAGTCGCTCGGTTACGCCACGCGCCGCGTCTTCCAACGATCCCGATTGCTAACGTTGGTTCACAACGCTGCGAAAGATTGATGCGACTGCTCCCTGTTGTCACTCCCGACCTCACGCTGTTTTTTATCCATAGCAAGAATTACAACTTCGCGGTTCGTCCCGCCGTCTGCTTTCGGGAAACGTAAACTCTGTTGCGGATGAAATGGACGGTGCTTGAGAGCAAGCCTGCACGATTTGCCCGCATTTCGATGTGGCGCAATGCCAGAGAGTGGTCTAACGGACATACTCGTAAGGCAAAGGCGAGACAAATGAAACGTGTGGACATTGTAAAATGGGTAGCAACTGTGGTGCAGCTCGTTGGCTACGGTCTGACCGGTCTGAACATTGTACCATGGAATGTTTTCGCATTCATCGTGGGGATTGTTCTATGGTTCCTTGTCGGCGTTATGTGGAAAGATCGGGCCATCATGGTGGTGCACTTGGGTGCCTTCATCGCAATCGTTGGCGGCTATATCAATTCCTAGAAGATGCCCGGAAAATGAGCCTCTACTTTACTCAGGCGCCGAGTATTGCTTAGCGTATCAACACCAAATCGACTTTGTGGATAGCAGCGTACCGGGGAAGATGCTGTGTTGACAACGAACTTATCCACCATGCGCACCATAGAGCGAAGCTTGTAGTTTAGGCCAAAAACAACCGCCACAGCCTGAACATTCTGTTTACTCGATATGAGACCTACGCCTTGCCAGAGCGCGCTCTATCACCTTCCTTGCCAGTGGCTGGGCTTGGAAGACTTAAACCAAGCTACGGTGCAACGATGTTGCCAAAATCAGGCAATGTGCCCAAGTCTTATCGGCAGAATTCCTCTGCCATGATTTCACCGCCGTTTGTCACCGTACGCGTCGTGTAATCATAGCAATCGGCGGTCTCTGATGGGGCGTAGCGGATGAAGTAGTCCGCGCCCTGATATCTATAATCCATACTGCGGCTGCCATCTGCATTTTGCGTAAAAACGAGGTTTTCAACACCGCCACGCGGAGGCCTCCCCGGTGTTGCTTCACCGCCAGTGGCTGCTGAAAGAGGCCGCACTCTTGGAAGCCCGTCAAAATCTGCGACAGCGCCCATCAGACACTGCACGATGTAGGGTGCTGCTTCTGAGGTGTGATAGCGATATCCAAAAGTGCCATCCGCTTGACCATTGCAAATGTCCAGCAAACCTGCGGCAATGACACTACCATCGGGGTTCCTATCCCCATAGATTGGATAGCCGTCAAAGGCCCAGCCGATAATCGCGCCCGGCCCTGCGTTTGCCATCTGCGCAATCATACAATTCGGAGCGATGTGGTAGTGATAATCATCGCCCCGCCCCGCGTGCCCGCCACAGACATCCAGCTGACCCGTTTGCAAGGTGTCGTGGTGTGCCTGATGATGGGCCAAATCCGCCGTGCTCATTTCTCCACCGCCTGTGTAGTCATAGATCGGCACGCCATTCACAGCCACACCCAGAGCCGCGTCGCGCGTTAGCGGGCGGCCATTAAATTCAGGCGTAAGGATGATCGGAGCACCGTATTCAGCCGGTACTGGCACTTGTTCGTTTGTTCCGTTTATCCCTGTCATCATTTCGTGGTCCGGGTAGGTATCAGAGGTCAGTGTCGCATGCGTCTCGGAGCAGGTAACCGTGACCCTCTCCCCAAATCCGGCCTCTTCAACCGAGGCAGCAACGGCAGCGCAGTGATCCTCATGTGCCGCGAGAAGCATTGGAAACGATGCAAATGCCAGTGCATACTTTATCGTGAAATTTTTTCGCTGCGGGATCATTTGACCGTGAGGCGGCACAACACCGTGTGGCTTTGTTCAAGATCAGGGCCCCAAATCAGTTGTGCATCTTCCACCCAGCTGATGCGGTCGTAACCATCTTTGGGACCAACTTCGCGCTCAGAATAGACATCGGCAGCCGGCCAGCCTGAAGCATCAAATGTGGGCGCGTCCCAATCAACGGGCGCATCTTCCGCGTTAAACCCGCAAGCGCCCTGCCCCGCTACAGGATTGCGCGACGCTTCACAGGACTTATCCAACGGTGCCGTGTGAATGACGTAACACTGCCAGTTGTCGCCGCTGACTGCAGCAACATGACCCGATTCATCGAAAATCTGCACAATGACGCCGCCATCCCCCATCTGCTGGCGGCGTGACCCGATGTATTCCAGACCGGTATCATTCTCTTTGAAATCTTTGGCGACAAGTCCGATCGTGAACGGGCGCTCTGCTTCAAACGTTAAACTTTCGGCGTTGAAAGAGCGTTCTGTCGTGATCGGCACGCTGTCTTCGGCGACTTGCACGCCGTCAATGCGCATTTCAAACCAATTGTCTGCCCAAACATCGGCTGAAAAGCTCTCGGAGGTCGCGGTTGTGGCCATTGCCATAAGCGCGAAAGTCGAGAAAAATCGTGTCATGATATGCTCCTGCGGTGTCACCATACCAATCTAACGCACCACGGCCAGTTTTCCGTCGAAACGGACGATCACTCTTCCCAAACAAGATCAAGAATGGTGTTGTCCATGGCAACGGATTGCCCAGTGCTATGGAACGCACCAGAGGTCACATCCGCGATGTATTCACCATAAGCTGCAATACGTTCACGCTTCCGCGCATCGCGCTGCGCGGCAAAGTTGCGGTAGACTTTGGCGTGGCGCGGGATATGCCCCCGATTTTCGCCCAACAAATCCGCGCCGAACAGGTATTGCGCATCGCACCCGTTGCCAGATCCAAGTGAGATCGTCAGCATCGAAGTGCGTTGTGTGATCCCTGCTGCCAAAGCGGCTGGAACAACTTCCATCTCAACCGCAAAAGCACCTGCAGTTTCAAAATCTTGGACCTGTTGCCACACCATGCGTGCCTGTTCCTCGGATTTGCCGACAGCTTTGAAGCCGCCGGTCCAAGTGGCTTTGGGCGGCACAAGTCCCACGTGGCAAATCACGGGCACTCCCTCGCGCGCCAGCGCCTCGACGATTTTTGCACTGTAACCACAATAAACAGATTGAGCGCCTGCCCTCATTGCACCCATGGCATCGCGAAGGGCTTCAGTTTCATTCGCGTGATGTCCCCAAGGCAGTCCGAACTGAAAATGTGTGTTTGGTACCGTTTTGGCAAAATGGGTGCGGTCCGGGAGGAACGCGGTACCGATCATATCCATACCTGCCGCTGCGGCAGCGATGGCCTCTTCCTCGCTGGCGACTTGCACATAAGCAATGGTACGTTTGCCCTTCGCATCGCGCAGATCCTTGATTGTAAGCCGCCCCATCTTATTTGGCTCCGTTGGTGAATTTCTTGCGGCGCTCGCGGATTAGGGCGTCGGATTCCACCGTGCCATCGTGGAAAGATCCGAACCATTTATCCCACGGCAGTTCTAGCGATCCGTAGTTGCACTCGAAATAGCGATGGTGCATCTGATGATGGAACGTGCCCAGCTTCAGGCGGTTCTTGTCTTTGACGACTATCCCCTCAAACCCAGTGTGCGTTGTTGCTGCCGTGAGTGCATAATATTGCAGATGGAACAGAATATGGACCGGGTGTGCCGCGACCACAAAGTGGATCAACACAGACCCAAGGAAAATCAAGTGTTCCACTGGGTGCATGGCCATACCGGACCAAGGCCCGACATTAATGTTACGATGATGCAGGGCATGTACATGTTTATAAAAGAACGGAATATGCAGGAACCGGTGGATCCAGTAGAAATAGAAGCTTTCCCAGACCGGGATTAACAAAAAGAGAGCAATAAACCAAACTGGACTGGCCGCCCAAGTCAGCAAAGGGGCATATCCATTCGCCATGGCCCAGAACATCAACACCTCATAGGCTGTCCAAACGGTTACCCCGCTGGCAATTGTCCAAAAGATGTTGTCCCTGATCTGCCCGCCCAGTGTAAATTGCCGCCCGTTTTTCATCAGTGGACGTGGGTCGTACTTCAACTCCTGCCCCTGTTTGGTGAACGTGTAAAAATACAGGTGCAGTCCGCCCGCAACGATCGTCATTAACACCACATTCCGAATGAACATCTCTGCGATCCAACCAAACGCAAGCGTTTGGGTTTCGTCGAGCGGTGGCTGAAAGTAATAAAACGAGATGCACGCAATCCCGACGATGATCAGACGCTCCGTGATGAAGAACCACGAGTTCCAAAGCCAGGCGGCCATCGCCATTGGACGAGGCGGCCAACTGAAAAATGGAGACACCTGCAACGGAACATCAGGCGTGTGGTTCCAACCTTTCAGGGATGCGTCAGACATAGTGGGCCTCTTCTAAGCAGCTTGCGCCACGAGTGTGGCATGATTTACCTCATCGGAAAAATAGTATTAAAAGATGAACTAAATCGGAAAATCAGAGTTTATTCATGGCACTCTCTCTCAAGGCAATGGAATATTTCACAACTGCACTACGCCATGGCAATATCGCCAGGGCCGCAGCAGAACTTAACATCGCGGCCTCTGCGGTCTCTACGGCCATTGACCAAGTCGAAGCCGAGTTCGACCTCACTCTGGTCACCCGTCAGCGCGCGCGTGGCATTGAAGCGAATGCCAGTGGACGCGAAATCGCGCACAAATGTGAACGCTTATTGGAAGATTATCGGTCTCTGATCTTCGAAGGGGCTGATTTAAAGAAATCACTCTGTGGCACTTTGCGGATTGGTTACTATGCGCCAATTGCGCCAGCCTTTCTGCCACAGATTATTGATACGCTTTTACCCGCAGACGCGCCAGTGACGTTGGCAATCGAGGAATGCAACAATGATCAGGCGCAGGATGGGCTTATGAACGGTACATATGATGCCATTCTTTTCGTTGCCGAGGATGTCCGGCCCGCCATCACGTACGATACGCTTATCGCGGCTCCGCCCTACTGCCTTTTGCCGTCAACCCATGCCCTGGTACAACAAACGAGTGTGTCGATGGAACAGATTGCACAAGAGCCATTAGTCGTCCTGAACCGGCCGGTCGCGGCATCCTACTACGAAGGGCTTTTTCAACCAGGCATGCGTCAAGCGCCCGTCGTGGCTTACGCCAACTCAACCGAAATGGTGCGTAGCCTTGTTGCAGCAGGACGTGGTTGCGCGATCTTAAACATGCGCCCCCTCACACACAAGACCTACAGCGGCGCGCATGTGGTCGAACGCCCGATCTCAGATACCTTGCCGCCACTCACACTGGCCATCGGATATGACAAATCCCGCCCGCGACGTATCGTACGGGATTTCGTCCAGGCCTGCCTCGATCATTTCGCCATGGACAGCGCAAAACAGTGTATTTTGCAGGGTTGATGCAACAACGGTTTTTGCTTTTGGCGCCTGCTTGACCGGGTGCGTGCGGTCAAACAGGTGCCTTCAAAGCTGCGCCCGCCACAAAAGCCTGTTTCAAAAGCGCATCGCGCCTTGTTTCCGATCCTCTGGATCCGTTCAGCAGTAAAAGCTTGCGATTTGAAAAACCAAAGTACCCAAACGTGCCGTCGATCCAGGCCGTCTCTATAGATTGCGCGTACCCACGTTCTTCCATCTCATCCGACCGCGCCCCTGCAGGCACAAGCAGGACAGCGGTGCGCGGTCTCTGCAACGACGTTTCGGGATCATCTAATTGATCATAGGCCCAGCCCCAAGACCAAACGCGGTCAATCCACCCCTTGGTCATTGCCGGCATCCCCCACCAAAACAGCGGGAAGACAAACCCAATTGCGTCGGCACGACCAATCCTGTCTTGCTCCGCTCGGATGTCTGCTGGAACGTTACCTGAAGAATCCCCCTCAATGTCAGCCATTGACCAGCGTGGATCAAACTGCTCGGCATGCAGGTCGGCCAATTCAGTGGTATGGCCTGCACTTTGCGCGCCTAAACAAAATTCCCGGGCTATAGCTGAGCTAAACGAATTTGGGTCAGGATGGTCGAGAAGTACAAGAACGTGCATTGCGTATCCGATGGAAGCCAAGCGTACGAATAGCACCGAAACGTTACGCAGCGCACATCAAAAATCAATGACCGCGTTTTAGAAACAGCTCATACTTGCTGAACAAAACTCAGAATTCGAACAGAATTCATCATGAAGCCGTAATTCATTGTAAAAATTCGGTTCCATTAGCACGCAGCGGGCTGTTTTCCTGATCAACTGCAATTTGGCGCAAAGCTGCTTTTGAAAGAAATGACTTTCTCGCATATCTTCTATTCTCACAAATTAATTCCGCACTTAGAAGTGCATTGGTCGCACCACGCTCAACTGAACACGCGCCGAAGGGTTCTTTTATCGAACCACACCAAATGAATCTGCAAAACGCTATCCTGCGTTCATCTCGTAACCTTCTGCTTTAAGTAGGGTATCGATAGTTGTGGCAACCGCGATGAAACCATACCTACCAATGCATCGGATTAAAGAGAATTTCAGCGCAGCCTCCAAACTACCCTGTGCGCATCATTGCAGCATCAAAAGCGCCCTGCAAATTGCCACCCGATCGTTTGTTGCCCCTGAAAGAGTGTTTGGCGCAAATTGCGCCCCTCATCAGACTCTCCAGGTATTTAAGAAGATATCTGGTTCTGTAAGGTATGCTCAATCCTTGACAAAATGACGGAGATCATAAATTGCCAAGTATTCTTAAAGCCCCTCGGCCATCGTGACAAAGCTCTTCAGGGAGACAGGGCAAGGATCGTTGGTGAGGCTCTTTTTATGTCCGTTCACAACTTGCGTCCAGGCACTGCGGCCAAACCGACAACGCTTTGGCGGGAAGCCCGGGCGCTCGCTGCGCTCGGCTTTCCAATCGTCGTATCTCTAGCAGCTGCGACGCTTATTGGTGTTGTCGACACTGTCATGATTGCACCGCTTGGGACCGTGCCACTCGCCGCCGCTTCCATCGCTGCATCCGTTACCTTGGTTTTCTACTCCGCGCTTTATGGCTTTGTCTCTGTGATCGGAGTTCGCATGGCCGAAGCGCATGGTCGCGGTGATCCAAACGCACTTTCAAATGCCACTATTGCTGGGATGGTGGTAGCGACAATGACCGGCGTGATCGGTGCCGGATTGATGGTAGCCTTGAGGCCAGCGCTGGACCTCCTCGGCCAACCGCCTGAAGTAACCGCTATCATTGGCGGCTATTGGACCACTATGAGCTTGCTTTTGATACCATATGCGATGTTTTACGCGCTCAAGGGGCTGTTTGATGCCATTGATCGGCCTTGGTTGGGGGTTGGCCTCGCCTTTATTGCGGTCGCGGTCAACGTTCCAGCCAACTATGTCTTGATCCATGGGGTGGGTGACTGGTCCGGGCTGGGGCTGCTGGGCGCCGGGCTGGCCAGTCTTTTATCGCAAATCCTCCCACTCATTCTGGCACTGATCATTTTGCAGCGCGCAACTGGTTTCGCAAACGCACGACGTAGGGGCGCTTTTACGAGCACGGAATTATGGCTACAGCTCAAAGAAGGCACCACAATCGCCATCGGGTATGTCGCAGAGGGCAGCGCGTACGCTCTTGTGGGACTGATGATGGGCTGGTTCGGCGCAGTCGCTTTGGCCGCGAACCAGATCGTGGCATCTGTGGGCGCTGTGCTTTACATGGTTCCTTTGGGGGTCTCCATCGCAATCTCGATCCGGATTGGCCAAGCCATCGGCGCTGAAGAACGTCATCGGCTGCCTGTCATCGGTCGTGCCGCACTCGCAGTAATCATAAGTTGGATGAGCGTCGTCATGGTCGGCATTTTGTTTGGAGGACCGACATTGTCAGCCTTGCTCTCTTCAGATCCCGAGGTCGTCGCTTTGGCTGGAGCAATGTTTATCGTGGTCGCGGCCATGCAAGTCGCAGACGGCGTTCAAGGGGCAATGATCGGTGCCACGCGGGGTATGATGGACAACCGTGTGCCTGTCGTCATCACCCTCGTCAGTTACTGGATTATCGGCTTACCACTCGGATACATCTTGGGCTTTGTGATGGAGTTTGGCCCGAATGGGGTCTGGATCGGCTATGGCATTGGCGTTGCCATTGCCGCAACCCTTGTCAGTGGAAGGTTCTTTAGCAAAGTCGCCTAGCTACGTTCTTCGCCGTCGCGTTTTGATACGCAGTTCTGCATAGCTGTTGCCGATACCCAAAACATGCCAGCACCGTGCCACGCCCATGCAATATCCATGTGGCCTTCGGACATCGCTCGCAAGTATCAATTGCAAGCAGCGGCCCAAGGCATCTGGTCCATCATCAAGTCCCAGGCATTAAATAACCTGACCGCTTTGAAAGAAGAATTGTCATACTTTGATGCGGACCAAATGGATTTCAAACCACTGCTCTCTTTCCAGCAAGCAGCTAAAAGTTATTATTCTAAGGGCTTCTAAGGAACTTTTACTGGGTATGCATCCCACCAAACACCTAACGGCAAGTTTCGTGGCCTACATCGCTAACACCCACAGGTGTTCATGCAAATCCGCGCCTGACGCAGAATGTAACGTCTGCTCCCTCTTCAATACTCATCAGACTGTGGCATCACTTCCAAAGGCCTCCACTACAGATCGACATGCAGGTCATCCAGTGTCCGCATCGTTCTTGAGCGCATGTCGCATCAGAAAACGGTCAACGTCTTGGGCAAAAGGGACAGTTCCAGAAAAAACCTCAACGTAGTGCTGCACACGTGCCAGCCGTTCTTGCCGCACCTCCTGGATTTGCATCGAAACATACCCAATCTGCGTATAGATCACCGTCAAACTTCGCGCTTCAGCCTGTTTTGCCGAATAACCGTGATGGCTGAACATCTTGGCCAAAGCAGCAATCCTAATAGCGTCAGCGTCCGCAACGCATTGCTGCAAGTCCGGATCGATGCGCGCCCAATTGCGAATGGCCAGATCGAGACGTGCATCAAAAAGAGATGTGTCGAGCCAACAATCCATCACGTTAAACAGCGCTTCACCGATACTGGACGCATCCATGGTACAACGGCCCACAAGGTTTCCGGTATTTTGGCTTTCCCATCGATCAATCAATGCGATGTGCAACTCATTGAGATCTGTAAAGAACCAATAGAAGCCTGTCCGTGACAAATTCAGCTCCTTGGCCAACGCCATGACCTTCACCGCTTCGATGCCATCTGCAATCAGCATTCGATAAGCCGCATCGAGCCAAATTTTTTTAGATCCGCGCTGGCGGGATTGGGATATGTTCATCCGCGCAGGATAAGAAACTTGACACATATGTCAAATGTACTTCAACGTGAAAACAAGACATGTCCGTCAAGGCGATAGTGAGAATATTCTGATGACCAAAGATCCGTTGCTTCAACCTTACCAATTGAAACACCTTACGTTGAAGAACCGGATCATGACGACCAGCCATGAGCCCGCTTACCCCCAAGATGGGATGCCAAAAGAGCGCTACCGTGCCTATCATGAAGAACGTGCAAAAGCGGGTGTCGCGCTGACGATGACTGCAGGCTCTGCCGCTGTTTCTAAGGACAGCCCGCCTGTTTTCAACAATATTCTAGCCTACACAGACGAGGTTGTTCCTTGGATCCAAAACCTTACTGACAGCTGCCATGAACACGGATGTGCTGTGATGATCCAGCTTACCCACCTAGGGCGGCGCACGACCTGGAACAAAGGCGACTGGCTGCCATCTGTCTCTTCGTCCAAACATCGTGAACCTGCGCATCGCGCCTTTCCCAAATTGATTGAGGATTGGGATATTGAGCGTATCATCAACGATTTTGCGTGCGCTGCTGAACGCATGAAGGCAGGCGGCATGGATGGGATTGAGTTACAGGTTTATGGCCATTTGCTGGATCAGTTCTGGTCTCCTCTGACCAATGACCTAGTCGGCCCGTATGGAGCAGATACCTTGGAAAACCGCATGAGGTTTCCGCTGGATGTGCTTGGTGCGATCCGTAAACGTGTGGGGTCAGATTTTATTGTCGGCTTTCGCTACACAGCGGATGAAGCACAAAAAGGTGGGATCACAGCCCAAGACGGCCTCAAGATTTCCAAAATACTGGCTGATACTGACCAACTAGATTTTTTGAACGTCGTGCGTGGGCGTATTCATACCGACCCCGCAATGACTGATCTCATTCCTGTGCAAGGTATGAAAAGCGCACCGCATCTGGATTTCGCCGGACAGGTCAAAAAGCTTACAGGCATGCCCACATTTCATGCCGCCAAGATTCCCGACGTCGCCACCGCCCGCCATGCTGTCGAGGCGGGGCTTTTGGATATGGTTGGCATGACCCGCGCACATATGGCCGATCCACATGTGGTTAAAAAGATCATGGAGGGTCGCGAACACGATATCCGCCCCTGTGTTGGTGCAACTTATTGCCTTGACCGTATATATGAAGCAGGAGACGCGCTTTGCATCCATAATGCGGCGACAGGGCGCGAATTGACCATGCCGCATACGATCCAACCCGCGCAAAAAAGTCGTAAAATTGTCGTTGTAGGAGCAGGTCCGGCAGGTCTTGAAGCGGCGCGTGTAGCGGCCGAGCGCGGCCATGAGATTGTCGTGTTTGAAGCGCAGTCAGACCCTGGAGGGCAAGTGCGCCTAACCGCGCAAAGCCCAAGGCGGCGCGAGATGATCTCGATTATTGATTGGCGAATGGCGCAATGCGCGGCGCGTGACGTGGAATTCCGCTTCAATACCTGGGCCACTGTTGAAGATGTGACGTCCTTCAACCCTGATGTGGTGATCATTGCAACGGGTGGCTTACCGAATACTGAATTATTTGAAACCGGAAAAGATGCGTCACACGTTGTCACCTCTTGGGACATCATCAGCGGGGATGTGAAACCCGCGCAAAACATTCTGATCTATGACGAAAGTGGTGACCACGCGGGATTGCAAGCTGCTGAAGTCGCAGCCGCGGCCGGTTCAACCGTTGAAATCATGACTCCAGATCGCACTTTTGCACCGGGCGTGATGGCGATGAACTTGGTCCCCTTCATGCGGAGCCTGCAGGAAAAAGACGTCACATTCACCGTCACGCGTCGGTTGTTAAATGTGGATCGCATCGGGAACAAACTGACTGCCACGATTGGCACAGATTACAGTGATCTGTCCAAAACCAACGACTACGACCAGGTTGTCATTAACTACGGCACTTTACCTCTGGATGATTTGTATTTTGATTTGAAAGCGCTCAGCGTAAATAGAGGTGCTGTAGATCACGACGCGTTGATAAACGGCGTTCCACAGTCAATTGTGCAGAATGCGAATGGACAATTTCAACTATTTCGAATTGGCGATGCCGTGTCCGCGCGCAACACCCACGCCGCAATTTATGATGCGCTTCGGCTAGTAAAAGATCTATAATCGCATTCAATCTGATAGCTTTGAAACCCGACATGCGCTACTTCAGGATAGTTTGCGAGCAGCGTTCCTTCCGACCGACATAAACGTTTCGGCGTTGCTTCATAACACAAATTTATTTCTGTTTAGGATAGCTTTTACGGGCAGGTAAAAGTTATCCTAATGCAAAGTGTTCACCATCCTTCGCCCAAAATAAAAAAAGCCTAAGCCACAAATAACCATTGAAACAATGGGGTCTAAGAAATCGGAAAGCACTCTGGGAGCAATAAAAAACAGGCCTATAAGAAGAACACACATGAGAAAATTAGGCAAAGGCGCTAAAAATATTTTTCGCATCTCAAGTTGTTCCTCATCTTTACTTTACTCGTATCAGCAGGCGTTTGCCCATCATTTGTACCTTTGAATAGGCGACTGTAAATTTATAAATCCTTATATTTCAACTTAGCCTGCCGGCGGCCTCACCGCCACACATCCTGTCTCGGTTCGTTCTCTGAAAAAGAGCGGATAATTATCCGGGAAAGCGAGGTGATTGCATTTT
>JBGCDG010000005.1:0-47224 GCA_045105195.1 Roseobacter sp. | reverse complement strand
TTTCAAGGGCGAAGGATGGGAAGCCTTCGACCGCGGTGAGAAAGCACCACCGCGACCCGAGCGGGGAGGAGAGTAGTAGATGGTCGTTCAGTATCTGAAAACGGGTAAGCCCGAAGCAGAGCGTGCAGATGATGATGCACGTACCCGTGCCGTGGTGGAGGCAACGCTTGCTGATATCAATGCGCGGGGTGATGCCGCTGTGCGGGCCCTGTCAAAGAAATTTGATAGCTATGCGCTTGCGTCCTTTCGGTTGAGCCAGACAGAAATCGATGCTCTGATCGCCCAACTTACACCGCGCGAGCTGGAAGACATCAAATTTGCGCAAGAACAGGTCCGCGTCTTCGCGCAAGCGCAGCGGGACTCCATGCTGGACATAGAAATTGAGAGCATGCCAGGTGTCATACTGGGTCACAAAAATATCCCCGTCTAGTCGATTGGGTGTTACGTGCCTGGTGGCAAATTTCCCATGGTGGCCTCTGCGCATAAGTCCGTGGCGACAGCCAGCGTTGCAAAAGTGCCGCGTATCATCGCCTGCACGCCGCCTTTCAAAGGTGCGCCGAACCCTGGCGTTATTGCGGCGATACATGTGGGCGGTGCCCACGAAATCTACGTTTTGGGTGGGATACAGGCCATTGGGGCCATGGCCTTGGGGACCGAAACGATGGACCCTGTGCATATGTTGGTGGGGCCGGGTAATGCATTTGTCGCTGAGGCCAAGCGTCAATTGTTTGGACGCGTCGGTATCGATCTTTTCGCGGGGCCTACCGAAACCATGGTCATTGCGGATGAAACTGTTGATGCGGAAATGTGTGCTACTGACCTGCTGGGCCAAGCTGAACATGGCTACGATTCGCCTGCGGTGTTGCTTACCAATTCGCGCAAACTGGCCGAGGAAACGCTGTCCGAGATTGATCGCATTCTGGAAATCCTGCCCATGGCGGAGACTGCACGTGTCAGTTGGCAGGACTACGGCGAAGTGATCCTATGCGATACTTACGATGAAATGCTTGAGGTTGCTGATGATGTTGCGTCCGAGCATGTTCAAGTCATGACGGACCGGGATGACTGGTTCCTTGAAAAAATGACGTGCTATGGAGCCTTGTTCCTCGGGCCGCGCACCAATGTGGCTAATGGCGACAAGGTGATCGGTACCAATCACACGCTGCCGACCAAAAAAGCGGGCCGTTATACCGGGGGCCTTTGGGTCGGTAAGTTTCTGAAAACACATAGCTATCAAAAGGTGCTGAGCGATGAAGCCGCCGCCGAAATGGGCGCGTATGGATCGCGACTATGCATGTTGGAAGGTTTCGTAGGACACGCAGAACAGTGCAACCTGCGGGTTCGACGCTACGGCGGGATCAACGTGCCATATGGTGCGGCCGCCCCTGCACGCGACGCGGCGGAATAGACATGTGGCGTCTGGCTATCACATGAATGCTTCCGCAACAGATCTGCCTTCTCAGCACAAATGTCTCATCGCCCCGCTGCGGGCAGCGATGTATGATTTTGATCTCGAAAGGGTGCGCGCGTGTCTGCATGCGCTTTGTGCGCCGGACGTCGTTTTCCACCTAGCTTTCCCATTTGAGACCATCGCTGGCGTTGATGCCTACATCGATGAGGTTTATGCTGGAATTCTAGCGGCCTGGCCGGATCTGGAGCGCCGCGATACCATTGTGATCGCGGGTCCAACACCAGAAGGCGCGGATTGGGTCGGATGTGGAGGATTCTACACGGGCGCTTTTCTGCAGCCTTGGATGGATATTCCCGCCACGGGTCATATGGCCCATATGCGGTTTCACGAATTCTACCGTTTTGAGAACGACAAGATCGTCGAAATGCAAGCGCTTTGGGACATCCCTGAAGTTATGTTGCAGGCACAGGCTTGGCCTATGTCGCCGTCTCTCGGGCGCGAATGGCATGTGCCAGGGCCGGCTAAATGTGATGGGATCGTACCTGGCCCTTATGATGCTGCGGCGGGTGCTGCGGCGTGCCAGCACATTATCGAGATGCTGGAGCACATGAAAAAACATCCCAGTCAGGGTGGCCCAGATGTCATGGAAATGGACCGTTTCTGGCATCCTCGCATGTCTTGGTACGGACCTTCTGGTATCGGTACGGGGCGCGGTCAGCGCGGGTTTCGTCACTGGCACCAAATACCGTTCCTGAACGCCATGCCGGACCGCGGGCAACATGAGAGCCAGGTCGAATATCACTTCTTTGGTGATCGCAATTTCGCTGCCGTCACGGGGTGGCCAGACATGGTTCAATCGATCACGCAGGGTGGTTGGCTGGGCATTGCTCCGCCAGAAAAGCTGATAGAAATGCGTTCACTGGACTTCTGGCGCATCGAAAATGGCTTGATCCGTGAAAACTGGGTGCTGGTGGACCTGTTGCATATGTACGATCAAATCGGTGTCGATGTGTTCTCGCGCATGCGAGAATTCAACAAGGCGCGCTATGGCTTTCACCCGGACACCGGAACGGCGCCATGACAGATTTGCCGCAAACCCCCAGCTTTGATCTGACTGGAAAACGCGCTTTGGTGACCGGCGCCTCTTCTGGTATCGGTTTAGGATGCGCTGCTGCACTGGCCGAAGCGGGCGCGCATGTTGTCTGCGCGGCGCGGCGGCCGGGGCCTTTACATGAAACGGTTGCGGCGATGATGCAGGCTGGTTTCTCCGCTGAGGCATTGTTCTTGGACCAGACGAATCTCGTAGCATTGGAGGCCGCCTGTACCAAGCCCTTTGACGTAGTGGTGAATTCCGCAGGATTAGCGCGTCACAGTGCAGCGGTTGAAACGGCTCCAGCTGACTTTGACGCTGTCATGGATATCAATCTGCGTAGCGCCTATTTTCTGTCATCTTTTGTGGCAAGATCGCTTCTGGCGGCAGACCGGCGCGGCTCGGTTATCCATATTTCTAGCCAGATGGGCCACGTGGGTGGTATAGACCGCGCGGTCTACTGCGCCTCCAAACATGCACTTGAGGGGATGGTGAAATCCATGGCCATTGAGTGGGGTAAAGCCGGTATTCGGATCAACACGATTTGTCCTACTTTCATTCGCACACCTCTGACAGAGGGCACTTTTTCCAACCCTGAATGCTTGTCTTGGATTATGGACAAGATCAAATTGCCGCGCGTAGGCGAGGTTGAGGATATTATGGGGGCGGCACTTTTTCTGGCCAGCGACGCGTCGGCCATGGTCACTGGCACGTCAATGTTGATTGACGGCGGCTGGACGGCGGATTGAGGGGCGGGCCATGGGCAAGGTGACATCACTTGACGTGGCCGAAAAGGCCGGGGTCAGCCGCTCTGCGGTCAGCCGTGTTTTCACGCCCGGCGCTTCAGTTAGCAAAACGACCCGTGATAAGGTGCGAAAGGCCGCTGCAGATCTTGGCTATAGACCAAACGTGCTCGCGCGGTCGCTTAACACAGGTCGCAGCAGGATCATCGGCCTCGTAGTGGCATATCTGGAGAACCAGTTTTACCCCGAAGCTATCGAACGATTGTCGAAGGCTTTGCAGGCCGAAGGGTATCATGTGCTGGTCTTTATGGCCTCAAATGACCATGCTGCAACGCAAAGCGTGATCGATGAATTGCTCGATTATCAGGTGGATGCGATCATTGCAGCCTCCGTCGGCCTGTCCAACGATCTGACGCAACGCTGTGAGGCGATGGGTATTCCAATTGTGCTCTTTAACCGCCATCAATACGACGACCGGCTCACCTCGGTCACATCTGACAACGTCGCAGGCGGGCGTAAACTCGCGGAATTTCTCATTGCGGGTGGGCATGAAAAGATTGCGCATATCGCGGGATGGGAAGGCGCCTCGACACAGATCGACCGGGAAGCTGGCTTTGTGCATGGTCTAAAGGCGGCGGGCGTGCAGCTTTTTGCGCGTGGCGTCGGGAATTTCAATTTCGAGACCACACAAGAAGCGGCGCGCCACATGTTCTCGGCCAAGGACCGCCCTGATGCCGTCTTTGTTGCAAATGACCACATGGCTTTCGCCGTCATGGATGTCCTGCGCTTTGAGCTGGGATTGCGGGTGCCACAGGATGTCTCGGTCGTGGGGTATGACGATGTGACCCTTGCGCATTGGCCAAGCTATGATCTGACGACAGTGCGGCAGCCCACAAACCGTATGGTTGCCGAAACGACGCGTGCTCTTCTGGCGCGGCTGGGCAATACCGATGACACGCCGCACCGTATTGTTTTGGATGGCCCCCTGATGATCCGCGGCTCTGCCCGCAAACCCAAAGGACAGACGCGATGAAAGGTTTCGATCCAAAGTTCAGGAACTTTCCGGACTACATCATCGGGATCACCAAGGAGATCTGGGAAGATAGAGGCATCGCGACCCTGCATCAGTATTATTCGGATGATATCGTCGTGCGTTCGCCGGCCTCGGTGGTCATTGGCAATCAGAATGTGATTGGTGCCACGATGGCGACCCTCGCTGAATTTCCCGACCGGAAGCTACTGGGTGAAGATGTGATCTGGTCCGGCACACCAGAAGAGGGCATGCTCTCTTCGCATCGTATCCTGAGCACTGCGACCCACGCGCATGATGGCGTCTATGGCACGGCCACAGGCAAGCAGCTCACTTATCGCATTCTTGCGGACTGCCACGCGATCGACAATCAGATCAACGATGAATGGCTTATCCGCGACCAGGGGCAATCGTGCGCCAACTTGGATGGGAGCCCAAAGCCTACGCCGCTGATCTGATTGAACGCGAGGGCGGGCCCGGCGCGTGCACACCGCCCCTGTCACCAGCCACCGACCAACCGGGACCTTACAAGGGGCGGGGAAACGACAACGCATGGCGCGCGCAATATGGCGATCTTTTGGCTCGGATCATGGGCGCGGATATGGCCGTCATCCCGGCCAGCTATGACCGCGCGGTTCAGGTGGAATACCCTGGTGGCGTGACGGGGCACAGCCATCGTGATGTGGATCAATTCTGGATGGGGCTGCGCGCCTCTTTCCCTGATGCGGTCTTTCAAATAGATCACCAGATCGGGCGCGACGAACCGATGATGCCGCCCCGTGCTGCTCTGCGCTGGTCGCTCACGGGTAAACACTCCGGATGGGGCCGTTTTGGCGTGCCCACAGGGGCAGAGATCTACCTTTTGGGCATTTGCCATGCGGATTTCGGGCCTAGGGGGCTGCGCCGCGAATACGTGATTTTCGATGAAACGACGATCTGGAAACAGATCCTTCTGCACACGGGTTAAACGCTACTTTGTGCACCCAAGTTGATATGAAAGAGACGCTATGACACCCGCAGAGATGGAACGCCGCATCGTCCGCTACGGAGATCTGAAGCCCTGCAAGACCGCCTTTATCGACGCGCACACGCCGGGGTCGGATCAGAAGGAGAACTTCACGATCATCGGCGGCGGGGTGTCTGAAAGCCCAGATCAGCACGTGCATATCGCGATCCCGCATGGGTTTAACATCGGCGCCGCGGGTCAGCCGCCCAAGTGTCGCAATTCTCTACACAGTCACCGTACGGCAGAGGTGTTCTTCGTACTCTCGGGGCGGTGGCGTTTTTTCTGGGGTCGCTGGGGGGATGCGGGCGAGGTGACGCTGGAACCCGGCGATATCATCAACATCCCCACCGGCATTTTCCGTGGCTTTGAGAATATCGGAACAGACTACGGAATGATCATGGCGATCTTGGGTGGGGATGATGCCGGCGGAGGCGTCATCTGGGCGCCGCAAGTGATCGAGGATGCCGCGGGTCACGGTTTGGTGCTTTCTCAGGAAGGCAAGCTCTATGACACTGCGCAGGGGGACAGTTTACCTGAGAACGTAGCGCCAATGCCGCTCTTAACAGAGGCGGAACTCAACACCTATCCTGAACCGACAACGGCGGAGGTGGTGCCAAACCACGTGGCACGCTACTGGGACATGGTGGCGCTTGCAGACCGCCATCCGGCCAAAGTGATCGGCAAGACAGGCATGCTGCGCGACAAGCCTGGCTTTGAAGTAGATCTGGTCACGCGTTGCTCCGCTTCTGCCGAAATGCATCAACATGACACGCCATCGGCTCTGATGCCTGTTCGCGGGCATTGGCGCGTAAGTTGGACGGAGGGTAGCACCACTTTGGCACCCGGTGACACGATGTCTGTGCCAGAAAGCACGCCGTTTAGCGCGGTGCCTTCGATGACCGGGGATTCAAGTCCCTATCATATTCTAGGTACGGATGATCCTGTGGGCGCGACGTGGCGTCATTGATTTGAACAGTGTTCACAACTAACTTGAGTGCGTGCTTTAGATCAGCTATCCAATTTGTGAACAAAGTTCATGTAGTGAAATATGCACACGATAGCTGATACGAAAGCACTGGCGGCAGAAGGGGTCATCACCCAGGCTGCTGCACGCCTCATCGAAACCCGTGCGCGCAGCACAATGGTGGCGTTAGCCATCAATACGTTGCTTTGCGCGGGCGTACTTTTTGCGACCTTCGGTTTGATATTCTGGCTTGCGGATGCAGTGCTGGTGGCCGTGTTCGGCGTATTGATGTTGCTTGCAGGATGTAGTGTCCTCAGGCACGGGACAGACATTTATGCCATGTTTGGCAATGCGGCCGCTTTGATCGGGGCGGGCATGTTGCTCGGGGGCGCCGGGTTTGAAATGATCGACAAATACCCTGAAATCGCCGGCTGGGTTCTGGGTCTTGGCGGCGCGCTTGTTGCCGCAGTTACGGCCTGGTTCTACCAAAGCCAAACTGTTGTGAACCGGTTTGTTAGCGGCGCGATCTTGTTGATCGCCGCAGCACTGCATCTCGTTGGCTTGGGGCAATGGTTACAGGAATTGACCCTTTCAGGCATGCCTGTGCATGTGTTTTGGCTCTATGCGGCTGCGTTGATTGCCTGCGCGGGATGGTTCGTGGACCTGCGCGTCATTTCAGCCCTGGCAATTGTGCCCTTTGCGCAGGCGCTGGATACCAGCACTTTGTATTTTCATGCGGCCTACGTGTTCTATTCACCTGAATCGACCCTGTCGATTTTACAGATGACAGCAGTGATCGGTGTCGGTTTGGGTCTTATGGCCCGCAACGCTGAGCGGTTGGCTCGCCATGCGCGCATTCATGTGATGATGGCCTTTGTGGTAGCCAACTTGTGCGCCTTGGTGGGAAGCCTTTGGGGAGATGTGGTTGGCCAGCATGTCTGGGGGCCAGTGTATCGCAGTGGAGTGTACAACGACTACGACACATATCGCGAAGCTGCAGAGGCTTTCCGCGCGACTGCCGTCGTCATTAATGCAGATGTGTATTCAGTCTTATGGGCCGCGGTCCTTGCAACCATCGCGTTTTTCGCAGCACACAAAAACCTACGCGGGCTCTTTAATGCGGCCGTGACCTTTGCTGCCATACACGCCTACACACAGGCTTTTGAGACCTTTTACGACGAACCTCTGGCCTATGTGATCGGCGGATTTATCGCGATCCCGCTGGCTTGGGGGATGTGGCGGCTCAACGCGCGGTTCCTGAGCCAAACGGCCACACAAGACTAGCACGCAACCGGAGCAGCCTTCGCGTTGCTCCGGTCATCAAGGGAGACGAAGATGATCAAGACAACCCATGTAGGCAGCCTGCCACGCACGCAAGAAGTGGTGGATTTGATCTTTGCGCGCGAACGCGAAGAGCCTTTTTCTGAGACCGAGTTTGACGCGACAATGACGCGCGCTGTATCGGACACTGTCGCTAAGCAGGTGGCTGCCGGAGTCGATGTTGTCAGTGACGGCGAGACGTCCAAGATATCCTACGCCACCTACGTCAAGGACCGCTATTCCGGGTTTTCCGGTGACAGCCCGCGCAATGCCCCGGGTGATCTTAAACGCTTTCCCAGTTTTCTTAAACGCCTCGCCGAAGATGGCGGGACGCCGAAGTATGCCCGTCCCATGTGCACTGGCCCTGTCGTGTCGAAAGGACAAGGGGAGTTGGAAAAGGATATCGCGAATCTCAAGGCCGCGATGGCAGAGCATGGTGTTGAACGCGGTTTTATGAATGCGGCGTCACCTGGGGTCATTTCGCTCTTTCTGCAAAATGATCATTATCCGACACGTGAGGCCTACCTCTCGGCATTGGCGGATGCGATGCGCGCGGAATATGAAACCATCGTGGCCGCAGGTCTTGATCTGCAATTGGATTGTCCGGATCTTGCTCTGTCGCGGCATATGTTGTTTCAGGATCTCTCAGACGCGGAATTTGTCAAAATCGCCGATGGCCATGTAGAGGCGCTCAATCATGCACTCGCGCAAGTGCCTCAGGATCGGGTGCGCATTCATATCTGTTGGGGCAATTACGAAGGTCCGCATGTGTGTGACATCGGCATGGAAAAGGTCTTTGATACGCTGATGGCGACCAAGGCGCGCTATGTGCTATTTGAGACATCAAACCCCCGCCATGCCCATGAATGGACCGTATTTAAGGATCGAAAGCGGGACATTCCCGATGACAAGGTGTTGATCCCGGGAGTGGTAGATACGACGACCAACTTCGTTGAGCATCCGGAAGTCGTGGCGCAAAGGATCGAACGATTTACGCCGATCGTTGGCAAAGACCGAGTTCTTGCCGGGTCCGATTGCGGGTTTGGAACTTTCGCGGGTTTTGGTGCGGTTGATCCGGAAATCGCCTATGCCAAACTCTCTGCATTGTCGGAAGGGGCCGCACTGGCTTCGGCGCGCTGATGGAGGACGCACTGCATAGGCTACTACGAGAAGTTGACACGCCCACAGTTTGCAACGCCATCGAAGTGGCGCAAGGCAAGCGCGGCTTTGACGCTTTTACGCGCGGAACGATGCTTGCATCCGACCCCGTAGCGCCCGCCATGGTGGGCTTTGCCCGGACCGCACGTATTCGCGCGCTCGCCCCGCCCACCGAAGCGCCAGAGGTCATCAAGGCGTGGCGCATGGCCTATTACAAACACATGGCCGATGGGGTGCGCCCGGCGGTTTGCGTGGTGCAGGACCTTGATGTGCCGCATGCCATCGGTGCCTATTGGGGAGAGGTCAACACCAATATTCACAAGTCTTTTGGTCTCGCTGGGACGCTCACGAATGGTGTGATGCGCGACCTGGGCGATCTGCCAGCTGGCTATCCGGTGGTTGCTGGGTCCATCGGCCCAAGCCACGGATTTGTGCATGTCGTGGACATAGGCACGCCGGTTGATATCTTTGGGTTGCCCATTTCGAATGGGGATCTGATCCACGCTGATCGCCATGGTGAAGCGGTTATTCCGCCCGAAATCGTGCCCGATCTGACGGAGGCCATTGCAACGTTGATACGCTCTGAAAAGATCATTTTTGATGCGGTCAAAGGCAAACGCCTCAACTTTGACGCTTTTGAAGAAATCTGGGCTGCATTCGAGGCCGCTCGGACGTAATCTTCGGATCCTTGGGCAGCAAACTCAGTTCCTGCCAGAGTTTTGGTAGATCAATCGCTCATGCTAGGTGCGCCACCTTCGAACTTGTTGCTCGTCACGTAGTCACAGGGTTCTTCGCGCATCTCCAAATGCAGACCTGTGCCGGTATAGGGATGCGCGCGGGCAAGGGCCTCATCGACATCAATCCCCAAGCCTGGCGTATCGGGTGGCGTGATGAAACCGTTCTCCACCTGGATCGTGTTCTTGATGAGCGCGGCGTGAAACGGTGTTTCAATGGTCTCGGCCATAAGTAGATTTGGAATGGACGCCGCGAGGTGAATATTCGCGGCCCACTCGACGGGACCTGCGTAAAGATGTGGTGCCATTTGTGCGTTGTAGACTTCTGCCATAGCCGCGATTTTTTTTGTTTCCCAGATGCCCCCTGCGCGTCCAAGTGCTGGTTGCAGGATCGTGGCAGCGCCTGCGCGCAACACAGGTGCGAATTCGGCCTTTGTTGTCAGGCGTTCTCCGGTTGCGATGGGGATGCGAACGGCCCGCGCGACTTTGGCCATTTCTGCGACAGCATCTGGCGGGATTGGTTCCTCGAACCAGAGTGGTTTGTAGGGTTCTAGCGCTTGGCCTAGCCGGATTGCGCCAGCGGTCGTGAATTGTCCATGCGTGCCAAAGAGCAGATCCGCGCGATCCCCCACCGCATTCCGGATGGCTTTGCAAAATGCGACTGAGATGTCGATGTCACGCATCCCCGGCATGTGCCCGCCCCGAAGCGTGTAAGGGCCTGCCGGGTCGAACTTGACCGCCGTGTATCCTTTTTCGACCATGGCCACGGCGGTTTCTGCCGCCATCTCAGGCGCGGACCAAAATTCAGACGGATTATGATGGGGCAAAGGGTAGAGGTACGTATACGCGCGGATGCGTGGATTAATTTTGCCCCCAAGCAGGGCATAGACCGGCCGGCTGCGCGCCCTGCCGAGGATATCCCAACAGGCGATCTCCAACCCTGAGAATGCGCCCATGACGGTCAAATCGGGCCGTTGCGTAAAGCCAGAAGAATACGCTCGGCGAAACATCAGTTCGATGTTTTCGGGGTTCTCCCCTGCCATATGACGGGCAAAGACGTCTGCGATCACGTGGCGCATGGCGTCCGGCCCGATGGACGCAGCATAGCATTCACCCCATCCGGTTATGCCATTATCCGTGGTCAGCTTTACGAGGATCCAATAGCGTCCACCCCACCCAGGGGCAGGCGGGGCCGTGACGATGATCTCCAGGTCTTTGAGTTTCATGCTGTACCTATGGGTTGAAAACGATGACGTTGCGCCGGGCAGACCCTGTTTTGGTATCTGCGATGGCTTCGTTGATTTGGTCTAGTCGCCAGCGTCCCGAAATCAATTCGTCCAGTTTCAACCTGCCTTGTGTATAAAGATCGACCATCCAGGGAATATCCCTCTGGATCACCACATCGCCCATTTTGGAGCCAACCATTTGCTGTCCCAACGCGGCAAGCACCACGGGTTCGTAACTGCTCATGGCCCCCGAATGTGGCATGCCGACCATGATGACTTTGCCGCCTTGGCCAAGATAGCGCGGTGCCTGATCATAGGCAGGTATCGCGCCAACAGTCACGATCACCGCATCAGCACCCCGTCCGCCAAGGGCGTCGAAGGCTGCCTTCCAGGGTTTCGGATCTGTTGCGATTACGCCATGCGTGGCCCCGAATTCCTTGGCTACATCCAGTTTTTCAGCACTCATGTCGACGGCGACAATGCGGCGCGCGCCTGCAATGCGTGCACCCTGAATGGCATTGAGACCAACGCCCCCTGCACCAATCACAACAACATCCTGCCCCGCGCGCAGGCTGGCTGCATTGACTACGGCGCCAACACCCGTGATCACGCCACAGGCAATCAAAGATGCCGCCTCTTTTGAGATATCGGGTGCAATCCGAACCACTTGGCTTTGATCGACAACCACTTTCTCAGCAAAGCCGCCGGTGGCCATGGCTTGAAACAGTGGTGCGCCTTGCACGGTTTGAATGGGTCCTGCGCTGCCATCGTATGATGTATCGCACAGGGATGGCTTGCCCGCACCACAGTTTCCGCAGGAGCCACACGCTCGGATCAAGGTCACAACAACGCTGTCGCCGGTTTGCAAACCGCGCACACCGGTGCCGACCGCTGTGACACGTCCGGCAGCTTCGTGCCCGTAAACCGCAGGTAGGACACCCCCCCAAGCACCTTCCGCAAAGGAAATATCCGAGTGGCAAATAGCGACTGCATCCAGTGTGACTTCGACTTCGCCGAGTTCTGGCGGGCGGATAAGAATGTCCTCGATTACGAGTGGTTCACCAAACGCGTGGCATACCGCAGCCTTGATTTTTTGCATGGTGGTCTTTTCCCTGTAATACCATCTGGTTTAGATGCAGGGTTACGAAGTGCTGAGGCCCATGCAAGTCTTATCGCGACGTGATCATGCGAATGCTGTTAAGAAAGCGACGTCTCTGCCTGACGCCGCAAAAAGACGGCTAATCCCACAAGGATCAGGGCGGCGGATACCAGGAATGGCGCGCCGGGGAGATAGACCGGCGTGTCCTCTCCGGTGAAGGCCGCGAAGGTCCCGGTCATGACGAGTGGGGACAGAATCATGGCCAGAGCGCTGAGCGCGGTCAGTGCGCCTTGCAATTCGCCCTGTGCGTCTGGTCCCACCGCTTTGGACATAATCCCTTGCAGGGCAGGGGTGATGACTGCAGCAAGTGCGGCGAGCGGTGTCAAGATTAAGGCCAGCGTGCCGTTGGCGACGAAAGCGAGCGCCAAAAAAGCCATGGTGTCAAATAGATGTCCATAAATGACCGTGCCACGTTCACCCAAAAGTCGCATGACGGGCCGGATCAGGCCGCCCTGAACGATGGCCAGCATGATCCCAAAGAGTGCAAGGCTAAGGCCAATTGTTGCGGGGTCCCAGCCAAAGCGCTCCTTTCCGAAAAAGGCCCAGATCGCGGGATATACGGTAAAGGCGACCTGATATAGGAAAAACACCAGCAGCAAAGGGGCAAGCCCTGGCAGAGCGCTGAGTTGGCGCAAGCTGCCCAGTGGATTGGCGCGTCGCCAGGCGAAAGGGCGTCGGTGCTGTGCGGGCAGGGTCTCTTTCAAGACAATGTATCCGAAGATAACATTGGCACCTGCCAGTGCCGCTGCGACGTAAAACGGCGCGCGGGTGCCCAGTTCCGCGAGAAACCCGCCCACCAGTGGGCCCAGCACAAAGCCCATCCCGAATGCGGCCCCGATCAGGCCGAAGTTTGCAGCGCGGTCGTCGGGGGCAGATATGTCGGCCATATAGGCGTTGGCGGTGGATTGCGTCGCGGAGGCAATGCCACCGATGATCCGCCCAACAAGCAAGAGCCAGATGCTGCCCGCAACGGCCATAAGTAAATAGTCTAGCGTCATGATGATTAGCGAAAGGAGCAGAACAGGCCGGCGACCGAACCTGTCAGACAACCCGCCAATGATGGGGCCGAACACAAACTGCATGACGGCGAAAATCGTCGTGAGAATACCGCCCCAGAGCGCGGCAGCCCCGAGGTCTCCCGCGCCGACTTCCTGGAACAGGTCCGGCATCACTGGAATGATCAGACCGATACCCATCGCGTCAATCACCATGGTGATTAGGATGAAAGTGACTGCGGAGCGTCGCGTCAAAGCGCCTCTACCCGCAAAGCAAAGTCCTGCGCTTCGGCTGGAGCTTGCCCACATTGCGCGAGTGCATCGAAGGTCTTGGCCGGAACATCTGGATAGGCGTCACGTGCGAGCTGCCAAAGCGGTGTATTGTCAGCGCTTGCCTGACGCACCAGTGCTTTCACGGCATCCTGTGCCTTGGGGCGGGGCATCTCTGCGCAGAGCGCGAAGCTGAGCGCTTCAGCATGGGCAAGACCGAGACCGTCCACAAGGGTAGCGCGCATTCGTTCGCTATCCGGTGTAACCGTTTCTGCCAGTTTACCCGCAATCTGGAGTGCGGAGGCGGTGGCAAGCACGATCTGCGGCACCACCATCCACTCTGTAAACCAAGCAGCACCGTCCCTCTGATGCTGGTGCATGGCTGCATCGCCCAGAGCGCTGCGCAGACCCTGTGCCTGTTGCGCTAGGGCGATCAGCGCTTCGGGTGCGACTGGGTTCTGTTTTTGCGGCATGGTCGAGGACCCGCCTGGGGTATCAAAGCGCACTTCCGCCACGCCGCTGGCGGACAGTGCCGTAAGGCTGCGCCCCATCGCCCCAAGTGTTGTCAGAATTCCGATGCACCAATCAGTAATCCGGAGCACGGGTCCGCGGTTGGTGTGCCAACTGCGCCCAGGGTCTCCAAGCCCCAGTTCCTTTGCCAAGGCGGCCCGCAGAGCAGGCGCCTTTTCACCCAGTGCAGAAGATGTGCCCGAAGCACCGGAAAGTGACACCCAAAGGCTTTGCGCACGCAGCAAGGGCAGTGCTTCAAACTGGTCAAGCAGGGGTGATCCCCATTGTGCGATCACGGCCCCCCAGGTGGTTGGCGTCGCCTCCTGGGCGTATGTGCGCGCGGCCATCGGGGTCTGTGCATGTGCCCTAGCCATCTGTGCAAGAGCGATCAGCACAGTGCGCAGATCTTTTTCTGACAAGGCCAGCGCCTGACGCAGACGCAGCATCAATCCAGTGTCGATGATATCTTGTGACGTAGCACCCCAGTGGACAAATTGCGCATGTTCCGGCGCATTCATCTCTGTGCGAAAGGCATTCACGAGGCCGGGCACGCAGACGCCATTTTGACCGGTGGCCTCAGCCAAAGCGCCAGGATCGATCAGGATTTCCAGACTGGCCCGGTGGATGGCCGCGGCACTGATCTGGGGGATGATGCCCTGTTGACCCTGTACCCGCGCCAAGGTGCCCTCTACCAGCAGCATGGCACGAATAGCAGCGCTGTCAGAAAACAATCGACCCGTTTCTGATGTGGGAAAAAGCCGCGCGTATAGCGGGCTGTCAAATACACTTGCGGCCATGCTCTACCTCACTGTCGTTGTGACTAAAGCGAAGGCGGCCCGGTGGCGAGTGTTGCACACTTCGGGTGGACTGCTAGTCATCAGACTGCGCAAGATGGCCGATCCGTTCCATGAACCGGGTAAGTGCCGTGGCATATTCTTGCGGCTTTTCTACGCAGGGCAGATGCCCGGCCTTGCGGATCAGATGAAAGTCACTGCCGGGAACTAAATCCATTGTTTCACGCACCAAATCAGGCGGGGTCGCGCCATCTTCGTCGCCCGCAATCCCAAGAGCTGGCAAACGCAGGCTGCTTGTCGTGGTGAAAAAATCAGTGCCAGAGATCGCAGCAGAGCACCCAATGTAGCCCTGCGCTTCCTGGCGGGTCAGCATATTGCGCCAAATCTCCAATTCAGGTTGCGCCCTGAAGTCATTTGAAAACCAGCGCTCCATCACCGCGTCGGCCAGCTTTTCGATGCCGCCGCTTTCCACGTCCGCGATCCGCGTGTTCCACATATCGGGCGTACCGATCTTGGCTCCGGTGTTCGACAACACAATGGCCCGCACCAAATCCAGCCGCTTGACGGCGAGCCCCTGGGCGATCATGCCGCCGATGGACAGACCCACAAACAGGCAGTCTTTTATTTCAAGGTGATCCAGCAGGTTTTCGGTATCGCTGATCAACGCGCCCATCGTGTAGGGTGCGGGCGGACAGGACGACAGCCCGTGTCCCCGTTTGTCAAAGCGCAGGATCCGCAGACCCTTGGGCAAATATGGCAACACAGGGTCCCAGAGCCGCATATCGGTACCCAGCGAGTTGGCGAAAACAACAGTGGGTCCGTTCTGCGGACCTTCCAAACGGTAGTGCAGGGCAATCTCACCGAGCTTGGCAATATGCATGACGCGCCTCTCTTCGTTGCGGCCTATGCCGCTTTGTCTCCAAACCGGTTCAGGGCGATGTCGAAGACATCCGCATCGACATTTCCGCCTGAGATGGTGACGATGACATCCGCACCGGCGATTTCATCAGGGCGAAAAAGTGCAGCAGCCAGTGCAACCGCGCCGCCAGGTTCCGCCACGAGTTTAAAATGGGAAAACGCGACGGCCATCGCCTGCAAAGCCTCGTCATCGGTCACAATTAAACCCGGACCCGCCAAGCGCTGCAGGATCGGGAAAGTCATCTCTCCGGGCGTGGGCGAAATAATCGCATCGCACAGGCTGCCGGAGGGTTGCGCATTGCTCAGACGTTCCCCTGCAATCAGGGAGCGTGCCATATCGTCGAAACCTTTGGGCTCGGCCGGGCGCACGCGAAATCCGGGTGCGTCAGCCTCTAGTGCCAGGGCGATGCCTGAGGCAAAGCCGCCACCTCCACAGCAGACGATGACTTCGGCCTGCTTAATGCCTGCATCCCGCGCCTGTTGGGCGATCTCAAGACCGGTGGTGCCTTGTCCTGCGATGACCTCGGCGTTGTCAAACGGTTTGATCAGGGTCAACCCCTGGTCGGTGACAAGCTTTAGCCCCACCGCATCCCGGTCTTCGCCGTTCACCCGATCATAGAGCACGGTTTCAGCGCCCAGCTTGCGGGTGTTCTCGATCTTGATGCGCGGCGCATCTGCGGGCATGACGATCACGGCGGGCGCGTTTGCTTGTCGGGCGGCCAGCGCGATACCCTGCGCGTGATTGCCGCTGGAGTAGGCCACGATGCCGCGCGCGCGCGTTTCGGGATTCAAGGCTGAAATCGCCGACAGCGCCCCGCGAAACTTGAAACTGCCGGTATGTTGCAGGCATTCCGGTTTGACCCAGATCCGCCGCCCGGCGATTGCATCCAGCAGCGGCGCATTGAGCAACGGCGTGCGGCGCAGCTTTCCCGCTGTTCGCTGGGCGGCTGCATGTATCATGTCTATATTCATTCCAGCGCTCCGATCCAAGTCTGTAATGCAGCGACGGCTTCCGGTTCGTCGAGGAAAGGAATGTGGCCGCGTCCAACGGCTGTGGCGGCTGTCATATCTGGTCTGCGACGCTGCATTTCGGCAAACGTCTCTTTGGTCAGCAGGTTTGAGTTTTCACCGCGAATGCAGGCCAACGGCAGACCTTCCATCGCGTCAAAATAGGGCCAGAGATCAGGGGCCGCCTGCGCGCCTTGTTCTTCGACTGCATCGCGCAGTTTCGGATCGTACGTGAGGGCCAACCCTCTGTTTGTCTTGTGGTAATGTTTGACGGCTTCTTCCATCCAACGCTCCAGCGGAACGCCGGTAAAACCGGGCAGATTTTTTGCCAGGCTGCGCGCAAGTTGAAGGTGGTCTTTGACCTTTGGTTCTTTGCCCAGATATTCCATAATATACGCGAGCCCTGCTGGATTGATCTCTGGCCCGATGTCATTGAGAGCAATGCCCCGCAAACGGTCCTTTGCGCCAAAGGCCAGACCCATCGCGAGCAGACCGCCGCGTGACGTGCCAAGAATCGCCACTTTTTCCAGTTCCAGATGATCGAGCAATTCGATGACGTCGCGTGCTTCGATCAATAGATTGTAATTGCGCCAGTTGTTGTCCCAGTCAGAGGCGCCGCGTCCGCGATAGTCCATCTTGATCAGTCGCACATTCTGCATGTGCGGTGTGACGTAATCAAAATCGGCCATCGTGCGCGTCAACCCGGAGAGGCACAGCACAGGCACGCCGCTTCCGTGGCTGCTGTAGGCAAGGCCTAACCCGTCCGATGTGCGAAATTTGCGCATCAGGTAATCCCGACAAGACGTGGGATAGAACTCAAATCTTTGAGTATGTCTGCAGGCGCCCAGGGCAGACGGTCCACCGGATCCGAGGCGCGATTGACCCAGGCTGTTCGAAAGCCGTATCCGGTTGCGCAGCCCGCGTCCCAGCCGTTTGATGAGACGAACAACACGTCGCTCTTTGCGCATCCAAATCTGTTGCCGACCATGTCATAGACCCGTGCGTCGGGCTTGAAGACACCAACGTCTTCGACCGAAAGCACGTCATCCAACAGCTCTTCGAGACCCGCCGAACGCACCGCACCCGAGAGCATTTCCGGCGCGCCATTTGACAGGATTGCGGTCGTTAGTCCCGCTCCCTTTAACTGTGCCAGAATCTCAGGCACTTCAGGATAGCACTGCAATTCCCAATAGAGCGCTAGAAGTCGCTCCCGCAGGGCCATATCACCACCGTGACCCGTCTTTTCCATGGCCCAGTCAAGCCCTTTCTGCGTGACTTGCCAGAAGTCGTCATGCGCATCCACGATAGCTCTGAGCCAAGTGTATTGCAGCTGTTTTTGTCGCCAATGCTCTGCCAAAGCGGACCAGCTGCTTTCGATATAGCTGAAGTCCGGCTCAGCCGCAGCCTGGCGTGCCGCTGCTGACACATCAAAGAGTGTTCCGTAAGCATCAAAAACGCATGTTGTGACAGGCACAGCCGAGGCTCCTTTTAAAGCGCTTGAGCTACAGTGTCATGCCCCGAGGGCGGCGGAAAGGGGCCAATTTTTCGATTTTGGCTTTACGCGCGAATGCGACGCGGGCACGATACCCTTAACTTAGAAGAACCTGCGCAGATGCGCGGCCTTCACTACTCTATTCATGACAGGATTGGATATTCGATGACCCAGGTTAAAAAGGGCGACGCCGTTGCACTGCACTACACTGGTACGCTGCGTGACGGTGCTATTTTCGACAGCTCAGAAGGCAGAGACCCGCTGGAGTTTGTTGTGGGGTCAGGCCAGATCATTCCCGGGCTCGACGTTGCACTTCCGGGCATGGCAGTCGGCGATACTAAAAAAGTAGAGATCGCGTGTGAAGATGCCTACGGGCCGGTCAATCTGGAAATGCAGCAAGTGGTGCCGCGCGAAGGCATCCCGGACGACATACCGCTTGAGGTTGGCACGCAGTTGGAAATGCAGACAGCAGATGGGCAGGCGATGCCCGTCACGGTGATCGCTTCGGATGAGGCAACGGTTACGCTTGACGCCAACCACCCGCTGGCGGGTAAGGAACTGACGTTCGATATTGAACTTGTGCGGATTGATCCGGCTTAAACCTCGGTTGTCGATTTTGATGGCTCGGCGCTTTATTGCTGGAGCCGTTAAAATTGCCATCAAAATTAACGGTTCATTAATTCAAAAGTTGAAAAACTGTTCATCAAGGTTGCTGACCTCTTAAGGGTTTTGCCAGGCGAGGTCAGCAGAAAGAGAAACGACTGACAAATAGACATCCGAGCCGTTGGGAAACCATCATATGCCAAGACACCATTACGATGACGCTGCAATTGCAGGCCTGGGAGCGGGGGGCGTATTGTCCATCGTGCTTATGGATATCGCGCTTACAGTTGGCCTGTTCGGATTGTTTTGGGCGAGTGGTTTGTCACTCATGGGTGCGACTTTTGCGGCTTGGGCAGGCGGATGTCTTCTGACAATCGCAATCATTCTTACCAGCGGGTTTACGAGATTGCGCGCGGAAGGGACGGAGCAGGCTGTCGCGGTGGCGTCTGCGTTTGATTCCACGCCTGGCCTTCGGGCCGAAATGTGTCGTCATCTTGCGTGGCAGGCAGAGCCGGTTGCAAAGACCGAATACATAGCATCTGACTGCGTCAGTCGGACCATGCCGCACTCGAGTGAAACGTCGGTCGCGGCCATGTTGCAGGCGTGGCAAATGGATGCGCCCATGGATCAACCCTGCGCGATTTCGCAACCGCGCAACAACCCTCTCAACAATTGGCCGAAGAGAGCTGGGCCCGCGCGCTCTCACGTGGACAGCACGACGCACTAAGCGTTCCCAGGCGAGATTTGGCGCTTGTTTTGAGGTCATAGCAAAAGCGAATTTGGCTCAGGGTTGGATCGTCGGTAACCGCGCAGCAGACGTATCAGCAATATGCGCTAGTCGATCACCAACGCCTTCTGCTTGTGCTGCATGCTCACCCAGTACTGGACTAAGGATTCCTTCCAACGGAGTGTCTGCAAGGATGCTGGTCGCAGTAGGGCGCAAGGTGTCTAATCCTTGAGTCAAGTATGAGCCGGCTGTTGGATCGGTCCAAGCCGTCGTAGCAACAGTGAAAAACGTTACCGGCACCAGAACGCGGACAAGCGCGCGGGCGATGCGGGTCCGTTTGAGGTAGGCGGTTTGGCGCCTGTCAGCTGTGCTTGAGGTCATCGGCATACGTAATGTCAAACCAAGACAATTGGGCACCAATAGGGCAAAAGTGGGCGGATTCAGCGACGTTAGATGTTTTCGCCCTGTGGCATCCCGAGGATATGGTATCCACCATCCACGTGGATGATCTCTCCTGTTGTGCAGGCACCTGCATCCGAAGCGAGATATACAGCGGTTCCACCTACGGCCTCTAACGTTGCATTCGAGCGCAACGGTGCATTTTGATCCGTGTGCTTGTACGTTTTCCGGGCGCCGCCGATGGCTGCACCGGCCAGCGTTTTCATCGGCCCAGGCGAGATCGCGTTAACACGAATTCCTTCCGGCCCAAGATCATTGGCAAGATACCGTGTGGCGCTTTCAAGAGCCGCCTTGGCAACGCCCATGACGTTGTAATTGGGGACGACGCTGTTGCTGCCTTGATAACTGAGGGTCATCAACGTGCCACCGTTTTCGATCATTAAAGGGTGCGCGCGTCGCGCAACGTCAACGAATGAATAAGCGCTGATGTCCATGGTCTGTTTAAAATTGTCGCGGCTGGTGTTAAGAAAACGGCCAGTGAGTTCGTTTTTGTCGGAAAAAGCGATCGCGTGCACCACAAAGTCAAGTGTCGGCCAGCGGGCCCCAAGCGCGTCAAAAGCGGCATCCAAGGATGCGTCATCTGTTACATCCGCATCGACCATGAAATCAGAACCCACAGACGCAGCAAGGGGTTCCAGCCGCGATCCAAAGGCAGCGCCTTGATAGGTAAAGGCTAGCTCTGCGCCTGCAGCAGCCATCGCCTTCGCTATACCCCACGCGATGGAGCGCTCGTTGGCAACTCCCATGACAAGCCCGCGTTTGCCCGCCAAAAGCCCTGACATCGCTATTCTCCTAACCCAAGTACTTTGACAAAATCATTGATCCGTTGGTGCCGCCAAACCCGAACGAATTCGTCATCACCGAATCCAGCCCTGCGTTATCCACACGTTCCAACGCAATCTCCGATGGATCGAGCGCGGGGTCGAGCGTTTGGACGTTGATCGAGCGCGTTATGAAGTCGTTGTCCAGCATCAACAGGCTGAAAATCGCCTCGAGCGCGCCCGCCGCGCCCTGTGCATGGCCGGTCATGGATTTCGTTGAACTCACGGGCGGTGTGCTGCCTTTGCCAAAGACCCGGCGCACTGCTTCGATTTCGCCGACATCGCCCACTGGGGTCGAAGTGCCGTGCGCGTTGATGTAGCCGACGCGGCGCCCTTCCCGCAGCGTGTCCAGCGCCAGACGCATGGCCCGTTCGCCGCCCTCACCAGAGGGCGCAACCATGTCGTGACCGTCGGAAGTTGCTGCATAACCGGTGACTTCTGCGTAGATTTTTGCGCCGCGCGCCAAAGCATGGTCCAAATCTTCCAACACAACGATTCCGCCGCCGCCAGAAATGACGAAACCGTCGCGATCCGCGTCAAAAGCGCGGCTGGCGGTCTGTGGCGCATCGTTGTACTTGCTGCTCATCGCACCCATCGCGTCAAAGAGGCAGGACAACGTCCAATCCAGTTCTTCGCCGCCACCGGCGAACATGACGTCCTGCTTGCCGAGCATGATCTGTTCAGCCGCGTTGCCAATGCAATGCAGTGACGTCGAACAGGCCGAGGTGATGGAATAGTTGATGCCTTTGATCTTGAAGGCAGTGCTGAGGTTGGCGCTGACGGTGGAGGACATGCACTTTGGCACGGCAAAAGGACCGATGCGTTTGGTGGCCCCTGTTTTCGCAACCACATTGTGCGCGGTTAGCATGGCCGACGTTGATGGCCCACCAGATCCTGCAACGAGTCCTGTGCGCGGGTTGGAGACGACATCCGCGTCCAGTCCGGCGTCCGCGATGGCTTGATCCATGGCGATGTAGGCGTAGGCCGCACCCGGCCCCATGAAACGTAACGTGCGTTTGTCGATGTGTTCAGAGACATCGATTTTAAGCGTTCCAGCGACTCGGCTGCGAAAGCCGTGTTCGGCCATCTCCGGGCTGGCTTCGATTCCGCTCTTGCCCTCTTTCAAAGAGGCGAGCACTTCGTCAGCGGTATTGCCGATAGAGGATACAATCCCCAGACCTGTCACGACAACGCGTCGCATGGCGCACTCCTTTTTTATCTTGGATCTGCGTCAACTCTCTGAGAGCGCAACCTTCATGTCGGTAACCAGATAGATGGTCTCACCATCCGCTTCAACTCGGCCATTTGCGACACCCATTGTCAAGCGTCTGGTCTGAATGGCTTTTGTGAAATCAACATAATATGTGAGCATCTTGCGATCAGGCCGCACCATGCCGGTCAGCTTCACCTCGCCGACCCCCAGCGCATAGCCGCGCCCCTGCCAGCCACGCCAGCCCAGGTTGAAGCCCGTAAGCTGCCAAAGACCATCAAGGCCAAGACAGCCCGGCATGATCGGATTGCCGGGGAAGTGACAGTCGAAAAACCAAAGATCCGGCGTGATGTCGAATTCAGCGACGAGATGACCTTTGCCATGCTCCCCTGCATCTTCGGAGATCTCTGTAATTCGATCCATCATCAACATGGGTGGGGCAGGAAGCTGTGCATTTCCGGGGCCAAAAAGTTCGCCGCGGGAACATTTCAGGAGGTCGTCCTTGTCAAAACTGGTGGGGTATTGAGCCATTCTGGCGCGTCTCCTGCTCGGTATCCGGTTTTCGGTGGAATTCCTCTAGCATCGGCGTGCTACGGCGTGCAAGGGCGGGCTTTGTGGCATGAAAGAGCAATTTCCGTTAAAATTCATGGAAGGGTGCGACAGCTTTGCAATTGAAAATCAGACAGAAAGACCCTTATATGAACTGTAGAGACACCATGAGGCTATCATGATTGACACGCAACATGAGACCGGATCATCCTGGCTGGCGACAGCGGGACTGCGGCCGACGCGACAGCGTGTGACGTTGGCTGCCCTATTGATTGGTGACGGTCAACATCGCCATGTGACAGCGGAGAGCCTTTTTGAGGCCGCGAAGCTGCAGGGCGAGGCGGTGTCTCTTGCAACGGTGTATAATACGCTGCGTGCTTTTTGTGATGCTGGACTGATGCAAGAGGTCACAGTTGACGGATCAAAGAGCTATTTTGACACCAACACGCATGATCACCCGCATTTTTATTGGGAAGACGACGCCAAACTGACGGACGCACCATCCGATCAGTTGGAAATCGCGCGTTTGCCGGATGCGCCCGAAGGGGCAGAGATCGCGTCGGTTGATGTCGTTATTCGCTTGCGGCGTACTAAAACCGGGGGGTAACGCTTGCAGGCCGTGGGCATTATCGCGGATCGCAAGAATTGACCCTTGAATCGTAATACATCTGAGGCTTTTGAACGGCGAGAGGGTGCATTGCAAGCCAGCGGACGTGCTGGTAACCAGCGCGCTGAACCATCTTTGAAACGGACGCCCGCCATGACATCGCCCAAAAAGCTCTTCATCAAGACTTACGGCTGTCAAATGAATGTCTATGACAGTGAACGCATGGCGGAGGCTTTGGGCGACGAAGGCTATGTCGAAACCAAAGTGGCTGAAGAGGCAGACATGATCCTGCTCAACACGTGCCACATCCGCGAGAAGGCTGCTGAAAAGGTCTATTCCGAACTTGGGCGCCTCAAAGGGCTCAAGATTGAAAATCCGGAACTGAAAATTGGCGTGGCGGGGTGTGTCGCGCAGGCCGAAGGCGAAGAAATCATCCGCCGCCAACCTGCCGTCGACCTGGTTGTCGGGCCTCAATCCTACCACCGTCTGCCGCAGATGGAGGCGCGGGTGCGCGCGGGTCACCGAGCCCTCGACACTGATTTCCCGCAAGAAGACAAGTTTGAAGAGATGAAAGCGCGGCCCAAAGCCCAACGGGCGCCCTCAGCGTTTTTGACCGTGCAAGAAGGGTGTGACAAGTTCTGTGCGTTTTGTGTCGTGCCCTATACCCGCGGCGCTGAAGTGAGCCGACCGGTCGCGCGTGTGTTGCAGGAGGCGCGTGATTTGGTGGAAAGGGGCGTGCGGGAAATCACGTTGCTGGGGCAAAATGTGAACGCCTACCATGGGGTCGGCGCCGATGATAAGGATGCCACGCTGGCAGATCTGATCTGGGCGCTCAACGACATCGATGGGTTGGAAAGGCTGCGTTTTACGACTTCCCATCCCAATGACATGCAGGAGGATCTGATCGAGGCGCATCGTGATTGCAGCAAATTGATGCCATACCTGCACCTGCCTGTTCAATCGGGATCAGATAAAATTCTCAAGCGCATGAACCGAAGCCATACTGCGGAAAGCTATTTGCGGGTCATTGAGCGTATCCGTGCGGCCCGTCCAGACATTCTGCTTTCAGGAGATTTTATCGTCGGTTTTCCCGAAGAGACCGAAGCGGATTTTCAGGCGACGCTCGACCTCATCAAAGAGGTGAGATACGGCTACGCTTATTCGTTCAAGTATTCCACCCGTCCGGGTACGCCCGCGGCGGAACGACCTCAGGTTGACGCCCAAGAGGCGGATGATCGATTGCAACGCATCCAGGCTTTGATCACCGAACAACAGCAAGCCATACAGACAGAGATGGTGGGCAGGGATTTGAAAGTGCTCGTCGAAAAAGAGGGTCGCTTTGATGGGCAGATGGTGGGCAAATCGGAGTATTTGCATGCGGTCCATATCGAAAATTGCACCGCGAAAGTCGGGGATATTGTGCCGGTAACCATCACGCAAGCCAAGCGAAATTCCCTTGCGGCAGTCATGCGCGGATAACCGTTTTCCGCCGCAGCGATACAGGATGCTGTTTGCCCTTGCTGATCCTGTAGGCGATTTCCAGTGAAACGGTATGCGCACGCGTTAAATAGAAGCTTCAGACGCGGAGCTAGTAGGCGGTCGAAATAGCGACATGTTCCTCGAGGCGCTTCTGCCCGCGCCGGTGATCACAGATTTCCATGCGGCATACCGAAATTTCCGCCTTGAGAGCTTGCGTTCGAGAGCGGGAATTGGCACCGTCAATGCGACTCACACCGCCGAGGAGCCGCTATTGCCGCCCAGTGACACAAGTCCGACTGATACTTTAACCAAAACGCCCGGCGTCACGGTTGAATTCCCGGACAATCGCCTTTTGATAGACCTTTGCGGGCCGTATGACGCGAACCTTGCTCAGATCGAAAAAGCGCTGACAGTTCAGATCATGCGCCGTGGGAACCAACTGGCGATCGCGGGAGATCACGACGCGCAAAACGATGCGGTGCGCGTGTTGCATGCGCTTTATGCGCGGCTCGAAGGTGGGCGCGCGGTAGAAGCGGGCGATGTTGATCGTGAATTGCGCATGGGGCCCTTTGAAGAGGTCGCGGCACCTGAAGACGGTGACCAGTTAGAAATGCCAATTGGCAACCGCGTTGAAATTCAAACCCGCAAGAAACGGGTGGAACCGCGCACCGAAGCCCAAAAAGCTTATGTCCAGGCGCTTTTCGACAATGAACTGGCCTTTGGTATTGGGCCGGCAGGGACGGGCAAGACCTACTTGGCCGTCGCCGTCGGTGTGTCGATGTTTCTATCCGGGCAGGTTGACAAAATTATCCTGTCGCGTCCTGCCGTCGAAGCAGGCGAACGACTTGGGTTCCTTCCGGGTGACATGAAGGAAAAAGTCGATCCTTACATGCAACCGCTTTATGATGCGCTTGGGGATTTTCTGCCGGGCAAGCAATTGACGCGCTTACTGGAAGAGAAACAGATCGAAATCGCACCACTGGCTTTCATGCGGGGACGTACGCTGGCCAATGCTTTTGTGGTCCTGGACGAAGCGCAAAACGCGACGACCATGCAGATGAAGATGTTCCTGACGCGTCTAGGCGAAGGGTCGCGCATGGTGATCACCGGGGATCGCACACAGATCGACCTGCCGCGTGGCACGGCGTCGGGGCTGGCGGATGCGGAGCGTTTGCTCAAGACCATTCCCAAGATCAGTTTCAGCTACTTCACGTCCAAGGACGTCGTGCGCCATCCGCTGGTTGCTGCCATCATCGAAGCGTATGAGGCCGATGATCCGGGCGTGTAATCTGCGCCTGAGCGGACACAGAAAGACGTCGCGTGGAACTTGACGTTCTTGTCGAGGATGCCCGATGGGACGCCCTCAATTTGGAAAAGCTGGCGCACGCGGCAGTCTCTGCGACGCTGGATCACCTAGATTTCGACAGATTGATTTGCGAAGCATCTGTTCTGGCCTGTGACGATGCGCGCATCGCCGTTTTGAATGGGGACTTTCGCGACAAATCTACAGCGACAAATGTTCTGAGCTGGCCTGCGGAAGATCGTGCGGCAAAAGAGCCGGGTGATGTGCCTGAACGCTTAACAAAGGGTATCGACGGGACGATCGCTTTGGGTGATATCGCCTTGGCCTTTGAGACCTGTGCGCGTGAAGCGCTGGAAATGCAGATTCCCTTCCAAGATCACATAACGCATTTGCTTGTTCACGGAACGTTACATTTATTGGGGTATGATCATATCCGTGACCCCGATGCCACGCTTATGCAGGGGATCGAAACGGAAATACTTGGCAAAATGGGGTTGAATGACCCATATAGTTTATGACAAGCGGCGCTTTCCGCTTTTACGCAGCACAGGACCCAATGGGCGACATAGACGGATCATCTGACGCGGCGCAACGCGCGCGTGACGAACTCACACCTCCACCTGATGCCGAACCTGCCAGACAGGGCGGCTTTTTTAGCCGCGTTATCGGTGCTTTGAGCCCCTCTGAAGAAGAAGGAAAAGACGCGGTAGCCGAGCATCATCCGGAAAGCCGACAAACCCATGGTATGATGAACCTGCGTCGTTTGCGGGTTGAAGACGTCTCCATTCCCAAGGCGGATATTCTGGCGATTCCGGCAACATCGACGCTCGACGAAGCGGTTGCAGTATTCAAGGAGAGTGGGCTTACACGCTTACCGGTCTATGACGGCACACTCGACACACCCACCGGATTTCTGCACCTCAAGGATCTTGCATTGACGCATGGTTTTAATGGCCGGTCGCAGGCGTTTGATATGACCAAAATGTTGCGACCGCTCCTTTTTGTGCCGCCCTCGATGACGATCGGCGTCCTGCTGACGAAGATGCAAGCGGAGCGCAGGCACATGGCTCTGGTGATTGACGAATATGGTGGCGTCGACGGCCTTGCTACTATCGAGGATCTGATTGAACAGGTTATCGGTGAGATCGAGGACGAGCACGATGTAGACGAAGGGCTCAATTTCACACAGGAAAAGCCAGGGTGTTATCTGGCGCTTGCCAAGACACCTTTGGAAGAGTTCGAAGCAGAAATCGGACAATCCCTGACAGACCACGATGAAGTGGACGAAGAAGATATCGATACACTGGGCGGGCTTGTTTTCATGCTGTCGGGTCGTGTTCCTGCGCGCGGAGAAGTCGTCGTGCATCCGGATGGCCCCGAGTTCGAAGTGATCGATGCGGATCCGCGTCGGATCAAACGGCTTCGCGTGCGCACAAGCGGTCAATCAAGCTGAAGGGGGGCATCATGGCCCCGACGCGTGAAGGGTGAACAAGATCGCGCGCCTGCCGTTTCTGTTTCGTGTTGTGTTGGCGTTCGTGGCCGGTGTATTTGGCGCACTGGGGCAAGCGCCGTTCGATCTTCCAATCGCTTTGTTACTTGCTTTGACGATTGCTTTCATGCTTTGGCGGCAAGAAGAAAACCGCCCCGGTGCATTGGGTTGGGCATTTGGTACCGGCTATTTCGCACTAGCGCTCGTTTGGATTGTCGAGCCCTTTCAAGTCGATGCCGCACGACATGGTTGGATGGCGCCTTTTGCGCTGCTTTTTCTCAGTACGGGGCTGGCGATGTTCTGGGCAGCGGCCTTTCGTTTCGCCAAAGCCTTGGGACCGAGCACTTTTGGTTTGGTGCTGTGCTGGACCGGTGCAGAGTTGATGCGCGCTTATGTTCTGACAGGCTTTCCTTGGGCGAATCCTGCTCAGATTGCCATTGCAGGGCCATTGTCCATAATGTTGTCCTGGGTCGGTCCGCATGGGGTGACTCTGGCGCTACTGTCACTTGCTGCAGTGCTGTCTATTCCCGCGAACCCGCGTGGCGGAATGTCTCTGTGGTTGGGGCAAGGGGCGCTGCTCGCCGCTGGCGCGTTGGCGCTGAGTCTGCCGCATGCGCGTGATCCGGTAGCGAAGACAGAAAACCGCGTGCGTCTCGTGCAACCGAATGCGGCCCAACATCTGAAATGGCAGCCCGAGATGGCGCAAGTTTTTTACGCGCGACAACTTGAGTACACCAAAGCACCGCCTTTGCCGTCGGAACCTGAACCGGATTTGATTGTCTGGCCTGAAACCGCCATTCCCTGGCGATTGGAAACTGCTGCGCCGGTCCTGGCGGAAATAGCGAAAGCGGCCGGTGACGCCTCCGTCGCTCTGGGCGCATTGCGCTATGACGGGCAGCATCTGTACAACGCCTTGGCCGTTGTTGCCCCCGACGGGCGTCTGGCTGCGACTTACGACAAACACCATCTTGTTCCATTTGGAGAGTACATGCCGCTTGCAGACCTGTTTGAGGGCCTTGGTATCGGTGCCCTGGCTGCATCTGCGGGACGGTTTGCAGGCGGTCCGGGACCCGCGATCTTGGATTTGGGCGCTTTGGGCAAGGCATTGCCGTTGATCTGCTACGAAGCGGTATTTGCCCATGATGTAAACGCGATGCCCGAGCGGGTAGATTTTCTTCTTCAGGTCACAAATGACGCTTGGTTTGGCGTTTATGCGGGCCCTCAGCAACATCTCGCACAAGCACGGATGCGCGCTATCGAGCAGGGGCTTCCGTTGCTGCGTGCCGCGAACACAGGTATTTCTGCGGTGATTGATCCCACAGGTCGCATGGTCGCGTCTTTGCCGCTTAATGAAGCTGGCTTTATTGATGCATGGCTTCCAACAGCCTTGCCTGCGACGCTCTACAGCAAGGTAGGCGATTGGCCGGTCGCTGCATTAACGTTTCTTGTTCTATTTATTAACAGGGTTTTAACCCTGCGAACGCGCATTGGGGTTAGGAATTGACGGCACTTCGGCGCGCACGTAATGAGGCGTGACGAACCGCAACGGCTTCCTGGCGCGGTCCTAGAATTTTCATTGGAGCGAAACATGTCACGCAAGAATTATACGTTTACCTCGGAGTCTGTATCAGAAGGACATCCGGACAAAGTTTGTGATCGCATTTCCGATGCGGTTCTGGACGCATTCCTCGCCGAAGAACCTGAAGCACGCGTAGCAGCGGAGACTTTTGCCACCACCGACCGTGTCGTCATCGGCGGTGAAGTTGGCCTTTCAGACGCAGCCAAGCTGCATGACTATATGGGACGTATCGAAGACATCGCGCGTGCCTGCATCAAGGATATTGGCTATGAGCAGGACAAATTCCACCACGAAACCTGCGAAGTGACCAATTTGCTTCATGAGCAATCTGCGCATATTGCACAAGGCGTTGACGCCAACGCAAACAAAGAGGAAGGCGCGGGGGATCAAGGCATCATGTTCGGCTTTGCCACCAATGAAACCCCGGAACTCATGCCGGCACCGGTTCACTATGCGCATGCGATTTTGCGTCGCCTCGCCGAGGTCCGCAAAGATGGTACTGAACCGACCTTGCGCCCAGATGCAAAAAGTCAGCTTTCCGTGCGGTATGAAGATGGCAAACCGGTGGGTGTCAGCTCGATCGTGCTCTCCACGCAGCATGCAGATGTAACGCAGACATCCGATGATATCCGTGCCATTGTCGAACCCTACATCCGCGAAGTTCTTCCGGATGGCTGGATTTCGAACGCGACCGAGTGGTGGGTCAATCCGACGGGTGTCTTCGTGATTGGTGGCCCGGATGGTGACGCAGGTCTGACCGGGCGCAAGATCATCGTTGATACTTATGGTGGCGCAGCGCCACACGGCGGCGGCGCGTTTTCTGGCAAGGATCCAACCAAAGTGGATCGGTCTGCAGCTTATGCGGCGCGCTACCTTGCCAAGAATGTAGTGGCAGCAGGGCTGGCCGAGAAATGCACAATTCAGCTCAGCTATGCGATTGGCGTTTCCAAGCCGCTTTCGATTTACTGTGACACATTTGGAACAGGTGAAGTTGATGAAGCCGCTGTAGAAAAGGCAATCGGCAAAGTGATGGACCTCACGCCGCGCGGTATTCGTGAACACCTGGAACTGAACAAGCCAATCTACCAGCGTACGGCAGCGTATGGCCATTTTGGTCGCGCGCCTGAGGCCGATGGCGGTTTCAGCTGGGAAAAGACGGACCTGACTGATGCACTTAAAGCGGCTCTTTAGAATTTGTAAAAAGTGTCGGGGCGGCATCGCCGACCCGTCCGCTGGATCACGGCGCTGCGACATTGCATACCAACGGGTGGAAGGATAAAGCGGCGCGCATGACAGACAATGCTCGACCCCATCGCAATTTCTACGGCCGCTTGAAGGGGAAGTCCCTCAAAGAGTCGCAAAAGACTTATTTGCAAGAAGACCTCGCCGCTCTCTCGCCGGGCGCCGTTACTTGGGAAGAAAACCCCGACCGTCGCCCGCTGGATCTAAAGGCGCAGTTCGGCGGGAAACCGGTGTGGTTGGAAGTCGGCTTTGGCGGTGGCGAGCATCTTGTCCATCAAGCTATCCAAAATCCGGACGTGGCGATTATTGGGGCGGAACCCTACATCAATGGCGTCGCCATGCTGCTGGGAAAAATCCGTCGCGCGGGCGTGTCAAACCTCGCGGTGTTTCCGGGTGATGCGCGCGATCTCATGGATGTTCTCCCCGAAGCGTCGATCAGTCGGGCGTTTCTTCTGTACCCGGACCCTTGGCCCAAAGCGCGTCACCACCGCCGCCGTTTTGTCACATCCGAGCACCTGGCGCCCCTGGCGCGTGTCGTAAAACCCGGTGCCATGTTTCGGGTGGCGACTGACATCGAAGATTACGTCCGCCAAACACTGCTGGAAGTACCCCCGTCTGGTTTTGAATGGCAAGCGACGGGACTATACGATTGGCGCAGTTCTTGGGACGACTGGATTTCGACGCGTTACGAGCAAAAAGCACTGCGCGAAGGGCGCCGGCCGCATTATATGACCTTCAAGCGCAAGTAATGTGTCGACAACGAATGGACTGGACGCTGGCTGAGGGGCGCGGTACTTCGGCGTGAAAACCTGATAAACTGAGAAAAACCATGTCCAGTCACGGTACACCCATCCCCATGACCTCACGCGCGTCTGGCCCATTGACGGGCGTGGCGCAGGTCCCTGGCGATAAATCAATTTCCCACCGTTCTTTAATCCTGGGAGCCATGAGCGTGGGTGAGACGCGCATTTCGGGGCTTCTGGAGGGGCAGGATGTGCTGGATACAGCCAAGGCCATGCGTGCTTTTGGTGCTGAAGTCACAGACCACGGGGGCGGAGAGTGGTCGGTGCATGGCGTGGGTGTTGGTGGCTTCGCAGAACCAGAACAGGTCATTGATTGTGGCAATTCAGGGACGGGCGTGCGCCTGATCATGGGAGCCATGGCAACATCGCCGATATCCGCGACCTTCACTGGGGATGCGTCTTTGAATGGTCGCCCCATGGCGCGTGTGACTGACCCCTTGGCGCTCTTTGGAACGCAGTCCGTTGGGCGCATTGGGGGACGTTTGCCAATGACCATCGTGGGTGCTGCCAATCCCGTGCCGGTCGAATATACCGTGCCGGTCCCGTCAGCTCAGGTGAAATCCGCCGTGCTTCTGGCGGGGCTGAACGCGCCGGGCAAAACGGTTGTGATCGAAGCGGAAGCCACGCGTGATCATACAGAGCGGATGTTGGCAGGCTTTGGTGCCGAGATCAGCGTAGAGCAGACAGAGGCAGGTCGGCGGATCACATTGACCGGCCAGCCAGAGCTTGTACCGCAAAAAATTGATGTCCCGCGTGATCCCTCGTCGGCTGCCTTTCCTGTGTGTGCAGCACTGATTGTGCCGGGGTCGGATGTGTTGGTCCCGGGCATCGGTCTTAATCCCACACGCGCGGGTCTTTTTACCACGCTGCGGGATATGGGGGCGGATCTGACGTACGAAAACGAACGAGAAGAAGGAGGTGAGCCGGTTGCAGATCTGCGCGCCCGTTTCTCGCCCGACCTCAAAGGGATTGCAGTGCCGCCGGAACGCGCGGCCAGCATGATCGACGAATACCCGGTGCTGTCGGTCATTGCCAGTTTTGCCCAAGGCCAAACTGTGATGCGGGGCGTCAAGGAATTGCGCGTCAAGGAGAGCGATCGCATCGATGCGATGGCGGTTGGCTTGCGGGCCAACGGCGTGACAGTGGAAGATGGGCCAGATTGGTGGACCGTCACTGGGTGCGGACATGGTAATGTGCCGGGTGGGGCGACCTGTGCAAGCCATTTGGATCATCGCATTGCCATGTCCTTTCTTGTGCTGGGTATGGCGACGCAAAAACCTGTTCAGGTGGACGATGGTGGTCCTATCGCGACGTCATTCCCGATCTTTGAACCTCTGATGGCGCAGCTTGGCGCGAAAATTTCCCGCGATAACCTCTGAGGGGCATCCACGGCGTGACAAATCAACCCTTCACGATTGCAATTGACGGCCCTGCAGCTGCGGGCAAGGGGACGATCTCAAAAGCTGTAGCGGTGCACTTCGGTGTCGCGCATCTGGATACGGGCCTGCTATACCGCGCGATCGGTGCGAAGGTGCTCTTGGGGGTAGACCCTGTGGCAGCAGCGGGATCGATTACCGCTGAGGATCTGCAAAACACGGATCTGCGCACTCCGGAAGTGGCGCAGGCGGCCAGCCGTGTTGCCGTAAATGCCGAGGTGCGCTCTGCCCTGGTAGATTTTCAACGCGCCTTTGCGCGCCGCGCGGGCGGGGCTGTTTTGGACGGGCGGGATATTGGCACGGTCATTTGCCCGAAGGCTGATGTGAAGCTCTTTGTGACCGCGAGCGCTGAAGTGCGTGCGCGTCGCCGCTACGATGAATTATCGGCCAAGGGCGATGCGCTGAGTTATGATCAGGTCCTCGCGGATGTGCGCGAGCGCGACACCCGCGACCGCAACAGGGTGGAAGCACCGTTGAAAGCTGCCGAGGACGCCACGACGATCGACACTTCGGAGCTGGACATTGCACGTGCCATTGCTGCTGCGATAGCGATTGTTGAAGAGCACCGCTGCTAACGCACGAGACCTGCCGAATGATTGCCCGCGATGATCTTGTTGCGCAGATCCCGTGCGATACCGGCCTGGAAGGCGGATGCCGTCGCGGGCGCGCTGTGTTGCAAATCTTGCAGAACTGAAGAGGCGATCAGCCAATAGCGTGATGGCCGTGTGACGGTTGCTGTAGCCGATGCTGGTCGTTGCCCAAGCACTGACATCTCGCCCACGAAATTCCCTGGTGTGCAGACGCCGACCACTTGTCCGCCCACCACAATATCAACTTCACCCTCGACAAGATAAGCGACGTTTTCGACGGGTTTACCTTCGCGCGTGAGCACCAGTCCAGGTGCCGCATCCGCCCAGACACCCATATTCAGCAATTGCCGCGCCGCGGATCTGGAAAGTCCCCGCAGGCGCGTACGCACAAAGCGCGTCTCTTCAGGGCTGAATTGCGCGCGACGTTCTTTCATCCATTCGCGCGCAATCTGAATGATATTCACGGTGACAAGCAACGTCTCCCAGAACACGCCGACCGGGTCTTTCAGCCAGATCGTGTCATAGGCAATGGCAGTGAAGGCGGAGGCGATGACCAAGAGGCGTAACCATGTCATGGACCGCATCAGCATGGAAATCACAAGCAGCAAGTAAGAGGCGTGGCCCACCATGCCCCCTGGAGACAGTGCCGATTCCAAAGTCAGTTCCATGCAATGTCCTCCGTTGTCAAAACGATACGTGCTAAACCCATGCACGCCAAGTGCACACGTGGCTCACCAAAGGGTGCTTGGCCTGTGAACAGGTTTGACGCTACGCTACGTGCAACTGATAGAGAAAGGGTCCAATAATGGTGCGCGTGGCATTTCTGATCTGGTGGGTGCTGTTTGGGGCAAGCGCATGGGCACAGGAGGCCGTGGAGGCCGAACCGCCCATGACAATGCCGCGTTTGGCAGAAATCATCCTTGCGATTGACCCCGAGGCGCAGCAGCGCGGCCCAACTCTTGAATTCACGATCAACGACATCCCGGTCATTCTTATTGCAGATCCACGTGCCGACCGGATGCGTGCAATGGTGCCGATCCGATCTGCTGAAGGGCTCGAAATCGAAGAGCTGACCCGTTTGATGCAAGCCAACTTCGATTCTGCGCTTGATGCACGATACGCCATTGCTCAAGGTCGCCTTTGGGGGGTGTTCATTCATCCACTCTCGCCGCTGGAACGCGAGCAGTTGATTTCTGGGCTGGCACAGACTGTGAATGTGGCGCTGAGCTATGGGCAAAGCTACTCGGGTGGTGCGTCGGTTTTTGGCGGGGGTGACTCCAACGGGATCTATCAGGGGCTTTTGGATGAATTGAACCGACGCGGAGAGGAACTCTAGCGGGTTACGCCACTGACGCCCGGTCCCGCAGGAACGATGCATTGGCAGAGAGCAGTGAAATCAGATCTGTTGGGTTCACCTGCGTTACTTGCGACACATCCGTGACCTCGATCCCGAGCAGATCAAACAGCGACAGCGTGGTGCTTTCTACAAGTGCCATCTGCCAGCCATCGAAGAATCGTCCGGCTATGGAATCGGACGCAAGCACTAAGAAATCACCATGTCGCGGGTCTGCCCTGATGCGTTGTATCGTGGCCAACAGAGTTTCTGGTGCACCTTCGAGATACTGCAGAACGATGCCGGCTTCGATTTGGAGGAAGCCAGCCAGTCCATTTTGAGCGTTGTTTCGCTGGCTCGTGTACAGCAAGCTATTCAGTTCTTCATATCCAAAGGGACGCACAAGCTTTGAGACATACAAGACGTAGTGTATTTCCATGATCGACTCCTACCAACTCAGAGTTCTCTCAGCCGTCGCATAAGTCAAGCATTCAAGTCGTCTAGTATTGCAGATTGCGCGCATTAAGATGCCACGATGAATTTCCGCTCGACGCGCCGTTCGACTTGATACTTGGTCAAAACCGCTCTATACGCGGCGCAATTGACGGGGTTTGAAAGCCACGCGCGCATTTTTGAGGGCAGGGTCGGTAACGCCGGCCCTTCGTCTTTTTTAAATGCCCGAGCAGTCCGTCGGTACAAATCGGTAAAGACCGGCGGAGACAACCGCACGGCCAGAAACAAAACTTGTTAGGAAAACGACGCCACATGGCAAACACAATGGACGAGTTTGAAGCACTCTTGAACGAAAGCTTCGAAATGGACACGCCCGAAGAGGGTTCAGTTGTCAAAGGCAAGGTCATCGCGATAGAAGCGGGCCAGGCCATTATCGACGTAGGCTACAAGATGGAAGGCCGCGTCGATCTCAAAGAATTCGCAGATCCCGGTGAAGCCCCCAAAATCGACGTTGGTGACGAAGTAGAAGTCTTCCTGCGTCAGGTTGAAAGCTCGCGCGGCGAAGCGGTGATCTCCCGCGAGATGGCACGCCGTGAAGAAGCCTGGGATCGCCTGGAAAAAGCCTATGCGGATGAAGAGCGCGTTGAAGGCGCGATCTTTGGCCGTGTCAAAGGCGGCTTCACGGTCGACCTTGGTGGTGCCGTAGCGTTCCTGCCGGGCTCACAGGTTGACGTACGCCCCGTGCGGGATGCTGGCCCGTTGATGGGTCTCAAGCAGCCGTTCCAGATCCTCAAGATGGACCGTCGCCGGGGCAATATCGTTGTTTCCCGTCGTGCGATCCTCGAAGAATCCCGCGCCGAGCAGCGTGCTGAGGTTATCGGCAACCTTACGGAAGGTCAGACTGTCGATGGCGTGGTCAAGAACATCACCGAATATGGTGCCTTCGTTGACCTTGGCGGTGTAGACGGCCTGTTGCACGTGACGGACATGGCATGGCGCCGTGTGAACCACCCATCCGAGATCCTCACCATTGGCGAGACGAACAAGGTGCAGGTGATCAAGATCAACAAAGAGACACACCGAATCTCTCTGGGCATGAAGCAGCTGCAGGAAGATCCATGGGATCTGGTCGCTGCAAAGTACCCGTTGAGCTCTACGCACACGGGTCGCGTTACCAACATCACGGACTACGGCGCATTTGTTGAGCTTGAAGCCGGTGTTGAAGGCCTTGTGCACGTTTCCGAGATGTCCTGGACCAAAAAGAACGTCCATCCGGGCAAGATCGTGTCGACCTCTCAGGAAGTCGAAGTCATGGTTCTGGAAATCGATGGTGCCAAGCGCCGCGTGTCTCTGGGTCTGAAACAGACCATGCGCAACCCATGGGAAGTGTTTGCAGAAACACACCCCGAGGGCACGGAAGTCGAAGGTGAAGTCAAGAACATCACCGAATTCGGCCTGTTTGTTGGTCTCGACGGCGACATCGACGGCATGGTGCACCTCTCCGACCTCAGCTGGGACCAGCGCGGCGAAGAGGCGATCCAGGACTACCGCAAGGGCGACATGGTGCATGCAGTGGTCTCCGAAGTGGATGTCGAGAAAGAGCGGATTTCGCTCTCGATCAAAGCTGTGGGTGGTGACAAGTTCGCGGAAGCCGTGGGCGGCGTAAAGCGCGGTTCTGTGGTGACTGTAAACGTCACGTCGATCGAAGATGGTGGTGTCGAAGTGGAATACGAAGGCATGAAGTCCTTCATTCGCCGCTCCGATCTGTCACGTGACCGTGCAGAGCAGCGCCCCGAGCGTTTCTCCGTCGGGGACAAAGTCGACGTGCGCATCACCAATGTGGATGCCAAATCGCGTCGCTTGGGTGTTTCGATCAAAGCGCGCGAGATTGCAGAAGAAAAAGAAGCTGTCGAACAGTATGGCTCCTCGGATTCAGGTGCATCTCTTGGCGATATCCTCGGTGCAGCGCTCAAGGGCGACGAATAAGCCTGACGCTTTTTGAAAACATGAAAGGCTTCGCACAAACCGTGCGGGGCCTTTCTTATTTGTGGACGGCATGTGTGTTGCCCCGCGTGTCGTCTGTTCGCACGTGTCCGAGAGGCCTTGCTGTATGCTGGGTCAACATGTTTTGGCGTGCGCTCACTACCAAGCTGCTCGGGCGGAGTGGTTTGGCAAAGACAGGGAATCCAGAGACCTGCAGGCAGTGCAAAAGGCGGACGACTCTGCGCCGAATCATCTTAACAAAGGTTACTCTGCAAAGCGCCTGAATGGCGTGAAGCTGCCAGCTGACACAAATTTCGGCAGAAAAACGGCGCAAATACAGGGCCTTCTTGCAAAAAAAAGCAAACCGGTACGCAAACGCTGGCTTTCCGTAGTGTTGGAAACTTCCTATAGTCATCGTCAGGCGCTCGGCGGCGTCACATTTTAATTCCGGGGGTGCCGATATGATCCGTTCTGAGTTGATCCAGAAAATTGCCGACGAAAACCCACATCTTTATCAACGCGATGTCGAGCGGATTGTGAATACAATTTTCGAAGAAGTCACAGACGCTATGGCGCGGGGTGACCGGGTTGAACTTCGCGGCTTTGGCGCGTTCTCGGTCAAAAAGCGGGATGCACGTGTGGGGCGTAACCCACGTACGGGCGAAACCGTTCATGTCGAGGAAAAGCACGTTCCCTTTTTTAAAACGGGCAAACTGCTACGTGACCGGCTGAACGGAAAATCCTAATGCGCTACATCAAGTATGCTTTGATCCTGACATTTGGCGTGGCTTTGATCGCGGTGGCTTTGGCGAACCGCGCGATGGTTTCCATCCAATTGATCCCGAGTGAAGTGGCGGGATGGTTCGCAATGAACCCGCAGATCGAGCTGCCACTTTTCATCATTATCTTCGGTGGTATCGTCGTTGGGCTGTTTGTCGGGTTCGTCTGGGAATGGATCAGAGAGCACGGCCAGCGTGCTGAAGCGGCCCGTCAAGCGCGGGAGATGCGGCGGTTGCAGCGTGAAGTGACGCGTCTGAAAGGCGAAAAGCACGAAGGCAAGGATGAGGTGCTCGCGCTTCTTGACGAAGCCAGCTGATCCCCTTGCACTGCGTGGCCTGTCATGGTGAAAGCGGTGCATGATAAAAGAAACTTCTGTGAAAATCTGTGGCCTGTCTGATGCCGCTCATGTGAAAGCGGCGGCGGCGGCGGGCGCGGCCTACGTAGGTTTTGTGTTCTTTGCGAAATCGCCACGCCACATTTCCTTGTCACAGGCGCGTGCACTCGCGCTTGATACGCCCGTAGGGTTGGCAAAAGTGGCTTTGATCGTGAATGCAGATAATGCGTTTCTAGATGATCTGATGCACCATGTCCCGCTTGATATGCTTCAGCTGCATGGCAGTGAGAGTCCGGAGCGGGTCAGCGAGATCAAAACGCGGAGCGGCTTGCCCGTGATGAAAGCGATTGGGGTTTCAGGCCTGGAAGATCTGACTGCGATTGATACTTATAGCGCAGTTGCAGATCAACTTTTGATAGATGCCAAACCACCCAAAGATGCGGATCTGCCGGGTGGGAATGGTTTATCGTTTGATTGGCGCCTGATGCGTGATCGGAAATACTGGACCCGACCCTGGATGCTGGCAGGCGGGCTGAACGCGCAAAATGTGGCCGAAGCGGTGCGTCTAACCGGTGCGCAGCAGGTGGATGTTTCTTCTGGTGTCGAGCTGTCGCCGGGGGTCAAAGACACGCAAAAAATTGCCGATTTTGTGGCCGCTGCTCAACGCGAACCTGTACCAAATTTAATGTAATCGTCATCACATACAAATCCGTTCTGATTCGTTAACTTTTTCATGCGACCTGCAATTTGTTGGGTTCGAAGGAGTGGTGAGTATGAAAATCAGGTTTGTTCTTTACGTCGCTGTAGGCGCCGTTGTAGTCACGGCATTTGGCGCCCTGGCTGACGCACATATGGCACGGAAGCACGCGGGGTCCGACCTCATGCATGCGCCTTACTGAGGCGGCTTAGCGCACGCAATACACCTTGTTTTCAGCACTCTGCCGCGATAGGCAGAGGCTCTGCTAGGACGAGAGGTGCGCGGTATGGCCAACGATCTTTTCAATTCTTTCATGACTGGACCCGATGAAAACGGGCGTTTCGGAGATTTCGGTGGACGGTTCGTGTCCGAGACGCTGATGCCGCTGATCCTGGAGCTGGAAGAACAGTACGAAAAAGCCAAGACGGATGACAGTTTCTGGGCGGAGATGAACGACCTCTGGACACATTATGTCGGCCGTCCAAGCCCGCTTTATTTCGCGGAGCGGCTGACCGATCATTTGGGCGGCGCCAAGGTCTACATGAAGCGCGACGAACTGAACCACACTGGCGCGCATAAGATCAACAATGTGCTGGGTCAAATCATTTTGGCGCGCCGCATGGGCAAGAGCCGGATTATCGCTGAAACAGGCGCGGGTCAGCATGGGGTAGCGACGGCGACGGTATGCGCAAAGTTTGGGCTGAAATGTGTGGTCTACATGGGCGCGCATGATGTCGAACGGCAAGCGCCCAACGTCTTTCGGATGCGGCTTTTGGGGGCTGAAGTCGTGCCTGTGACCTCTGGGCGGGGGACGCTGAAAGATGCGATGAACGACGCGCTGCGCGACTGGGTGACCAACGTGCGCGATACGTTTTACTGCATCGGCACCGTTGCAGGGCCGCACCCCTATCCCGCAATGGTTCGCGATTTTCAGGCCATCATCGGCAAGGAAGTCCGTGAACAGATGACTGCTGCCGAAGGGCGCTTCCCAGATACGCTGATTGCCGCGATCGGGGGCGGGTCTAATGCCATGGGTTTGTTTTATCCTTTCCTGGATGACAAGGAGGTCGGGATCATCGGTGTCGAGGCGGGTGGCAAGGGCGTGAACCAGAAGATGGAGCATTGCGCATCGCTGACGGGTGGGCGTCCGGGAGTTCTTCATGGGAACCGGACATATCTGCTGCAGGATGATGATGGGCAGATTTTGGAAGGCTTCTCGATCTCTGCGGGTCTCGATTATCCGGGCATCGGGCCGGAGCACGCCTGGCTGCATGACATTGGTCGCGCGAAGTACGTGTCGATCACCGACGTAGAGGCATTGGAAGCATTTCAGCTCTGCTGCGAACTTGAAGGGATCATCCCGGCACTGGAACCGAGCCACGCGCTGGCCCATGTTACGAAAATCGCGCCCAAACTGCCGAAGGATCACATTATTTGCATGAATATGTGTGGCAGAGGCGACAAGGATATCTTTACGGTCGCGCGTGCGCTTGGTTTTGATATGTCCGACACACCCGCTTGATTGGGCGCGCCTGGCTGATAGTCTGACCCTCGGACACATTGGACATCGAGGGTCAGATGACACGGATTTTGATGATTTTTGCTTTGGTTCTGGCAGGGGTGCAGCCTCTGGCAGCCCAGTCTCCCGAGGAAATGATCAGATGGATTTATCTGTCCTTGGCTGGGCCGGGACCCTGGAACCAAAAAGGCATCACATATATGTCCGCCCCGGATCAGCGGCGCCAATACTTCACACAGCGTATGGTGACGCTTTTCGATGCCAATGACACCTATGGCGATGATCTGGCCGCAGTGTGTATTGGTTTTAACCTGTCCATCCCCGGACAAGACTATGATGAAAACGAGATTGCCCGCACGCTGCGATTGACGCGGAGTGCCAGTGCAGACCGCATCACAGTTCAAGCGGATTTCTCTAACTTTGGGTTTCCAGCCACTGTGTCTTACGATTTTTCGCCAGAGGACGGGTTTTGGAAAATTGACGATATTGTCATGGATGGGCACCGGTTGTCGGATATTCCCTGCACGCCGAAACCGGCCACGGCACCGACACCAGCCAACGCCTACTGCTTTCAAAAGGGAGATGCAGAGGCCCTGCGCCTCGATCTCGATGGGGCTGGTGGTGGGCGGTTGGAGTTCTGGAGCTGGCAAGCAAATGGCCATACCTGCTCGGGGCGCCCCCAAGGGCGGGAGGGTGCAGGCGGCTGGCATTTCCCGGGTGAGGGTACCTGTGCGTTACAGCTTCGGATCTTAACGGATGGCGGCGTCGAGTTGCTGGACCCGGAGTGGGCTTGCAAACAAACCATGTGCGGCCAGCGCGCGGTCATCGATCAGATGCGTTTCCCCCACAGCAGTCGCATCGACTGCGCGGCCTGGCAGGGAATGGGCAACTAGAGGCTATCCTCGCCCGTCGCATTTTGCTCCAGCACATCTAGGGGGACAATCTCCAGCGCGCGTATGTGCGTGGCATTTAGATTGACCTTGGGTGCGCAGCCTTCTTCATGCGCTTGCAGAAAACGGCTGGCGCAGAGGCACCAGGCATCGCCAGGCTTTAAGCCATCAAAGCCAAATTCCGGGCGCGGTGTACTGAGGTCATTGCCGACGTACTTCGAAAACGCCAGAAACTCAGCCGTCATGACGGCGCAGACGGTGTGGCTGCCCTGATCTGCGGCACAGGTGTTGCAGTGCCCGTCGCGGAAAAAGCCCGTCACAGGATCTGTGTTGCACAATCCCAGTGCTGTGCCGATCACGTTGGTGCTGGGGTCTTTTTCCATGGGCTGGCTTTCTATGGTTGCCCCGCGATGGCGCGGAAGTATGCGATGTGTTCGCGTTGGATGGTCGCATCGCGAAATGCGGGGTCCGCAGCGGTCAGCGCGATAACAACCCCCTGCGGCTCATTGATATAGAGGTATTGCCCGTAAATGCCACGTCCCAAGTATTCGCGCGGGCGGGCGTCTGTTGGGATCCACCATTGAAACCCATAGCCATACTGGTCTGGATCTGTGGGGGCGGATGCGGTGGTTGAAGTGACGACCCAATCGGCGGGCACAATGCGTTGCTCCTGCCAGACCCCGTGCTGCGCTATCATCTGCCCGAAGCGTGCATAATCGCGGGTCGTCATGTTCAGCCCGCCCAGTACAAAAGCGACGCCCGCACCATCGGTCAGATAATAGGGCGCGCGCTCGAGCCGTAAGGGATCAATGATCTTATCGCGCATAAGGTCTGTGATCGACTGGCCCGTCGCGCCACGTAGCACCATGCCAAGCACATGGGTGTCGATTGAAACGTATTTCCAGTCTGTACCCGGCGCCGTGAATGTGTCGGTCAGACTGGCCGCGAAATCATCCATCAATCCACCCAGTGCTAGCACGCGCCCCATACGATTGATGTCGGAATGGAAATCCATGTAATCTTCGTCAAAGGTCACCCCCGTGGACATATTCAACACATTGCGCAACGTGCTGCCGTCGTATGCAGTTCCCTTCAACGCAGGGGCGTATGTGGTGACGAGATCATCAAGGGACGCGATTGCGCCCTCTGCTACCACGATCCCCGTGAGCGCTGAGATGAAGCTTTTGGACAAAGACCAGCCAATCCTGAGATCGTGTGGTTGCGTCCCTAGGTAGTACCCTTCGTGCACCAAGGCGCCGTCTTTCAGAACAACCAAAGAGGTGACGCTGCGTTCTAACATCCATGATGTCATGCCTGTGGGCAAATCCATCGGTATGCCTTGGGGGAGTAGAGAGGCGCGCGCACCCGCATTGGTCAGAGGGGTGTGCAAAAACGCGCGATCCATATTGCTGAAATGCGCAACGATTCGATCAGGCTCAAAGAGCGTATTGACGACCAAAAGACGGGCGAGCTCTTCGCGTTTCCAAAGACCCGCCGCAAGCGCAAGGACAGCAAGTAGCAGAATAAGCCGACCCAGCGCTTTGCCGAACTGCCGCATCAGTCAGCGCCTGTCCAGCGCACCCAACGCCCGTGGAAATCGACGCGTCCCAGGTCAAAAGCATGATCCCCGGGCCAAAGCCGCAAGGATAATACAGCACCATGCGCGGCTTTTGTGTCGCCATCGCTTTCCAGCGCCAACCATGCCAGCGGTTTATGCGTCGTGGCCCGAACGCCTGCCGCTTCAATAAGGCGTCGTCCCCGTGCCTGCGCATCGGCTGGGAAATATTGCCAGGCGACGGTGTGTTGGATCAGGTGCACATGCCCGTCGGGTGCTGCTTCAAGCCGCGACTCCAACCAATCAATAGCGTCGCCCCGCGCAACTGGTGCAGTCATGATTGCAGCCGCTGCACGGGTGCGTTCAAGCCGGTCCGGTTGATCCGGCCAGAGGTAGGCCGTAAGCCGCAGCAGATCGTCTGGGTGGGTCGGGTTCAGCGGATTGAGGTCCACACCCGCTCTGTCAGCGATCAATGGGAGATCAAGCGGGGGCAGGGGGCCGGCCCAAGTAGGCGCAAGCGTCAGAACCGGAGCCGTCGCGCCCATGCGAGCACCTGGCAGATCCATTGCGAAGTGATCCCACATTAAATTCAGACCACCGCTGGCCCCAAGTTCAGAAAGCCAGACGGGCAAATCAATGCGTGCGCACAGGACGGCCGCAGCGGGCATCAAGGCAGCGCAGCGTCGGACTTCATTAGTTTGCGGCGCGCTTTTGACCCAGTCCAACAGAAAGGCTTCATGCGTGTCCAGCGCCTCTAGAACTTCGGATTTCAGTATGTTGTCGAAGACGCTTTGGGGTGGATAGACTGCCTGCAAACCGGGGGAGCGCCCGGTCAGCACCAGCGCATGCAGTCCGCCCGCGATGCGCAATGGCAGAGATGCACCGGAGGGGCCGACATCACCCGTAAAGTCTGCAAAGTACTTTCCGACCCTACTTTCGAAGGGCCAGCAATCAGCCAGAATCTGGAGCAGTTGCGCCATAAACGGGGAGCCCAAGCGCCCACAACTGATGGCTTGATGCTCAAAGGCTTCGGTAAGGTTCATCGAAAGCGTTCCGCCAATTTTTGCAGGGGGGACCGCGGGTCTGTATGTGGCTCAGGTTCGGGCGCTTTTTGAGGCTGCTCCGGAGCTTTTTTGGCCTTCTGACCCGTCCCGGAACGGGGTGGTGCCGTGCGCAAAGCGACGGCGTTGCTAAATTTGGCGGCATCGCCTGCCATAAGGAACGGGGCGCCGTCGCTCAGGCCACGAAGCACATCGTCAAGCCAGTTCTGATCGGCCTTGGCAAAATCGTGCAAAACATAGGAGGGCACACGGTCCTTGTGACCGGGATGGCCCACACCGAGCCGCACACGCGCATAGTCCGCACCGATATGCGCATGGATCGAGCGCAGCCCATTGTGGCCTGCATGTCCACCGCCCATCTTGTATTTCACCTTGCCGGGCGCCAGGTCGATTTCGTCGTGGAGAACGATCACATCTGCAGGGTCCAGCTTGTAAAACCGCATGGCCGCCTGAACAGATTGGCCGGAGTTGTTCATGAAGGTTTCCGGTTTAAGCAAGACCGCGCGATCTGAGCCAAACCGTCCTTCGCTGACACTGCCTTGGTGCTTGCCTTTCCAACTGGCAAAACCATGGTCTTCCGCAAGCCGGTCCAGTGCCATGAAGCCGATGTTATGACGGTGCCCGGCATATTTAGGCCCCGGATTGCCCAGTCCAACGATGAGTTTCATGCCCGTGCTCCCATATGTTGCATTGCAGCATAGCGAATGTGCGGCGGAAACGAAATACGGGGCCGCGTGGGCCCCGTATCGTAGTGCACCCCTTCAGGATGGGGTTATTCTTCGGAAGTATCCGCCTCAGTGGTGTTCGCGTCATCACCTTCGCCGTCTTCATCATCGTCTGATGCGGCAAGACCTGCGGGCGCAGAAAGCTGCGCAATCACAAAGTCACGGTCGATCGTGGGTTTGGCGCCTTCTGGCAAATTCACCGAGGAGATCGTGATGTTGTCGCCAATCTCCATTTCGGAGATGTCGATTGTCACGTGATCGGGAATGTCACCCGCAGTCACAACCAGTTCCACTTCCGGACGGATCAAGGTCAGTACGCCACCCTTTTTCAAGCCGGGCGCGACGTCTTCACCTTCAACTTCAACCTGAATGAAAAGGTTGATTTTGGTGGTGCGGCGCAGGCGCATAAAATCGACGTGCGTCGGCAGGTCTTTGACCACGTGGCGTTGCACATCGCGGCAGATCACACGTACGTCATCATGGCCGTCAACTTTCATATTAAAAAGGGTCGATTTGAAACGCCCTTCTTTCAGCTTCTTGAACAGAACGTTGAAAGGGATGTTGATCGGCAGTGGGTCGACGTCTCCGCCAAAAACGATACCAGGAACCATGCCATCACGGCGTGCCTGACGAGCGGCGCCCTTGCCTGTCCCCGTCCGTTCCTGAGCGGCAAGATCCGGAATTGCTCCAGCCATTGATACTCTCCAATTTGTAAGGGCGGGCATCCTCCAAGGCTGTATGCCCGCGTGAAGCCGCGCGTATAGACTGGATTGTGCCGCTTGGAAAGAGTGTTTTTGACATCTGAACGGCCTTCTTATGCCGTTCAGTGCCGCGCCTTGCGTTGCCACCTGATCTACAGAATGTGGGCTTGATCGTTCTGGGCTTTGGCGACGTTCAGGTTTTTTGCCAGCGCCCTTCAAAATCCTCCGGGATCAGGAGGTTGTGCCGACCCAGATTGCCTACCTGTGTTTCGCCGCACAGGGCCATCGTGGTGTCGAGTTCCTTGTGGATGACCTGGAGCGCTTTGCTTACCCCTTCCTTGCCCATGGCACCTAACCCGTGCACGAAGGCGCGGCCGATGTAGGTACCTTTCGCGCCTAGGGACAAGGCCTTGAGCACGTCCTGTCCTGATCGGATACCACCGTCCATATGGACTTCGATCTTGTCCCCGACGGCGTCCAGAATCGATGGCAACGCCTGGATCGAGGACAGCGCACCGTCCAATTGTCGCCCGCCATGGTTGGAGACGATGATAGCATCAGCACCAACGTTGAGCGCCTGTTTGGCATCCTCCGCGTCCAAAATACCCTTCAGGATCAGCGGGCCGCCCCACATTTTTTTGATTTCCTTGACCTCTTCCCAATTCAGCTTGGGATCAAAGCTTTCAGACGCCCAGACCGACAGGGAAGACATATCGCTGATCCCGTCAATGTGCCCGACAATGTTGCCAAACTGGCGTCGCTTTGTCTGCGCCATGGCTGCGATCCACCGCCATTTCGTCGCCAGATCAATCAAGTTTGGCACCGTCGGTTTGATTGGGATCGTCAGGCCATTCTTGATGTCCTTGTGCCGCTGCCCGAGGATCTGCAAATCCAGGGTCAGCACCAGAGCCGAGCAGTTCGCGTCCTTGGCCCGCTGAATGATCCGCTTGACGAAGTCTTTGTCTTTCATGGCGTAAAGCTGAAACCAAAAAGGTTTCGTTGTGTTTTCGGCAACGTCTTCGATGGAGCAGATCGACATGGTGGAGAGGGTGAACGGCACGCCGAAGTCTTCCGCCGCCTGTGCCGCCAAAATTTCACCATCCGCATGCTGCATTCCGGTTGAGCCCACAGGGGCCAGTGCCACGGGCATCGCTACATCTTGGCCGATCATCTGGCCTGCGGTGCTGCGACCCGTCATATCGACCGCCACTTTCTGGCGCAGTCGAATTTTTGCGAAATCGGTCTCGTTTTCCCGGAAGGTCTGTTCGGTCCAGCTGCCTGATTCCGCGTAGTCGTAGAACATGCGCGGTACACGCGCGCGGTGCAGATCTTTGAGATCCTGAATGTTCGTGATGGCTGGCATGCTGTTTCTCCCAAGGCTCGAAACGGGTTACCAATCTGGTCAAAAAAGCGCAATCCATGAAGCTAAGAAACCAAAGCTGGGCTTTCTCGCATTGGAAGTCTGGAACAACGCGTGGACGCTAGACAGCCAGAACAGCAAGCAATTAGAGGACGCGCAGTTTAAATCCATCAAAGGCTATGACGTGAATTTTGGGCCAGTGCCCGGTGCCACAGGCATTTCTATCAATCAGGATGATGCGATGTGCTACGTATGCGATGCTGTGAAGCGCAACGGCACAGACGCTTGAACACCAACCCCAATTTTCAGGTTGGGATCATGCCTGGTGAGCGCCGTCGGCAAGGGTCTTTACGAAGGCTAGCACGTCTTTGGTGCTATCGCCCTTGCCGATGCGCCCGACGATGGCTGATCCGACGACCACACCATCGGCGACCGCCGCGATGGCGCGCGATTTTTCGGGTGTGTTAACGCCAAAGCCGACGATGACGGGCAGGCCACTGGCGGCTTGAATCCGAGCAACTTCCGGACCAACGTCATCGGCCTGCGCTTCTGCGGCCCCGGTGATCCCGGTAATCGACACGTAGTATACGAAACCCGAGGTGTTCTGCACGACGCGGGGCAGGCGTTTTTCATCTGTGGTTGGGGTTGCAAGACGGATGAAGTTCAGACCCGCAGCTTGTGCGGGCAGGCAAAGCTCTGGGTCTTCCTCGGGGGGGAGGTCGACAACGATGAGCCCGTCAATGCCAGCGCTTTTTGCAGCTACCAGAAAAGCATCTACGCCGTAGCTGTAAATCGGATTGTAATAGCCCATCAGGACGATCGGGGTCAGTTGGTCCGTTTCGCGGAAGGCGCGGGCGAGGTCGAGTGTTCTTTCGAGGGTCATTCCGCTGTCGAGAGCGCGCTGCCCCGCAAGCTGGATAGTCGGGCCATCTGCCATCGGATCTGTAAACGGCAGCCCGAGTTCAATGACATCGACACCAGCGCCTGGCAGACCTTTGACAATCTCCAGTGAGCGTTCAAAGTCCGGATCCCCGGCCATCACATATGTGACGAACGCTTTCTTTCCAGCTTTTGCGAGAGTTGCGAATTTGTCATCGATACGGGTCAT
>JBGCDG010000004.1:0-138148 GCA_045105195.1 Roseobacter sp. | reverse complement strand
GATCATGATCGCGATAATCGACATAGGCCCAAGACCGGGCAGCATGCCAATGAATGTGCCGATCAAACAGCCGCCAATGACGACGAGCAGGTTTTGCAAGGACAGGGCCGTTTGCAGGCCAATCAGGATACCTTCAAGCATCGCGTCACACTCCCATGAAGAAAGGCAGGGGCCGCAGGAAAATGCCGAGCACCTCCTGCACCAGATACCAAACCGCGCCCGTGGCGATCAGGGCGACGGGGATCATCACGTGCCATTTGCGCTCACCCAGCACGAATGAACCGATGATCAGAAACGCTGTCGTCGAAAACAAGAACCCTAGCGGGCGCAGACAAAGCGCATAAACGACCATCAAGCCCAAAAGGATAAGCGCTTGTCCGATGAAATAGTCACCCAAGCGCCGGTGATCGATATCGCCGATCTTCTCTTCGCCTTTCTCAAGCCCGAGCAGAATGACGAGCGAGGCAGCTATGCCGAAGATCGAAAGCACTTTGGGAAAGGTGCTAGGCCAGATTGGATTGCGACGCATGAACGGTGCAAGACTGTCATCCATGGTGAACCATGCCGCGTAGCCATAAATGATGCAGATGCCCAATAGGACAAGTGCGATCCAACGATCCAAGGCCATCGGCCTACCCCCCCCAAAATGTCGAAAATTCCGTATGGCAGAGCGACCGGGTCGCTCTGCCGGTGAGCTCTCTCTTAGAGGAAGCCTAATTTACGCATTAGATCTCCGATGACCGTTTCCTGGTTTTCAAGGAACGCTCTGAAATCATCGCCGGAATTGTGGATGTTGACCCAACCGTTGCGGGCACGCACGACTTCCCACTCTTCGGTTTCATACATTGCCGTGATTGCAGCTTGATAAGCCTCCAACTGATCCTGTGGCAGACCCGGAACAGCAAAGAAACCACGCCAGTTGACGAAGGTCGTATCGATGCCCTGTTCCATCATCGTCATTGCATCAGGTGCCGCATCGACACGTGCATCCGCTGTGACCCCGATGATTTTAACCTCGCCCTGGCTTGCCAGATCCACCGCTTCGGAGAAGCCGGTCGAAAGGGCTTTGATTTCACCTGAAAGCAAAGCTGCCATCGCCGTGCCACCCGCGTCATAGGGGATGTAGTTTACCGCCAGCGCATCACGTCCAGCGGCTTCCATAACCATCGCCGCGACGAGGTGATCCATGCCACCTGGAACAGAACCGCCACCGATGGGCGTGCCAGATTGATCCGCATCAAAAACCGCTAGGAAGTCTTCCATGGTCGAGATATCACTGTCCGCAGGCACAACCATCGCCGCATAATCACCAATGGTGCCCGACACCAATGTCAAATCGCGGAAGTTATGCGGGAAGACACCCGTCAAGGACCGGATCACGATAGGCGTCGAATTCACCATCAGCGTGCCGTGATTGCTATCTGCGTTTTCGATCATGTAGCTGATCGCGACACCGCCGCCGCCACCAGACATGTTTTCGTAAGATGCAGAACCGACAATCCCGGACTTTGTGAGCGCTTCGCCAGTACCGCGCGCCGTGCCGTCCCAACCACCACCGGCACCGCCGGGAATAATGAAGTGAACGTCATCAAGGACCTTATGTCCGTCCGCAAGCGCGGGTGCACCAAGGCCAATACTTGCAACCGCAGTTGCGATCAGAGCGCGTCGGCCCATTTTCATCGTTTTCATTTCTCTCTCCCTTTTGGTAGCCGTTCTCCCTACGGCTTCTCCCGCGTACACAATCACGGTAACCTGACATTAACCTGTCATGCACAAAAAAAGGCAAGTCTGTTACGATGAAATACCTGCTTGTCGAGGATAACCTGGATCTGGCCAACGCAATTTCGTCTCGCTTCCAATTGGACGGGCATATCGTTGATCATGCAGCAAGAATCGAGGATGCCGTCGCCTTTGCCGCTGCAGGTGAATACGATCTGATCTTACTGGACATCATGCTGCCCGATGGGGATGGCCGCGGATTTCTCAAACAGCATCGGGCTGCCCATAATGACACTCCGGTCATTGTTTTGACGGCACGCAGCCAAGTTTCGGACAGAATCAGCATGCTGGATCTGGGGGCAGATGACTATGTCACCAAACCATTTGATCACGCGGAACTGCAGGCGCGCTGCCGGGCCGTTTTGCGGCGCAAAACCGGTTCGGCGCAATCTACGATCACAATTGGCGACGTGGTCTTTGATACTGTTGGCGGCCATCTCAGCGTAAAGGGCGAAATGATCAATTTGCGCAACCGCGAACTGCGTCTTCTCGAATTGCTGATCAATTCCCAGGGGCAGGTGTTTTCCAAGCAAAAGCTTGTGGATCGGCTGTTCTCTTATGATGATGACGTATCCGAGAACGCAATTGAAGTTTACATCGGTCGCCTGCGCAAACATCTGGAAGGATCACGCGTGCAGATCACCACGCTGCGCGGTCTTGGCTACAGGCTTGATCCTGATGGATGACGTAAATGTCACAGGATCACTGAGAAACCGCTTGGCTCTGATCCTAACCGGCGGCGCAGCTCTGCTCGCTATCGTGTTGTTCGTTGCCGTCCGCGCACTGGCCGCTCAAGTCGCGCAGCAAGGGCAGGACAATGTACTGAGTGCGTCGATGTCATCTATCCTCGATACTGCTGTGATCCTTGAAGGGCGTATAACGCTGGATTTTCCTTACTCTTCCTTGTCCATGCTCAGTACCGAGGCAGATGACCGCGTGTTCTATGCCATCTATGAAAATGGAGCGCTGTTATCAGGTTATGACGATCTGGAAACACCTGATAACTTTTCCCCCGACACCCGTCAGTTCAGCACGTCGACATTCAAGGGAGACCCCATCCGCATCGCGACAGGAGCGCGCACATTAATCGGATCGAGCGGCCCGCGTACAGTCTCCGTATCCATTGCGCAGACACAGGACGCTCTGTCGAACACGTTGAATGCAATTTCACGCAATGTCGGCTTGCTGGGACTTGGTTTTTTCGTTCTGGCAACGGCTCTGGCGCTCTGGGCGGCCTCCACGACCAGCAAGCAATTGCATCAACTGACCACATCCGTCACACGTCGCGGCCCGCAAGATCTCAGCCCTGTGATCCAACCCGTCCCTTCTGAAATGGTACCGCTGGTTGGGTCGCTCAACACATTCATGTCAAGATTGGATCACACACTGACCCAATCCGAAGACTTCATCGCAGAAGCAGCCCACCGGATCCGTACGCCACTCGCGACCGTCCGCTCTCATGCTGAAGCTACCCTGCAACGCGTTGAAAACACGGAAAACCGCAACGCCTTGCAGTCCATGGTACGCGCGATTGACGAAAGCAGTCGCGCAGCAGGGCAATTGCTGGATCATGCAATGGTGACGTTTCGGGCAGGCAATCATGAGATGGTCGAGGTGGACCTGATCGATCTGTTGCGCGAGCTTGTGCAACGCATGATGCCCATTGCCGAGATGAAGGACATCACCCTTACCCTGCACGCAGACGGCCCTGCCACGATGCTCGGCGATGCCATCCTATTACAGAACGCGTTTCGTAACCTGATTGACAACGCGCTGAAATACGCTCCTGCAGAAACTGATGTGGTCATCAACGTATCCACCACACCACATCTGGCCCTCAGCATACTGGATGGTGGGGCTGGCTTCGCAGTCGATGAAATTGAAACGCTTTCCGGCCGTTTTGTGCGGGGGAAAGATACCGGGAACAAGGTGGGCTCCGGCCTTGGATTGACCATCGCACAAGAGGTCACAGCAGCACATAACGGCAACATGATTCTCAGCAACAGACCGGAGGGCGGCGCATGCGTTACCTTGCACTTTTAGCCATGTTCCTGCTCCCGTGTGGTGCGTTGTCTCAGGACTGGGAAGACCGGCGCATTTTTGGCAATGAGGATCGCGCCGTTTCGTTGCGTGTGCTGTCAAGCACGGACACCTGGTTTTTTGTCCCGATCATCGAAGACTTTATCGCGGCATATCCATCCGTTTCTGTTGAATACCTTGTGACGGGCACCGCGGATCTGGACAGAGCATTTCGCGCAACGCCGACGCAGTTCGACGTTGTCATCTCCAGCGCAATGGATTTGCAACTCAAGCTTGCCAACGATGGTTTTGCAAAACAAATTCCAGATGTGACGCATCCTAACTGGGCGCAATGGCACAACAGTCTCTTTGCTTTCACGTCCGAACCCGCCGCGATCGTGATCAATCGCCAAGTCATTGGTGATTTACCCCCCCCAAAGAGCCGTCAGGACCTGATCCAACTGATGCGCGACCATCCTGCCAGGTTTCAGGGTAAAGTGGGCACCTACGACGTACGTCAGTCTGGCCTCGGATACCTTTTCGCCACACAAGATGCGCGCGCGTCAGAAACCTATTGGCGGCTGATGGAAGTCATGGGGCGCGTCGATGCCCAACTTTACTGCTGTTCAGGGCAAATGATCGATGACCTCCGAGCGGGACAGCTGGTGATGGCATATAATGTTCTGGGCAGTTACGCACGCGCACGCGCCGCCACGTCGGATGAGCTTTTAGTTATACTACCATCTGAATTTCCAACGACAATGATGCGTACCGTTCTGGCCTCAGACACAGCCGCCAATCCGTCCGCCGCCGAAAACTTCATCCGGCATCTTCTGGACCTGCAAGCGACTGGAAATCCGCTTACTTTTCCGCTGCCTCCTTTATCCAAAGCGCAGGCCGGGGAGGGTCAAACCACCATCAGCCTCGACCCCGCATTGATGACCTATCTAGACAAAATGAAACGCGAAACCTTCATTCAGGAATGGGAAGATGCCGTCGTTCAAGATGACTAGGCCATGAACACGCATCCGGCATTTGATCGGAGCTAAAACCTTGCGGTTTGCATCGAACACTAGCTTGGTTTTTTGTCGCTACTTTTCCGTTTAATTGCTGCATACAAGCGTCCTTGGCATAGGCGTCTTCGCGTTTATACCGTCAAGGATTGCGCGAAAACCAAAAGATCACGCGCGGTGATTGCAGTATTAATTGACGTCCGTAAGGACTTCGACCCATCTGTCAGCCATGATTTTGTACGATCGTTTTGATCTGCGAGAACTCATGCAGAGCGGCAAACCCCTTCTCGCGACCACGCCCCGATTTACGCACGCCGCCAAAAGGCAGCTCAATGCCACCACCAGCGCCAAAACAGTTCAGGAAAACCTGTCCAACTTTCAACCGTTTCGCCAGTCGCATCTGACGGCTTCCATCTGCGCTCCAGATACTGGCAACGAGGCCATATTCTGTATCATTGGCAATCCGCACCGCATCCTCTTCGTCGCTGAAGGGGATACAGGCGAGCACCGGACCAAAGACCTCCTCACGTGCCAGAATGTGGTTTTCAGCAACGGGCCCAAAAAGCGCCGGCGCAACAAAGTGGCCCTCGGCTGATGCCCCGCTTGAGATTTTAGCACGTGCCACCAATGGGGCGTCCTCACCACCCCCTTTAGCGATGTAGCCATCAACACGCATTTTTTGCTTTTCAGAAATTAACGGCCCAAGGTTCACGTCCTCAAACCAGGGCCCTGCAACAAGCCCGGTAAAGCCATCTTTCAGCCGTTTCATCACATCTGCATAGATGTCCTGCTGTATAAGCGCGCGCGCACCAGCAGAACAGGTCTGCCCCCCGTTCTGTACAATCGCATTCATCAAGACAGGAATGACCGCATCCACATCAGCATCCGAGAAAACGATCTGTGGTGACTTTCCTCCCAGCTCCAACGTGCACCCAATGTGATTGTGCGCCGCAGCAGTCTGGACCATGACGCCCACTTCCGGGGATCCGGTGAAAGACACAAAATCCACATCCTTGTGGGCGGTGAGTGCCACACCGGCCTCATGACCATAACCCGTCACAACGTTGAATGCGCCGTCAGGAAACCCAACATCCAGAGCCAGTTCCGCAATGCGTATCGGTGTCAGGCAGGCGTCTTCGGCAGGCTTCAGCACCACCGCATTGCCCATGGCCAGGGCTGGCGCGCAAGACCGGCCAACCATTTGGGCGGGATAGTTCCAGGGGATAATATGCCCCGTCACACCGTAGGGTTCATAGATGGTTTGAACCTGATAGCCAGCCAGAAACGGAATGGACTCTCCGTGCACCTTATCCGCCGCACCGCCATAATATTCAAAGTAGCGCGCTGCGGCGACCATGTCAGCCTGTGCCTGGGCAAGTGGTTTGCCTGTATCCTGTGCCTCGAGTTCTGCAAGCGCTCCGGCCTCGAAAGCAATGGCCTCACCGAGTTTGCAAAGCAACCTGCCCCGTTCCACCGCCGTCAATTGGGACCATGTCCCTCCGCCAAACGCGGCGCGCGCAGCCATCACAGCACGATTGACCTCTTCTGGTCCGCAGGCGGCAATCTGAGCAAAGGTTGCATCCGTCGCTGGGTTTTTGACGTTAATCCGGCTACAGCCGTCTGCCGCATCTTTCACGCCCGCAATGATGCAAGCAAAAAAACGGTCAATTGGGACATCTGATTTCATGTCGGCACATCCACACTTAGGAACGATGGGCGGATGGTACGTGTGATGGGCGATCATCTGCAACTCAGAAGGTCACATGGCCGCTATAGAAACATTCACATAAAAGGGGGGGTGATCAATCAGCCCTGAGGTGCCGACGCGAGATACCCGCGTCGGCGCATGTTGTTAGTGCGAGAACTTTTTGATCTCACCGCTTTTCAGGCGTGCAGAGTAAGAGCTCAATTCCGCTCTGACCAACTTCATCAGGAAGTAGAGGCAGAAGATGTTTACCACAGCCATGGCAAAGATCGCGGCATCCGAGAAGTCGATGACCGGACCAAGTGAGGCCGCCGCACCGATGACGATGAAGACACAGAAAATGATCTTGAACGTCAGCTCAGTCGCTTTGCCCTCGCCGAAGAGATAGGTCCATGCTTTCAGACCATAATAGCTCCAGGAGATCATGGTCGAGAAGGCAAAGAGCACCACGGCGATCGCCAGTACGAACGGGAACCAACTGATGCCCGAGGCAAAGGCTGCCGACGTAAGAGCAACGCCTGAGTTGCCGTCCACGGTCGCGATGGCGGTGCCTGCTTCGTTCAGCATGTAATTGCCCGTGTCTGCATCGATGATCAGTTGCTGCGAGATGACGATGACCAGCGCGGTCATGGTGCAGATCACAACGGTATCAATCAACGGTTCCAGCAGGGAGACGAAACCTTCGGTGATCGGTTCCTTGGTTTTCACCGCGGAGTGCGCAATCGCAGCAGAGCCAACACCCGCCTCGTTCGAAAACGCCGCCCGTTTGAAGCCCTGAATCAACGCGCCGACAAAGCCGCCCGCAACCCCAAGCCCGGTAAATGCACCGACAAAGATCTGACCAAAGGCCCAACCGATCATGTCATAATTCACGGCGAGAATGATCGCAGCCGCACCGACATACATAATGCCCATGAAGGGCACGACTTTCTCCGTCACCTTAGCGATGGATTTGATACCACCGACGATCACGGCGAATACCACGGCCGCAAAGATGATCCCAGTAATCCAGCCTGGAAAGTCGCCCGTGATCTGGGTGATCTGCGCATGCGCCTGATTGGCCTGGAACATATTGCCGCCGCCCAAAGCGCCGAGAATACAAAAGACCGAAAAGAGGACCGCAAGGATCTTGCCACCAGGCAGTCCCAACTCGTCGAACCCTTTGGAGATATAGTACATCGGGCCACCAGATACGGTACCATCCGGATATTCGTTGCGGTACTTAACGCCCAGCGTACATTCGGTGAACTTGGATGCCATCCCGAGAAGACCCGCAAGAATCATCCAGAACGTCGCCCCAGGGCCACCGATGCCAACCGCAACGGCAACACCGGCAATATTCCCGAGGCCAACCGTGCCAGAAAGGGCTGTCGCAAGCGCTTGGAAGTGACTGACCTCACCCGCATCATTAGGGTCGGAAAAATCGCCTTTGACCAACTGGATAGAATGCTTGAAGTAGCGGAACTGTACGAAACCGAAGTAGAATGTGAAGACGGTCGCCGCGACCACCAGCCACATCACGATCCAGGGGAAACTGGTGCCGGGAAACGGCGCGAAGATCGTACTGACGAAAGGCCCCGTTACATTTGCGAAGATTTCATTGACGCGTTGGTCAATGCCCACGGCTTCTTGCGCCGCAATCGGGCTGCCTGCCATAGCGACTGCCATAGAAGTGAGCCAAAACTTAGTATTTAATTTCATGGTGAATTCCTATCCCGCTATCCCACGACCGTGACGGGCACGTCGGCGTGCATCACGAGATTCTGCGTCGAGCTACCAAAGACGCGTTTTGTGAAACCATCTGCGGACGTACGGCCTACGATGATCTGGGAGCCGCCGTTTTCAACGGTCAGCTTGTTCAACGTTTCTGCAACATCGCCATGACGCACGATACCCGACGCGGCAAAACCCGCATCAGAAAGTGCTTTGACGGCAGGTTGCACAACACGTGAATTCGCGAGATCGATTTCTTCCTCGCGACGCTTGTGACGTTGAGCGTTCTCTTCAGCGGTTTGGAATGTGAATGGTGACCATTCGATGACGTAGATGACCAGCAGTTCGCAAGAAGTGATCTTTGAAGCGAGATCTTTTGCAAATGCCAGCGCTCGTTCGCCAGTGTCTGTCCCATCAAGTCCAATGACAATTTTGACTGTCATGAGGTCCTCCGTGTTAGGGGCTATTTTCGAGTTTTGGGGCCAAAGGCCCATGGAAGTGACCAGTGAAGCACAGATTTGTGACACTCGCCATCCTTGTATTCTTAGTGATAATCACTAGATTTAGTGAACAAAGATAGCGGTTAACCGATATTTTTTCGTGTACAGTGGCAAAAATATAGGCAATTTTACTAGTGGCTAGAGATTTAGATCGAATTGACCAACGAATCTTAGAAGAGCTGGAAGCGAATGGCAGGCTGTCGATCGTCGATCTCGCCGCACGCGTGAACCTGACCAACACGCCTTGTTCAGAACGGGTAAAGCGGTTGGAAAAATCGGGCTTCATCACAGGTTACCGCGCCACGCTGAATATGAAAAAGCTCGGGCTGGGGCACCTGACAGTCGTTCAGGTTTCGCTTACCGCTACCGGTGGTGATAACTCACTGGATGCTTTTAACATTGCGGTCGAAGCTGTGCCAGAAATTGAAAGCTGCATGATGCTGGCAGGTTCTTTCGATTATCTGCTGACGGTACGCACGCGGGACATTGCGCACTTCAGAGAAGTTCTGGGCGACAAAATCAACAAGCTGCCGAACATACTGCAAACCAATTCCTTTGCCGTGATGGAAATCGTCAAATAGCACTGACACACTGCCATCGCGCTTGCTTTTTGACGCCTGAGCGGCGTCCGCTGAACCTCGGTAGCACTCTTTAGGGTCGGACCCTTTGATCGCGTTTACCAAGGCGCAAGAGCGCGTCTCATTTGCAAAAATGCGCAAGGTCGTTTCTAATTAGAGCGTCATATGCTGACACGAATATACTTTGGCATGTGAAAAGAGCACGATGACCGCGCCCTGGGCAACAAGCGCGATAGCGTTCCAGTTGCTTTTGATTTGTCACGCGAACCGATGAGAATTTCATGGCACATTCCACCAGAATACATCCCGCAGCGCGCACTTTGGTAGAGGAAGTCAACGCTGGTACGTTATCGCGACGTGAATTCCTGACCCGCGCGACATCACTGGGCCTGACTGCGTCAGCCGCGTACGGATTACTAGGCCTTGCAGCACCGGCGCAAGCAGCGGGTCACGCCCAAACGGGCGGCACGCTACGCATCGAGTCAACGGTCAAAGCCCTTAAAGATCCTCGCACCTATGACTGGCCGCAAATGTCAAATTACACCCGCGGATTTCTCGAGTATCTTGTGGAATACCAAATAGATGGCAGTTTCCAGCCAATGTTGTTGGACGCTTGGGAAGTTAACGCAGACGCAACAGAGTACACGCTGAAAATCCGTTCTGGCGTAACCTGGAGCAACGGAGACCAGTTCACCGCGGAGGACGTGGCCTTCAACATAGCGCGATGGTGCGAAAAGGGCGTGGAGGGCAACTCCATGGCTTCGCGCATGGGCGCTTTGGTGGATCCAGAAAGCGGCATCGCGCGCAACGGTGCCATTACCGTGGTCGACGACACGACAGTGCGCCTGTTTCTGACACAGCCGGATATCACCCTTATTGCGGGTTTCTCGGACTATCCCGCAGCCATCGTGCATCAAAGTTTCAATGGCGATCCGCTAGACAATCCGATTGGTACCGGACCCTATTTGCCCGCAGAGTATGAAGTCGGCGTCAAAGCGGTACTCGAAAAGAACGCCGCCCACACTTGGTGGGGCGAAGGCGCCTATCTCGACCGGATCGAGTATCTGGATTTCGGGACCGAACAGGCATCGATTATTTCCGCCGTTGATGCAGACGAAGTCGACATGGTATATGAATCCATCGGAGATTTCATTTTAATCCTCGATGATATCGGCTGGTCTAAATCCGAAGCCGTTACGGCAAACACTGTTGTCATTCGCCCCAACCAGGCTGCTGAAATCGATGGCAAGACCCCATACGCAGACGTACGCGTGCGACGGGCTCTGGCGATGGCCATGGACAACAGCGTCCTGCTTGAACTGGGCTTTTCCGACAACGGGCGTGTGGCGGAAAACCACCATGTGTCGCCCATTCACCCTGAATACGCGGAACTACCGCCGCCCGTTTTTGACCCCGCAGGAGCGAAGGCGCTGATGGAAGAAGCAGGCATGGGCGACTTCGAACACGACTTGATATCCATCGATGACACCTGGCGCAAAGACACGTCCGACGCCGCCGCTGCTATGCTGCGCGATGCGGGCATACCGGTTAAACGCACAGTCCTGCCCGGTTCGACTTTCTGGAATGATTGGGCCAAATATCCGCTGTCTTGTACAGATTGGGCGCAGCGCCCCCTGGGGGTTCAGGTTCTGGCCCTGGCCTATCGGACGGGCGAGGCATGGAACGAAACCGCCTTCGCCAACGCTGAATTCGACACATTGCTTGGGGACGCCATGGCGATTGCCGATGCAGATCAAAGGCGCGAAGTTATGGTAAAGCTACAAAAGATCATGCAGGATGAAGGCGTGATTGTTCAGCCGTACTGGCGCTCGATCTATCGCCACCACCGGGAGAACGTAGTTGGGGCGGAAATGCATCCTACGTTTGAAATCCATGTCTCCAAACTGGGCTTTTCGGCCTGAAGCGCCCCTCCCATCTGTTCATGCGCTGCTATTGAATGTGGTAACGCATGAACACTGGTATCGGCGCAGCGACTGGCGCACAGAACTCAAAACTGCACAAGGAAGCGGCCGAACCGGCAACGCTCCAAAATTCGACACACGCTGGGTGGAAAACGGTTGCGTATTGACGCCGGAGGTCTTTTCGCTGGCATTAGGTAAATGAAGGTCGAGGAACAGATATGGACGTTGACGAAAAATGGTATCGGAGCGAACAGATTGATCCGCGCGTGTGGCTCGTTACGGAGCCGCGCGTGCATCCTATCTTCTCGGCGAATATGCATCTGGTATTAGGGCGGGACAGAGATCTTTTGATTGACAGCGGTATGGGCGTGGCTCCGCTTCGCCCCTTTATAGACGCCTTGCGCCCGGATTCTGAACGCCCTCTGACCTGTCTTTCGACCCACACACATGTGGATCACATCGGCGCCGTGCATGAATTTGACACACGTTTGGTGCACCCGATCGAGGCGGAAGAACATGCAGCCCCCGAACCCTACAGCCTGCGCACGGATGGCATATCAGACGCTTTCCGGACGCTCTTTCTGGATGCCGGATACCCTGAATTGTGGCCAGTATTAATCGACGCTCTGCCAAACGCAGAGTACGATGTAGATGGTTATGTTTTGCGCGGCGCGCCCGCAACGGGCCTCGTCGAAGAGGGGGATACGATTGATCTGGGCGATTGGCAGGCCGAAGTGCTGCACCTGCCCGGACATTCCCCCGGGCAGGTCGGGCTGTTCCACCATGACAGCGGCACCCTCTTTGGCGCGGATGCGATTTACGACGGGCCGCTTATTTATGACGGTCCGGGCATGAGTGTCGTAGATTATGCCGTCACGTTGCAGAGAATACGCGCGCTGCCTGTGAACATCGTGCACGGTGGCCACGACCCTCGATTTGGCAAAGCCCGTTTGGACGAAATCGTCGAGAGCTATTTGACCAAATGGGACATCTAAGCGGCGCGACAGCTCTTACGTGCGGCACTCACCCGCCTGAACTACACATGTAACGCTCAAAAAGGCCACCTAGTGACAATCGCGGCGGGTAAGATGCCCAGGCGCGCTTGGCTCATGTTTGTTATCTGCGCGCCCTTGGAATCGACGCACATTGCATGTCGCCTTTTTTAGGCGGCCCTGAGCGTGCGGGCCTGTGTCGCGCCATCAAAACACAGGGCATGCCAGGCGAACGTCGCACCACGCGTCAGCACAACTGTGCCTTCGCAAAACGGATTCGTGGACAAAGTCGCGATGCCGTTTTCTCCGTCCCAGCGGCCAAGACAATACGTGCTTGCGAAACGCATGCGGATGTTCGTGCCGTTCTGTGAAACACCCCGAGCGGGCGCATCAAGCGCACGCCCTATCCCCACCAAAAACACGTCATCGTTTTCGATCAGCACGCCAGACATGTCGTCATAGGCGAGACGATGACCTCGAAGAGGTCGGGCTTCTTCACGGGCCCAACGTTCGCGATACTCGCCCAAGACGCCGTCTTCCATCAATGCGCCGTCTGCAAACGACATCGCACCAATGTCATCCATCTCGGGCTGACCGTGCCAATTGATGTCACGGTGCCAGGTGCACCGACCCGCAGCAACCGTGATTGTGCCAGCAAAACCCTCTGCCTGCAAAAGGACGTCGAGCGCCGACGACGGCAGGTCAGCAAGACAGCCAAAACCGCTAAAATCCGGGCGCCCCAACGGCACGCGCAGGTCCGCAAAAAGTGCGCCCGCTTGCATCCAGTGCACACGGGTGGAATGATCGTCGATCCCTGGCGCCTTGATCCAGTCGCGCCTCCAGTGGCCTTGCAGGTCCTCACGCGTGATCATGCAGCGACCTGTTTTCGCGTGCTCAACGCGGTAACGATATCATCCGTGCTCAGGACGGCGCCTTCCTGCAGATACTCCATTGCGTTCAGCGACGCGTGATGCGCCTCGGGCGAGGTGCCCCCAACACTGTCTGAAATCACGCGGCAATAGTAGTCATGCTGATGACCATCCGCGAACGAGTAATGCACACAGACATCCGTCATACCCCCCACCATAATCAGCGTCTCGGCCTTGAGGCCCTTCAGCAAAATTTCAGTTTCAGTGCCGAAAAACACCGAGTAGCGCCGCTTATGCACGTAGTAATCGGTCGGTCGCATGTCCATTTCTTCGACCGCAACAGGCGTCCCGGGCTCTCCTTCCATGCAATGGATGCCTTCGGAGCCGTCAAGCTCACGTCCGTAGTCAATCCTGTCGCGCCGATGGATTTCCTGGAAGAAAATGACAGGCACATCCGCGTCATGCGCCGCGTCAATGACGCGACGCGCACGCGTCATATTATCGGTGTAACCAGGCATGTGCGGGATACCCCCGTCTCCTTCGAGAAACGCGCCTTTCTGAATGTCGATCACCATCAAAACAACATTTCCGACGAGTGTGGGTTGGCGTGGCATTGAGAAAACTCCTTAGGATTTAGATTGGTCTGCGCCCATGAGGCGTGGCAAATCGCCGAAACGGGCAACGGCTGAAAACACAAGAACAGAGACAACGATAAAGGTGATCGCAGCGACGGCCATGGTCGGCGTAAACCCATTACGAAGCGAGTTGAAGATTTGCAGGGTGACGGTGGCATAGGCCGAACTTGAAACAAAGAACATCACGATGAATTCGTTGAAACTGAGCACAAGAGCAAAGAAGAACCCCGAAGCGGTATAGGGGATCATCAGCGGCAGAATAACTGTCCGAAAGATAATGCCATCCGTCGCTCCCATCGTCGCGGCGGCGTCCAGATGCGCCCTGTCGATCGACTGCAGACCAATCGAAATCGTTACCAGCGGCAAGGCGAGAAACAGCACAGCGTGGCTGATGATGCCCGACCAGATGTGCCCCAAACCGCCGCCGAAGCCCCAGAAAAACCCCAAGCCTACGCCAAAAACAATGGGTGGCAACGCAAAGGGCATCGCCCCCAGGCCCGCGAGGATCTGCGTGCCTTTGCCGGCCTTTTTCCAGATGCCGAAGGCCAGTGGCCAGGCGATCAAGACCGCAAGTGCAGAACTTCCCACGGCAATGATGATCGAATTGAGCATTGCATTGCGCCATACCGGTTCTTGCAAGAAGAACTCCGCAAACCTGCTGAGCGTGGGGTCTTGCGGCGGAAAGAGCATAGAACGCCCACCGTTGAGCGCTGCCGCACTGACGACCACGATTGGCAAGACAACAACAAAAGCGGCAAGCGCCATAAATAGGGTAGACATCGCCTTCATACTTTGGCCCCTGTCCGATTTACCAGTTGCTGACCCAGCATCAGGCAAATCGCACCGGTGATCAGTAGAATGATTGCCTGCGCCGCACCGAAGGGTGCATTCAGGGTCGACCCACGCACAGCCTCATAGACCGAAATGGCCAGTGTCTGCTTTGACGGGTCTGCAAAAACAGTCACCGAAACATACGTGCCGAGCAAGAACACAAAGAGCAGGAAGATCGTCCCGATCAACGGCATGCGTATACTTGGCAACACGACGGTGCGCACGACAGTCCATGGCCCCGCCCCCATCGTACGCGCGGCCTCTACCATCGATTGGTCCAACCGCGAAAGCGCCGGATAGAGCAAGATCACCGCGTAGGGCCAGACCAAGTAGGACATGGTCAGCACAGTTGCGACCACGGATGTTTTGAACTTCACATCGCGCGGATTGGCCAGCCCCCATTCACGCAGCTGCGTGAACCAGCCGACATCCTTGAGCCATTGCGTCACACCCGTTTCGCGCAGCACCATCGGCAGGCCAGAGCGGTTGGACAGCAAGATATCCCACCCCATCACGATAAAGACTTCGGACAAGGACATGGTGGCCAAAAGAAACACCAGCCACCTGCTTTGTGCAGCCCGCGACATCCGCGTCATCAGATAGGTGAAGGGGAAGGCGGTGATGACAGCAATAACAGAGGCAATGACGGCGTAATGCAGCGAATAATAGAGCCGGTTAAGATAGAGCGTCGTGGTAGTCTCGGGCCAATCTGCCCCAACGAAAAAGCGGATATAGTTTTCTATGGTGAAGGACCACTCCCAGCCTGCCCCTTCGATTTTCTGACCAAAGGAGATCGCAAACACCAGTAAAAACGGAACCACGCAGAACGTGATCACCAGCACCCAAAGCAGGATGCTGCGCCATGGGATTGGGGCTGCGCGTGTCTTTATGGGCAGGTCGGCGCCCACTTTGACGGCGATATCGGCGCTGCTCACGCCGCCCTCTGCGCGCGCTCTACGCCGGGGTACACATAGAGGGCTGATGCAGGTAGATGAACTTCCACGCGGTCACCAACACGGGTCGTGCGCCGGGTTTCCCCAAGCGCGTATTCAACAATCACCGGTCCAAGCGGCGTCTCAAGATGAATGTCGCGCGTCGCGCCCACGTCGCGCACAAAAGTCACTTTTGCAGGCACACGGTTGCCTTCTGGCATCGTCTCTTCAAGGTATACCTTTTCAGGCCGGATCGCGATTTTGACCGGCGCGTTTTCTGTAAAGTTCAATGGCCCGGCTTCCAACGAAAGCCCCCCAGCGACAATCCCCTTGTTTTTGACGATGCCTTCGAAAAAATTTGCACGCCCAATGAAATCGGCGACAAAAGCGTTTTGCGGCTTGTGATAAATGTCCTGCGGTGGGCCGAACTGTTCGACGCGCCCGTCGGACATAACCACGATGTTATCGGCCATGGTCATCGCTTCGCGCTGGTCGTGGGTCACCACGATGGTGGTAATGCCCAGCCGTTGCTGCAAGAGCCGTAGTTCCACCTGCATCGCTTCGCGCAGGTTGGCATCGAGCGCCGACATCGGTTCATCCAGCAGGAAAATCTCGGGTTCCTGGGCGAGCGCGCGCGCGATGGCGACGCGTTGGCGTTGCCCACCCGAGAGTGCACCGATACGACGATCCGCAAAGGCGCTGAGCTGAACGAGATCCAACAATTCCGCCGCTTTCGCATGTGCCTGAGCCTTGGGCATACCCGCAATTGTCAGCGCATAGCAGACGTTTTCGCGCACGTTCAGATGCGGAAAGAGCGCGAAGTTCTGAAACACCATCCCGAATTTACGTTTGTGCGCAGGCATGTCTGTAAGGTCCACGTCCCCGAGCATGATCTGCCCTTTCGTCAGATCCTCCAACCCCGCAACCATGCGTAACAGCGTTGTCTTGCCGCAGCCAGACGGACCCAGTAGGGCCGTCAACTCGCCATGCTTGAAGGTCAGGTCCACGCGCTCCACGGCGCGGACCTTGCCATAGTCCTTACGGATGCCAGTCAGGACAAGATCGCGCATCAGACTTACGATGTCCCGAGCATTGTGTCCCAAGTTTCCTTGATGAAAGTCTCATTGTCGAGATACGCCTCATAGGCTGGCAGAATAGACGGTGTACCCGAGACGAATTCGAATTCCTCGTCCGTGAGGTCGGTCTTGGATTTATCGACCAATGGGGCGGTTCCAATCTTGCGCGACATCAATGCCTGTGTTGCCGGGTCGGATGAGAAGTTGATGAACTCTTCCGCCTCTGCATTTTTTTCCGACAGTGCCGACAAGCACCAGGAGCCATAGTCCTGCGGGTTGCCTTCTTTGGGGAAGATCGACTGAATCGAAAAACCATCCGCCGCCATAAGCTGCGACACATCGTGGTAGTACATCCCGCCAATCACATCGCCGTTTTTCATGGCCTGTTCCATCTGGCTTTCAGCCGACCACCAAAGGGCTGTGTTGGCTTTCAACTCGCTGGCTTTCTCGACAAGCGCCACGATTCCCTCGTTCGTCGAAAAGGTGCCCGCGCCTTCAAAGAAGGTGGCCGCAACCACATCAAGCAGAAGCGAATTGTGCAGCTTGGAAAGTCCGAGACTTGCCTCGAATTGACCGCCGTCCCAAAAAGCAGCCCAGCTGTCTGGAGGGGTCGTTACATATTCCGGATTCACCACCATGGACGAAAACCAGGACATCGCACCGACTCCGATAATGCCGGTAGTGTCTTCGAACACAAAAAAGTCGTCGAGGTTCGAGCTATTGGCCATGTTCTTGCGATCCAGCGGCGCCAGTAATCCTCCGATCCGCGAGGCTTTGATCAATGCATCCCGCGCATAGAGCGAGATATCCGCTGGTACCGTACCCGCTTGCGTGGCCTGTTGCATGGTGACCAGCCAGTCAGAAGAATTCGGCTGCGTGACGCTTTCAATTTCGATGCCTGTGGCTTCGGTAAAGGCGGGATACACGAAGGATTTGAAGCTGTCCTCGAAATACCCACCGTAAGAGCCGACCTTGAGCGAACGCGTTTGCGCGATCAGCGGTGTGCCCAAAACACTACTGGCAGCAGCAAGTCCCCCTATGCTGGCGGATGACGTCAGAAGTGTGCGCCGGTTCATTTTAGTCATAATCTTCCCCTGTTGGTTTTTTAGCCGCTGACATGCTGCCACGCAGCAGTTGTTGGACAACACAGGACAAAGCGGCCGGGAGGTGAGTCAATTATTCTTGCAAGGATCGCTGGGTTTTTCAGCGCTAGCCCAAAAAACAGGCGGCGATTTCCGCACTGAGATCTATTTTTGTGCAAACCCATCAGAACGGCACAGATCCGCAAAACGCCCTTGCCGCAGCGGATCACAATAGTCGAACGTGTCGCCAGATTAAGTGGAGTGTGAAGATGACAGACAGCATTGAGGCAGAGCAAACCGCCCTGACCGTCGACGAAGCCAACCTGCCCGTGATCGATCTTTCGGGCCTCATGACTGATGATCCAGCGGACAAAGTACAGGTTGCACGCGCCTTGGGCGAGGCCGCCCGCACATCTGGTTTTTTCTACATCACCAACCATGGAATCGACGCTAGCCTGCTAGATGACCTTATGGCCGCATCAAAAGCGTTCCACGAAAAGCCACGCAGCTTCAAAATGAAGTACTGGTCTGGCTTCTCCACCCACCACCGCGGATATGTTCCGCTGGAAGAGAACGGTTCCGACTTCCCCAAACGCATCAATTTCAACGAAGCCTGGGACATGTCCTATGAGGCGCCAGAAGACCATCCCGACTATTTGGCCAAATGGCGCATGACCGGCCCGAACATCTGGCCTGATATTCCCGGCTGGAAAGAGACCGTTTCAACCTACTATGACGCCGTTTTCGCGCTCGGGCTCAAGCTTCTCGATGCGCTGGCGCTGGAACTTGACGTCGATCCCGCAGAATTGCTGAAATATATCAGCTGCCCCACGTCTCAATTGCGCCTGCTGCGCTATATCGAAAACGACATGCAGGCCACCAAGGATATCGTTGGCATTGACGCCCATTCGGATTTTGAGTGTTTCACGATACTGCTGCAAGGTGGCCCGGGTTTGCAGGTCATGAATGCCGATGACGTCTGGATCGAAGCGCCCCCCATCCCCGGCTGCTTCATCGTCAATATCGGGGACATCTTTGAGACGTGGTCGGGCGGGCAGTTCAAATCCACTCAGCACCGGGTGAACAACATTGGACGCGAACGCTATTCCTTCCCACTGTTTTTCGGCCTCGATTATCATGCAGTTGTAGAGCCCTTGGAAAAGTTCCGTACACCTGAGACAATCGCCAAGTATCCCCCCATCAAAGCGGGTGAGCATTTGATGCGCATGTCGGTCAACGCATTTAGGTATATGGCCGACGCCCGCGCGAAAGGAGATCTGGTGATAGATTACGAAGTGCCCGAAGAAAACCCCTTCAAGCGCGAAGCAAAAACGGCCGCAGAGTGAACCCGCATCCAGATTTCGCAGATGGCAAAGTGCCTCAGTCGGTTACGTTGGGTATTTTTCGGATGGATATGCTGACCGCGGATGACCTTGACGCGGATTATGCTGCCGTCATGGCGTCGAGAAACGTGCTGCAGGGGGTGTTTGCCCCCGGCTGGCCCGTCGGCATGACACGCGAAGAAGACGCGCTGGACCTGAATTGGCACCATCGCGAATTCATCGCCAACCGTTCTTATGCCTGGGTCGTGCGCACGCATGATCATGGCTATGTCGGCTGCGCCTATCTTTATCCTGATATCGGCACAACGGGATCTGGCACCGCAGTGTATTGGATGATCGACGCACCCGAACGCCCCAAGTGGTTAGAAGCGTTCGGGCCGCAGTACACTGAGTGGCTCCGCACATATTTGCCTGCGGGATACGATCTTAACGTCATTAACAACGCCTGAACGCAGGAAGGCCGTATCAGTTACCGTGCGCTTCGCGTTCGTGCAGAAAACTGCGCAGATCCACAACGTCCTTAGCCTCCATAGAAACATAGACAAAGCCTAGGTTTGTGCGCTCTGTCACCATTTCGCCTGGATAGGGCAGATAGCTGAGCTCGCGCGATCCAAAAGAAGGCGAGGCCGTGCCCACTTGCCATTCGGTATTCAACTGCACATCCACCAGCTTCATCATCACATCGCTACCGGGTTGGGGGCGTTCCAGCGGTACGCCCGCCAGTCGCAGGTAGGACATCTTGTCTTTTGCCGTGATGAACCCATCGATGAATTGCGCCGCCAGAACCTGCAATTCAGCCGCCTCATCCTCGGGCTTGAGGTGGCTGTGCAAATGATCATGTTCGTGATTGTGGCCGATATGGCCGTTCAAGATGTCATGGGGCATCGGTCTGCTCCTCTTCTTCCGAAAATACGTCGAGTGCTGCATTCAGGCCGTTAATCGCTGCCGGGAACCCACCATAGAGCGCCATCTGCCAGATCACCTCGCCTATCTCCTGTTGCGTCAGGCCAGCTTTGCGCCCACCAGCGATGTTCACTTTCAGTTGTGGTGCGGTCTGTCCGCCCAAAGCCGTCAGAGCAGCAATGGTCGCCAGGTACCTGTCGCGCAACGGTAGCCCGGGACGCGCGTATTGCCGTCCATAAGCAAAATCCACCACGCCCTCGGCAAGACCCGGCACCAGATGACCGTAGCGGGCATCCAGTGCAGCTTCCATTCCCGGGTTCAGCGCTTCTGACAGCACACGGCCAGTATCGGTCGTGTCACTCATGATCTACGCCCTTGCTTATTTGGCATTGGACCAACGCTTGCCTTCAAATTCGCCATGCGGGATCTCCACTGGTTTATCGATATGCCGCTTGTGCTTGCCAAGATTGCCGGACGCCACAAGCGAACCCAACACATCCACGATGACTCGTGTTCCCATCAGCGCGGTGATGTCTGACGTGTCATATGGCGGCGAGACTTCCACCAATTCCATGCCGCAGATACCTTCTGCCGCGACTTTAGACGCCAGCGCCAAAGCTTCGCGGGGCAAAAAGCCACCCGGCTCAGGCCAGCCCGTACCCGGTACGAAACCACAATCGATACTGTCGATGTCAAAAGACATATAGACCATATCAACACCATCCCATGCCATCTCAAGCGCCATTTCAGCCGTCTTGTCGATGCCCATTTTTTCCATGTCACCCATGGTGATAATATTGGTCTCGCGCTCGCGTGCGACCTTCACGGCCTCGCGCGGAACCTGCCAGCCGCCAATGCCTACCTGCACAAGGTTCTTGGCCGGCACATTGGGCAACAAAGTCGAGTGGAACCACGGCGTGGTGTGCATCCGTTCATCCAGATCCTTTTCCTGAATGTCCGCATGGCGGTCGAAATGCACGATCCCGATCTTTTTCGACGTGCATTCTGCGATGCCCCGCACACAGGGAAAGCCGATAGAGTGATCCCCACCGATCATTACTGGCAACGAACCTGACGAGAACACGTGACTGACCGCACGGCTGATCTGGTCAAAGGACTTTTCTAGATTGGCGGGGATGGTAAAGACATCACCCGCGTCGCAAAGTGTCATCTGCTCACGCAGATCGACACCCATTTCATAATTGTACGGTGTATAAAGCGCGCTGATTTTACGGAGCCCCTGAGGCCCGAACCGCGTGCCTGGACGATAGGTTGTGCCCCCGTCAAACGGGATGCCAAGAACAGTGGCGTCATAATCTTTGACCTCCGTTACATCCTCGGCGTAAGGCGCCTTGAGGAAAGTATTGATGCCTGCGTAATGGGGCAACTCGCCCCGCGCAAAAGTCGGGATGGATTTGTCTTCGATGCTGTCCGCACCGGTCAAGCCCATCCGCAACGCCCAGCGACGCTCTTCATCCCAGCGGCCTTCAGGAAGATCAGCCTCTGACTGCATAGACCGCCAGCCCTGCAACCTTGTCAGGTCCGGGTGGTGCTGGCATTTGTCCTGCAGGGGCCGATCAGCTGGGTGATGTGATCGGGTTCGATCAATGGGGGTGTAAAACATGCGTGTCCTCCAGGATACGTTGGAAAGGGATGCCACCATTTCGGGCATCAAAGTCGTATGTAATCGTCGCGCCATAGGCGTTCGGGTCGGTGGGGTCCCAACGCGGCTTGTCAAAGACCAGCACACGGTCACCCAGCTTGAAGCCTTCCTCAAGGTCATGCGTCACCATGAAAACAGTCATCCCGGTTTCAGTGCGCAAGTCCTGCAAAAAATCATGCATTGATAGTCGCGTGCCCGGATCCAATGCGCCAAAGGGTTCGTCGAGCAGCAAAATCCGGGGCTTTGCCGCCAGTGCCTGCCCGATAGCCAGTCGCTGCTGCATACCCCCTGAAAGGGTTGCGGGATATTGATCCGCTACGTGGTCAAGACCAGTGCGGGTCAGCGTCTCATCCGCTCGCGCCAGGCCCGCTTTGTGTTCAGCGCCGAAAAGCCGTCCCCAGGGCCGGCGAAACCCTTCGCCAGCCATGATGTTTTCGCGCACCGTTAAATGGGGAAAGACGGAATATTTCTGGAAGACTACGCCCCGGTCGATCCCCGGTTCGCGGGCAGGTTCTGCTCCTGCGACACGGATTTCGCCACGGCTTGGATGCTCCTGCGCGAGCAGCAATCTTAGGAAGGTGGACTTGCCGCAGCCGGACGCCCCGACAATGGAGATGAATTCCCCTTCGTCGACCTCAAGGTTCACCCGTTCCAATATCGGGCGCTGACCGTAGCGCTGGAATATGTTTTTGGCGGTTACAAACGTCACAGGTTGGTCTCCGCCCAAGGAAACGCACGGCGGGACACCCAGCGCAGCAGGGTATCCATCGTAAAGGCCAGAACCGTGATCCAGATGACATAGGTAAAAATGACATCCATAGCGAGGAAGCGCCGAACGAGGAAAATGCGATACCCCAGCCCCTGTTCTGAAGCAATCGCTTCGGCCGCGATCAGAAAGAGCCAGGCGGGTCCAAGAGACAGACGCACAGCCTGAATGAGCCGGGGGAGCAGTTGCGGTAAGGCCACCCGGCTGGCGATAACCCAAGAGCTCGCCCCAAGAGTTTCGGCCTTGACGATCATTTCCCGCGGGATCTCCAGCGTGCGCGCCGACAGGTCGCGAATGAGAAACGGCAGGATACCCACCACGATCAGCACTACTTTGGACAATTCCCCGAGGCCAAAAACGATAAACAGGATCGGAAGCACCGCCAATGGCGGGATCATCGAAAGCACCGCCACAAAGCCTGCCAGAGCGGCGCGTACATAGGGCAACAGCCCGATAAGCAGTCCCAGTATCAGCGCCAGTGCTGCCGAGATTCCAACCCCGATGCTCAGCCGCACCAGGCTTGCCCAGGTGTCGTACCAGAACAAGATTTTTTCTGATCGACGGTCGGGTTCGCTGATCAGCCGCGCCGCCGTTTCCGCGATTTTGGCCGGAGACGGCATGAGTTTGTCAGAGGGATTTTCAGCAAGCCGCGCCTGAGACCCCAACGCATAGGCGATAAACAAAAGTACGAAGGGCAAGGCGATCAACACCGCGCGCAGTGGCATCTGCGGATATCGGTTGATGAAACGCACAGCCTTGCCCTTTGCGTCAGATCAAAGCGCGCCGTCGGCGGCCATCTGCATGTAAGTCGTGTCGAAACGAAACTTCACGTACCCTGCATCCCCGGTTGTCGTGCCATCAGGATAGGCGATGCCGACAAAATCGGGTGACGGTGCCCCTTCGCCCAGAATACCTTTGTCAAAGAGGAACTCTGCCACGCTAACCATTGTCTCTGGCAGCGTCGCACTCTGAGTGAAAACGACCGCATCTGCCGGATCATAGAACATCTCGGTCGAAGCAAGTTGCGCTTTGTAGCCTTCAAGATCAGTGCCAGAGGCCTCAGCCATGGCCGTCAGAACAGTCTCATCACCAGACGCCATCAAACACATCACCTCATACCAAGCGCCTGCCATGGCTTTACCAAAATCCGGGTTAGCCGCGAGAGTTTCGGTATTAACGACCATAAGATCAATGATTTCACCGGGAATGTCAGAACTGTCGAAAAGCTTCTTTGCACTGGGATCTTCGAGGATTGAGGACACCAATGGGTTCCATGTGACCACCGCTTCCACATCGGATGTGGCGAAGGCTGCGATCATGTCCGCGTCAGCGGTGTTGATGACGCTAGAGAGATCGGACTCCTTCATGCCAACGCTATCAAGCGCGCGGGCAAGCAGATAATGCGACACCGAAAGCTCCACGAGATTCACAGGCCTATCCGTCAAAGACGCCAGATCTCCGTCACCCTTAACGATGACCGCGTCATTGCCGTTGGAAAAGTCCCCGACGATCAGCGCGGTGGTATCCACACCGCCCCCTGAAGGGATCGAAAGCGTGTCCATGTTGGTCGCGGACACACCATCAAAAGCGCCTGCGGTGTATTGATTGATAGATTCCACGTAGTCATTGATCTGTACGATCTCGACGTCGATACCGTACTTTTCGGCCCATTTGTCCATGATGCCGCTGTCTTCCAGGTATCCCCACGGCATCCAGCCCACGTAGATTGACCAGGCAACACGAAATTCGGATTTCTCTTGGGCGATGGCCGCGCTGCTTGTGCCGATAATCAAAGCGGCAACGCCGGTCATGACAGTGCGAAGTACTTGCATGGGGGACTCCCTTGAAGACGTCCCGCCAAGGTGTGGTTTGAGAGGCGGTCGTGGCGGAACTGGAGAAGCGACCGGACCTCGATTGCAGTGCTCTCCCGGGATTTTTCCCCGCCGTGTACCGGATGGAATTTGCCAAACCGGCGCCATCTCTTGGACCTGACCCTCACTGGGAGGAATTGAGGCGGAACCCTAGACGACCTGCCAATAGACGTTGGCGCACTGGGACGGATTGTTGCAAGTGCAGGTGCCATGAATCACCGCACAGCCCCTGCTGCGATCACTTTTTAAGCATCTTTCGTGCTGTATGCTCGAAAATATGGCGTTTACATGTTGGCACACAGCCAAAATCAGAACCACTCTGCTGTGCGCACACCAAAAACGCGCGCCTCAAGTACGCATTGGAACCAAGTAAAAATCGGAAATCGGGAATCACGCAGTGCGTTTGGTGCCGGGAAAACACAAAAATAAAGGGTGGCACGTGGCCACCCCGAGTTGTGCTCTATTATCTACAGCCGGTTGGGCCGGCCTTGTCGATCACCGAGGTGATGCTTATTGGCTCGTCGTATGGAGCGGCGCGCATATTTCAGAGCGCGATACTCCACTCCTTCCCCAGTTCCTTGGATCGAGCGGGACCGGTAGGCGCTAGGTGACCCAAGGCGCGCAGGACCTTGGCCCTGTCGACACCCAATACATAATGGAGCATTTCGCCCTGTGCCTTTTGAATAGCTGCCAAATCATGTTGAACATCAGCCAATTGCTTGGGCGCCGGACACATTTTTACGCGTCGCTTTGGTTCGAGCGCCTGAATGCAAAGCAACTGGCAGCGCCATGGCGGAGAAAGACAATATGTGACCCGCCGTGCTGCCAAGCGCCAAATAAGTTCATGCGCTGCTTGAATGCCCCAAGGTGACTTTACGCCAGCGCACGTCTCGTCGATAGACGTTCCCGCCCTACATGCTAGGGTTGCTATAAAGCACGGATGATCCGTAACGCAGTTTGAGAGGAATGCGCAGATGAGATACTTTGCAATCGCGAGCGCCGCTGCGCTTTTGGCAATGCCCGTGCAGGCGACAACAATCACCGATCCGTTTTCGAGCTTCTGGGTCTTGGGTGACAGTCTGTCGGACAATCAGAACGCCGCAGTGATGGCACTGACAATCAACGCCCAACAAGACACTCCCATCGTATTTCCACCATCCTCCCCGCTGCAACAACCCGGCGTGGCCTCGGATGGCTTCACCTGGGCAAAGCGTTTCAATGATGCTTTTGCAGCTGCGGGCAAAACAACAGCGAACCTGTCATTTGGAGGTGCCAGAGCAACAGAAAATGGTGTTAGCGTCCCGGATCTTGGCGCTCAGATTGATGCGGATCCTCTTTTCAACACATCTTTTTCGTTCAATCTGAACCCATCAGCACCTGAAGAAGCGACAACGATCACAGGCACTGCGCCAAAGTACATCGACGGACAAGGCGGTCTTCTTGATCGCAAGGACGACTGGGGCAGCGATCCGCTGGTCACCGTGTTCATTGGCGGCAACGACTTTCTGGACACATCCCTCGCGATTGCCACAGGAGGCGTATCGCCAGAAGTCGGCTTGGCAAGCGTTGTTGCAAACACATTCGCGTCGGTAAGCAGCAATATCAATGGCCTGGTGGATGAAGGGGTAAATGACTTTCTGATCATGAACCTGCCAAACTTTGCCGCCATTCCACAGTTCGATGGCGCGGGCGCAGCGCTGGGTGCTGGGCTGAGCACCGCCGCCATGCAGTACAACAACCTCTTGGAGCTTTACATCCAAGGCCTGCGGGCCGCTGGAGTGACCGTTTCCTACGTAGATTTCTTTAGTGCGCTATCGGATACAGATCGTCTGGCCGCTGCGGGAATCACAAACGTTGAAGACGCCTGCCTGTTTTCAGTTGATCCGGCTACGGCTGACTGCACAGGCTTTCTGTATTTTGATACCATACATCCTACCGCAGCTGCGCATGGGATACTGGCTGATTTGGCCGCCGAGGCGATTTCAAACACTTACCGGCTACAACCAGTCCCACTGCCCGCGCCTGCACTGATGCTTTTGACGGCGCTCGGCGGAACACTCTTGATGCGGCGCCGCAGAACCGAAGCTAAAACCTAAACGCCGAGCGTCCTCTCGTCCGGCATGTTCAGAAGTCTCACGCGCTGCAGCTATTGTAGGTCACGGTGGCGATTGGAGTGCTGGAAAAGACGGCTTCGTTACCTCCTGCCTGAGGCTGGATCGACACCGTCGCGCCTGCCATCTCACTACCGGTGACCATAGTTTCGGATGTCCCTGCCGTATCATCTACGTCAATTGTAAAAGCGATACGTCCACCTGGCGCCAAAGCGGTCAGCGGAAGTTCCAGACGGGTGTCGCCGTCTTTCACTTCGGGTACGCTGGCAAGATACTCAGCACCGGCGACCAGCTCTAGCGGTTGAAAAACCGATACACCCGCACCCGAACTCGTGACATCAAAAATCAGACCCGCAGCGGAAGCGCCAAGATCCAAAACAACTGTCACGTTGCCCAACGGGCAGGTTCCTGTGTTTGAGATAGTAAAGCGGTCTTTCGGTGCGCCCTCATCAAATTGCACGACCACATCCGACATGGCGGGCGTGGCACAGGTCAGCGCGAGCGCTACAAAAATCTGAGCTTTCATTATTCTCTCCTTTGGTTTGGAAACAAACTAGACCGAATTCCACGCCCGGACAGTGCGGACAGATCACGGATAGAGACAACGTATTCGTCAATGGGGGTTGTCGATGCGTCAGGAGACACAAGCTTCCTACGTTAAAGAGGAAAGCGAGCGTAAAACCTTGCTGCCTTTTCATCGCCATCGGATAAGGCGTCACCAGTGGGTACGTGCTCTACATCGTGTCTGAGCGGGATCAACGGATGTGCTCCTAAGTAGTTTCAAAATCGGCCAGCAGCATGGGCCAATGCGCAGTGCGCCTTGAGAAAACGGCTTGTGATGCACTAGGAAGATCCAAACTGGATCGAGAACAAGTTAACGTTCGGGCTTGAACACGACCTGCTTACGGGAAGTCATCATCGGGCGCGAGACTTCGTGGGCTGCACTCGCGACTGCCAACATTCCTCATCGGGCGGGCCGGCATGCGCGCACACGGATATGACGCTTGAGCATGGCAACCTGGTCTTTCAGCTCGTTGCGGGCGCAGCGCTCCAAAAAAGGCCATACCGTTCTGCGCGCGTTAGAAGCGGAACACCATTCCGATTTGGAGTCCTTTCTTGCACGGTTTGACACTTCGACGATGGAAGCCATCGCACATATATGCACTCTTTGAGTTATGCAGTTCGTTTACAACGACCCAGTGCCGAACGAACCCACTAAGGACCTCAACGCTCAAAAATTTTCCATATTGCTGAACTAGGTGTGCGGTTTTCACCGAAGGCGCAGTCCAGTATCTGCCTGATTACATCAGAATCTCAAGGGATCGGAAGAACAGCCCATAAAATGACCGATCACAACCTTTTGCACGTGGCGCAGAACCTAAGATCATTTGATGCGTGAAAAAACAAACTAAGTAGTTTAGAAGGACAACATCCCCGCGCCAAAGGTCTGTTTTATGTTTGTTTTTTCGAATCTCCGTGGCGTGTTTTGCACGTGGGCCGCATGTGCAGTTTTTCTTTTGCCACAGCACGCCGCTGCACAAGGCGGTCCCGCGTCTGTGGGCGTTGAAACTGTCGAAATTCAGGTAATCTCTGAAACGGTCCCGTTGTTTGCAGAAGTCGTAACCGCCCGCGAAGGTACTATTGCGAGCCGCATTTCCGGAACTGTGGACGCGGTGATGGTGCTGGAAGGTGCGATTGTTGAAGCAGGTGATATTCTGGCGCATCTCGACACCGAGCTTCTCGAAATTCTGGCCCGTCAGGCAGAAGCGCAGCTTGCCGAAGCAACCGCCGGGATCACGATTGCCCGGTCACAGCTCGATCAGGCTAAGAATGCGCTGGCGCGGGTCGAAGGTTTGCGCGACACGGCCTCCTTCTCCAGCAGCCGATTTGACGAAGCCCAAAGTGGTTTCTTTCAGGCACAAGGTCTGCTCGCAGAAGCACAGGCGCGGGTAAAGACCGCTGAGGCGACGCTTGCGGAAACCCGCTATCAGCTTGCACGCACGGAAATAACTGCACCGTTTTCAGGCATTGTTCTGGACGTGGACGTCAATCCTGGCGAGTTCATCGCATCGGGTGCAGCGGTTGTGTCATTGCTTGACATCGGATCCATCGAGATCGAAGCCAGTGTGCCTTCAAAATACATCACGGTGCTCAAGCCCGGGCTGACAGTGGAAGGGTATACGGAAACGGGCGAAAACTTGTTGCTGGATGTCCGTGTGTTGCTTCCAGTAGAAGACACCGCAACCCGCACGCGCCCGGTCCGGTTCACGTCTGAACAGCTCCTCGCGCTGGAAAGTTTGGCGATCGGGCAGTCTATTACCGTAAACATCCCCATCAGCGCCCCGCGTGAGGTGCTTTCCGTGCCCAAGGACGCGTTGGTGCAGGCGCGCGGTGGTTGGACTGTCTTTGTCGAGGCCGAGGGCAAAGCGCAGCCACGTCCGGTGGAAATCGGTGTCGCCTTGGGGGACCGTTTTGAAGTGCTTTCCGGTTTGACCGATGGCGATATCGTGGTCACACGCGGCAACGAACGTCTGCGTCCCGGACAGGACATCGCCCCCATGACAGCGAGCAACTAGGAGAGCGGCATGGACTTCATCCGATTTGCCATCGACAGACCCATTGCCGTGATCGCTGCTGTCATCATGGCGGTGCTTTTTGGCCTGCTGGCCGTATCTCGCATTCCGATCCAACTCGCACCGGATGTACGCAAACCCGTTGTCGTCATAACCACAAACTGGCCTGGGGCCGCGCCCACCGAAGTCGAGCGCGAGATTGTCAATCCGCAGGAGGAAGCGCTGCGTGGTCTTGACGGGTTGGAGATCATGACATCGCGCGCACGTACTGGTGAGGCTGAAGTCACGCTGGAATTTGGCGTCGGCGCCGATATGAGCCAGTCCTTGCTGCTGGTCTCCAACCGTCTTGACCGGGTGGGAGATTATCCTGACGAGGCAGGCGAGCCAACGCTGGATACATCAGGGTCCGATGACAGTCCGATTGCCTGGGTGCTGTTGACTGCGCAAGAAGGCAATACGCGCAGCATTCCGACCTATGGCGACTTTGTGGAGGACGTCATTCAGGATCGGATCGAGCGGATCGAAGGTGTGTCTGCCGTCAACGTTTTTGGCGGTGTTACACAGGAATTACAGGTGGTTGTGGATCCACGACGGCTGGCCCGTTTTGACCTGACAGTACCCGAGGTCGTGCGCATCCTGCAAAGCGAAAATATTTCGCTGTCTGCCGGTGATGTCGAAGAAGGCAAGCGGCGCTATGTGGTACGCGCCGAGGGCAATCTGAACACGGTTGCCTCCATCGAGGAAGTCGTTCTGCGGTCGGACATTGGATCGGGCGGTTCCGGACGCGTACGCGTTGGTGACGTCGCAGACGTGGACTTTGCCTATCAGGATCCAGATTCACGCCTTCGGTTTCGCGGCCAACCCGGACTCGCATTCAATATCGTGCGCGAACCCGGCGCCAATGTGATCGAAACTATGGCGGGTGTGCAGGAAGTGCTCGCCGAACTCGCTGAGGGACCCGTTGCAGATGCGGGCCTGAACATGCGTCAGGCCTACGACGAAACCATCTACATCAACGGTGCGATCAGTCTCGTAAGCCAAAACATCTGGATCGGCGGTGCGCTGGCTGCCATCGTCTTGCTGGCCTTTCTGCGCAGCCCTCGTGCCACGCTTGTGGTATCGCTTGCGATCCCGGTCAGTATCGTGGCCACTTTCGTCGCCATGGCAGCAACTGGCCGGACGCTCAATGTGATCTCGCTAGCGGGCATCGCCTTTGCGGTGGGCATGATCGTCGATGCGGCCATCGTTGTACTTGAAAATATCTACCGCCTTCGAGAACAGGGCAAATCCCGGCGCGAAGCGGCCTATCTCGGTGCGCAGCAAGTCTGGGGAGCCATCCTTGTTTCGGCCCTGACGACCGTGCTCGTCTTTGTTCCAATCCTCGTCATGCAACTTGAGGCGGGGCAGCTCTTTCGCGATATCGCCGTGGCGATTTCAGTCTCCGTCCTATTGTCACTTATCGTCGCTGTAACAGTCATCCCGGCGCTGGCCAGCCGCCTTCTGACGAAAGGCGAACAAAAGAAAATTAGCATCTGGGGCTTAGACCATCTTGCGGGCGGCTTTCATGGCATGGTGATGGCATATGTGCGCATGACCGTTCGGTTCCGTGCGCTCGGTCTCCTCATGGTCGGATTGATCGCTGGTGGGGCGGCCATCGCCACCATCACCTTCTTACCCCGCTTAGAATACCTACCGGAGGGCAATCGCAACTTGGTTTTCGGTCTGCTCATCCCACCACCGGGCTACAATCTGGACACCACACAAACGATTGCGCAGCGCATCGAAGCCGTCGCGCAACCCTTGTGGGAAGCTGCGCCAGAAACACAGACCGAGGACGGTACACCAACGATTGATAACTTCTTCTTCGTGGCCCGTCCGGGTGCAAGTTTCGTTGGCGCCTCCGCTGTTGACGGGTCCCGTGCGGGTGCGCTGATCCCTGTGCTGTCCCGCCCGATATTTGCCGAGCCGGGGACCTTCGGCTTTATGACACAGCCCTCGCTCTTTGGACGCGGTGTTGGCGGTGGACGCACGATCGAGTTGAACATCTCGGGTCAGGACCTGAACGAGATCCTTGGTGTCGCAGGGCAGGCAGCCGGTTCGATAGGTCAATTGCTACCGCGCTCCGAGGGGCACCAGTTCCGCCCGATCCCCGGGCTAGAACTCGGCGCGCCCGAAGTGCGCCTGGTGCCGGATCGATTGCGCCTCGCGGATGCTGGATTGACGACGTCCGATCTTGCGCTGACCGTGGACGCATTCAACGACGGTCTTCGTGTTGCTGAGATCACCGTAGGTTCTGAACGCATCAATCTCATGCTCAAGGGCGACCCCGGGTTGCAGCTTGAAAAACGCACGCAGGACATTGGCAATTATCCCGTTGTGACGCCCTCTGGTCAGATTGTCCCTGTCTCCGCCCTTGCTGATGTGCTGGTCACTGCCGGTCCCACCGAAATCCGCCATCGTGACCGGCTGCGAACCGTCACGCTCGAGATACGCCCTTCTGACGCGCTGCCGCTCGAAGCTGCTGTCGAGCTGTTACAAAACGAAGTCGTTGCCCCGCTCGAAAAACAGGGCCTGCCGACAGGGGTCAGAATGACTGTCTCGGGCACCGCCGACCAGCTTATCCAGACGTGGGAAGCTATTCAGATCAATCTTGCGGTCGCCCTCGTTATCGTTTTCCTCGTCATGGCGATCCTCTTTGAGAGCTTCGTGCTGCCCTTGGTCATCCTGATCTCTGTCCCGGTGGCTGCAGCGGGCGGCGTGGGGGGACTGGCATTGCTCAACACCTTCCAGACTCAACCGCTCGACATGCTCACGCTGCTTGGGTTCATCATCCTTGTCGGGATCGTCGTGAACAACGCCATCCTGATCGTGCACCAAACCCTTTACCATCTGCGTGACGAAGGCATGGCCCCCATAGATGCTATCGAAGAAGCCACCCGAAACCGGATCCGTCCAATTTTCATGTCTACGCTTACGTCGGTTTTCGGGATGCTCCCGTTGGTGGTCTTCCCCGGCGAAGGCTCGGAACTCTACCGGGGTCTGGGTGCAGTGGTTGTTGGTGGATTGTCGATGTCCGCGTTTCTCACCTTGCTGACCGTGCCGCCGCTTTTGCGGCTCTGCGTACGAGCACCGGTTGAAGACGAAGAAAGCCTCTCCCGCCCTGCGCCCGCCGAATGAAACCTACTTCCGCCAGTGGGTTGGCACGATAATTAACGCACCGATAGATGCGGCAATGGCGTTGATGCCAGGACTGCGAAAGCCAATACCGAACATCAGCGTCACAAAATACATCATGAACGCACCCCCAATGCAGATCACAATGCTTGGGACATAGCCATTGCCTGTGAAATTGGTCTTTTCAGACACAAATCCAACGAGGCCAGCGATCACGACGGTGCCGATCAAAACCGGGAACATCAGCTTTCTCCCCCAAATATTACGCCCGCCTCAAGTGGCCAGCCGTTCAGAAAAGTCTGCGCATCCTGCGCGCCTTTTCCAGCGCGTTGCAGATAAATAAGTTCAACACAGCCGTTGCCACACGCCACTCGCAAGGGATCCAGCAGCACGGCACCGGGCGCACCATCGCCCGTACCGACGCGCGATGCGAGCAATTTGATCCGCGTCCCCTCCCGTTGCGTCCAGGCACCAGGGAACGGCGACAGGCCTCTGATCTGACGATCCACAGCCTCGGCAGGCTGGCGCCAATCGACCCGCGCCTCGGCCTTGTCGATTTTCGCGGCATAAGTCACACCTGTATCAGGCTGTGGTTCGGGTTTCAGCGCAGGCAGTGCTTCCAAAACATCAACGATCTGTTGCGCGCCTAACGTGCTCAGCCTGTCGTGCAGTTCGGCGGTGGTTTCTTCTGGTTTGATGCTGATCTCTGAGCGTTGCAACACCGCACCAGTGTCGAGCCCTGCGTCCATCTGCATGATGCACACACCGGTTTCTGAATCTCCTGCCAGGATCGCACGGTGAATGGGCGCAGCCCCCCGCCAGCGCGGCAACAGGCTTGCATGAATATTGAGACATCCTTGTAAAGGCGCATCCAGAATGGCCTGTGGCAAGATCAACCCATAGGCCACCACAACGGCTACATCTGCGTTGAGTTTATCAAATTCTTGCTGCGCGGCCACGTTTTTCAGCGAAACGGGCGTTCGCACGGGCAGCTCCAGTGCCTCGGCACGCAGCTGAACGGGACTGGGGCGATCTTTCTTGCCGCGCCCTGCCGGTCTGGGTGGCTGACAGTAGACGCATGCGATTTCGTGACCTGCTCCAACCAAAGCATCTAACACCGGCACCGAGAACGCAGGCGTGCCCATAAAAACAATACGCATCGATTTACCCATTCTTCTTGCGCGCGCGCTTAAGCAGCATGTCGCGCTTCACCTTGCTGAGGCGATCGAAGTACATCTTGCCCTGCAAATGGTCGATCTGATGCTGCACGCTCGTTGCCTCAAGCCCGACAAAATCACGCCGCACATAGACGCCGCTTTCATCCATGAAACGCACTGACACGCCACGCGGGCGCCGCACTTTGGCATAGACACCAGGTAAATTTGGACTCGCTTCTTCATGGTCATTCATGATCGCGGAAGCATCAATCATCTCGGGATTGGCCATGCGGATCCGCCGGTTTCGCGCATCGGAAGCATCGACAACCGCGACTTGCAGCAGAACGCCCACCTGCGGGGCTGCGAGGCCTACACCTGGCATTGCATCCATTGTTTCGATCATATCGTTCCAAAGGGTGCGGATCTCTTCGGTGACCTCGTCAACCTGTGCTGCAGGTCTGCGCAGTCGCGCATCCGGCCACATGACAAAAGGCCTGACCGTCACGTGGCGGCCTGCTGATACTGCGCGATCAGTGAGGCACGCCGCTCCTCATCTACATGATCCAGCGTGACTCTGCCATCGAGATGATCGACTTCGTGCTGAATACAAGCCGCTGCGAAACCATCGAACGCGGCCTCCTGCGCGCGCCCTTCAAGGTCAGTCCAGCGTAGGTGCACCTTGTCGGGGCGCGAAACGTCAACTGCGATACCTGGCAGCGAAAGGCATCCTTCATATTGCGAAACATGCGTATCACCGATTGGTGATACCAGCGGGTTGATAAAAACCTGCGGCGTCGGCTCCGCCTCTTTCCAGGAGGTGTCCATCACAAAGAGCCGCTCCAGCACACCGACCTGCGGCGCAGCGAGCCCGCGGCCAGGCGCAGCGTACATTGTCTCCAGCATATCGGCGGCCAATTTGCGCACATCCTCCGTCACCTCGGCGACAGGCGCACATACCGTGCGCAAGCGCGGGTCTGGCCAGCACAGGATGTCGCGTATGCTCATGTACGGGCCAGTTCGCGCTTGAGCTTCACCATCTTGCGCGTGATCATCTGGCGTTTCAGCGGTTTGAGATAATCGATGAACAACTTCCCATCCAGGTGGTCGATTTCATGCTGCACGCAGGTCGACCAGAGCCCATCAAAGACTTCGGACTGCTCAGCGCCGTCGCGGTCCATCCAACGGACTTCCACTTCTGACGGCCGCGTGACATCCGCAAACTGGTCCGGGATCGACAGGCACCCTTCCTCATAGACGTTGGTTTCGTCGGAATGCGAGATCACTTCCGGATTGAACATCACCAGCGGACGCGGCGTGTCGTCTGCATCCTTGATACAATCGAGCACAATGAGCCTTTGCAAAATACCGACCTGAGGTGCCGCAAGCCCGATACCCGGCGCTTCATACATTGTCTTGAGCATATCATCGGCAAGGGAGCGCAGGTCATCGCTCATGTCCGTTACGGGGTCGCACATTTTTTTCAAACGCGGATCTGGGTGCAATATGATGTTCCGTTTCATGCGGGATCATTTATGCCAAGAGGCGCGTCTGTGCAACTCGACTTGGTCTTGCGCCCGCAGCATTTCCCGCTAGTTTCCACTTGAGCGGGCAAACAGGAGCACCCCATGTCATTTAACGATCCCATCGAACGCCGTGGCACGCATAGCACCAAATGGGACCTGATGGAGAAGCTCTATGGCGTATCGCCGGATGACGGTCTTGCCATGTGGACGGCTGACAGCGATTTCGCCACAGCGCCTTGTGTGATCGATGCAGTGCGCAAAGCGGCGGACCATGGTGTTTTTGGCTATAAGAACACGCACGACGACTATCTGAACGCGATCCGCTGGTGGATGCAGGAGCGCCACGGCTGGGAGATTGACACATCGTGGATTTTGACCTCGCAGGGGCTGGGGAATGCGATCGCGATGTGCATTGACGTCTGGACGGATCCCGGCGCACGGATCGTCACGTTCAACCCGGTTTACCACGAGTTTCGTAACAAGATCGAAAAAGCCGGACGCGAGGTCGTAGCCTGCCCGCTTGTGCGTGATGGTGATACATATGCGCTGGATCTCGACGACGCACAGGCGCGTCTGGATGGCAGTGAACAAATGTTGATCTGGTGCTCGCCCCAAAACCCCACAGGCCGCGTTTGGACAGCGCAAGAACTCCGTTCGATTGCCGATTTTGCGGCGCGCAACGATTTGATTCTGGTTTCAGACGAAATCCACCACGACCTGGTCTTTGCCGGTAACACATTTGTGCCGATGCATGTTGCAGCCCCAGATGTCACCGATCGACTGGTATTGCTGACGGCTGCCTCTAAGACGTTTAACATTGCCGGACAACGAACAGGCAACATGATCATTCCGGACGCGACGTTACGCGCAGCCATGCAGAAACGACTGGCTGCGCTGGACTACAAGCCGAGTGCATTGGCAATCACGATGATCACCGCTGCGTATTCGCCAGAAGGGGCCGCTTGGGTCGATGCGCAAATCGAACATCTGGACACGAACCGCAAAATTTTCGACGCCACGATTGCGGATATTCCTGGCATCACGTCTATGCCGCTGCAAGCGACCTATCTTGCGTGGGTGGATTTTGCAGGCACCGGGATGGATCATGCAGAAATCGCCGAGCGTGTAATGGGAAAAGCGAAGATCGCCCCAAGCGATGGCCCCACATTTGGCCCGGGCGGAGAGACCTACCTGAGGTTCAACCTCGCGACACAACGCGCCCGCGTCGAAGAAGCCTGTGCGCGGCTGCGTGACGCCTTCAGCGATCTTCAGTAGCGCGGCTTATCCCGATCAAGGCGACTGGCGCATTCTCGCGTCTCTCGAAATCCACTGCGGGGTTTTCGGCTACGGCCGTGGCACGCTTGAATTCATATCGGCGTTCGCCCGCGTCTTCCTCGCTGGTGACGATCAAGCACTGAAAGAGATGGATGCTGCCGTCATCAAGGTCGACACACCCGCGCAATGCAGGCGCTGAGGCCTCCATTGCAAAACCTTTCTTCCACATTCGAAGAACCGGTTTGACGTCCCCACCGAAGCTGACTCTCAGCCGCGAAGACTTCTTCAAACTTTCAATGCGTACCTGATCCAGACCCGATTGAATTTCCTTGGAAAATAACGCTTCCACAACACAATACTCCTGACGCCCCCAAGATCGCAGAGTTGGGTTTATTTTCCATAAATGCAAGACAAGTTTTGCGCGCAGGCGGATTCTGTGCATCCGCGCAGTGCACTTGCGCGCGCCACTCTAATGTCTTTTCGAAAGGTGTCTCGATAGAGTGGAAATGCGAGAGAAGGAGTATGAACGATGGGTCTTTTGATCGACGGTATCTGGCACGACGCTTGGTATGACACCAAAAACGCCGAAGGTGCGTTCAAACGTCAGGATGCGCTGTTCCGCAACTGGGTGACCAAGGACGGATCCGCAGGCTCTTCCGGAACGGACGGGTTCAAAGCCGAATCGGGACGCTACCATCTCTATGTGGGGTATGCTTGCCCCTGGGCACACCGAACGTTGATTTTTCGCAGCCTGAAAGGACTGAAAGACCACATCACAATATCTGCTGTCCACCCGGACATGCTGCAGGATGGCTGGATCTTTACCAAGGACGACTTAGGCGCAACAGGTGATACGCTCTATGGCTCGCGGTTTGCCAGAGAACTTTACACACGCGCAGCACCAACCTTCACAGGGCGGGTAACCATCCCGATCCTATGGGACAAAGCCAGCGAAACCATTGTGTCGAACGAAAGTTCCGAGATCATCCGCATGTTCAACACAGCCTTTGATGATATCACCGGCGACACGCAGGATTTCTGGCCTGAAGAGACACGTGAAGCGATAGCACCGATCAATCAGCGCATCTATGACACAGTGAACAATGGGGTTTACAAGGCAGGGTTCGCAACGTCCCAGGCCGCTTATGACGCCGCTGTTATTCCTTTGTTCGACACGCTGGATTGGCTCGAAGACAGGCTGTCACAGCAACGCTTTCTGTTAGGCGAGCAGATCACCGAAGCCGACTGGCGCTTGTTCACAACGCTGGTGCGCTTTGATCCAGTCTACCACTTACATTTTAAGTGTAATCGCAGGCGCCTCATAGATTACCCAAACCTCTGGGACTATACCCGCGCCCTCTTTCAACTGCCCGGCATCGCAGAGACGGTCAATTTCAATCACATCGTACGGCACTACCATTACAGCCACGATAGCATCAATCCAAACCGGATCATCCCGATCAATCCGGATCTGGACCTTTACGCGCCACATGGTCGCGGCTGAATACGCATGATGTGCAAAAACCGTTGGCGCGTGCGCCAATCAAGAATGGTATGCGCCGCAGGCGCGCCGCTGGAGCATTGCTGCGCTCCGATTTCCTGCCGTACGTACCAGCTTTCCTAGGGGCTTACATCTTCCGCTGGACCATAGTGCTCCACCAAGGCCGCAAGATCTTCGGGTGGGGTTGCACTTTGGACGAATGCACAAGCGTTCGGCGCAAATGAAAAGATCGATCCATCAGAAAAGAACGAAGTGTTCGTAACGAAAATCACTTGCGCGTCCGGAAGCCTGTAGCTTGCATAATCCGCAACGGCCAGCGCTGATCCATCGGAAAGCAGCAAGTCCATGATGATGACATCTGTTTCTTCCGTGCTCAGATGTTCAATCGCATCCTGCTGCCCACACGCCCGCGACACCGTCATTCCCAGACGTTGCAGATGACGCTGCCAGATCATTGCCAAACCGTGTTCGCTTTCCACGATCAAGACTCTCATGGGATCTCCGTTCAGGAACGTGCTAAGTTGTGAGGGCGCAACGACATTTGGCGCTTGGAATGATTAAGAAACGGTTAAAAGAATATCGCAATTGTTAATCGACCGACCCTGCCTCAAAGAACCGGCTGAATTCCGCTTTCGGCCTTTGGGATTGGCGCGAAATTGCGCCGAATAGCCTGCAAATGGAGGGATTATTGCCCCTTGAAACACGAGAACGTGAAAACAACAAGATCACAAAAACAGTTCAGGGTGGCGCAATGCGAATCGTTTACCATGATGCTCGCAATCTTCATCTTACGGATACGTCGCCGCTAATAATGATAGGTTACCACCCCAAATTATCTACTCGGGCAGTTCGCAATTGACCCTGTCATTCGCGCTATGCTGTGCCCTCATTTTGGACGCCTTCCTGGGAGAACCAGGCTGGCTTTGGTCTCGAATTCCGCATCCAGCAGTTTTGATGGGACGGCTCATCGCGGCCACTGAACGCGCGATGAATCATGGGCAACATCGGCGTCTGAAGGGATGCTTTTGCTTGGTGTTCATCCTTGCCTTCGCAGTGTGCGTTGGCCTATTTTTCGCAAAACTGGGCCCCATCGCTGAAACACTGGCGGCTGCCGTTTTGCTCGCACAAAAGTCCCTGAGCCAGCACGTCAAAGCCGTGTCAAAAGGATTGCGCCGTGACCTTGTCAGCGGCCGCTACGCAGTCTCCATGATCGTCAGCCGGGATACAGCGCACATGGACGAAACCCAGATCTCACGTGCTGCCATCGAAAGTGCGGCAGAAAACCTGTCTGATGGCGTCTTTGCACCTGCCTTCTGGTTCCTCATCGCAGGTGCCCCTGGATTGATTGCCTACAAGATGGTCAATACGGCAGACAGCATGATTGGCTACCGAACGGAACGGTTCGAGGCTTTCGGATGGGCTGCAGCGCGTACAGATGACCTTATGAACCTGATCCCCGCCCGTGTGACGGCGTTGGTTATTGCCGCTGTGGGTCGTATCCGTGACGTGATAGGAATCGCTGCAGACGCACGATTACATCGCTCTCCAAATGCTGGTTGGCCAGAAGCTGCAATGTCGCGCGCCCTTGGAGTCGCGCTCGCCGGACCGCGCGCCTATGACGGTCAAATGCGGGATTTTCCCTGGGTGAACCCCACAGGACGAAAAACCTTAGGAACAAAGGACATTGACGAAACAGTAATCATGTTGTGGAAAGCATGGGCGATCCTGCTCGCCCTATCTGCCCTGATAGCACTCGTCACCTTGTAACCCGGAGGCTCCGATGCGATTTCCAGCCCTCTTTTGCGTGCTTGCTCTTGCACTGATCCCCACCTCAGGAATTGCCGCTTGTGGCGGCAGTTTCCCCAGTTTCATTCAGGCCATGAAGGCCGAAGCCGTGAGCAACGGACATGATCGCGCGTCGGTAGATAGATTTTTTTCTGGTGTGCAACAAAGCCAAAGTGTTCTGCGCGCTGACCGCAATCAGGGGATGTTCCAACGACCGTTTCTGGATTTCTCAAGTAATCTGATCTCAGACGCGCGCCTCAAGAAGGGACAGAAACTCGGTAAACAATATGATGCGATCTTTGATCAAATCGAACAGCGCTATGGTGTGTCCCGTGGTGTGATACTGGCGTTCTGGGCTTTTGAAACAGCTTATGGCACTTATCAGGGCGATTTCAACACAGCCAATGCTCTGGTGACGCTGGCACACGACTGCCGCCGCCCTAACCTGTTCCGACCGCAAGTATTCGCTGCACTGGAACTTTATGAACGCGGTGATTTCGAGCCCGCGACAACAACCGGCGCTTGGGCTGGCGAAATTGGCATGCTGCAAAAACTGCCGCGTGACATTCTGGAAAGCGGTGTGGACGGGGATGGAGACGGACATGTGCGCCTGAAGTCGTCCGCTCCTGACGCGCTTGTCTCTGGTGGCGCCATGCTAAAAAAGTTCGGATGGCGCGCAGGGGATCCCTGGCTGCAGGAAGTACGCATGCCCTCCAATTTCGATTGGAGTCAGACAGGCATCCACATCACCAAGACGGCAAAACAGTGGGCCTCTATGGGCGTCAAACCCCGCAGCGGCGCCTTGAAAGGCAACCTGAAGGCGTCAATTATTTTGCCACAGGGGCACAAGGGGCCGGCTTTCATCGCGTATCCAAACTTCAACGTCTACTTCGATTGGAACCAGAGCTTTACATACGTGGTCACAGCGGCCTATTTTGCAACTCTGGTCGAGGGAGCCCCGAAGATGGAGCGCGGCAAGCCTGAGAAAGGCCTGAACGGAGACCAAATGGTAGCGTTGCAACGCAAGCTGCAATCGCGCGGGCATGACGTGGGCAAAGTTGATGGGATACTCGGTGCGCGCACGCGGATCTCCGTCCAGAAAGAACAGGCGCGGCTGGGGCTGCCTGCCGATGCCTGGCCCACTGCAAAGCTACTCAGCATGCTTTAAGATCGCGCCATTTACAGTTTGTTGTTCCGCAATTCGTAGATTTGCGTAGGACTTAAACATTCAGGTAGTTTTCGGCCTCAAAGACCCTTCAAGACACTTCGTCTTGTAGGGTCATTTTTTTCCAGATGGCCGCACCGGAAAACGCAAACCATCTTGTGTCAAAAGAACGATGTTGCGATCACTCTCGACGTAACGGTCGCATCGCTCAAAACCATTGCGATAGGCAATGCAGATCGTACCGTCTTGCACGATTTTGTAGGTGCCAAATGCGCTTTCGCCTGACGCGTAGGTATAGGAATAGGCCCCACCCGCAGAGTATTTCGATTGGCCATCATCATAGAAAATAAGAATTTTTCCAGAAATCAGATCTTGAACTTCAGCATGCGACAACACGCGATCGTCACTCCGCACGGCCCAATCACCAGCCAGAGCAGAGGTCGCTGCACAGCAAAAAAGCAAAATGAATGGCAGTCGCATGGCGCTCAGCTTAGCGATATTGTGCCAGAACACCCGACACAATTTAGTGACCAAGCACTGCAGTCGCATGCCATCAAGCGACAAGCGTCTCCGCATTCTTGAGATCAACAGACACCAACTGGCTCACCCCTTGTTCTGCCATGGTAACGCCAAAAAGCCGATCCATCCGCGCCATGGTCACGGCGTGGTGCGTAATAATCAGAAAGCGCGTTTCAGTTTGTCGGCACATTTCGTCAAGCAAATCACAAAAGCGGGTGACATTCGCGTCATCCAGCGGTGCATCCACCTCGTCCAGCACGCAGATCGGCGCTGGGTTCGCAAGGAATACCGCAAAGATCAACGCCATCGCCGTGAGTGTCTGTTCGCCCCCTGACAACAGGCTCAGCGTCGAGAGCTTCTTGCCGGGCGGCTGACACATGATTTCAAGGCCAGCTTCCAGTGGGTCGTCACTTTCCACCATGACCAGATTCGCCTCTCCGCCGCCAAAGAGGTGTGTGAAGAGCATCGAAAAGTTCGTGTTGACCTGCTCAAAGGCCGTCAGCAGACGTTCACGTCCCTCTTTGTTCAAGCTCGCGATCCCGCCACGCAGCGTCTTGATCGCTTCTTCCAAGTCAGACTTTTCCTTGGACAGCATGTCATGCTCGGCTTGGACTTCCTTAGCGTCTTCTTCCGCTCTCAGGTTTACCGCCCCCAGCGCATCGCGCTGGCGTTTGAGACGATTGACCTCCGCTTCCAGCGCTTCGGCGCGCGGCATGTCGCCCGGGGTCGCATCAAGCTGCGTCAAAAGCTGACTTGGCGTCACCTGACTATCATCCGCAATCCGTTCGGCGGCCAACGCGACCGTTTCCTTGGCCGCATCCGCCCGCGCTTCTGCCCCCGCACGCGCCTCTCGCGCTTCGGAGGCATGCCGTTCTGCATCGCGTTCCGCCATGGTTGCCTCGCGCAGAGTAGCCTCCCCTTTGGACAGATCATCCGATGCATGGGCTTTGCGGGCTTCTGCTGTCGTGATCGAAGCGCTGAGATGCGCACGCTTTTCCGCGATCTCTTCCGGCGCGGCCTGCGCGATGCCAAGTTCGGCTTTTGCAGATGTCTTGCGCTCCATCAGTTCCGTGCTGCGTTTTTCAGCCGTCTCAAGACGATACCGCCAGTTGCTCAGCTCCTTGACGACTTCTTGAGACCTCTTAGTGCGCGCTTCGCCCTCACGCCGCAATTCATCATGCGCAGAGCGTCGTGTCATCATGGTGATGCGGCTGGCTTCAACCGCCGTACGGATCGCTTCCACCTGCGCGCGCGACTCGGCTAGATCACCGAGTTCTGACAGCGCTCGCTCCGCTTCTTTGACCCGGCTCCGCGCCGCCATCGCCTCTTCTTCGTGGCGCGTCACGGCCAGCCCGAGGGATTCCAACCGCCCTTGTGTGAGGTTCCGGTCCGCTTCAGCCCGGCTGAGCGCGCGCCCCGCTTCAGCCACAAGACGGTCCGCCGATTTTCGCGCTTCGCGGGCCGCGGCGTCTTCTTGCGTAAGACGGACAAGCCGAGCCGTCAGGCTCTCATGCGCGGCACGCGCGCCTTCGGCTTTTTGGCTGGCGTGCTCCAGCTCCTGCTTTAGTGCCTCAAGACGGTTCAGTTGTTGAAGGCGCAGCGCTGCAGCCGAAGGCGCATCTTCGGCCCAAGCACGAAATCCATCCCACCGCCAAAGATCCCCTTCCAAAGAAACGAGCCGCTGCCCTGGTTTCAACAGTGGTTGCAGTGCAGGACCGTCTGCTGCGACAACAAGACCGATCTGGCGCATGCGCCGCGCCAGCACACCAGGGACAGCAACATGCTCTGTCAAAGGCGTCACATTCTCGGGCAGGCTTTGCGCGTTTTCGTAATCCGGCAAAGCGGACCAGCCCGAAGGGCCATCCTTTGCCACTTCAGGTGCGCGCAAATCATCCGCCAAAGCCGCCCCAAGGGCTTTTTCAAACCCTGCATTGACGGTTAATCGGTCAAGGATCTGCCCACCTTCTGCGGTATCGCGCTCCAACAGCTTGGCCAAGGCGCCGGCTTCGGCGCGCAGCGCGTTGACTTCACCTTCCGCCTCTGAGCGCAAAGCCCGCGCTTCGGCCTCTCGTGCGGCCGTATCTGCGCGCGCCTCATCCGCATCGACAAGCGCCTTGTCCGCAGCTGCGGCAGCGGCAACGGCACGCGTTTCAGCAAGAGTTGCAGTGTCAAAATCTGTGCTGGATTTGGCCAGTACCGCCCGAGCCGTATCGACGGCTTCACGCGCTTTCACCGCTTCCTGTTCGGCTTTGGATTGTGTCTTTTGGCTATCATCGAGCAGACGTTTCGCCGATCCATGCCGTGCGGCCAAACGCGCAACGTCTTCGGTCTGCTCAGCCATATCCTCTTCGCGGGTTTGCAGCACAGTCGCCGCTTCGCGTGCAGCCTCAGCCGCATCTGCCAGAGCCTCTTCATGCCCCTGTGATGCCTTCTGGAGTTCTTTTGCTTCCCACTCCAGCTGTTCGATGGTTTCGCCCGCATCGCGGTTCAAACTGTCTTCCCGCTCAATATCGCGGGCAAGCTGCGCAATCCGACCGGTCAGCGTGTCGATCAGTGATTGCGCCCGGGTTTCTTGATCAGAGAGCGCGTCACGCTCCACGGCCAAACGCTGCAGAACCGAGGAGGCAATGGCTTCTTCTTCACGCAACGGTGGCAAGCCTTTTTCAGCGTTGGCACGGGCCTTGGCAAGTCCCTGAACGGCAGCCTCTGCCTGCGCTGCAAACGAAACCTGTGCGCGCAGTGCTTTCTCCGCCAAATCACGCGCGTCATCTGCTTCACGCCAGCGGCGATACAGCAACATACCTTCGGAGCGACGTAACTCATCCCCGATCTCACGATACCGCGCGGCCTGACGTGCCTGCCGCGCAAGCTGCGCCAACTGGCTGGCCAACTGTTCAATCACATCGTCGACCCGTGCCAGGTTCGTTTCAGCACCTTTCAACTTCAGTTCAGCCTCGTGCCGACGTTGATAGAGGCCGGAGATCCCCGCAGCTTCTTCCAAAATGCGCCGCCGGTTCTTTGGCTTTGCGTTGATAAGCTCCGCAATCTGGCCCTGGCGCACGAGAGCCGGAGAATGCGCGCCCGTGGACGCATCCGCAAAAAGCATCTGAACATCGCGCGCGCGCACGTCTTTTGCGCCCACTTTGTAGGCACTGCCCACGTCCCGCGTGATCCGCCGAACAATGTCCAAAGCATCGTCATCATTGAACCCGGCGGGCGCTAGACGTTCGGAGTTATCGATATGCAACGCGACTTCGGCAAAATTGCGCGCCGGGCGCGTCGCGGCACCTGCAAAGATGACGTCTTCCATGCCACCGCCACGCATCGCCGTCGGCCGATTTTCACCCATCACCCAACGCAGGGCTTCGAGCAGGTTTGATTTACCGCAGCCGTTCGGGCCCACCACGCCGGTCAACCCGTCTGCAATGATGAGATCCGTGGGATCGACGAAGCTTTTAAAACCCGTCAGTCGGAGCTTTGAAAACCGCACAACGCAGCGTCCTTTGATTCTTGTAACGCGTCCAGCGTGGCGGTCTTGGTCGCCCAGAGTCAACCTGTTGCCACCACAATCTGCGCCCCTCAACAACTTATCCACAACATATTGATACGTTATCCCCTGAAAATGCCAGTAGATCTGTGCTGCTACGCAAAGAACTGGGCATCCCAAAACCAATTGCCGTACACGCTATTTGGTCATATATTTTTACCAATAAGGAGAGAACCATGCCTTTTCGGCCCATCGAATCGGAAAAACTGTCGGTCGCCGTTGAAAAGCAGATCGAAGAATTGATCCTTCGCGGCATCTTGCGCCCTGGCGAGCGTTTGCCGGCCGAACGCGAACTCGCCGAGCGGCTGCGGGTGTCGCGCCCCAGCCTACGCGATGCGATCAGTTTGCTACAGGCAAAGGGACTACTCACGGCTAAGGCGGGTGCAGGTATTTATGTAGCCGATGTGCTTGGGTCGGCGTTTTCACCCGCTCTGGTCGCGCTCTTTGCCCGCCACCAGGAAGCTGTGTTCGACTACCTCGCCTTCCGTCGGGATATGGAGGGGTTGGCTGCGGAGCGCGCGGCGCGCCTCGCCTCCGACACCGATCTACAAGTGGTTCAGGTGCTGTTCGACAAGATGGAGGCCGCACATCAGAAACGAAACCCGGAAGAGGAGGCCCGCCTCGACGCCGAGTTTCACATGTCTATTATCGAAGCCAGCCACAACGTCGTAATGCTGCATATGATGCGGTCGATGTACGAGTTGCTGCGTGAAGGCGTGTTCTATAACCGCCGCGTCATGTTCAAACAACGCATCACCCGCAGTATGCTGCTTGATCAGCACAAGGCGATCAATACAGCGCTTCAAACCCGGAATGCGGAAGGCGCACGCAAAGCGGTTGAAGCCCACCTCAACTACATTGAAGGCAGCCTGCGCAACGACGTGAAAGCTGCGGCACATGAAAGCGTGGCACAGCAGCGGCTCGATCATGTCACTGCACAACGTTGAGGCGCGCAGTTTAGGTGCATTTATCCAGGCACAGGGAACATCTCTGTCGAGAAAGCGCCCCGAAGTAAAAAGCAAAAAGCCCGGCGCTGTGCCGGGCTTTTTTGGCGAGTAGACTGTTTGGCGCGGCCTCAGTGTAATTTGGCCTCAACCTCAGAAATCGCAGTATCAATGAGCGCATTGCCCTCAGCAGCGGTCATTTGCTTTGCGATTACGTCGCGTGCAGCCGCGATAGCGATACCCACGGACTGGTCACGCACTTCTTTGATGGCGTCGCTTTGCGCATTGGCGATCTGGTCTTCTGCCGCCGCCATACGTCGCGCGAGCGATATTTCGAGATCCGCGCGGGCTTGCTCTGCAGCGATGGTCGCCTCTTCTTTGGCAGCCGTGACAATACGTTCTGCTTGCTCCTGAACTTCCCGGTGCTTGCGCTCATAGCTGGCCAGCAAGGACTGCGCTTCTTCGCGTAAAGTCCGCGCTTCGTTCAACTCGGATTCGATACCTTCGGCACGGCTGTCCAGCATCTTGCCGATCATGCCCGGTACTTTGAAGTAGATCAGAATACCGATGAAAACAACCAGACCCAGGAAAACGACAAAGTCGGTGTTCGTGAGCGAAATGCCACCGCCGGCCGCCCAAGCGGGGGCCGCTGAAACGGAGGCCAAGCCAAGGATGGAAAGTTGGGTAAATCCGCGCATCCGTCTTATCCTTTCAGTTGGCCGTCGACCGCGGCGCTTACCGCGCCCGCGTCGGCCTTGCCACCCAAGGCCGCGACAATCTCTTGTGCCGTATCCTTAGCAACCTGCTGGACGGCCTCCGCGGCACCAGCCCTGATCTCAGCGATCGCCTTTTCGGACTCGGCCGCTTTTGCAGAAATATCCATATCCGCTTTTTCGATTGCAGCGTCCAGATCGCTTTGGATTTCCGCCTTGGCATCGGCGACGATGCGATGTGCTTCTGCACGCGCGTCGATCAACGCCTTGTCATAGGCCGCTTCAGCTTCTTGCGCTTTGGCTTTGAAGTCTTCAGCGGTCGCTATATCATTTGTAATCGTGCCCTGGCGCTCGGACAAGATGCCCGCAATGCGTGGCAGAGCAACCTTGTTCAGCACCATGTAGATGACCACGAGGGTGATCACCAACCAGAAAATTTGGTTCGCCCAGGTAGAAAAATCCAGCTGTGGCATGCCCGGGGCGGAGGCTACGGCGTCAGCGCCGTGTGTTTCAGTTGCCATGATACTCTCCTGCAAGAAACGGGCTGTGGTGGAAACCGTTGTTTACATCGGGCAGCGCATGACAGCGCCGCCCGACCGTAAGGATTGTGACTGTCTGGTGGTCTTAGACAGCAAACATCAGCAGCAGGGCGACGAGGAAGGCGAAGATGCCCAGAGCCTCGGCGAAAGCGATGCCGATGAAAAGTGTTGCAGTTTGGCTGGCAGCTGCGGATGGGTTGCGCAGAGCGCCTGCCAGGTAATTGCCGGCCACGTTGCCAACACCAATAGCCGCGGCACCAGAACCGATTGCTGCCAGACCTGCGCCGATATGTGCGAGTTCGCCTTCCATGTGAATTCTCCTTACGATTGGAAGTTGAGTAGAGTTACGGGCAGAAGCCCGAATTAGTGATGCGGGTGAAGTGCGTCCTTGAGGTACACGCACGTCAGAATGGTGAAAACGTAGGCTTGAATGAAGGACACGAGGACCTCCAACCCATACATCGCAGTGATCCCAAGGATCGCTACGGGGCTGACCAGCGTCAGCGCTGCAAAGCCTGCAAAGACCTTGATTACCGCGTGACCCGCCATAACGTTGCCCGCCAAACGAATAGAGTGGCTGACCGGGCGCACGAAGTAAGAAATCAATTCGATGATCGCAAGCACCGGGCGCAAAGCCAAAGGCGCTGAGGCGACCCAGAACAAGCTAAGAAAACCCGCGCCATTCTTCACGAAACCCACGACCGTGACCGTGATGAACACACCCAAGGCCAAAACAACCGTAACCGCGAAATGCGAAGTCGGCGTGAAGGAGGATGGGATCAATCCAAGGAAATTTGCACAGACGATGAACATGAACAACGTCATGATGTAGGGGAAGAACTTCAGCCCCTCTTTGCCGCAGATGTCTTCGACCATCTTGTAGACGAAACCATATGCCAATTCAGCAACGGACTGGGATCGCGTCGGGACGACCGCACGTTTTGAGCTGCCCACAACGAGAAGCAGGATGATCGCAACAATAGAAAGCGCCATCCAAAGTGCTGCGTTGGTTGGTGTGTACCACGTCACATCACCGCCAAAGAGTGGCTTGATGATGAATTGGTCCATCGGGTGGAATACCAAACCGCCTTCTTCCGCATTGTCCGCCATCTCAGGCTCCCTCATCTTTCTTCTCGGCCTCTTCGGCCAATTTCTTATCCTGGATTTCTTGTGCGGAGCGGAGCATTGTCTTTACCCCAGCCGCCAAGCCCAGCATTGTAAATAGCACCATGAATATGGGCAGCGTTCCAAACAGAACATCCAGTCCGTATCCTATGCCAAACCCGATCCCAAGACCGGCCACCAGTTCAATCACCATTCGCCAGGCCAATTGCGCCTGTGAGTAGTGCTCGTCCGACCGGGGTGCGGGCGCTTGCGCCTGCTTCGCCGCTGCGATCTTGGCCTCAAGCTGCTGCATACGCAGCTTATGATCCTGATCGGTCACGCCAAAACACCCCTTTGGACGGTTGCCCCGTTGCTATTGCGCTGGCTGGCACGAGTCAACCGGCCTCATGTCTTGGTGAAAAACCTCGCAATAATTTGTTTTTAAAAATTAAATATTCAAACAACGCACGGCAGGCCAACCTGTCGCAGGTTCATTTACCAGTCCAGAAGTACGAAAAGGATATTCAACCAAATGGTTGATTTTCACCTCGGACCGATCAATCCCGAATAGCCCGAAAGGATTGTGTTTCATCCAGCAGCCAACTGCGAAACTGACGCACAGCAGCACGACGCAGCCCGCGGCTACCATACACAAGAAAAAACGCCCCGTCCCGAATACCAATATCAAAGCATCGCACAAATCGACCCTGCGCTTCATCATGCGAGACGCATTCGGACGATCCCATGTAAACACCCAGACCGTTCAGTCCAGCTTCATAAGCCAGGCGAGACCGCAGACGCCATCCGTCATCAGGAGAGGTATTCACCTCTATGCCCAGCGCGGCGAACCAGTCGAGCCAGATATTCGATCCCCGGTCCCGAAGCTGCGGCAGATGCAGTAGATCTTTTGGTACTTGAATACTCTGCGCCATTAGCTCGGGCGTCGCATAAGGATAGATTGGCGCTTCACTCAGCAGGTCGCCCGGTGCGTCCAAGGATCCAGTATGCGCAAAACGAATGGCAATATCCGCCTCATACCGTTCAACATCGGCAATCAGAGTAGAGGATTCCAGCCGCACTTCGATGTCCGGGTAAGCGTTCTGAAACCGGGCAAGGCGTGGAATGATGAAGCGTTCCCCGAACAGCGGTTCACTATTGACTAGAACGCGCCCTTGCGGCGCGCTAGCCAAACCCTCCGTTGCGTCCGAAATCGCATCAAGCGCAGGCAGAACTTGGTCAAGATACGCATGACCTTCCTGTGTCAACTCAACACCACGGGCAAGATTTCGAAAAAGCTTTACGCCCAATCGGCTTTCCAAACCACGCACGTGACGACTGATCGCAGAATGACTAACGGCGAGCTCATCGGCAGCACGACTAAAGCTTTGGTGCCGACCAGCCGCATCGAAAGCACGCAGCGCATTGAGTGGGGGTAAATTGCGAGACATGTTAATGCGTGCCTTTTTTGCACACATCCTGTCAAGCAATTGATTTTGAACTTTCGGAGGAAATCAGCGCATACTGCGGGCAATTCTCTGAAAGGAATACAAAATGTCAACATTAACGCTCTTGAGCGCACGGTACACGTATGCTCTCAAGTCACTCAACTTGATTTTCAGCGCGGTGCGACGTCACCTCCGGCCGTCGCCTAAAATCATGCATGTCGGACAAGCGAATGATCATCTTGCACGCGACATCGGCCTTACCCAGGCGGAGATTGAGCGGCATAGATTCACGTTACCCTCCCAGGACACACACCATCCCTATGGCTGAGATGCTTCCCCTGAGGATATCGCCCCGCTATGAAAGAGTATGACACGCGATCTAGATCAGGCCTTCGCGGCGCTCGCCGATCCGACACGCCGCGCCATTTTGACCATGTTGCTCGAAGACGACATGGCTGTGACCGACGTGGCGGAGCCTTTCGCGATGTCTCTTGCGGCCATCTCCAAGCATCTCGGTGTGTTGACGGCTGCCGGATTGATTTCTCAGGAAAAGCGCGGACGGGTCAAGTGGTGCAAACTGGAGCCCGACGCTTTGCGGGTGGCATCTGTGTGGATGCAAGGTTTTGGGCAATTCGAGCCGGTCAACCTCGATGCCTTCGAAAGGTTCCTTGCCACCGAACTGCCACAGGCTTCCGGTGGTGACGAAACCGCCGTTTAAGCGATGCCAGCCAATCTTAATACTGCGATCACCACTACAATCAGACCAATAATATAAATAACGTTACGCATTTGCCGTCTCCTTCTATGTATTGAAGGACCAACGTCACCCAGCGCTATTTTGTTCCACTGGACGTTTTTCTTCGTCCCGCAGCAGCAAGATCAGTGCGACGATTGTGATCAGTATGCCACCAAGCACGAGGGGGGCAGGCACCGGCTGGCCCAGCGCGATTTCCCAACAGATCACCCAACTGGGGACAAGGTAAGTGTAAGCCATGACCTTTGCAGATGGCAGTCGAAGCGTCGCAATCTGCAACAGCCAGACGCTTGCGGCAGAGGCGATGACAGCAACGTAAAACAGGGTGAGCCAGACCAGAGAAGGCAATGCGGTCCAGGGTGTCGAGACAATATCACCTATTCCGACGACCGTCAGCACGACGCCTCCGCCCAGCAAAGTACCGAACGTGAAAACCAATGCGGGTTCACCCCGGTTCAGCTTGCGCACCATTGGCGTGTATAGTGCGTGGCAAATCACGCCCACAAAATAGATCGTTTCACCGCGACCGATGGCAAAAGCCCGCAACGCGGCCAGATCAGCTCTGAAGATCACCCAAAGCGCGCCGACTGCACCGATAGTAAGCGCCAGCGCCATACGGGGTGTCGTAACCTGGCGCAGCAAGATCCAGCCAAAGCCCGCAGCGATCACTGGTGTCAGCGTGAACACAGCCGCAGCACTGACAGGCGGCGCTGTTTTCAACCCTTCGAACATCAGCGCAAAATAGATCCCGAAGAGCCCGCCCAGTACGGCATACCGCCAAGGCGCCCGCCGAACACTGCTCAGAGGTGTTTTGGTGCCAAGTAACACCAGACCAATTACTCCAGCCGCGACCCAGAACCGCACCGCATTCAGCGCCAGCGGGGCGATATCATTTGAAACCAGTGCACCAAGCGAAAAACTCCCCGCAACCAGAGCTGAAAAGACCAACATAGCTGCATGGCCCGTTTGGGCAGGCGTCATAATTCCCAGTCCTTCGACGCGGCTTTCAGGAAACTCAAAAACGTTTGGACTTTTGTTGTACGGTGCAAATCGACATGGGTGACCAGCCAAAGCTGACCGTCCCATTCCGCCTGATGCGGAAACACTTCAATCAACTCAGGATTTTCTTTTGCCTCAAAAAACGGCAGGAAACCGATTCCACTCCCGGCGAGCACCGCTGCGCGCAATGCACGCGTGTCAGAACTTCGGAATTTAAGGGTCTCCGCAGGGGCATGGAGCCGCAACCACTGCGCAAATGGCGGGCGGATGTCATCTGAATCGCGCGTAACGAAACGGTGATTGACGAAATCCTCGATGCTTTCGGGCACCCCGTATGTGTCGACATAGGATCGGCTGGCATAAAGCCCCATCCGTTGGCGATGAAATTCCTGGACCACATTATCCGGTTGACTAGGCGCTGTACCGGCCCGGATGGCCACATGCGCTTCACCATATTCCAGACGAAAGAGGCGTTCCCCCGTCAGATAACGCACCACAACTTCTGGATAAGCCCGCTGAAAATCGGCCAAAAGCGGGACCATAACCGGCGCCATACCCGTCAGGGACGTGATCACCAGATCACCAGAAACGTCATTACCACGCCCCCGGATCCGCCCTGCAAGCTGGTTGAACTGATCGTCCGTCGCCTGCGCCACACGCAATAGGTCCTGACCAGCCTCGGTCGCGTTGTACCCCCGGGCATGCCGTTGAAAAAGCTTAACCCCCAATCGACCTTCAAGCGCATCGATATGCCTGATAACCGTAGCGTGGTGGACCCCCAAGACATCGGCAGCACCGCTGACCGTCCCCATACGTGCCACTTGGTAGGCGGTTTTTATTTCGTCCCAGTTGTCCATGGCATTCGCTTTTTCACACTATGCTGCTGTCAATTTTTTTACCAAATGCGCAAGGCCAGAGGCCACTTACATTCAACGACGACGCTCGGGAGACCTCGGTATGGCCCGCAGCGAGGCCTCACTATGCAACATTGCATCAGGCTGCAATTTCGCACAGCACACCTGCAATAAGCCGCGTTCTGTTAGTTTATGCAACGGCTATTTTTAACGTCTGACCTGTCGCGCACCACCGCCACAAGCGCGCGCAGAAATTGTACCACCCGTGCGAAAATCCGTTTCAAATAGGATTTTGGGACTTGGATCGATTAGCGTATCTGCCACCACCTGTTTTGTGAAATTGACTGCGCGCAACGTTTGGGCATAGTGCGGGCATGAAACTTGTCCGCCAAACCCCGGAAGAGCTGATCCTCATGCATCGCCCGATCTGGCTCTGCGCGGCTTTGGGCGTTGCTGCGGCTATCGTACTTGGCGCTGGGTTCTGGCATGTAACCCAGGCGGCTTGGCTAAAAGCAGGCGTGGGGCTTTTGATGGCTATCGGACTGGCTGGGCCCGCCCTTTGGCTTGGAACGGAACGCGTCATTGTGACGTTTGACAAACACGCAGGCACCTGCGCCATCGACACCCGGCATCTGCGCGGCCACATGCACGAAAGCTATCCGCTCGCATCTGTCGACCACGCCGTCGTGCAATCGCACAAAGGCTTTGGACAGGGCAAAGCGCAACGTGCAGCCATCGTACTCGCTCCGTGTCGAGTAGAAGATCATCGGCCTTTGACGCAGGGATATGGGGGCGGTCGGCAGGCGGCCGACCTCGTAGTACGGATCAATGCCTGGCTTGAACAAGCACGCGCGACCTCAAACGCTTGACTTGGCTCTTGCATGTACGTAAAGCACGCGCACATCCGGAAGTTTCACCCTTCCGGTCCCGTATCCGAACGGGATCGCCCTCCGTCAGCGCGTTGCGCCCACGGGGGCAAAATCATTTGGTTTGTCCCTTTTGAAAATCTGGGCAGGCTATTTTGTTTTTGCTTCTGTGGAAAATGGTGCCCGGGCGTTTGTGCAATTCTCGCGGGTGCTTACCTTGTAAGGATCCTGCAACCGAACACGAAGGGGGCCATGGCCCATGTTTGAAAACCTGTCCGAACGCCTTTCCGGCGTCTTTGACCGACTGACAAAGCAAGGTGCGCTTTCGGAAGAAGACGTGAAAACCGCGTTGCGCGAGGTACGCGTCGCGCTTCTTGAGGCCGACGTTTCGCTGCCAGTCGCGCGTGATTTTGTTAAAGCAGTACAGGACAAGGCCACCGGACAAGCTGTCACGAAATCGATCACGCCGGGCCAGCAGGTCGTCAAAATCGTGCATGATGCGCTGATTGATGTTCTGAAGGGCGAAGGTGAGCCTGGCACGCTGAAAGTCGACAACCCGCCTGCCCCCATTCTGATGGTGGGTCTGCAGGGCGGTGGTAAAACCACCACAACAGCTAAACTTGCCAAGCGCCTCGCGGAAAAAGACGGCAAACGCGTGCTGATGGCATCCCTCGATGTGAACCGTCCCGCCGCGATGGAACAGCTGGCCATTCTGGGCGCGCAAATCGGCGTTGATACCCTGCCCATCGTCAAGGGCGAAGACCCCGTCGCCATCGCCAGACGCGCCAAGACACAGGCGGGTCTGGGCGGATATGACGTCTATATGCTCGACACCGCAGGCAGGCTTTCCATTGACGAAGAACTGATGGCGCAGGTCGAAGTTGTCCGCAATGTCGCGAACCCGCGTGAAACGCTGCTGGTCGTCGACGGCCTGACGGGGCAGGATGCGGTACACACGGCTGAAAACTTCGACGAACGCATTGGTATATCCGGCGTCGTACTGACCCGGATGGACGGTGACGGACGCGGCGGTGCGGCCCTCTCGATGCGCGCGGTCACGGGTAAACCTATCAAGTTCGTCGGTCTGGGCGAAAAGATGGACGCGCTGGAAACGTTCGAACCTGAACGCGTCGCTGGTCGCATCCTCGGCATGGGCGACATCGTGGCGCTTGTGGAAAAGGCGCAGGAAACGCTAGAGATCGAGCAATCCGAAAAGATGGTCAAGCGCATGATGAAGGGTCATTTCACCATGAATGACTTGCGCCTGCAGCTTGAACAGATGCAGAAAATGGGCGGTATGCAAGGCATGATGGGCATGATGCCCGGCATGAACAAGATGGCCAAACAGGTCGAAGACGCCGGTTTCGACGACAGCATCCTGAAACGCCAGATCGCATTGATTCAATCGATGACCAAAAAGGAACGTTCGAACCCTCAGATCCTGCAAGCCTCCCGCAAGAAGCGGATCGCGCGCGGTGCTGGCATGGAAGTCTCCGAACTTAACAAGCTTCTCAAGATGCACCGCCAGATGGGCGACATGATGAAGAAGATGGGCAAGATGGGCAAAGGCGGGATGCTGAAACAAGCCATGAAGGGCATGTTTGGCAAGGGCGGCCCTTCCCCCGAAGACATGGCCGCCGGCATGGACCCGAAAGCGCTCGAAGCCGCCGCCAAACAGATGGGCGGCAAGCTGCCCGGAGGTCTGGGCGGGATGGGAGGTGGCGGTATGGCCCTGCCGCCCGGTCTGAGCGGATTTGGCAAGAAAAAATGAAACCGGTGGCACATACCACGGTGGACATCCCGGTCTTCGAAGAAGGCCGGCTGCGATACCGTGCACCCGCGATGAGCGACTTCGACAACTTTGCGGATTTCAGAGTATCTGATCGCGCAAAAGGCGTCGGTGGCCCCTACAGCCGCGAAAGTGCCTTTGACTCCCTTGGCGAGATCTTGGGGCACTGGCACTTGCGCGGCTATGGGCGCTGGCTCGTGGCGGACCGCGATACGGACCAAGCACTTGGTGTGGTGGGTCTGTTCTTTCCTGTTGGCTGGCCCGAGCCAGAAATCGCATGGAGCGTTTTTGCTGCCGCCGAGGGCAAGGGGATCGCTTTTGAAGCTGCCTGTTTCTCGCGCCGCTACGCATATGAAGTGCTGGGTTGGAAGACGGTTATTAGCTGCGTCTTGTCCGACAACACGCGGTCAGCTGCACTCGCAAAACGCATGGGCGCTCGTCACGAAAGCGATTTTAACTTCAAAGATCTCGGCGCACTGAACGTCTTTCGCCACTTGCCACCGGATGCCGTGCAATGAGCACCCACGCCCTCATCGTCGAAACCGATCGCTTGATCCTGCGCAAACCACAACTTTCGGATGTAGATGCGTTCATGGCATTTTATGCCTCTGATCGATCTCAGTTTACCGGCGGGCCAATGACGCCACGGCAAGCCTGGAACTTCTTTGGCACCGAAATCGGGCATTGGGAGATGCGCGGCTTTGGGATGTTTACAGTGACCGAAAAGGGTTCGGATCGCGCGCTTGGTATCGTCGGTCACTGGTATCCCTGGGGCTGGCCTGAAAAAGAAGTCGGTTGGGTGCTCTTTGACTCCACCAGCGAAGGCAAGGGCATCGCCTGTGAAGCCGCCAAAGCCTGCATCAATCATGCTTGGCGTGTGCTGAAATGGGACACAATTGTCAGCTACATCGCACAAGGGAATGACGCATCGGTCGCTCTGGCCAAACGGCTTGGCGCCGCGCTGGATGAAACGGTCCAACTGCCGAACCCCGAAAAACCGGGCTTTGTCTATCGCCATCCCCGTCCGGAAGCGCTGCAATGAGCGAAGCGCGGATCCCAACATTGGAAACCCAAAGGCTGGTATTGCGCGGCCCGGAGCCGGAAGACTACCCGGACTTCAAGGCGACCTTCACCAGCTATCGCGCGCGTTTCATGGGCGGGCCGCTCAATGCGTATGAATCCTGGATGCTCTATGCAGCCGAAATCGGCCATTGGCAGATCCGCGGCTATGGCATGTGGATGATCCACGACAAGGAAACCGATGCCACCTACGGTATGGCCGGGGGCTGGAAACCTGCAAAATGGCCCGAAGCAGAAATTGCCTGGGTGATCTGGCCAGACAGTAACGGCAAAGGTTATGCGCTCGAAGCCACTCATGCGGTGCGCGGTTATCTGTATGACCACTGCGGATGGGAGACGGCGGTCAGCTACATTGACCCCAAAAACCTCGACAGCATTCGCCTGGCCGAACGCCTTGGGGCCATCAAGGACGCGCAGGCCGCCACCATCGACGGCAACGACGCCGTTTACCGCCATCCGGCCTCTGACGCACTGCGGGACTCGCAGCTTGCACATGGCATCGAGATGGAAATCAGCCACTACGCTGATCCGCTCTTCAAACCGAAAGGATGGGCCCTTGACTGATGCAGTGACCCGCGCCGCGGAACTTCTTAAGGAGCATCGCGCTTCCATCGACCGTTTGGACGCAATCCTAGTGTACACGCTGGGCGAACGTTTCAAGCACACACAAGCCGTGGGGAAACTCAAGGCGACACACGACCTTCCCCCGTCCGATCCATCGCGCGAAGCGTCGCAGATCGAACGGCTTGAAGATTTGGCGAAACGGGCCGATCTCGACCCGGAATTTGCCAAGAAGTTTCTCAACTTCATCATCGCTGAAGTCATTCAGCACCATAAAAGCCACCAAAACTGACGGGCGCACCCTGCGTCCCGCCGATACCAACACAGTAAGGAAAACACACCATGGCTATGAAAATTCGTCTCGCCCGCGGCGGCTCCAAGAAGCGCCCGTTTTACCGTATCGTTGCTGCGGACAGCCGTATGCCACGCGACGGCCGCTTTATCGAAAAGTTGGGCACGTATAACCCGCTTTTGCCTAAAGACAGCGAAGAGCGCGTGAAAATGGACGCAGAGCGCATCCAATACTGGATCAGCCAGGGCGCACAGCCGACAGACCGTGTTGCACGCATGTTGGAAGCGGCTGGCGTGAAGGACAAGACCGCGCGTAACAACCCGAAAAAAGGCGCGCCCGGTAAGAAAGCACAAGAGCGCGCAGAAGAGAAAGCCGCCAAAGCGGCAGAAGCAGCTGAGGCCCCTGCTGAAGAAGCGGCAAGCTGAGTTTGGCTGGCGGCGTCTTTCGGGACGTCGCCTCAGCAACTTGCTCTGGCCTGCTACACCGCAGGCCGAGCCATCCCATTTACGGGCGGGAACGCATCATGTTCAAACCCATCCGATTGCTCATTCTGGTATTGTTCGCTTTCTTCGCGGGCATCCTGTTTGAGCGCAACAACACGTCAGAGCAGTGTCGCGCCGCAGGCGGAGAGATGAACGCAGGTCTGTGTCAGGGGGTCCCATGAGTTCTGAACGCATTTGTGTCGGCGCGATCAGCGGATCTTATGGCGTGCGTGGTGAGGTGCGGGTCAAGAGCTTCTGCGCCGTAGCCGAAGACCTTGAAAGCTACAACCCGCTCACATCCGAAGACGGTACGCGGCAGTTTCATCTGGCGATCCTGCGTCCCGTCAAAAACGGCTTTGCCGCACGGGTTGCGGAAATAACCACCAAAGAACAAGCCGATGCGCTTAAAGGCACAAAGTTGTTTGCTGAACGCACGCAGCTTCCCTCTCTGCCCGACGACGAGTTTTACCACACGGACCTCATCGATCTTGAGGTCTATGACACCGGTGGCGTGCTTTTGGGTCGGGTGAAAAACGTGCTTGATCACGGTGCGGGTGATATTCTCGAAGTGCACCGGAGCGGCGCTTCCGAGAGCTTTCTGCTGCCTTTCACCCGCGCCGTCATCCCGACGGTGGATCTGGAGGCGCGCAAGATTGTGGCCGATCCGCCCGACGGGTTACTGTAACATGACGGAAGCTCCCAAAAGCCATGGACGCAAGACCATAAGGGCAACCCTAAAGCCGCGATCCCTGATGGAGAGTGATGAAGAGCTTGCCGGGATTTGGCAGGCGCGCATTGTCACACTGTTTCCAGACGCTTTTCCGGGTACGCTGGGTCTGTCGCTCACAGGCAAGGCACTCAAAGAAGGGCGTTGGCAGTTACATACCCACGATCTGCGCGGCTTTGGCATTGGCAAACATCGCAATGTAGATGACACACCTGCAGGTGGCGGTGCGGGCATGGTCATGCGTGCCGATGTGGTGGGTCCCGCCCTTGCCACAGCACAGGGATTTGCCAAAGGCCGCTGGCCCATTCTCTATCTTTCACCCCGCGGCAAGCCCTTTGATCAGGCCATGGCGCGGGATCTGGCGCGATGCGATGGCGTCACGCTGCTCTGCGGGCGGTTCGAAGGCGTTGACGAACGAGTGCTGGAACAATTCAATGTAACTGAAGTCTCGATGGGTGACTACGTCCTGACCGGCGGTGAAATCGCTGCGCAGACACTGCTGGACGCAACTGTGCGATTGCTGCCCGGCGTGTTGGGCAATGCTGAAAGCACAGTTGAGGAAAGCCATTCAAGCGGGTTGTTGGAGCATCCCCAATACACGCGTCCAGCACACTGGGAGGATCGCGAGATCCCGCCCGTGCTGATGTCAGGCAACCATGGCGAGATTGCCAGATGGCGACGCATGAAATCCGAAGAACTGACACGCCAGCGCCGTCCGGATCTTTGGCAGAAGCGTCCCAATAACGACAAAGACGCCTAACCTCACAGAGGTCCACGATGCTTTGGTAATCTGCTACAGCGCGCGCAGTAGGGCTTGATCTAACGACACAATCGTCCTAGGACACACCCATCTGGAATCGCGCGCGCGGTCCCGGACCCGTGGCATATTCGGCGCCACCCAAGAAATGATGTTCGAACTCTCCCGACGGGCGCCCTGTGCGCACCCGACAAAAACGGAAGCTCTGGGACGCGTAACAGACCGCACAACATCGTGCGGGAAACCTTCGTGGGCAAACCGCGAGCATTGTAGGAGACGATCAGATGGATCTGATTGCAGAACTCGAAGCGGAGCAAATCGCCGCTCTTGGGAAAGAAATTCCAGACTTTCGCGCTGGTGACACCATTCGTGTCGGCTTCAAAGTGACTGAGGGCACGCGTACGCGTGTTCAGAACTACGAAGGCGTCTGCATCGCACGTAACAACGGTAAGGGTATCGCGGGCTCTTTCACTGTGCGCAAGATTTCCTTTGGTGAAGGTGTGGAGCGTGTTTTCCCGCTGCATTCCACCAATATCGATAGCATCGCAGTTGTACGCCGTGGTCGTGTACGCCGCGCGAAACTCTACTATTTGCGCAGCCGTCGTGGCAAATCCGCACGGATCGCCGAAAACACAAACTACAAGCCGCTGTCTGGCGCCAACGCTTAAGGATCAGATCGATGAAAGCAGATACACATCCCGATTATCACGTCATCGACGTCAAGATGACCGATGGTACGATCATTCAGATGAAATCCACTTGGGGCAAAGAAGGCGATCAGCTTTCCTTGGACATCGACCCATCCGCACATCCAGCGTGGACAGGCGGTTCGTCAAGACTGCTCGACACAGGCGGTCGTGTTTCCAAGTTCAAGAACAAATACGCTGGATTGGGTTTCTAAGCCATTTTGCTCTCGTATCTATGAACGCAAAAGCCCCGCACCACTGCGGGGCTTTTTGATTCCCCGAATGCAAACCTTGCTTAGAAAAATGCAGGAAAGCCCTTCTGGCCCCTCGCGTTGAAACCTTTTGGTAACCGCTCTCTCCTAGTACTTGCAGCTGATACAGTCGCTGCAAAACCCCTGGTTCAATGAGAGTGTGTCGCGTCTGAAATCAAACAGGATACCCGGTCGAGATGACGAGCCAAAAGGTCGCCCCCTTCGCCATGGCACTCTTGCTCTGTATATCTTGGAGCGTGATTGCCGCTGCAGCGACGATCGATCAAAAAACAGACATAAATGACTTTACCAGTGCCAATGCCACGACGACTGTGAAAGCCTCACCTGCAGAAGACATTTCAGCGGGTTTTCACATCAACACCTTAGGCACCGCATCCCCTTCTTTGCAGGGGCTTGGGCAGGAAACCTTGGCACTTCCACTGCCAGGCGGGCTCGTTTTGATGGGCACACTTCTGGCAGGTCTTGGCGTTATGCACCGGCGCCGAGCACGCGCGTGATGCTGACGGTGCAAACCCTTAGGGATTCTGCGTTGCCACGATGTCATCCAAGGCCGAAGTGGTCGCCGGGTTCTCTTGCACACACTCGTTATTTTTCACGTCGTCTCAAGTGTGAGACCGCTTTCAATCAATGGCACCACAACATATAGTAGTGCAAAATGAGCGGCACTGAACCGCCGGGGCAAAGGATCAGGCAGATGGCTCACATCATCGTCGTGGGAAATGAAAAAGGCGGCGCAGGCAAATCAACTGTGTCGATGCATGTCGCAACCGCACTTGCCCGCATGGGGCACAAAGTGGGCGCGCTGGATCTGGATCTTCGCCAACGCACCTTTGGTCGCTACACTGAAAACCGACTTGCATTCTTGAAAAAATCGGGGCTGACGCTACCGAGCCCACGCACACACAATTTACCAGAGATCGCTCCAGAGACGCTCAAACCGGGCGAGAACATTTACGATCATCGGCTTTCAGCGGCCGTTTCAGAACTGGAACCAAACAGTGATTTCATTCTGATCGACTGCCCTGGCTCGCACACACGCCTCAGTCAGGTTGCGCATAGCCTCGCGGATACATTGATCACACCCCTGAATGACAGTTTTGTCGACTTTGACCTGCTGGCACACACGGATCCCACCGGCGAAGAAATCCTTGGACCATCAGTCTATTCCGAGATGGTGTGGAACGCCCGCCAACTACGCGCGCAAGCGGGACTTGCAGCCATAGATTGGATCGTCGTGCGCAATCGCATGGGTGCGCAACGCATGGTCAACAAGGAAAAGATGGAAAGGGCGGTGAAGAACCTGTCCAAACGCATCGGTTTTCGCATCTCACCCGGCTTTTCTGAACGCGTCGTTTTCCGAGAACTTTTCCCACGCGGCCTGACCTTGCTGGACCTCAAGGATATTGGCGTCAAACAGCTGAACATCTCAAATGTGGCAGCACGTCAGGAGTTGCGCGATCTCATGAAAACGATCGAACTACCAGGCGTCGAAATTGACTTTTAATTTATATAAATAACGCAAAAGTTAGTTTTGATCACTTCCTGCGGAGACTCCCCATTGTCACGCAGCTGTGAGTATCGAGTGATCAGTTCTTGCTCCTAGGTTGCGACAACCTGTCCATCCGGACAGGTGACTTTCAAGGAGTACGATATGAATTTTGTTCCACGACATCTATGTGCGCTCGCGGTGGCAACCGCCGCGACGACCGCTGCGTTTTCCGCTCAGGCAACGACTCTTCAGATTACCGTGACCAACAATCAAGCGATTGGAGGGCTTTCTATCACCCCTCTCTACACAGCGCTGCATGATGGCAGCTTTGATGCGTTTAATGTGGGCGAGGCCGCTTCCGCCGGGATCGAAGAAATCGCAGAAACCGGTGCGCCAACGACCATCGCCGGCGAACGGCAAGGCTTTGACGCGGATTCGCAGGGGCTTTTTCTGCCATCGCCCGACGGCCCACCCCCTATTCAGCCAGGTCAAAGCGTCACCGGCACCTTCGAAGTAGACACCGCCGAAGCGCTCTATTTCACGTTCCTTTCTATGTTGCTGCCATCCAACGATCACTTCATCGGTAACGATAATCCACTGGCCTATCAGCTCTTTGACGCCAGCGGGAATTTCCTTGGCGATCAGACGATTTCTGTCACCGGCGCGCAAATCTATGACGCAGGCACAGAAGCCAACGGTCTAGCTGGCGCTGCTTTCATTGATGGCATCGACATCAGCGAAAGCCCGGCGGGTGAAGGCACGATTCAGCAAGGCATCGGACTATCCGATGAACTGCTTGCTGACGGTGTTTTTCTCGCAACAGGCGATGTATTAAATGCATCTTTGATCGATTTCACGTCGAATCCGTCAGCGTTCAACTTGCTGACAATCCAGATATCCGAAGTTGCACCGATCCCTCTGCCTGCCACGGCACCAATGTTGCTTGGCGCGCTTGGTTTGATGGGTTGGCGTCACCGCCGCAAGAAAGCATAAAACAAGGCGGAGGGCGTACTACGCGTCCTCCGCTGCTTCCGCCAAACCGTCTTGCGCCAAAAGATGCAGCGCCCGGCGCAACACTTTTGTGTCCTGCGCACTCAATCTGGCGGTTAGCTCTGCATCAAACGCGCGCGCGACTGCTCTGAGGTCTTCGAAAGCGGCACGTCCTGATGCAGTGAGCTTTAGCTGTTCTACACGGCGATCCTGCGCATCCCGCATCCGCAGCACGAACCGTCGCTCGTTCAAACGCTGTACAGCGCGACTGATTTTAGTCTTGTGCAACCCTGCAGCGAGGCTGATCTCACGCGCAGTCATCTGACCAAACATGCCCAGATGAAATAAAACGCGCCATTCAGTACGCAGCATGCCGTACCGGTCTTTGTAGACCTTCTGAAACCGCAGACTGCTGGCTTCCGCGGCTTGATTTAGCATGTAAGGCAGAAAGGTTCTAATGTCGAAATCATCACTGCAATCCATGCGCAAAACCTCTTGTTAGTTACAAAAGTAACTTTTACAACTTAGACAGCCTGTGACAAGGGAGGCTCCCGTGAACCGTGACGTGAAACCACATCAAATGACACAGGCTTTGCCTGCAGATGACCTGTCGCAGGACTATATGTCCGGATTTGGCAATGATTTCGAAACCGAAGCCCTGCCAAATGCGTTGCCGCAAGGCATGAACAGCCCACAAAAGTGCAATTATGGCCTTTACGGTGAACAATTGTCAGGTACCGCATTCACAGCGCCAAGCCATCAGAATGAGCGCACATGGTGTTATCGCATTCGGCCCTCGGTCAAACACTCCCATCGCTATGCGAAAATTGATCTGCCCTATTGGAAGTCCGCTCCTCACATAGATCCAGACGTGGTCTCATTGGGACAGTACCGCTGGGATCCGGTACCCCATTCGAATGCAGCTCTCACCTGGCTGACTGGCATGCGTACGATGACAACAGCAGGCGACGTCAACACTCAGGTCGGTATGGCGAGCCATATTTACGTGGTTACGGCATCAATGCAGGATGCTTATTTCTATTCCGCTGACAGTGAGCTGCTTGTGGTGCCACAAGAAGGTCGGTTACGCTTTTGCACAGAACTTGGCGTTATTGATCTGGAGCCGAAAGAAATCGCGATCTTGCCACGTGGTTTGCTGTACCGCGTTGAGGTTTTAGAGGGGCCAGCGCGTGGCTTTGCCTGCGAAAACTACGGACAGAAATTCGACCTGCCCGGACGCGGCCCGATTGGGGCAAATTGCATGGCAAACCGGCGCGATTTCAAAACACCCGTCGCCGCCTTTGAAGATCGTGACGTGCCCTCGACCGTCACCATCAAATGGGCCGGGCAGTTTCACGTCACAAAGATTGGCCATTCTCCCCTCGATGTTGTCGCCTGGCATGGAAACTATGCCCCGTGCAAATACGATATGCGCACCTATTGCCCGGTCGGCGCCATTCTGTTTGATCACCCAGACCCCTCGATCTTCACAGTCCTGACAGCGCCTTCGGGAGTTGAGGGAACGGCGAATATTGACTTTGTGCTGTTTCGTGAACGCTGGATGGTTGCCGAAGACACCTTCCGCCCGCCTTGGTATCACAAGAACATTATGTCCGAACTGATGGGCAATATTTATGGGCAATACGACGCTAAACCCAAAGGGTTTGTGCCCGGTGGGATGAGTCTTCATAATATGATGTTGCCGCATGGGCCGGACCGGAATGCTTTTGAGAGCGCTTCCAATGCTGACTTGAGCGCCCAAAAGCTGGATCAGACCATGTCTTTCATGTTCGAAACGCGCTTTCCTCAGCACCTAACACGGTTTGCTGCGCTGGAAGCCCCCCTGCAAGACGACTACATTGATTGTTGGGACAGCCTCGAAAAAAAGTTTGATGGCACTCCCGGTAAGAAATAGGAGCGCGCATGAGCGAAGCCTTTGTTGAGTTACTGTTCTGGATTGTCGTCTTTGTGGTTTTTTTCTTTGGCTTCAAGCGGCTGCAGAATCGCAAGAAAGAACGTCAGGCCGAGGCCTCCAAACAGACACATAGGCATCCTGAAAGCAACGATGCCAGCGATGCCAACGATGGTGGTGGTAGTGACTGACAGTCCTATTGCGCTCCTGACTGCCACGGGTTGGTATGGTCGGGTTCAGACGTCCAACGCTGCTGTGCCGCTAGAAAACCTGCAAGGAACAATATGATGGCCACGACTTTCGCCTCTAAAAACGATCTGAACGAAAAGGAGATCAGCTTCACCGAAGTCGGTCGCGATCTCTGGGCGTTCACGGCCCAAGGGGATCCGAATTCAGGCGTCATTATCGGCGACGATAGTGTGATGATCGTCGAGGCGCAGGCGACTCCGCGATTGGCGGCCAAGGTGATCGAAAAAGTGCGTGAGATCACCGACAAGCCCATCACTCATTTGGTTCTGACGCACTACCATGCCGTTCGCGTTCTTGGCGCTTCCGCTTATGGCGCTCCACAGATCATCATGTCGGAAAAAGCCCGTGCCATGGTCGCAGAGCGCGGGCAAGAAGATTGGGACAGCGAGTTTCAACGCTTTCCCCGGCTTTTTGAGGGGCACGAGAGCATTCCAGGGCTGACCTGGCCCACAACTACGTTCAACGGGCGAATGTCCATTTACCTCGGCAATCGTCGCGTCGACCTCATGCAACCAGGCCGCGCTCATACAGCCGGCGATGCGGTTGTCTATGTACCGGGTGCTAATGCGATGTTTACCGGCGATATCGTCGAGTACCACTCAGCCTGCTATTGCGGGGACGGGCATTTTCATGACTGGCCTGCGACCCTCGACGTCATTCGCAGGTTTGATTTGGATGCGATTGCCCCCGGTCGTGGCGATGCGCTGCTCGGCCACGACATGGTAGGCAAGGCGCTGGACAGCACCGAAGATTTTATCCGCTCCACCTATCGTCCAGCGGCGCGTGTCGCATTGCGCGGCGGGTCACTCAAGGAAGCATGGGATGCCGTGCGCGATGCATGCGATCCAAAATTTGCGGACTACGCGATCTATGAGCACTGCCTTCCGTTCAATGTCACTCGGGCCTACGACGAAGCGCTGGATATCGACACACCGCGCATCTGGACAGCGCAGCGCGATATAGAGATGTGGGAGGCCTTGCAGAAATAGCGTGGGAGAGTCCTCCAAGGTGACAACAATCGATCCATCGATGTGTGCTCAACAGGTGTTGTCTCGGGCGCTTGTTGCAAAGGAATCCTGACGATGGCCTATGCATACAAACCTCTCAAGTATGTGCCACCCCCCGCGTTGACGGCACCAGAACCACGCCATCGCGTCGCAATTGTCGGCGCAGGGCCAATTGGCCTCAGCCTCGCCATAGACCTCGCACAGCGCGGTATTGCTTGTGTTGTGCTTGATGACAACAACGTTGTCTCTGTAGGGTCGCGGGCCATTTGCTGGGCAAAACGCAGTTTGGAGATTTTTAACCGCCTTGGGGTCGCTGATAAGATGCTCGAAAAGGGTGTGACCTGGCAGGTCGGGCGACAGTTTCATGGCGATCGCCAGCTTTTTGCTTTTGATCTCTTGCCCGAAGACGGCCACAGATTTCCTGCCTTTATCAATCTTCAACAATACTATGTGGAGGAGTTTCTGCTGACGCGTGCTGGTGACTTCCCCGAACTGATCGACCTAAGGTTTCTGAACAAAGTGATCGACCACCAGGATCATGGTGACCATGTGGCGCTGGAAATTGAGACGCCAGATGGGACCTACACGCTGGAGGCTGCATGGATGATTGCTTGCGACGGTGCGCGTTCACCCAGCCGGCAGCGCATGGGACTGCGCTTTGAGGGCGAAACCTTTGACGAGAATTTTCTGATCATCGACGTCGAGATGGAACAGAGCCCCTTTGGGACGCATGATGCACCGGAACGCTGGTTCTGGTTCGCGCCCCCGTTTCACGCAGGTCAGTCGGCCTTGTTGCACAAGCAACCCGATAACATTTACCGGATCGACTTGCAGCTTGGTCCGGATGCAGATCCCAAGGTGGAGGCCACCGAAGAAAACGTTTTGCCGCGCATCAAAGCCATTGTCGGTGACACGCCATTTCGACTGGACTGGATGAGCGTCTATCGTTTCCAATGCGCCCGACTTGCGCGTTTCGTGCACAATCACGTGATTTTCGCCGGGGACAGCGCCCATGTGGTCAGCCCGTTTGGTGCGCGTGGCGGTAATGGCGGCATACAGGACATAGATAACCTCGGCTGGAAACTGGCTGCCGTGCTGACGGAAAAAACAGATACGCAACTGATCGCAAGCTATGATGCCGAGCGCCGCGCGGCTTGCGACGAGAATATCCTTCACGCGACGCGCGCGACACGCTTTATGACGCCCAAATCGTCGATAGATACACTTTTTCGCGACGAGGTTCTCACCCTTGCAACCCAACATCCATTCGCGCGACGCTTGATCAATTCCGGTCGTTTGTCGCAGCCGTGTGTTCTGATCGACAGTCCGCTGAACAGTTCGGACGGTGGTCTTATTGCGACCGGATCTCCGCTGATAGATGCGCCACTTCTGGGTAAGGATGGCCCATGTTGGCTGATTGATGTCGTGCCTGACACCTTCTTTGTTTTGCATCTATCGCCTGAACCGTTGGATCTGCTAATCAATGTCCCTTGCGTCGGAATTGGGCATAGCGCGCCCTATCCTTGTTATCAGGACCTTAAAGGACAGGCAGAAAAACGCTACGGGAGGGGCACGTATCTGGTGCGCCCAGATGGGCACATATGCGCTGCCTTGAAAGGGTCAACCGCGGCCAGTATTGCTACGGCGTTGGACCGCGCAAGGGGCGTGCAGCATGCAAATTGATGACAGGCTGGGCGATGATGCCGATACCTTTTACGCGAAACTGCTGGAGGCACACAAAGACTTGGATGCGGCACAGAGTCATGCCTTGAATGCGCGCCTTGTCCTCATGCTGGCCAATGAAGTTGGCGACATCAAACAACTGTCTGAAATCTTGCGCGCAGCACGGCTCCTCACCAAAAGATAGCGGACGGGGGCACGCGGGCCAAGATCTTTGGATGATCTGCGTGATGAGAGCCAATGCACAATCCGAGCGCCAACATCATTCTTGCACAGCGCCTCCACTTTTGAAAACCACCGTCCAAACGTTTAGGTACAGATCGATCATCCGTTCGCTCACCCCGCATCTTCCCGTTTGAGGAAAACCAATGGAGAAGACCAGTTTGCCGACCAGAGATTTACAAGTTGAACGAGGACAACGCTTAATTGCGGATGTGCGCGTGCCCGTTTCTCTTCTGAAAGAACCTGAGCGATTTGGTCAGCACCGCGAGGGCGATTGTGTGCGCGGGGATCTCCTGATCGATCAAGGGCGCGCTGTTGCACTTACCGCTTCACAACCAGGATCAGATCCAAGAATGCTGATGCCTGCTCTTGTCGAAGCGCATTGCCATCTCGATAAATGCCATAGCCTCCCGCGTCTTGGCGCAGTTGGTGGAGATCTGGCCGCTGCATTGACCGCTCAAAGGCAAGACAAGGTACATTGGACATCTGAGGATTTGCGCCACCGCATGTCTCTTGGCATGGGGGAACTTGTCGCTGCTGGTTGCAACACCGCACGCAGCCATATCGACTGGGGCGATCAAACCACGCCTCCACGCGCCTGGTCGGTCGTGCACGAAATTGCCGCCGATCACCCAGAACTAACCTTTCAAGCTGCAGCCTTGACCGCGATCACGCATTTGGCGTCCCACGAGACCTGCTTTGAAACAGCAAAACACATCGCGGCATATCCGGGCGGGGTTTTGGGAAGCTTTGTGCTGCATCACGATGCGCGTGACATCAAAGCAGGGCTCGCCAATGCCTTCGCTGCTGCGGATCGTTTTGGCCTGCCCCTCGATTTTCATGTGGATGAAGGCCTTGGCGCAAACAATGGCTTGGAAGCCATTTGTGATGCAGCAATCGAGACGCAGTTCGAAGGTCCAATCCTCTGCGGTCACGCCGTCAGTCTTATGGACCGAAACGGCACCGATCTGAAACGCCTGATCAACAAGCTCTTGCGCGCAAAGATTGCGATTTGCGCTCTGCCCACCAGCAATCTGTATTTACAGGGTCGGCAGCGAGGCACACCAGATCGCAGAGGGATCACCCGTTTGCGCGAATTGCATGCGGCAGGCGTTCCGATCGTCATTGGTTCCGACAATGTAGCAGATGCATTCTGTCCCTTAGGCCAACACGACCCCCGCGCCGCGCTGCACTTGGCCGCCCTCGCCGGGCACCTCGATCCTCCTATGGGACAATGGTTACCTGCCATCACTTTGAACCCAGCAGGCGCTATGGGACTGAATGTGCCTTACGTGGACGACACCCCGCTTGAAAACCTGCGACTGTGTGCGGTGTCTCATACCTCAGACCTCGTGGCCGGGCGTCGTGCGTTGACGTCTCTGGACACTGTCCCATAGCGCCAAACTGTTGCGGAACTGGCGTTGACTGAGCCGCACGTGTCGCGATCCAATTTTCAAGAAGTATACGTTACGTGTAGGTATCTGAGCACTGCCACCAGTGACGCTGGCATCTGTTACAATGACCTGGGGTCTGCAGCAGATTGGATTCGTGACAAGGCTAATTTGCGCGAAAATTCGCCGTGGTGGACCTCCCAATCCTGTCAGCACCTCATTGCGCCTTAGAAAAATCAGGCCATCCATGGCTTTCTCGGCAACCGCTATGCACCAAATTCAAGGCATGCCTCTGTCGATAAGGCAAACAACACACACAAAAATGCCTGAACGGATCAAGGCCCATCCACGACATTGATTGCTATGTTAACGTCATCGCCCGCCCAAACTGGCCCTACGCAATGCCTAAAATGGCCAATTGCAGGCAGGCTATTTTGTAACCACCGGACGCGCCATCGCGACACCAGAGCGTGAAGCAATCAAAACAGCATAAACGCATGCATCCGAGCAGCCCGCTACACACCGAAGATGGACTTGACGCCGTGCCTCAGAGTGTTTGACTATCGCAGGGTTGCCTGACCAACGGGCATGAATTGCAGGCAAACTGCATCACCTAACCGGATCGAAATCCGGGTCACGCAAGCTCATAACGGGCCTGCACTCAGAGAGGAAGAATATGACTTTCATCACGCGAACCGGCAAAGCGTTGCCACAAGCGATTGTGAACTCCGCTGCGAACGTCGGCAGTGATTCTATCAGCCGCCGCGAATTTCTCGCAACGGCCAGCGCCTTTGGCGCGACCACTGCAACCGCCTACGCCATGCTGGGCCTCTCCGCGCCTGCTGCGCGCGCCGCTGGGCACAAGGACGGTGGCACTGTACGTTTCCAACAGGAGGTCAGGGCGCTCAAAGACCCTAGAACCTACGACTGGAGCCAGATTGCCAATTTTAGCCGGGGCTGGCTGGAGTATCTCGTCACCTACGAAAACGACGGTACGTTCCGCCCATCGCTGCTGGAAAGCTGGGAAATCAACGAAAACGCGACAGAGTACACGCTTTTCGTACGCCAAGGCGTCAAATGGAACGATGGATCTGATTTTACCGCCGAAGATGTTGCACGCAATATTGCGGGTTGGTGTGAAAAGGATCTCGAAGGCAATTCCATGGCTGGTCGCTTCGCTGTGCTAATCGACGAGAATACCGGCCAAGCGCTTGATGGTGCGATCGCAGTTGTCGACACTCATACCGTCAAACTGACGCTGCCGCGGCCTGATATTTCGCTGATCCCTGGCATGGCGGACTACCCCGCCGCCGTGGTTCCCGCATCCTTTGATGCTGCAGATCCTCTGGCAAATCCGGTCGGCACTGGCCCTTACCTGCCCGAAATGCTGGAAGTCGGCGTAAAAGGCGTGCTGGTCAAAAATACAGAGCACAGCTGGTGGGGCACGGAGGTCTATGGTGGACCTTATCTTGATCGACTGGAGTACATCGACTACGGAACGGATCCATCCGCTTTCGTAGCCGCGGCAGAAGCCGAAGAAATCGATATGACGTACTCGATGGAAGGCGATTTCATTGATATCTTCAACACGCTGGACGGTTGGGTGGAAAACTCGATCGCCACAGCGGCCACCATCGTGATCCGCCCGAACCAATTGGCTGAAATTGACGGTGTAAAACCCTATGAAGACAAACGCGTCCGTCAAGCGCTTCAAATGGCTGTGGACAACGAGATCTTGCTGGAACTTGGGTATGCTGGACGCGGGATCACTGCCGAAAACCATCACGTGGGACCGATGCATCCCGATTATGCAGAACTGCCTGCACGAACGTACGATCCGGCTGCGGCCAAAGCGTTGATGGAAGAAGCAGGCATGGGCAATTATGAGCATGAGCTTTACTCGATCGACGATGCCTGGCGCAAGGATACCACCGATGCTGTCGCTGCTCAGTTGCGGGATGCAGGCATCAACGTAAAGCGCACAATTCTGCCAGGGTCGACATTCTGGAACGACTGGTCGAAGTATCCATTCTCCTCGACCAACTGGAACCACCGTCCACTGGGCGTGCAGGTCTGGGCTTTGGCGTATCGCTCTGGTGAGGCTTGGAATGAGTTTGGTTGGGCCAATGCCGACTTTGATGCCCTGCTGGACGAAGCATTAGCGACAGCGGACGTAGACAAACGTCGTGAGATCGTGAAGCAGGCTGCAGCGATGATCCAAGAAGAGGGTGTTACGATCCAGCCGTATTGGCGCTCGCTCTATAATCATACCAAAGAAGGTCTGATCGGCGCAGGTCACCATATCAGCTTTGAATATCGGCCCGCTGAAATGGCTTGGAGCTGATCGATACACAACTTTGGGGGCTGCAGGAAACTGCCGCCCCTTTTGCTCTTCCGACACAATACAGTTAGTGGGGTCGGTCACACGCTTTCATCACTCCATCGCAGGGGGAAGTCGGCTTAAGCAAGAGCGTTTGCTAGGCGCTGCACTCTCATCGTCACTGTTTTGTTTTGCGGTGCCCTTTGCAAGATCTGCCGCACTGTTCCTAAGCGCTCGCGAGAGGCTGATAGACTAGCGTGCGGCAGGCTTTTCCCTCAAGAGGGTTTCGGGCAAACAGGCGAGATCCAAAAGTGCGCGGCATAGGCCCGTGCAATCCGAACATCCCAAACAGTTTCCGTGCGGTGCCATTGATACGGTATTTGACTTCGCTTCCATCTTTACGCTCCAAGTTGTGCAGCTATGCAGCCGCCTTTGGTTCTGTTTCCACGTAAATCAGTTTTTGCGCCTTGATTCAGATCAAACTGAGTAACGACGCGCAGCTTTGCAAACCCGTACACAAAAGCAGCTATGCATCGCAAAACTAGCGAATACGTTCCGCATCAAAGCACAGACTTCGCCACGACACGTGCATCCTTCACCCACGCGCGTATTTCATTTGCGTCCAGACCGAGAGTAGCTCGATCACTTGGGCAGCGCGCGAGATGGGTTTCTACCATATCACACAATCGCAGGGCTGCGCGCGGCTGCCGCATCAAGACCTTAAGGCGCGCATTGGCAAGCTGAATGAAGGCCAGAACCATGTCTCGTTCTGGGCTGGGATCGACAGTGTGCATCCAAATCACTTCCAGAACTTCATGGCATTCCCAGAAGAAGCCAGCGTCATAAAACGCACGACCCGCCTTGAAAGCATCCGTTTCGTGCAATTTTGCAACCGGGATTGCTGGATGCACCGACGTCTTGAGCGTTTGAAAAAACTGCGGAGGATGCCGAGGACTGAGCCCGGGAATATAAACATGTGGCGGTAGAGGCACGTTTTTGCGCGCTTCAGTCATGAGATCCTGCCCTCTCGACCGACCCTCGCGCAATCATTCAAGCCCGGGTCAAATACACTTACTTGGAAAAAACGACACTGGCGGTTTCGTAACAGAATCCCGCCAGTGTCCTATCGGTGTGATACATTTGCAGCTCGTTCAAAAAGCGGTCCAGCGCGCGGCCTGTCTGTCCTCCCGTCGACATACTGCGCTAAAGCCGTCCATCGCTCTTTCGATCGAAACGCGAATCCCTCCCAAGATCCTGCAAACGCCACCGCAAGCACACTGCACTAACACGCTCATTTTGCAACCTAATTTAGCAACTAAATGTCGTGTTTGCGCAAACAAATCATCCTATACGGGAATAAGGAACAAGGTGATACCAGGAAACAGAACAAGTATCACAACGCGCAGCACATCAGAGCCAACAAAATACATCACGGCGCGGTAGGTCTCGGTAATGGGAGTCTCTCGATCCATTGCATTTATGATGAAGAGATTCATGCCAACGGGCGGTGTAATCAGCCCGACTTCGACGACGATCAGAACAAGAATACCAAACCAGATGGCGACATGCTCTGGCGACATGCCAAAGTCCATGGCCGAAATGACGGGAAAGAAAATCGGGACCGTCAACAAGATCATCGAGAGACTATCCATCAGGCAGCCAAAGATCAGGTAGAAAAGCAGGATGATGAACAGGACGAACCAAGGACTAAAGGCTTGGCTCAACACCCAATCTGCCATGAACTGCGGCACGCCAGAGAGTGCAAGAAACCCGTTGTAGAAACTGGCGCCCAGAACAATGAAGAAAATCATTGCCGTTGTCCGCCCGGTTCCAAGCAGGCTTTCTTTGAAGACCCCCCAATTCAGGCTCCCGGACAACAGCGCGACAAGCCCGGTGCCCGCCGCCCCGATGGCCGCCCCTTCGGTTGGGGTAAACCAACCCAGATAGATGCCGCCCACAACCAATGCGAAAATCACCAGAACCGGCCATGTGGCACTCAGCGCGCGCCACCGTTCTGCCATCGGTATGGCCGGACGTGTGCCCGCAGCATCCGGATGGAGCCGCACATAGAGCGAGATTGTCAGCATGTATCCAAGGGCCGCCAGAAGCCCCGGAACGAATGCTGCAAGGAAAAGCTTGGCGATATTCTGTTCGGTAATGATCGCGTAGATGACCAGAATGACCGAGGGTGGGATCAAGATGCCAAGGGTGCCACCTGCCGCGAGCGTCGCAGTGGAGAACCCACCCGAATAGCCATAGCGTCGCAATTCAGGCAAAGCGACGCGTGACATGGTCGCCGCCGTTGCAAGCGACGAGCCACAGATTGCACCAAATCCAGCACACGCCCCGACAGCCGCCATCGCGACGCCGCCCCGTCGATGGCCCAGGAACCCTTCGGCCGCCTTAAAAAGGGATTGGGACATGCCAGAAAGCGCTGCAAACTGCCCCATCAGCAAAAAGAGCGGGATGATCGTCAAGGAGTAGCTGGAAAAGGTTGTGTAGGTTTCCGACTTCAACTTGGCCAGCAGCGGTGTCGGATTGCCGTTCATTGCATAGTACCAACCGCCAAACCCGCACAAAAGCATCGCCAATCCAATCGGCGCGCGCAGGAAAATCATCCCCATCAAAACAGCAAACGACCAGAAGCCCAACTCCAATCGGGTCATGTCCGCAAAGGGCAGGAGATCAAGAAAGGTGCTCATAGGGGATCAGGCCTGCGGCAAAAGCGCCCGGCTCGTGGCCGCTTCCCAAACCCGCATCGCCGCGCAGTACAGGGCAACGAAACAGGCGACAACGGATGCAGCAAAACTCGCCGCGTAACTCCACCACAGGGGGTATTGCAGAAACAACGTTGTCTCACCATTGCCGTGGTAGCGTTGGACGCCTCCAAACAACTGAACACATATCAACAAAAGCGCAGCGGTCAGAACGACCTCCCAAAACGCTTTCAAAAATCGGGTCGCGCGTTCGGAGAGATGCGCGGTAAAGACATCCACTGTCGCATGCGCACCATAGAGCTGACAGATCGGAAAGAAGCAAAAGATCGCAAACGCAACACCAGCTTCCAACACTTCATAACTGCCCCGCACTTCTCCGATTCCCAGTTCTCGCAAGCCAACGCCCAAAACTGCAGTCACGACATCTGAGTAGATGACATCGCTCAGAACTCGTCCGGTTATTGAAACCGTGCTGAGAACGATCAGCCCGATCAGAACAAGACCGCCAACAATCGCAGTGGCTTTTGCCACGCCCTTGATAAAATGATGCATTGCGGGTCCTGCATTGCGGCGTTGCCCCGCGAAAGGCCTTGCGGCGTCAGCGGGGCGTTTTCAAATTACTGCGAGTATTTTTCGATCAACATGCGCGCCTCGTCTATCAGCGCTTGCCCGTCGATGTCTTTCTCATCCATTTCAGCCAGCCACTCCGCATAAATCGGTGCCGCCACATCTTGCCACGCCTGCGCTTCCTCGTTGCTCAGGGTCACAATGTTGTTGCCACGTTCCGCTGCCAATGCGCGGGCAGGAGCATCATTGTCTTCCATGACGCCGCCCGCAAAAACCGAAAACTCCAGCCCGGAATTGGCATCAATCACGGCTTGAAGGTCCGCAGGCAAGCTGTCGTAGCGATCCTTGTTCATCGCCAGCACAAAGGTCAGCACATAAAGCGCATTGCCCGGGAATTCCGTATGATTGCCCACCAATTCAGGGATTTTCAACGCCGTCGTGACTTCCCACGGGATGGTGGTGCCATCGATCACCCCCTTGGAGAGACCTTCCGGAACAGCCGGTACGGGCATGCCCACAGGTTCTGCCCCAACTTTTTCCAGCAGCACATTCACCAGCCGGGAACCACCGCGCACTTTGAGCCCTTCCATATCTGCGGGCGTGCGGACTTCCTTATTGGCGTGAATGATACCAGGGCCATGTACCCACGTGCCCAGGATCTCGACTTGCTTGAAATCAGTGTCACGCATGTGCGTGTCGAACATTTCCCAATAGGCCCGCGACACGGCGCGCGCATCCGTCATCATGAAGGGCAGTTCAAAAACTTCGGTGCGCGGAAAGCGGCCTGGCGTATAACCGACCACCGTCCAGACAATATCGGCAACCCCATCGATGGCCTGATCCATCAATTCGGGCGGACGCCCGCCAAGCTGCATGGACGGAAAGCGGTCAATCTTGATGCGTCCTTCGCTATCCGCCTCAACCTTATCGGCCCAGACGTCGAGGATCTGCTTTGGAACCGTCGCCTGAGGTGGTAAAAACTGGTGCAAAGTCAGTGTGACCTCCTGCGCCACTGCAGCACCCGCACCCATCCCCAGAGACATCGCTGCGGCCCCGACCACGTTCAGGAAACTCTTTCGCGTTATTGTCATATCGTCCTCCCCAAAAGACCCCTTGCCGTTTGGCAATCAGGGCCAATTCCATCACGTCTGACAGTGTTAACAGCTAAGCGAGAATCGCAACCCTGTCACCCGTAATTGCACGCCAGTTAGGTAGTGCGGTTGGCGCTGAGGAATGGGAGAGGAAGAGGTGGTGGCGTTACCTGGACTTGAACCAGGGACCTAACGATTATGAGTCGTTCGCTCTAACCAACTGAGCTATAACGCCAACAGAGCGACGAGTTATTGCAGCCCGCTCTGCCCGTCAACCCGGAATCACCGATTATTACGCGCGCACCGCGTCAATCATCCTTTGGACGTTGTCTGGATCAGCGTCTGGTGTGATCCCATGGCCAAGGTTGAAGATATGCGGGCCACCCGAGAAGGCTTTTACGATCGCCTTGGTCTCATCGACCAGCGCCTGGCCCCCGGTGACCATGTGACGTGACGCAAGGTTGCCCTGCACGCAGCCATCGACCTGAACATGAGACGCACCCCAGTCTGCACTGATTGAATTGTCGAGCGCCACACAATCGACGCCAGTTGCTTTGGCAAAGCCGATGTAACCGTCGCCCGCTTCGCGAGGGAAACCGATGACCGGAATACCTGGATGCCGTTCTTTGATCGCCGCGGTAATCTTGGCTGCAGGCGCAACTGCGTAGGTCTGAAAATCCTCGCCTTTCAGTGATCCCGCCCAACTGTCGAAAATCTTGACAACTTCCGCGCCCGCTTCGATCTGCTTTGAAAGATACTCGATGGTGCCGTTGGTGATCCGCTCCATCAGCGCGTCAAAGAGTGCTCTATTTTCCGCTTTCAAGGCATGTGCTGGGCCCTGATCCGGCGTGCCACGACCTGCGATCATATAGGTCGCAACAGTCCAGGGCGCCCCCGCAAAGCCGATCAACGTTGTTTCACTGGGCAATTCACGCCGCAAAATCCGCACCGTTTCGTAGATTGGATTCAGCACTGCGTCGATCTCATCTACCGGGCCTAGCTTGTCGAAATCCGCCTGCTGCGTGATTGTCGAAAGACGTGGGCCTTCCCCCGTAACGAACCAAAGATCTGCGCCCAAAGCCTGTGGCAGCAGCAGAATGTCCGCAAACAGAATCGCCGCATCAAAACCGTAACGACGGATAGGTTGCAGCGTGACTTCAGCGGCCAGTTCCGGATTGTAGCAAAGCGATAGAAAATCCCCCGCCTGCGCACGCGTCGCACGGTATTCAGGTAGATAACGGCCAGCCTGGCGCATCATCCAAATTGGCGGCGTAGGAAGAGTTTCGCCCGCCAGCGCACGCAGAATGGTTTTGGTCTGGCTCATTGTGTGATTTCCGTCTTTCATTTCACCCATCCTGCTTTTAGCGTGAGATTCTCGATCATTCCAGTTGTCAGCTTAAGTTGACACATCTAAAAGATAAACCCATGACAGTGCATTTACCTTCCCCCAAAACGCCTTTGAAAATTGGCACCCGTGGTTCGCCTCTGGCCCTCGCGCAGGCGTATGAAACACGCCATCGTTTGATGCAGGCCTTTGATTTACCAGAAGATGCTTTTGCGATTATAGTCATTAAAGTGACCGGTGACGCCATTCAGGATCGCCCTCTGAAAGACATCGGCGGCAAAGGGCTCTTCACACGCGAAATTGAAGAAGATTTACTGTCGGGTAAAATTGATATCGCTGTGCACTCGATGAAGGACATGCCCACAATTCAGCCTGATGGGTTGATTTTGGATACCTATTTGCCGCGCGAAGATGTGCGTGATGCGTTTGTGTCACCGCATCTCTCCCGACTGACCGATCTGGCCGAAGGCGCTGTTGTTGGCACCTCCAGTCTGCGACGCAAGGCACAGTTGCTCAATCGACGCCCTGACCTGCAAGTGGTCGAGTTCCGCGGCAATGTCCAAACCCGATTGAAAAAGCTTGCTGATGGTGTGGCTGAGTGCACGTTCCTGGCCGCAGCCGGTTTGAACCGCCTTGGGATGGAAGAGGTGCCCGCGACACCTGTTGACACAGACGACATGCTGCCTGCCGTAGCTCAGGGTGCGATTGGTATCGAGCGCCGTGTGGACGATAACAATACCGCCGCGTTATTGCATACGATTCACGATCTGGAAACTGGTCAGCGCCTTGCCGCAGAACGCCGTTTCCTTCTGACACTCGACGGTTCGTGCGAAACACCGATCGCGGGGCTTGCAGAACTGAACGGGACGCAGCTGCGCCTGCGCGGCGAAGTTCTGCGCCCGGACGGATCCGAGGCGCTTTCGGGAGAACGTGAAGGCACGATTTCAGACGGTGCCGCGATGGGACAGGATCTTGCAGAAGACTTGCTCAAACAGGCGGGGCCATCGTTTTTCGACTGGCATTAAAGCCAAACGGCTATACCCATTTGGCCAAGGGCGGCAAGCTCATCAGCACGGCATTCGCGTCATGTCCCGTTTCCAGCCCGAACTTCGTACCGCGATCATAAACTAAGTTGTATTCCGCGTAGAGCCCCCGATGCACGAGCTGTGCATCCTTGTCTCCGTCAGTCCATGATTGCCCCCGCCGCTTGCGTACCAAGGGGACGTAGGCCAGCAAGAAAGCGCGGCCAATATCCTGGGTCAAAGAAAAATCATCTTCCCAGTTTTCAGTACAGTGGTCGTCCATGAAAATGCCGCCGACACCGCGTGCACGGTTCCGGTGTGGGATGTAGAAATATTCATCCGCCCAGGCTTTGAGTCTTGGATAAAACGCCGTCCCATGCGGGTCCAGCTTTTCTTTTTGCTGGGCATGGAAATGCGCGGTGTCTTCCTCGTATTCGATGCAGGGATTCAGATCGGATCCGCCCCCGAACCACCAAGCATGAGGTGTCCAGAACATACGCGTGTTCATATGCACCGCGGGTACATGAGGGTTCTGCATATGCGCCACCAGACTGATGCCCGAAGCCCAGAAACGTGGGTCATCTTTCATGCCAGGGATGCCCTTTCGCGCGGCCATCGCCATTTGGGCACGCTCACCCAACGTGCCATAGACCGTGGAAATATTGACACCAACCTTTTCAAAGACCCGACCGCCCCGCATGACGCTCATCAGACCGCCGCCAGCATCCGAGCCGTCTTCACTTTGACGCGTCGTTTCGGAAACATCGAACACCGCTGGTTCCGCATCAGACAGCGGGCCATCAGCATGATCTAGTTCAAGCGTCTCAAAGGCAGCAACGATATCATCGCGCAACGTACGGAACCACGCGGAAGCGCGCGTTTTTTCAGTCTCAAAGTCTTGGGTCATTTGTGGCCTGATGTGTCAGATTTGTCTGACACTATTTCTAAACCGCTTTTGCCGCGCAGGCCAAGCGCAATCGTTAATGCGCCGGAACGGAGACCGCATCCAGCAAGCTGCGCCCCCCATCGACAGTCATGATTTCACCAGTCATGAACTCTGAACTGTCCGCTGCCAGAAACTGCACCGCATCTGCAAGTTCCGTCGGGCTGGCGATCCGGCCCAGTGGCGTGTGGGTTTTGATGTCATCACGCCAATCGCTGTGTTCAACCATGGACGACTTCAGCGATGCACTCATCACCGAACCAAAAGCAACAGCATTCACGCGGATACGTTCGGGAGCCAAAGCCAGTGCAAGGGATTTAGTCATCTGATCAAGGGCTGCAGACGCAATCGAATATCCCATCAGTTCCGGCCGTGTGGTGCGTGCTACAATTGAGCTCAGATTAATGATAGAGCCCAGTTGACCGTCAGATTGATCCACGCCCTGTTTGATCATGCGCCTGGCAACCTGTTGACTGAGATGCAGGGCCGTCATCAGGTTTTGCTCCAGCAAGACCGAAACTGATGTGTCTTCCACATTCAGCGCCTCTGTTTCTATGACCTGACGCGACGCATTGACCAGAATATCGACCCGGTCGAACCCGTCAATGGTGGCGGAAACAAGATTGGCGATCGTCAGACGCTGTCGCAAATCCCCAGCAAAGTAACGCAGGTTCGCATCATCAGACAGGTTGCCCCATTCCTCTGCCAGTTTCTTTTCGTCGATATCCGCACACATGACATTCGCCCCGCGGTCCGCGAATTGCCGTGCGATTGCCAAGCCAATCCCGTTTGCCGCGCCTGTGACGATAGCTGTCTTGCCGTTGATCGAAAAAGACATGTTGTTCCTTTCTGGTGCCCTACGGACTAGCGGCGCGCAGACCGCTTGGGCCGCGTCGCATGAAACAGTTTAAACCGCGCATCACCACCAACTTCAAAGACATTCACAAATCCGCCCTGCAGCGTTTGTTCGTAGGGGAGGTGCCGGTTCGCGACCATCCACAATGAACCACTGGGCGCAAGCACCCGCGCCGCCGCCTGTACAAACGCCTGCCCAATGCTCGGATCTGCTGCACGTGAGGTATGAAACGGCGGGTTCATGACAACAGTATCGATACGCGACGCAGCACGCCACTGTGTGGCATCAGCCCAGTGAAACTCTGCGCGTGGGTCGGTCACGTTACGTCGCGCACATTCGACCGCCATATGTTCTGCCTCGACCAGATGCACCGCATCGATGTCGTCTCGCGTCAACAGATGCGCAGATAAAAACCCCCAACCTGCACCTAGATCAGCAACCTGCCGGCCAAGATGTGCTGGAAGCGCCTCCGCCAGAAGGGCTGATGCAGGATCTACGGCATCCGCTGAAAAAACTCCTGGCGCCGTCCAAAAACCGCCAGGCGTGAGAGCTGGACCGGTCGACCAATCCGCAAATGCAGCCGCGTCTGGCGCTATGCATACAAAAAGCTTGCCATGAGCCTTGGAGATCGGGGACGTAACCTCAACCCTTTTGCGCATGTCCTTAAGAATACCATCGATGCCAGCAGTCTTTTGCCCGTCGATCACGACCGGTCCTTGCGACTGCGCCATAGCTTGCGCAATGAGCGCACGGGCGTCAACCTTGGCGCGGGGGAGGCAAAGGATGACTGCGGCGTACACGCCCGACAACGCTACATTGCATGTAAATCCACGTGCGGACCAAGCATCAAAAGATGGTTTGAATCCATCGATGATCTGGGTGCGATCTGTCGGCAAAACATCCAAAACCGCATCAGGCGGCGGCTTGATTACGGCGATTGTCCCTGCGTCGGGCAACACAAATGCGCCCGCCTCGAGAGCCAGCGCCAGTCGGAGGTCCGTCACCTGATTACTCTTCTTTTTCCATGGTGCACTGCAGCGGGTGCTGATGACGGCGCGCGAAATCCATCACCTGCGCTACCTTTGTCTCAGCAATCTCGTGGCTGAAGACCCCGACTACGGCGACACCCTTTTTGTGGACAGTCAGCATGATTTCAAACGCCTGCGCGTGGTTAAGCCCAAAAAACCGTTCCAGAACGTGCACGACAAATTCCATCGGAGTGAAGTCGTCATTCAACAAAAGAACTTTGTAGAGCGGCGGGCGCTTAGTCTTTGGTTTTGTAGCCGTCAGAAGGGAGGCATCGCCATCTTCGTCTGAACGGTCTGACATCATAAAGGCGTCGCGGTGCATTGCTGCTCCTGAATATCTCGTGAATGGTGAGTCTCTGCGCGGTCTATATAACCTGTCTGTGAATTTAGAAAAGGGGGCATGCATATGCGCCAGCACCTGACAACGATCGCTTTTGACGCTGATGATACCCTTTGAGACAACGAACGCTTTTTCCAGATGACACAATCGCATTTCGCGGAACTGCTGTCAGACTTCACCGAGAAAGACGATCTGTTAACCCGTCTTATCAAAGCAGAGCGACGCAACATTGGCCACTACGGCTTTGGGATCAAAGTTTTTACGCTATCGATGATCGAAACCGCGATCGAGGTTACCGAAGGACGCGTTTCAGGTGCCGTCGTATCCGAGATTTTACAGACCGGGCGTGACATGTTGCGACATCCTGTCGACCTGGTGCCATATGCGCATGCCGCTGTCGAAGCGGCAAAGGAGACGCACCGCACCCTATTGATAACAAAAGGGGATCTACTTGATCAGGAACGAAGGCTGGCGCATTCCGGGCTTGGAGATCTTTTCGATGGAGTGGAGATCGTATCTGATAAAACGGCCACGGTGTATCAGGAGATTTTTGAAAGCCATGGCGATGGAACCACCCGCGGCATGATGATTGGGAACTCGATAAAATCTGATGTATTGCCAATGATCGAATCCGGTGGTTGGGGCGTTTTTGTCCGACATGGAATCGAATGGGCGCTAGAGAAAGCACCCGTCCCTAAAGACAATCCAAGGTTTGCACAGCTGCCGGATTTAAACCATCTGTCCGATTTTTTGGCCAAACTATCATAATGTTGCGGCCAAACAGCCTCAAATTTAAGTTTCATCAAACCTTAACGCATTCTCTTTAAATCAGTTATTTATTGGAAGTGAAACCTGTGTTAGCGTAGCGATCAACAAAGTCAGCTGGAAAAATCCGGCGGCGCGAGGCAGTAAAAAAGGCAGTTATCATGAAGGTACGGCGCAATTGGCCGGCCCGTTACGGGCTATATGCATTCGCTCTTTTGTGGATGCTGGTGATCCTCCCACTGAGCGCAGCAGCGGCACCGTATGCAGCCATGGTGATGGATTCGCGCACAGGCGAGATACTGCATTCAAGGAATGCAGATACACGTTTGCACCCAGCGTCCCTGACCAAAATGATGACGCTCTACATTGCGTTCCAAGCTGTCGAACAGGGAGAGATTTCCTTGGATACCAAGGTGAAAATTTCCCGATTTGCCGCATCAGAGCCCCCGTCGAAACTTGGCCTCAAAACCGGTCAACGCATCGCATTTCGCTATTTAATCCGCGCCGCAGCTGTCAAATCCGCCAATGATGCCGCGACTGCCATCGGCGAAGCACTTGAAGGTTCTGAGGCCGCATTTGCCCGTCGTATGACCCGCACGGCCAAAGCACTGGGCATGACCCGCACGACGTTCAAGAACGCCCACGGTTTGACCGAATCTGGCCACATGTCGACCGCAAGAGACATGACAATTCTGGGGCGCCACGTACTTTATGATTACCCGGAATATTACAATCTCTTCTCGCGGAAATCGACACATGCTGGCGTTCGGGCTGTTGCCAATACCAATCGCCGCCTTTTGGCAGCCTATCGTGGTGCCGATGGAATCAAGACCGGCTACACCCGCGCTGCGGGCTTCAATTTGGTCGCTTCGGCTGAACGCGGTCAAGAACGCATTATTGCAACCGTCTTTGGCGGCACGTCTACAACAGCGCGCAACGCGCGTGTGGCCGAGCTGCTAGATATGGGCTTTAAGCGGGCACCCAGTCGTGCCGCGCTGCGCAAACCAAAGAAACCTTCTTATGCAGCATCCGCTGGCAGCGCAAAAGCTGGCCCCGTCGTCATGGAGGCCAGTCTACGCCCGATTTTGCGCCCTGGCTCCGAGCTCTTGATATCAGCCGTGCGCTCTGAGGACATCACGGCCGCTGTTGCAGAAGCCACCGCCGCTGTCGTCACGCTCGAAGCGCCTAACTCCGCCGGTCAGCCTGCGGCCATGGCAAGCACGAGCGGGCTTTTGGCAGCCGATATCACGTCTGCACTGTCCCAGGCACAAGAATCTGCCAAAGCAGATACGGCGACTACTACGACAGGTGGTGTTGGGCCAAGCTCACTAAGACCGACGATGCGCCCTGCGAAACTGTCTAAAACCGCGACCGAGCTGGCCCCTGAACCAGAGGTAGTATCCCGTATGTCAACATCTGGTGGCCACCACTGGGGTGTGAATGTTGGGCAATACGGCAGCCGTTATATGGCGGAACGCGCGCTTTTGACCACTGCGTTGACAGAAATGGAAACGCTGGATGGGGCACTGCGAAAAGTCGTCAAACGCCCAACCGGGTTTGATGCAAACTTCCTTGGCATGAGCCGAGAAAGTGCCGACCTCGCATGCCGCAAATTATCTGCGCGGAACATCGACTGCAAGACGGTTGGACCTTCCTGACCGTCAGTCAGTCGCTGCGCGGCTTGTCGTCCCAGTCGCTGTTCAAAATACGTCGCGCGTCGCCTTCAGGATCCTCGTATTGTCGGCTACGCAGCGTGTAAATAAATCCGACAAGACCCAATCCGCCGAGCAGCAGAGAAATCGGGATAAGATACGCCAATACGTTCATCTACGTCCTCCGATCCGCAAAGCGTTCAGCGACACGGTAAGGGATGATGTCGACATCGCCAAGGCTGCAATCAAAGGCGTGGCAAGGCCTGCTACTGCCAAGGGCACAGCAATCACGTTGTAAACCGTGGCGATTGTAAAGTTCTCGGAAATGCGCTTGGTCGCTAAGCGCGCAGTGGCAAGCGCATCCGCGATGGGCGATAGATCTTGCCCCAACAGCACAATATCAGAAGCTGCCCGTGCTGCATCCAGCGCTTGCGCCGGACTGATCGAGACATGCGCCGCCGCGAGCGCTCCTGTATCATTCAGACCATCCCCCACCATTAGGATTTTCCTCCCTGTTTGCGCCTGTTCCTGAATATAGGATACCTTATCGGCAGGCAGCATATCGGCGACGTAGGTCTCAATCCCGAGGGTCTGCGCCATCTGAGCAACTGAAAGACTGCGATCGCCGGAAAGAAGTGCCATGTCGATTCCTTGCGCACACAAGCTTGCGACCAAATCCGTAACACCAGGGCGGATACGGTCGGCAAAGTGTAACAAAGTGCTTTCCCCCGGCGCATATTCGAGTGCCGCACAAAGGCCAATATCATCCGCGTCGATGCCGATCCACGCCGGGCGGCCCAGTCTGACCCGATGATCCGACAACGTGGCTTCGGCGCCATAGCCGGGAATTTCGCGCAATGGCCCAAGACCCGATGTGGGCGCAAAACCGGCGGTTTCGGCGCGGGACACAATGGCTTTTGACAAAGGGTGCTCTGAGCCTCCAGCCAGCGCGTAAGCGATGCTCTTCTGGTGGTCGCTCAAGCTGTCCCAATTGGTCAACTCCGGCGTGCCCATGGTGACGGTTCCCGTTTTGTCAAAGATGACCATGTCGACCTCAGCCAAACGCTCCAGGGCTGTCGCATTTTTAATCAGCAGACCTTTTCCAAACAGGCGGCCCGAGGCAGCCGTTGTGACCGCAGGGACAGCCAATCCAAGCGCACAGGGGCACGTGATAATCAGTACAGCTGCAGCGATATTGAGCGACACCCGCATGTCGCCTGACCAGAGCAACCAACCCAGGAAAGCAAGTGCAGAAAGGATATGAACGCCTGGCGCGTATAATTTAGCCGCGCGATCTGTCAGCGATGTATAACGCGAGCGTCCACTTTCCGCGACGGCCACCAGAGCTGCGAGTTGGTGCAGTGAGGTATCTGTTCCGACGGCCGTGGCTTGCAACATGAGAGGTCCCGTCAGATTGACCTCGCCCGCGCTCATCAGCGCACCCGGTCGGCGCAATACAGGCAGTGTTTCCCCGGTTAGGGCGGAGCGGTCAACCTCCGAGGTGCCCTCAACAATCTTGCCATCCACTGGGGCACGCGCGCCCGGACGCACCAGAATCATGTCAGCAATCACAAGGGCGCTGACGGAGACTTCTTCACGTGCACCATCGACAACTTTCAAAGCACGTGGAACCTCCAGCGCGGTCAGTTCTTCGGCAGCAGAGCGAGCTGCGGACCGCGCCCGCGCATCAAGCCAGCGCCCGGCCAGCAAGAAGAACGTCAGTGCCAAGGCCGCATCAAAATATGCATGTTCCCCAGAGAGCCCTGTTTCCCAAAGCGACGTAACAACAGCAAGGACGATGGCGAGCGTGATCGGCACGTCCATATTAAGCCTACCCGCACGCAGCGCGGCCCAGCCATTGCGAAAGAAAGGCTGCGCCGAAAAAGCCAGTGCAGGCAGGGTGATCGTCGCCGAAATCCAGTGGAACATGTCCCGCGTGGCATCCGTCGCCCCGGACCAGACTGCAACCGATAGCAACATAACATTCATCGCCGCGAACCCGGCAACAGCGAGACGCATTAACAAATCCCGGCCGGTTGCATCCGTCTGCGTCTGGGATAACGCGCTGGGATCAAGCTCATGCGCTTCAAAGCCTGCGGCGATAACAAGCGCTGCCAAGTCTGGTGCTGCCACGTCTGGCGCCGCGTCGATCATTACTCGTTTGCGCGTCAGGTTCACCCGGGCCGCACGCACTCCATCATGTGCCAAAAGAGCACTTTCAACCTTAGAAATACACGCCTGACAGTGGATCGTTGGCAACGACAACGCCAGCTTTGCATCCGGCAGCACCACTTCGACGTCTTGTGGTGGTCGAGCCAAACATCCCGGACAAGCCGCTAGGTTATTCGTTGTGGTTGCCGTCACGAATGCGCCTTGGCGATATGCAGAATGACGCGCTGGCGAAAGACGGTGCCTGCAGCATCGGTCGCCACCATCCGGATGTTCCAATTCCCGGGTCGAAGTTCAACAGGCGCAACGTAACGCGTGCCATCGAAGCGGAAGTCTGGTGTGATATCATCTTTGACATGCGTGGCCCGACCCAAAACCGCCGACAGCGTCGCAACCTCTACCGGAGCTCCGTCCGTGCCAATGATCGACAGATACACTTCGCCTGCGGCGGCGTCAGCGCGCACCGACCAACCCAGAGACTGCTGCGCCGTCCGTTCTTCGTCAAAATTTTGGCTGGCAACATAGGAATTTTGAACTTCGAGGCCTGGAAAGGTCTTTATCGCGCTGAATGCCAGCGTCAGATTTACTGCGATAATGATCGAAAATGCGCCAACGAAAATCAGGGCAACATGGCGTCCAGTCAATTCCTTTTGCATCAGTCGGTTCCCTTCCCGGTGAAGTTGCTGTCTTTATACGCACGATCGCCATTGGTGAGATCTTCGATCCAGAAGCGTACGTCGTTCAAACCGCCATCCGCAGGGACTGAATTTGGGGGTGCGATCAGATAAACCCGTTGCAGATGTGATTGATCCGCCGCAACCGAGACAGAGGCGTAAGGTGTGCCCTCGAGCTGGATGCGCAGTGCTGAATCTCCCTGCACTGCGATCCGGAACAAGCGTTCATTGTTATTCTTATTGCGCAAACGGATGTCGTACGTGTTGCGGATCGAACCGTCTGATAGCGTTACAAAAGTCGGATTACGCACAGGCGCCACGGTCACTTCGATATCGGCGCGAATGAACAAAGCAACCAACAGCGCAACACCGACGCCGCTCCAGAGGGCGGTGTACAGCATGGTTCTGGGCCGAAAGACATGTTTCCAAATGGCGCGGGGCGCGTTGCCTTCGCGTTCCAGCCTTTCGTCCGACAAAGCAAGATAGTCAATCAATCCGCGCGGCTTCCCTATCTTGGCCATGACATCGTCGCAGGCATCTATGCAAAGCGCACAGGTGATGCACTCCATTTGTTGCCCGTCGCGAATATCGATGCCCACAGGGCAGACATTCACGCAGGCCATGCAGTCGATGCAATCCCCCATCTCTGCACCATCGTTGACCGCATCAGAGTGTTTACGCGGCTCCCCACGCCAGTCGCGATACGCGACGGTCAACGTGTCTTCGTCCATCATGGCAGCCTGAATCCGCGGCCAGGGACAGGCGTAGATGCAGATCTGTTCGCGCGCAAAACCACCAAAGAAAAATGTCGTCGCCGTGAGGATTGCGACGGTGATATAAGCAACCGCCGCAGCCTGTCCGGTGAAAAGATCGACAAACAGCGTCGGCGCGTCGGCAAAATAGAACACCCAAGCGCCACCCGTGGCTACAGCGATGAACAGCCACAGCAGCCATTTCATCAGCCTCAGCCGTAGTTTTCGAAAATCCATCTTTGTCTGGCGATGCAGGCGAAGCCGCGCATTGCGGTCGCCCTCAATCCATCGCTCTACGAGAATGAACAAATCGGTCCAAACAGTCTGCGGACAAGCATACCCACACCAGACCCGCCCCAGGGCAGACGTAAACAGAAATAGTCCCAGCCCGGCCATGATCAGCAGACCCGCGACAAAGTAAAATTCGTGGCTCCAGATATCGATCCAGAAGAAGTAAAAACGCCTGTTTGCGAGATCAAGCAAGACTGCTTGGTTTGGCAGTTCAGGACCCCGGTCCCACCGGATCCAGGGAACGACGTAGTAAATTCCCAGCGTAACCGCCATGATAACCCACTTGAGGTTGCGGAATGCGCCGGCGACCCGTCGCGGAAATATCGGTTCGCGCGCGGCATACAGACTGGGAGGGGGGACTTGCTCGGTCAACGTGTTTCACTCCAAGTTCGGGTCATGCGCAAGCAAATGCGAAAACGGCAAGCGCGCCAGTGTCATGTACTGTCCAGCCGCGCCTGAATTATTTTCTGGTGCGCAGTGGTTATTCGCCCCCGCCCAGTTGGTGTACATAGACGGCGACTGCGCGAATTTGAGCCTCAGTCAGGCGGTCCGTCCAAGGTGGCATAACGCCATAGCGACTGTAGGTCACAGTCTCGATCAGCGCGTCGTAATCCCCACCATAAAGCCAGATGGCATCTGCAAGATTAGGTGCACCGAGATCGCGCATGCCGAGCCCCTCTTCGCCGTGGCAAGAACTGCAGTTGTCCAGAAAAAGCTCTTCACCTGCCGACACCAAAGAGGCTTCCAGCGGCGTCCCTCCGGAAAGGGTCATCACATAGTTCACGACGGATGCGACTTCCTCAGGTTCGAGAATCTCGCCAAAGGCGGGCATTTCAGAATACCGCGCATCATCGTCATCCTCATTTCGGATGCCATGTGAAATCGTGTAGTGGATCGCCTCGATATCCCCGCCCCAAAGCCAGTCATCATCCAGCAGATTGGGATACCCCGACGCCTGCACACCTGCAGCACCGGACCCATGACACTGCGTACACCACGTTCGATAGACAGCGGCACCAGCGGCTGTTGCGTAGGTTGCAAGTTCCGGCGTTCCTGCGATCTCGGTCAGCTCCGCACTTGCGAGCTGCATGTTGATTCCGTCGTTTGACGCTTCAACGGCAGCGATTTCCTCGGCCACCTCACCGCGTGTGGAATATCCCAAAAGCCCAGATGTCGCCGAAGAGATCAACGGCCAGGCCGGATAGGCGATGGCATAGGCCAGCCCCCAGACGATCGTGATGTAAAAGGTCCAGAGCCACCAGCGTGGCATCGGGTTGTCGAATTCTTCAATCCCATCCCAGCTATGGCCTGTGGTGTTGGGATCGCCCTCTTGTTTTGGTGGGATTTCGGTCATTCATTTGCCTCCTTATGCGGGGCGGGTCTTTCATCATTTCGGAAAATCATCGTTTTGGCCTCGTCGTGCAAACGACTTGAACCGGGCCTGATGACCCAGAACCAGATGCCCACGAAAACGCAGAATAGAACGAGTAACATCCAGCTGTCCGCAAAAGCGCGTAAAAGAGAATAGAATTCCATACTCTGCACCTCCTAGCGGCTGGCATCTGGAGTGAAGGTCGAAAAATCGACCAGCGTGCCCAGCATTTGAAGATAAGCGACCAACGCATCCGCTTCGGAAATACCGGGTTGCCCATCAAAATTGCGCACCTGCGCGCCCGGATAGCGTTCCAGCATGTCGTCATAGTCACTGTCCGGATCCGCTTGGGCACGGAAATCCGCAGACGCCGTATCGATCATTTCATCCGTGTAAGGCACCCCGACGAATTGATGCGTCGCCATCAGATCCCCCACGTAGTCAGGTTCGATCAGGGTTTCCTCAAGAAACCCGTATTTCGGCATGATTGATTCCGGCACAACAGACTGCGGGTTACGCAAGTGCACGATGTGCCAGTCGTCTGAGTACCGTCCTCCGACGCGCGCCAGATCTGGCCCAGTACGTTTGGAACCCCACTGAAACGGATGGTCATACATCGATTCCGCTGCCAGCGAGTAGTGACCATACCGCTCGACTTCGTCGCGCATCGGGCGGATCATCTGGCTGTGACAGACATAGCAACCTTCGCGGATGTAGATGTCGCGGCCCGTCAGCTCCAGCGGCGAGTAAGGCCGCATTCCGTCGACTTTTTCGATCGTGTTTTCCAGATAGAAAAGCGGTGTGATCTGCACGAGTCCGCCGATGGAGACCACCAAGAAACTCAGCACCAGCAAAAGCGTGGCATTGGTCTCGATGACCTTATGTTTTGTGAGGATCGATGACATATTCTGATCCCTCCTATTCAGCAGGGACGGCTGTGCCGAGCGCTGCCCTTGCGGGCGCGGCTTTCACAGTCATCCAAAGATTGTAGCACATGATGAGAGCACCCGAGAGGAATAGAACCCCGCCCAACCCTCGGACCACATACATTGGGAACTTAGCGCCCACAGTGTCGGCGAAAGAGTTTACAAGGAAGCCGTTGACATCCACTTCGCGCCACATCAGACCCTCCATGATCCCCGTGACCCACATGGACGCCGCATAAAGCACGATCCCGATGGTCGCGAGCCAGAAGTGCCAGCTGACCAGTCCGAGGCTATAGAGCCGTTCGCGCTTCCACAGTACCGGCACGAGGTAGTAGAGCATGCCAAAGGTAATCAGCCCGTTCCAACCCAGCGCACCGGAGTGCACATGCCCGATGGTCCAGTCGGTGTAGTGCGACAGCGAATTGACCGAGCGGATCGACATCATCGGCCCTTCGAACGTGGACATGCCGTAGAAGGCAAGCGAGGTCACCATCATCCGCAAGACCGGATCAGTACGCAGCTTGTCCCAGGCGCCCTGCAGCGTCATCAAACCATTGATCATACCGCCCCAGCTGGGCATCCACAGGATAATCGAAAAGACCATGCCGAGGGTTGCCGCCCAATCGGGCAAAGCGGTGTAGTGCAAGTGGTGCGGACCTGCCCAAATGTATAGAAAGATCAGCGCCCAAAAGTGAATGATTGACAGTTTGTAACTGAAGACCGGGCGTTCAGCCTGTTTCGGCACGAAGTAGTACATCATACCGAGAAACCCGGCCGTCAGAAAGAAACCGACCGCATTGTGGCCGTACCACCACTGCACCATCGCATCCTGCACGCCTGAAAAGACCTGCACAGATTTGCTACCCCAGATCGAAACTGGAATGGAGATATTGTTGACCACGTGCAGCATGGCCACGGTGACGATGAACGCCAACAAGAACCAGTTGGCTACGTAGATGTGCGGCTCCTTGCGGCGGATGACTGTACCAAGAAAACAAGCCAAAAATGCCAACCAGACGATGGTCAGCCAGATATCCACGTACCATTCAGGTTCAGCGTATTCCTTGGATTGTGTACCGCCCAGCAGGTAGCCAGTGGCTGCCAGAACGATAAAGAGCTGATATCCCCAGAACACAAACCACCCTAGATTACCGCCCCAGAGACGGGCAGCAGACGTGCGCTGCACAATAAAGAAGGACGCCGCGATCAGCGCGTTGCCTCCAAAGGCAAAAATAACCGCTGAGGTATGCAGTGGCCTCAAACGGCCGAAGTTGGCATACCCGTCTGCCCACTCAAAATTAAGGCTCGGGAACGCTAGTTGGAAGGCAATGACAACACCGACGAGAAAACCGACAACACCCCAAAACGCGGTCGCGATTACGCCAGCGCGCACCACGCTGTCAAAATACTCGTCTGTTGCGATTGGCGTAACCGGTTCGTCAATTTGGCGCAACGTGACCAAAAATAACCCGCCCGCGACGAGCATGAAAATCACCATGTGTAGCTGGTATGCCAGATCGCGGGCATATCCCGCCGCGACCATCGCAAAAAGTGTGACGAGGCCAAGGCCAACCAGCTTTGCGTAGTTCAGTGTTCCGGTGTCCATTTCTCCGGTGTCCCTTCCGTCTGGCTAAGCGCGGACGGACTCCCCCCGCGCTAAACTAATGAGTCTCGTTGACTTTTGACCCGTAGAAAGGCGCACGACATTGATCTGCATCAACACTGAGACGATTTTTGACTGACAAAGGTCAAAGATCGGTGCGGTGTGGTCATGTATCGTGGGGGTGATTTACTGATCTGCAAGGAACTGGCGACAATGTATAAAACCATTTTCACCCCGCTCACTGTATCTGACGCTAATCCCGTGGAACTTGTCTATGCAGCGGCCCTGAGCACCGCGCAGAATGCGCATCTTGATGTGCTTTGTCTTGGGATTGATCGGACGCCGATAACCTACTCCGAAATCGGGTCAAATGCGTTCATCATGCAAAATGCCATCGAAGAGGCGCATGAACGGGCCAACGTCATTCGCGAACATGTCGAAACAACACTGCCATTAGAAGCGATACGCTGGGAATGCCGTAGCAGTGTCGCCCCTGCCGGAGGTGTTGGGCGCACTGTCGCTTGCCAGGCACGGTTTGCAGATCTGGCAGTCGTTGCTTTGCCATATGCAAAAGGGCTTCCAGCAGATGCGAGCCTTGTGCTGGAAAGTCTGCTGTTTGAAAGCGACTGCCCTTGTATCGTTGTGCCCCCAGGGCAAACATCCGCCCAGCCCGAGAGCGTCGTGATTGCATGGAACGAAAGCGATGAAGCCCTGCGCGCAATCCGTGCCGCGATGCCTTTGCTGAAGGCAGCAAATTCTGTCCATATCGCGATTGTTGATCCACCAGAAACCGGCCCGGAACGGTCAGATCCTGGCGGGGCCTTGGCGGTGTTTCTCGCCCGTCATGACGTGCGTTGTGATATTCAAGTCATGTCCCGGCAAGGATTGGGAATCAGCGATCGTCTCGCGCACTATGTGTTGGAAACCGGCTCGGACATGTTAGTCATGGGGGGATATGGCCATTCCAGACTGCGCGAAGCAGTGCTGGGCGGTGCCACCAGAGACATGCTTGAACATAGCACGGTGCCCGTGCTGATGGCACATTGAGCATCTCGTGTGTTCGTTTGCTTTAGCTGAGATAGCCGCCGTCGCTGTCATCTCCCGCCTCATCCAAAAGCCGATCCATGTCCGGCACCACAATGCGTCGCTTGCCTTCCAGAACGATGACTCCGTCTTTCTTGAGTGCGGACATCTGGCGGCTCACAGTTTCGAGCGTCAGACCAAGGTAGTCCGACATGGCTTCCCGCGTCAGGGGTAGATCAAACGAGAGGCTGCTGAGACGCGCATTCTTGGATAGGATCGCATCCCGCCGCGCGATGATCGCCAAAAGGCTCGCGATCTTCTCACGTGCGGTCTTGCGTCCCAGAACGAGCATCCACTCTCGTGCCGCGTCCAATTCATCGAGCGTCATCTCCAGCAAGCGATGCGCGATATGCGGCGTAGAGGCAATCATCGTTTCAAATGGCTTGCGCCGGAAACAACACATGACAAGGTCACTTGTTGCCGTAACCGTGTAGGTCGCTGTTTCACGACCAGGCCGCCCCACAAAATCGGACGGCAACAACAGGCCGACCATCTGGGTACGTCCGTCTTCCATCGTCTGGGTCAGCGACGCCACGCCGGATACCACAGATGCTACGAAATCCATACGGTCGCCAGCCCACATCACGGTCTGTCCCGCTGAGAAACTACGGTAGTATTTGATTTCTTCCAACAGCGCCAATTCGTCGACATCGCAGCGCGCGCACACCGCACGGTGTCGGATCGGACAATCCTCGCAGTCTGTGATGTTCGGTGCCGTTAAGTCTTGCATCAAAATTCTCCGGCCTTGATCCATATCAAGGATGTTTGCTTGCGCAGACCTTAATCCGTCTGCATGAGCATGACATCCAAACTCGCCAGAATGGGACTTTTTGACGCAAAAGTACCGCGTTATACGAGCTATCCCACGGCGCCCCAGTTCAGGGCTGAAACATCGGACGCACGTGCGCGCTCCTGGATCGCAACCATACCACCGGGAAGCCGCATTTCGCTGTATCTACACATCCCGTTTTGCCGACGGTTGTGTTGGTTTTGCGCTTGTCGCACTCAAGGCACTTCAAGTAATGACCCAGTTATAACCTACCTGTCCACTCTAAAGCGTGAGATAGAAACAATTGGCGCACTTCTACCGGAAGGTGTGACCCTCAGCCGGGTTCATTGGGGTGGCGGGACGCCGACATTGCTGGATCCTGCGATGATTACGGATCTTGCAAGCGCCATCGACGCTATCGCGCCACTTGCTAAAAACGGTGAGTTTTCCGTTGAAATCGATCCAAATGAAGTTGATCAGTCACGCGTTGACGCACTGGCCGCCGCCGGGATGAACCGCGCGTCCATCGGCGTTCAGGATTTTGACGAAGAAATCCAAACCACGATCGGACGGCTGCAGAGTTTCGACGTTACGCGCAACGCGACCGAAATGTTGCGGGATGCGGGAATTCGCTCTCTGAACGCGGACATCCTGTTCGGCCTGCCCCACCAGACGACAGAAAAAATTGCTGCGAGTGTGCAAAAATTGCTGACGCTCAGCCCGGATCGTGTTGCCCTCTATGGCTACGCGCATGTGCCTTGGATGGCGCGACGGCAATCCCTGATTCCATCTGATGCACTGCCCGCGCCAGAGCAACGCTTGCAACTGTTTGAAACCGCGCGTCAGCTTTTTGAATGGGACGGTTATCGTCAGATCGGGATCGACCATTTCGCCGTACCGCATGATGCACTCGCTGTTGCCTCGCACACTGGCCACCTGCGCCGAAATTTCCAAGGCTATACAGATGAGCCCGCTGATGTGCTGATCGGTCTCGGAGCCTCGGCGATATCGCGGTATCCGCAGGGTTACCTCCAGAACAATCCCGCAACCTCAGGCTATACCAAGGCGATCCGAGCTGGCGATCTGGCAACGGCGCGCGGACATGCCTTCACATCAGACGATCAGGTGCGCAGCCGGTTGATCGAAGCCATCATGTGCGACTTTGCCGTCGACATCGACGCGGTAAAGGCACAATTTCCAAACCAGGCGGGGAAAATCAGAGGGTTGCTCTCCGGTGCTGCCGATTACTTCGGAGATATTGTGGATCTCACGCCGGAACGGTTCTCGATTCAGACTGAAGCACAGCCCCTGACGCGGATCATTGCGCGCTACTTCGACGCCTATGACATGTCCAATGCCGGACACGCCTCTGCGATCTGAAATCTATCCCGCCGCGGCCAACAGATTTCGGGTGTATTCATGACGCGGTGCATCAAACACCTGATCGACTGATCCTGCTTCAACCACGTCTCCGCGTTTCATCACCATGACCTGATGCGACATGGCGCGCACAACACGCAAATCGTGACTGATGAAGATATACGCCAGCCCGTATTTGTGCTGTAGCGCGCGCAACAGGTCCACGATTTGAACCTGCACCGTCATATCCAATGCGGACGTTGGTTCATCCAACACCAGCAGTTTCGGGCGCAGCACCATCGCGCGCGCAATGGCAATACGCTGGCGTTGGCCACCGGAGAACTCATGCGGGTAACGGTCCATGGTCGCAGGATCAAGGCCAACCTCTTCCATGACTTCCTGAACCAGATCGCGGTGATCACGCTCAGGGTCCACGTTGTGAATATCCAAACCCTCGGAGATGATCTGCGCACATGTCATCCGTGGGCTGAGCGAGCCAAAGGGATCCTGAAACACGATCTGCATGTCTTTGCGCAAACTGCGAAGTTCGCGGGTCGACCATTTCCGCACATCCTGCCCCATGAAGGTTATCTGCCCGTCCGATGCAATAAGCCGCATCAACGCGAGTGCCATCGTGGTCTTGCCGGACCCAGATTCGCCCACAATGCCAACAGTTTCGCCTGATCGCACTTGAAGGCTCGCGTCATTCACGGCCTTTACATGGCCTACGGTGCGGCGCAATAAACCCGCCTCAATCGGGAACCAGACCTTTAAATGATCCGTCTTGGCAATGACCTCCGCCTTGTCCGAAATCGGCGCCGGTGCGCCAGAAGGCTCCGCCCCCAGCAGCTTTTGCGTATAGGGGTGCTGCGGATTGCGAAAGATGTCCTGCGTTGGACCCGATTCAACGATCTCGCCGTATTGCATCACGCAAACGCGATCCGCGATACGGCGCACGATTCCCAAATCATGCGTGATAAACAGCAAACCCATCCCCAGCCGGTCTTTGAGGTCTTTCAAAAGATCGAGGATTTGCGCCTGGATCGTGACATCCAACGCTGTGGTGGGTTCATCTGCGATCAATACATCGGGTTTGTTTGCAAGCGCCATAGCAATCATCACCCGCTGCCGTTGCCCGCCCGAAAGCTGGTGCGGATAGCTTGTCAGCCGCGTTTCAGCGTCCTGAATACCCACCTGCTCTAGCAGTTCAATAATGCGCGCCCGCGCTTGGCTTCCGGCAACACCCTGGTGCAGCGCGAGGCTCTCGCCGAGTTGTTTTTCAATCGTATGAAGCGGATTAAGCGAGGTCATCGGCTCTTGAAAAATGAAGCTGATGTCATTGCCGCGCACCTTGCGCAGCAGTGTTTCACCCGCACCAATCATTTGCTGACCATCGTAGGTAACCGAACCCGAAACCTCGGCACTGTCGCCCAGCAGAGAGACCGTCGACAATGCAGATACAGACTTACCAGATCCGGATTCGCCCACAAGGGCCACCGTCTCGCCCCGCTCAACAGAAAAGCTCACGCCTTTGACAGCCTGTGTGAGTTTGCCATCCTGCCGGAATCCGACAACCAGATCCTTCACGTCAAGAAGTGCTGTCACGAGAAGGTCTTTCTTGGGTCAAAGGCGTCGCGAATGCCTTCGAAGATGAACACCAGAAGCGACAACATAATCGCAAAGGTGAAAAAGGCCGTGAAAGCAAGCCAAGGCGCTTGTAGGTTCTGCTTGGCCTGCAAGGTCAATTCCCCAAGACTTGGCGCCGAAGAGGGCAGGCCAAAACCGAGGAAATCGAGCCCTGCCAGGGTTGCTATCGTCCCCGTCACGACAAAAGGCAACATCGTCAGCGTTGCCACCATGGCATTTGGCAACATGTGTCGGAACATGATTGTAAGGTTGGAGACCCCTAGCGCACGCGCCGCGCGCACATATTCAAGGTTACGCGCACGCAAAAATTCTGCGCGCACAATACCGACCAGTGACATCCAACCAAACAGCACCATCAAGAAGACCAGCAGCCAGAAACTGCGCCCCAGAATGGCAAACATGATGATGATGATGTAAAGCGATGGGGTCGAGGACCAGATTTCGATGATCCGTTGAAAGATCAGATCCGTTTTCCCCCCGAAAAATCCCTGCACCGCTCCCGCGGCGATCCCGATGACACTGGAGAGCCCTGTTACCATAATGGTAAAGATTACGGACAAACGAAAACCATGGATCACGCGGGCCAGAACGTCGCGTTTCGTGCCATCCGTTCCCAGCAGGTTTTCTGCATTAGGTGGCAGAGGCGCCGCACCCGGACGATCTACCGCAGTGTCGAATGAATAAGGGATCAGCGGCCACACAGCCCAGCCTTTTTCGATGGGTTCACCCTCGACGATGCCATCGTCAGCGTCTTCGATATATCCTTCGGGGTCATCGAAACACAGATCGAGCCCACCCGTAGCAATCAGGCACTTTACTTCTGGATCGCGATAGACAGCCTCGGTCTGGAAATCGCCACCAAAGGCGGTCTCAGGATAGAAATTCCAAATCGGCGTGTAATACCCCCCGCGATACTGCACGAGGATCGGTTTGTCGTAGGCCAGAAACTCCGCGAATAGCGACAGGCCAAAGAGCACGCTAAAAATCCACAGCGACCAAAAAGCCCGACGATTGCGCTTGAAGTTGCGCCAGCGCCGCTGGTTGAGTGGCGATAGCCAGGCACGCTTTTCAGGCGGGTGCGGGGTGCCACTGTCTGGCACGACACCAGGAGCGGGATCGGTCACAGCCATGCCTCAGCCCTCCCGCCGTTCAAAGTCGATGCGCGGATCAACCAGCACATACATCAGGTCAGACAGCAGCCCGACAATCAGTCCGATCAGACCAAAGATGAACAACGTGCCGAACACGATGGGATAATCCCGCGCGACGGCCGCCTCAAACCCAAGACGCCCGAGCCCGTCAAGGCTAAAGATCGTTTCAATAATCAGCGAACCACCGAAGAACACACCAATGAACACGGCCGGAAAACCTGCAATAACGATCAACATGGCATTGCGAAACACATGACCGTAAAGCACCCGGGATTCCGACAGACCCTTGGCCCGCGCGGTCATCACGTAGTGTTTCTTGATCTCATCGAGGAAGCTATTCTTGGTCAGCAGGGTCAGCGTGGCAAAGGCAGAGATCGTCGAAGCCAACACGGGCAGCGTGATGTGCCAGAAGTAGTCCAGCACCTTGCCCCCGGCGCTGAGTTCATCGAAGTTGTCACTTGTCAGTCCGCGCAGAGGAAAAATCTGCCAATAAGACCCGCCCGCAAAAAGCACAAGCAACAAGATCGCAAACAGAAATCCTGGAATCGCATACGCCGCAATGATGGCCCCTGACGTCCAGGTGTCAAAGCTAGTGCCGTCCTTCACCGCCTTGCGAATGCCCAGCGGGATCGACACAAGATAGGCGATGAGTGTGGACCAAAGCCCAAGCGTGATCGAGACCGGCAGCTTTTCCTTGATCAGCTCGATAACTGATATCGACCTGAAATAGCTCTCCCCGAAATCAAATCGCGCGTAGTTCCAGATCATCGTCAGGAACCGCTCAAGCGGCGGTTTGTCAAAGCCAAACTCCGCTTCGAGTTCCGCGATGAATTCCGGCGGCAGGCCACGCGCGCCGATGTACTGGCTGTCGTTTCCGGCACTCAAATCCTCGGCACCGGCGTCATTGTTCCCCCCAGAGAACCCTTCGAACACATCGCCCCCACCTTGAATGCGTGCGATGGCTTGCTCCACCGGCCCACCGGGAACGAACTGCACCAAAATAAAATTGATGAGCATGATTCCCAGCAGCGTTGGGATGATTAGCAGCAGCCTTCTGATGATATAGGCGCCCATCGGCTTATCTCAGCGCTCCCGCCGCGCGCAAAGCATCCGCTTTGTCCTGATTATACCACCAGAAATCCAACTGCCCGAGAGAGAAAGGCGGAATTTGCTCTGGATGTTCGTATTGATCGTAGTAAGCGACCCAATGGCTGGGGTTATACCACACCGGAATCATGATGAACTCATACCTCAGCGCACGATCCAGCGCCATCAAGGAGGCCTCTTCTTCCTCGCGGTTGGACGCGTTCAGCGACCGTTCGATGATCTCGTCCACCAGCGGGCTGGCAAGCCCTGCGGGATTAAAAAGCGAGAATTCTGCCGCCTCGGATCCGTAGCGTTGCATGAGACCAGTCCCGGTGCCCAGAAACGCCGCGTAGGCATCAAAAACCAGATCGTAATCCCGGTCCCTTTCGCGGGTCGTGTACTGCGCTGCATCAACCTTTTCGAACGTAATATCCACGCCGAGCGTCTTTACGTTTGATACGAAATTCTCCATCACGGCACCCAAGGTCGGCGACGTGGCACTGTTGAAAAGGAAATTCAGCTTCAGCGTGTTCCCCGCCGCGTCTCGCCGGATACCGTCATCGCCAACGGCCCAACCTGCATCGTCGAGCAAGCGCATTGCCGTGCGCGCATTCCTGCGATCAAGCAAGCGGGATGCGTTCGACGTATGCGGCGTCAATACAGGCGCATTCAACATGTCGGGCGGCACCAGATCACCAAGGCTTTCCAAAAAGGCACGCTCAGCCCCTTCGGGCAGATCGGCGGCCATCAATGGCGTGTCTTGCGTGAAAGAGGCACGCTGTTTGAAAAGCCCGTACTGTAAGCTTTCGTTGGTCCATTCAAAATTGAACGCGAGCGCAATCGCCTGACGGACCCGACGGTCTGTTAGTGTATCGCGTCCGAGGTTGAAGACGATGCCCGACGGTGATGGCGGCGCGCCATCGGGCAGTTCATTGGTTACAACATGCCCATCCCGGGTCTTGGGGAAATCATAGCCGGTCGCCCATTTCTTGGAATCCCCTTCGCTTCGAAAGGTATATTCGCCGGCCTTGAAGGCTTCGAAAGCGGCAGTGTCGTCCCCAAAATACTCGATACGAATCGCGTCAAAGTTGTTGCGGCCCACATTAAAGGGTAGGTCCTTCCCCCAATATTCTGGGTTGCGTTTGTAAACGATCCGTCTGTTCACATCCACGTTGTCAATCATATAGGGACCAGAGCCCGGCGAAACCTCAAGACGACTTTCGTCCAAACCCGCGCCGGTTTCTTCGTACCATTTCTTGGACCAAGCCGGCACGAAACCGACCTGATCAATCAGACTGCGCCGCGAAATTCCCTCGGTGAAGTAGAACTTGATCGTGTAATCGTCGATTACCTCAACTTTGGGAATGCGTTTGCGCACCGCGTCAGCATAGGACTTCAGACCTTCGTCCAGCAGAAGGTTATGACTGAACGCGATGTCATGCGCAGTCACGGGACTGCCATCGGAAAAGCGCGCTTCCGGACGCATGTGGAAAATCACCCAGTCCTTGGATTCCGGATATTCCAAACTTTCACAAAGGAGGCAGTAGTTTTCACCATACGCATCCGCTGGTGCGGAAGCGCCTCCCGTTCCGTCCCCCAGAAGGCTTTCATACATCATACTAGAAAGCGCCCCAGCTCGCCCTTTGCGGGTGTATGGATGCATGGAATCAAATGTGCCCACCACGCTCAAGGCGATTTCACCACCCTTGGGCGCATCCGGGTCTACGTAGTCGAAATGTTCGAAATCTGCAGGATATTTCAGATCGCCATAAAATGAGTACCCATGACTGGTCACCATGTTTTCTTGCGCGTGCAGCCCAGGCGACGCAAACAGAGCCAGCGACAGTGCCATTGAAACGATACGCATCCCATCCCAGACCTTTTTGCCTGTTCGGGCTTTCGATTTCCGACACTGCGGTTCTGTCATGCGGATTTCCTCCTACAATGTGCCAGCTTCGCCAGCCTTCCTGCACAGATGTAAGCTAATTGGAGGTTGAGCCAAGATACAAGTTGCGAAAATGTGATGCATCGCGGGTAGAGACCTTTTTGCACGCACAAAAAACGCCGCAAACCAAAGAGTAAGCGGCGTTTCGTTCAATCACGACAGAGTGCAAGATCAATCAGTCGTCCAAGCTATCCAGATACGCGATGACGTCGGCCCGGTCTTGGACCTTGCGCAGGCCGGCGAAACTCATCGATGTGCCTGGCGCATATGACGAAGGCTTTTCGAGAAAGCCGCTCAGATTTTCCGGTGTCCATGCGCCGTCCATGGAAGCGAGCGTGTCAGAGTAGCCAAAGCCGTCTGCCGCTCCTTTATCCCGACCAACAACACCATACAGATAGGGTCCAGTTCCGTTTTCGCCCTGTGCTAATTTATGACAAGCCGAGCATTTGCGGAATACTTTCGCACCATCTTCAACACTGGCTGAGGCGAGAACAGTTGCAAAATCGACCTCGGCCACTTCCTCAGTTTCACCGCTGTCTTCGACTTCGATGACATAGGACGCCTCACCGTGTGACGCGACGTGGTACATCTCTTCAGCCGCCCATTTACCGAGCAGAAACACCAGCAATGCGCCGCAAATGCCGCCTGCTGCTTTCGTGAAAGTCATTGTATCCAACATGGCTAAGGTCCGTTGCTATCTGTTTGCAGGGGTATCTATGTCTTCACCTTGTCCGTGGCAAGGTGTACTTACCGCGACCAAACGCCTCTTCGTCTCAGATATATATTAGGAATTCGTAATGACCACCCATTCCAGCACCCGCATCGCTTTTCAGGGTGATCTGGGTGCCTACAGCCACGAAGCAGTGCTGAACGCCCAACCCGATTCAAAACCCGTGCCCTGTGCAACATTTGATGACGTGATCAAAGCCATGCATGACGGCGACGCCGATCTTGCGATGTTACCCGTGGAAAATTCCACCTATGGTCGCGTGGCCGATATCCATCGGCTGTTGCCGCAAAGTGGGCTACGTATCATTGACGAAGGCTTCGTTCGGGTGCGCATCAACCTGATGGCACCGAAGGGCAGTAGCCTGAGCGATATCAAACACATACGCGCGCATTTGGTGCTAATCCCGCAGGCTCGCAGCTTTCTGGATGCGCATGGTATCACCGCTGAGGCTGCTGCTGACAGCGCAGGAGCAGCCGCTGAACTTGCGCGCACAAAGGAACCTGGCGTAGGCGCATTGGCGAGTGCTGTGGCCGCTGAAATTCACGGCCTGAACATTCTTGCGCGTGACATTGAAGACGAACATCACAACACCACGCGATTTTTACTGATGTCGCACAAAATTGACACAGACCGGCGTGCTGAAAAAATGATCACGACTTTCGTCTTTGAAGTACGCAACATTCCTGCGGCGCTTTACAAAGCGATGGGCGGCTTTGCCACCAATGGAATCAATATGACCAAGCTGGAAAGTTATATGGTCAACGGTTCCTTCACAGCCACACAGTTTTATGCGGATATCGAAGGTCATCCAGATGATCCCGGCGTGAAACGCGCATTGGAAGAGCTGGCGTACTTCACCCATATGATCGAAATTCTAGGCGTCTATCCGGCCCATCCAGACCGCGATTAAGCCGAGCGCCGGTGCTGTGCCTCAAGCTCCGCCGCGAGGGCGGCAAGTGCAGTTTGGTATTTCTCGTCTAACGTTGCCTTCGCCAACTTCATCGGCTGGAACAGCAAACGTGCAGCCAGCGTCACTGGCTGAAACGCGACGACACATTTCAACTCGGTACGGGCCGCACAAAGGGATGTAAGTGCACAACTGGCCGTGCCGGTAAAATCTCCGGATGTCAGATCAAGCTGCACATATTGCAGCTGTTCCATTGACTTGATTTCCACTTCCACGTCACGCATCAATTCCTGAACTTTCACGCCGATCACCAGAGCAGCCCCACACTCAAGGGCCGGCCGGTCTGGTTTGCGGCGCACGGTCACTTTGCGACCTGATGCGGCACGTTCATAGGTTTCAACGTGGGTTAACATCGCAAAAACTTCTGCAACGGGAACGTTCAGAATTTCCTGCGCCGAGAACTTCACGCGCCTGCATCTGCCTCAATTTCAGCGCCACCGGGACAGGAACCTGCATCGTCCAGCCGGTCTGCCAACCAGTTCTGCAAAAGAAAATGCGCAATGGCGCCTTTGCGCGCGGGTAACAACTTGAGATGCTCGCCAGCAAAAACGGTCATCATCTCTTCCTTGGTGACCCACATGGCATCTTCGATTTCCACCGGATCAATGACGATTTCTTCGTCAAGCGCTTCGCCTGCGCATCCAAACATCAGCGAGGCTGGAAAGGGCCAGGGCTGGCTGGCCAAATAGCGGACAGCCCCGACGCGGACACCCGATTCCTCGAACACCTCGCGCCGTACGGCGGCCTCCAGTGTTTCCCCCGGCTCGACAAATCCCGCGAGCAGCGAATACATCCTCTCCGGCCATCCAGGCGAACGGCCCATCAAAACCGCGTTCCCCCGCGTGATCAACATTATAACTACGGGATCGGTACGTGGAAAATGCCCCGCATTGCACGCTGGACAACGCCTTTGCCACCCCGCCTGTGTGACGTCAGTAGCAACGCCACAACAGGCGCAAAATCCGTGGGTGCGATGCCACCCCAGGATTGCCTTGCCGGTCGCTGCCAGTTCCGCATCACGCGGGCTGAGCCACGTCATGGCCCGCCGCAGCTCTGCAAAAGCGTATGTTTCGGGCAACTCGGGATGGCGTTGCTCCGTCGGATCAAGAAAACCGCCCAGTTGCGTTTCGTCCAGATTATCAGGGGTCCAATCGGAGAGATCGAAGGCAAAGCACGCCGCACCATTCTCGCGCCCCAGCAGGATAGGGGCCTCTGATGCTTCTTTCAAAATGGGATGGTCCATCTCAAGCCGGACCAGAAACGCGGAAGGATCGATAGATAACAGTGGCTTGCCACGCCAGTAGACGATCGCGCGCGACCTTGGGTCGACCAAAGCTTGCGCGACCGCTTCCGCATCCGATCTTATTTCTCCAGCGCGGTCGAGGCCGGAGCCTCCGAATGTGACGGTTTCGGCAAGTTTCATGACGCCTCCCTTGACGGGCCGAGGATTTGCATGCTGATCCAACAAGCGCAAGAGCGCAGCAAACTTTATGGCCAAGGAGGCTTGCCAACCATAGAGCGATCTGATGGTTATCGTATCATCCGACGGTTGACTTAACGCCAGAGCTTCAGGAGCAGAAAATAGCCAAGGCCTCACATGTACCCCAAGTACGCCTGCGTATCCTTGCGACCAGCGATCTGCATCTGCAACTCCTGCCGTTTGACTACGTTCGTGACCAGGGAACAGACGGACCCAGTCTGAGCAAACTGGCGACGCTGGTCAGCGCGGCCCGCGCTGAAGCGCAAGAACACCAGATGGCATGTCTTCTGTTTGATAATGGCGATACGTTCCAAGGCACGCCCGTAGGTGACTTCATCGCACAACTTCCAGTCGGCACGCCGCACCCGGCAATCACATGTATGACGGACATGGGATACGACGCCGTTGGGCTTGGCAATCACGACTTTGACCACGGTCTGGCGCATTTAACATCGTATCTCGCCCAGCACCAAATCCCTGTCGTATGCTCTAATCTGTCAACGCAAAACCTACCGATGGTGCGCACATCGCATATGATCAATTGCAATGTGGCACTCGCAAACGACCAAAAGCAGGCACTGAAAATCGGCATTCTTTCGAGCCTTCCCGAAAAGACCGCTCTCTGGAACAGGCAGCACTTGCAAAACAAAGCCACGTTGTTGCCCGTGTTGCCGACACTGAAACAAGAAGCTGCGCGGTTGCGGGCAAATGGTGCCGATCTGATCATCGTTTTGGCACATATGGGCCTCGCATTGCTTGATGAAGGCGAAGAGGCGCAGAATCTCGTGAGCGAAGTTGCCGCACTGAAAGACGTAGATGTGGTAATCGGCGGCCACACGCATTTACGGTTTCCAGGACCAGATCACGCCCATCTAGCAGAAGCAGATTGCGCTTCAGGGATCGTCAATGGAACGCCGGTAGTGCAGCCTGGCGCGTCGGCTTCCGATCTCGGCGTCATGGACCTGACCCTCGCGCGGCCTCAGGCGCACGGAAATTGGTCGATCGTGAAGTCTAATGTTGCCTTACGCCACGTGGCGCAGGATACGCCCGAATCTCCCGAAATAGTGGCCACTGTCGCTGCCTTGCATAAAGAGACGCGACAGTATCTTTCGCACCCGGTCGCCTCGCTGGCGGAACCGATGAACAGCTACTTCAGTCTTGTTCATCCAAGCCCTGTAACCGCACTCCTTGCCGCAGCCAAACGGCGCGTGATTGCCAAAGAGGTCGCCACTTCACCCTACGCAGATTTACCGCTTCTATCAGCGGCATCAGCGACTCTTTCCGGAGGGTTTGACGGGCCCGAGAATTTCATTTCACTGGCATGCGGCGAAGTGCGACGAAGCCATGTCGCAGGCATGAACCCTTACGCGAACCACGTTTGGGCAGTTAAGACTACGGGCACGCAGCTTCTGGACTGGCTGGAACGCTCCGCGCTGAATTTCAATCTGTTGCACACCGATAATGCGGATCAAATGTTGTTGGATCCGCGTGTTCCAGGGTTCCGATTTGACTCAATATACGGGCTGTCTTACGGCATCGACCCCAGTAGACCCGCAAAATTTGATGCGGGCGGCAAACGTATGCACATTGAGGGCGGTCGCATTCGCAACGTTCAGTGGAACGGCGCCCCATTGCATCCTGAGCAAGAATTTCTTGTCGCCACGACCGACCACCGTGCCGGTGGCGGTGGCCTCTACAAAACTTTTGGCAGCGGTGACATCGTTGTGCAGGGCCAAGGCTTGTTACAAGACGCTCTGACCGACTATCTGTCCAACCCCGACTGTCACGAAATCCGGTGGCAGAATCCATTTTCTCTGGTCACGCAAACCCCCTGTTCAGCTATTTTGCTGACATCACCAGATGCCATTCACCATCTTGAAGAGATCGCACATCTGCGTCCGGAAGTTTGCGGCGAAACAGAAGACGGGTTTTTGCGGCTGCGGTTACATTTTTAAGCTGGCACTTGCGCTCAAAACCGCCCTTCCCTATATCGGAGCTTGAGAGGTTGGCGCGGGCGAGCGCCTCGCCAACCCGGCCAGGTCCGGAAGGAAGCAACCGTAACGAGCCCCGCTTGGGTCGTTGTCCAGCCTCTCACTTCTTCCCACATCCGTCCGGATAGCCAGGACGCCGCGTGCGTCCTTTTTGGGTCGCGCACGTCAGATTAGGCCTCAGTTCAGGCAACAGCCGCGTTCGGCAATCCGCCAAAGTTGGTTTTGCGGCGTTGTTCTTGTTCAACCCGGGCCTTAGTCTAGTCGCTGACTCAACGATTCATCATCATCAAGGCCCAGCATGTCAGACACGCCCAAAGACGCATATCAGGTTCTCGCGCGGAAATACCGCCCCGAGACCTTCGCCGATTTGGTCGGTCAGGACGCCATGGTCCGCACGCTCAAAAATGCGTTTGCAGCGGATCGGATCGCCCAAGCCTTCATCATGACGGGCATCCGTGGCACCGGCAAAACCACCACCGCGCGGATCATCGCAAAAGGCATGAACTGCATTGGAACAGATGGCGCAGGCGGCCCAACGACTGAACCCTGCGGCACCTGCGAACACTGCACGGCGATCATGGAAGGCCGCCACGTCGACGTAATGGAGATGGACGCCGCCTCCAACACTGGTGTCGCCAACATCCGTGAAATTATTGATTCTGTACACTATCGCGCCGCCTCTGCGCGCTACAAAGTGTATATCATTGACGAGGTGCACATGCTCTCGACAGGTGCCTTTAATGCGCTGCTCAAAACGCTTGAAGAGCCGCCCGCACATGTGAAGTTCATCTTTGCGACCACGGAAATCCGCAAGGTGCCTGTGACTGTCTTGTCCCGCTGCCAGCGGTTTGATCTGCGCCGCATCGAACCGGAAGACATGATTGCTCTGATGCGCCGGATCGCCGCCGCGGAGGGCGCTGAGATCGCTGGCGATGCGCTTGCCTTGATTGCCCGCGCCGCGGAAGGATCAGCGCGAGATGCCGCATCGCTACTCGATCAGGCCATCAGCCACGGCGCGGGCGAGACGTCCGCCATCGAAGTGCGCGCCATGCTGGGCCTTGCCGATCGCGGGCGGGTTTTGGATCTCTTTGACATGATCCTCAGAGGAGACGCGGCCGCCGCGCTCAGCGAATTGTCCGCTCAATACGCGGAAGGGGCGGACCCGATGGCGGTTCTGCGCGACCTGGCGGAGATCACGCACTGGGTTTCCGTGGTCAAGATCACACCGGAAGCAGCCGAAGACCCCACGGTGTCCCCGGACGAACGCGCGCGGGGCCTCACGATGGCCGATGCTCTGGCGATGCGCGTGTTGACGCGGCTTTGGCAGATGCTGCTGAAAGCACTGGATGAAGTTGCGACAGCCCCCAACGCGATGATGGCCGCCGAGATGGCGATCATCCGCCTTACACATGTGGCCGATCTGCCCTCACCCGAAGAACTGGTGGCGAAGCTCAACGCCCAAACCCCACCGCCCCCGACCCCTATCGGAGGAGGAGGAGGCAGTGGCAAAAGCACATCACAGGCGATGCATACAAGCGCTCAAACCAGTGAGCAAACTGCGCGTCCCGCCACCGCGCCAACGCAGGCGCAGGGATCAGGTTCTGTAGTTGCGCTCGCCCAGGATACAGAGGCGGCCTTGTCGCGATTTCCAACGTTTGAACATGTGGTAGAACTCATCCGCGCCAATCGTGACGTCAAGCTATTGGTCGATGTCGAAAGTGGCGTGCGGCTGGCCCAATACCAACCTGGACGCATCGAATTTACCCCAACCGGCGCCGCCCCTCGAGATCTGGCGCAGAGACTGGGTCAGAAATTGCAGATATGGACCGGGAATCGCTGGGCCGTCTCCGTGGTCAGCGAAAGCGACACGAAAACCATCGCAGAACTGCGGGATGCTTCGGAGCTGGCGTTGCAGGCACAGGCGATGGAGCATCCTTTGATGCAAGCCGTCATCCGCCAATTTCCCAAGGCTCGCATCACTGCAATCCGCTCTGCCGAAGACATTGCAGCAGAAGTCACGCAGGAGGCATTGCCAGAAGTGGAAGACGAATGGGATCCATTTGAGGACCACTGACCCCTTGCAGGCTTCCCCGCGCCACTTCATATCTCAACGTAACTCGAAAACATAAGGATACCTCAGATGCTCAAAGGACTAGGCGCGCTTGGCGATATGGCCGGGATGATGAAAAAAGCGCAGGAAATGCAAACCAAGATGGCGCAGATGCAAGAAGATATGGCGAGCATCATGGTCGAAGGTGAATCCGGCGCTGGTCTGGTCAAGGCCGCCTGTACCGCAAAGGGCGAACTCAAGTCGCTGGATATCGATCCGTCAATTTTCAACAGTGACGACAAAGAAGTCGTCGAAGACCTGATCCTTGCGGCAATCAAGGACGCGCAAACAAAAGCGGCTGAAAAAGCGCAGGAAGAAATGGCAAAACTTACCGAAGGCATGGGCCTGCCTGCGGATATGAAACTGCCATTCTGATCATTTAGATCCTGCAACGCGGCACCAACCGCACCTGGGAGACCTTGTGAGCAGCACCAAGGACATCGATGCGCTGATAGAACTGATGGCCAAGCTGCCGGGGCTTGGGCCACGCTCTGCCCGTCGTGCCGTCTTGCAGATGATCCGCAAGCGCAGTTTGTTGCTTATCCCGCTGGCCGACACTTTGCAGAACGTTGCGGAAACTGCGCGCGAGTGTCTGAACTGTGGCAATGTCGGCACCACAGATGTTTGTGATATCTGCAACTCAGAAAAGCGCGCGAACGGAGAGTTATGCGTTGTCGAGGATGTCGCAGATCTTTGGGCCATGGAACGATCTGGTGTCTTCAAGGGGCGTTATCATGTGCTGGGCGGAACGTTATCAGCGCTGGATGCCGTCGGGCCGCAGGAGCTCCGCATTCCTCGGCTGGTGGACCGTATCGAAACTGAAGAGATCACCGAAGTGATCCTGGCCTTGAACGCGACTATTGATGGTCAAACCACTGCGCATTTCATTGCCGATCAGCTTGAAGATCGCGTGCGCCTGACATCTCTTGCCCAAGGTGTGCCCATTGGTGGCGAGCTTGACTACCTGGACGACGGGACCATCGCAGCCGCGATGCGCGCACGCAAATCACTCTGACACCGATTGGCAGCGTCAGGACCTTCTGCACCCCAGAATCACCGTAGATCCACTGGAGCTGCGCTAATTAAAAACGCCCCGACACTTGGCATCGAGGCGTGACAAATCACCAGCAGAGGTCTCGTTAGCGCGATAGGGTCGCCGCATCCTCGTCTTCTTCATCATCATGCGTGCCGTCCGGCAGATTGAAGAAGCTCTCCGCATCAGAGAAATCGCCAACCGGTTCATCGTCGCTGTCCGAATCAGCGTCATTTGACAGTGTAAAGGTCTCCAGCCCTTCGATGGCCGTCGGGATCTTGGGTTCTGCGTCCATGCCAAGGCTTTGCTCGGTACTCACCAACTTGCGGCGCTCGTCATCACTCATTACAGGCGCGTCTGCAGCTTTCTTGGCCGCTGCTTTCTGCACGACAGTATCCAGTTCGGATTGCTTACACAGCCCCAGCGCCACCGGGTCAATCGGTTGAATGTTCGAGATATTCCAGTGCGTCCGCTCGCGAATTGCCTGAATGGTGGGCTTGGTCGTCCCCACCAGCTTACTGATCTGACCATCCGTCAGTTCAGGATGGAACTTGACCAACCACAGGATAGACGCCGGACGGTCCTGACGTTTGGATAGCGGCGTATATCGCGGACCTCGGCGTTTTTCTTCGCCTTGCGCAGCCGCATTGAATTTCAGTTTCAGCTTATACAGCGGATTGGATTGCGCGTTGTCGATCTCTTCCTGTGTCAGTTGATTGTTCGAGATAGGATCAAAACCCTTGACCCCCTGCGCCACGTCACCGTCAGCAATACCTTGCACTTCCAACTCGTGCATTCCGACAAAATCAGCGATTTGTTTAAAATTGATCGTCGTATTATCCACCAGCCAGACGGCGGTGGCCTTTGCCATAATCGGTTTTGCCATTGCAGTGCTCCTATCTCGCTTGCCCCACGTCTGAACCAGCGCCTTGAAGGGCGGTTCCGGACATCCGGAACAGTTACCATTGTGGGGGAACTTTACGCGTATATAATCGCGACAGATCCATAAGGAAAGACCCAATGCGCTGGCTCCTTGCAACTCTTGTCGCTCTCGTTCCCACAGCCTCACTTGCCGATACTGCCGGAAAATTCGATTACTATGTGCTGTCACTCAGCTGGTCACCCAACTGGTGCGCACTGGAAGGCGACGCGCGCAATTCCGACCAATGCGATGCACGACACGATTTCGGCTGGATACTGCATGGGCTGTGGCCCCAATACACCCGCGGCTTCCCGGATTACTGCCAAACAGCCCAAGCGCCACCAAACCGCCGTGCCACACGGGAGATGACGGATATCATGGCCTCGTCGGGCCTGGCCTGGCATCAGTGGAAAAAGCACGGGACCTGCAGCGGGCTCAGTCCCGCAGCATACTACAATCTCTCACGTGAGGCTTACGATGCCGTGACGCGCCCCGCGATCCTGCGGCGGCTCAACAAACCTGTGCGGATCGCCCCTTCGGTCATTGAAGGGGCGTTTTTACAAGACAATCCACAGCTCAAGCCAGATCAGGTCACCGTCACCTGCCGGTCAGACCACATTCAAGAAGTGCGCATCTGCCTGAGCAAATCGCTGGTGCCGCGCACCTGTGGCAGCGACGTAATCCGCGATTGCAGCGTCTCCTCTGCTCTTTTCACGCCCGTTCGATAGGCCGAGATTCAGACGACTTGAGTTCAGGAGAATGACAACCCAACACGCTCTATGCAGTTCATTTCATAAGACACGTAAACCCAAGCCCCAGCCAAGGACATGCAGGCGCAAAAACAGATAATCGCGCGCGAGCTCTTCCCTAATTTCATTAGAAATATTGCCACAACCAAACCAAAGCCCGCGATGATCCGACTGTCCATTTCGAGAAATAGCGACCGAACACAAGCTTCATAATTCATTTTTCAGCACCTCAGTTATGACCAGTGACCAATCACTAAAATTGCTGTCAGCTCCGCTCGTGGCAAAAATAGAACTTTTAAACTGTCAGAAACCACGCGCTTGGCTTTCCACCTGCTGCTCAAGTGCGGCGCGGGTCAAGCGCCCACTCAAAGCGTAAGGATCGTGCTGCCCGTCGTGCGCCGCGCTTCCAGCGCATCATGGGCATCAGCCACATCAGCCAGCGCAAAGCGTTGATCGATCCGGATCTTTACGTCACCACAGACAACTTTGCAGAACAGCTGCGCAGCCATGCTCCGGCAGGTTTCAGGGTCGGCAAGGTGCGTAAAGAGCACGGGGCGCGTGATCTTCAGTGACCCTTTCTGGCCTAAAACGCCCAGTGAGATCGGCGGTACAGGTCCCGATGCATTGCCAAAGGACATCATCATCCCCAACGGTTTGAGGCTGTCGAGCGACCCCTCAAACGTATCCGCACCAACCGCGTCCATGACCACATCGACACCCTGCCCGCCGGTCAGCTCTCGAACCCGCGCCGCAAAATCTTCGGTCCGGTAGTTGATGCAATGGGTTGCGCCATGGTCTAGCGCCAACTGACATTTCTCATCCGTGCCAGCCGTCCCGATCAGGGTAATGCCTTCAGAGCGCGCCCATTGGCAGGCAATCAGCCCGACACCACCCGCCGCTGCATGAAACAGCACAGTATCCCCCGCCGCCAGCGGGCTGGTGCGGTGGAACAGATATTGAACAGTCAAACCCTTCAACATCATGGCAGCTGCAGTCTCGAAAGAGATGTCATCCGGCAGAACACAAACCTGATCTGACGACATGACCCGTGCCTCTGTATAGGCTCCTGGAGGTGCCGCGGCATAGGCTGCCCGATCCCCAGTTTTGAGGTGCGTGACACCCTCCCCCACAGCTTCGATGACACCAGAGGCCTCCATGCCCAGAGCATGTGGCAAAGCCAGCGGATAAAGGCCTGAACGCTGGTACACATCGATGAAGTTCAAGCCACATGCCTTATGCGCAATCCGAACTTCGCCCGGCCCTGGTGCGCCTACTGGGCGGTCGACCAGTTTCAACGCCTCGGATCCTCCAGGCGCTTCGATCACAACGGTCTGTACCATGGCAAAGTCTCCGTTCATTTATGCGATTTTGGTGTCTCAAGCCCGGTCAGGCGACTTTCAGAACGATTTTCCCGATGTGACCTGAACTCTCCATGCGGGCATGGGCGGCATTTGCGTCTTCGAGCGCAAAGGTCTCGTCCATCACCGGGCCGATACGCCCCGCTGAGAGCAAAGGCCAAACAGTTTCTTTCAATGCCTCGGCGATGCGCGCTTTGGCCAGATCGCTTTGCGGGCGCAAGGTGCTTCCCGTCATCGTCAGACGCCGCATCATCAATGTGGTAAAATTCACTTCGACTTTCGGGCCGTTCAAAAACGCGATCTGAACCAGTCGTCCGTCTTCTGCCAAAGCCTTGATGTTTCTTGGGATGTAATCGCCACCCACCATATCAAGGATCACGTCAGCACCGCCCACAGCACGGATGGCTTCCACGAAGTCCGCGTCCCGATAGTTGATTGCCTGCTCTGCCCCAAGCGCCATACAGGCAGCACATTTCGCATCAGATCCTGCCGTTGCAAACACACGCGCACCGAAAGCATGGGCCAATTGTATTGCTGTCGTTCCAATCCCGGACGACCCACCATGGACGAGAAAACGCTCACCCGCTTTCAGCACGCCGCGGGTAAACACATTAGACCAAACCGTGAAATAGGTTTCGGGCAGGCAGGCTGCTTCGCGAAGGCCCATGCCCGTCGGAATCGGTAGGCAATGCACAGCGGTTGTTGCCACATATTCGGCATATCCGCCGCCGGGCAACAGTGCACAGACGAGGTCGCCAACCGCCACACCCTGCGCTCCGGGGCCCACCGCGACAACTTCGCCAGAGGCTTCAAGCCCAGGCAGATCACTCGCGGAGGACGGCGGCGCATAGAGCCCGGCGCGTTGCAATGCGTCAGGCCGGTTCACGCCAGCCCATGCCGTTTTGATGACGACCTGACCATACGTGGGCTCTGGAAAAGGCCGTTCCGTCAGTTTGAGCACATCAGGCCCACCGGGCTCAGAAATCTCGATCGCGCGCATCATGTCAGCCATGGGAGTGTCCTGCTTTGGGTGTTTCAGCCCACCATAGCTATGCTCTGTGCAGGTGCAACATCGCGTGGCTCACCCCAAGGCCCATCGGCAAAGGGTCAAGGACCCCCAACAGATGGCATTCCCTAATCGCGCGGCGCAGTCCAACTGCCAGGGAGATCCATCCGAGGCATCCGCGTTGGTGCTTTGATTTTACTCATCAGCCAATTTGGACCCGTCAGCATGCGGCTCAACGTCGGACTTTTGCGCACCCGCGCTTTGACCTCTTCGATCCGCATCACGTCTTCGATCCGGCGATCCAGGAATGCCCATGTCGCCATATGATCCGGGCTGTTGTCCCCCAGCCAGTAGAGCACCGTCGAAGAATAGACCCCCGACAGTGTGGCGCGTTTTGTGTACCAATTCACATCGTCGGAGGTGTCTCCCAGCGCATTCCAAATTTCGTCCGAAGTGCCCCAGACCAGCTTCGCACCATCGGCGGCGTACATGGGCAGGGCAAACAGCGTGGCTCCGCGCCTTACCGCCTCCTTGTCTGTTACCGCTTCCAGCCTAAAACGCACCGCCGCCGTGACCTTTTCGCGAAACTTCATGCCGCTGAGGTCAGTTGTTTTCAGCCGCTCCAGCATCGCCTCATCCCCAGCCTTATGGAACGCCACTGCGAGGTCCACGGCCCCACGCGGACACACTGCGCGCGCCACGGAAGCATCAATCCCGGTATCCCGAATCGCTGCCTGAAAGGTCGCGTCTGACCAGCCATCAAAGGCGACATGCACCAAGGCACCCTGCAAAAGTTCCGATTTCGCGGTTTCATACGACACTGTCATGCCCATCTCCTGGATTTGATCCACCAATACTCTGGACAAGATAGGGCGCGCTTGCTATACGCCCAACTCCTGCAATTCCTTGCAACTTAACTTAGAAAGGTGGTGACAACCACATGCAGGTTAGCGTTCGCGACAACAATGTCGATCAGGCGCTCCGTGCCCTGAAGAAAAAGCTACAGCGCGAAGGTGTTTTCCGCGAGATGAAGCTCAAGCAACATTTCGAGAAACCGTCCGAGAAAAAAGCGCGCGAAAAAGCTGAAGCGATCCGCCGTGCCCGTAAATTGGCGCGCAAAAAAGCCCAACGCGAAGGGATGCTCTAAGCACACCTTCGGATGGCTCCGAATTTGAGACCCCCACGGTCATAGCGACAGTGGGGGTTTTTCTTTGCCTTATGCCGGTGCTTAACGACGCCTCACGATTGGGTGAACGCGGTGGCGGTCTATGAGCCGCACGCCCATTTCCTGGATGTAGTGATATGAAACAGGAGACCACAATGCCTTTTACTCGCCGTGCTTTCTTGGTTGGCGCATCCGCCGTTCCTCTGGCGTCATTGATGTCAAAAGCGGCCTTTGCAGGCATACCACCTGTGTACATGAACAAAGGCATTGCCATCGATGGTACCGACCCTGTCGCGTACTTCTCTGAGGGCAAACCCGTGCCGGGATCGCAAGAGATCGCACACAATTGGAACGGGGCAATCTGGCATTTCGCTTCTCCGGAAAACAAGGCGGCCTTTGCGGCAAACCCAGTGGCATATGCACCACAGTATGGCGGCTATTGCGCCTATGCGGTAAGCGAAGGTTACACGGCGTCCACGGTGCCAAACGCATGGAAAATCGTTGATGGGAAACTCTACCTCAACTACCCGCGCCGCATACAACGCAAATGGGAGAGAGACATCCCAAGGCGCATCGCATCGGCAGACACGCATTGGCCGTCCTTACTGACCTAAGTCCGGAGCCCAGGATGACCTGCTCTCCACTCGGAGCGGAACCGAATGAAGAACCCGCAACAGTCCCGTCGCACAAAAACCGACTAAGCGGAAACCCGTTGACGGCTTCCAAAGAACCTATGAACAAAGCCGTCGCGATGTGCATATAGGTCGGCGCAGCAAAACAATCCTATGGGCACTGTGCAGCAGCGCCCAATCCAGACTGCTTTCCACCTCCAACATTTTGCACCCAATTCGCGACGCAGACCTCTGCCCGTCATTTGCGGTACAGCACCCTTCACATTGAATGGGGGCTCCCGTCAGACCGGCAGTGCGGTGGTTTTAAAGACCGTACGAAGGGCAAAACTTGACTGCATCTGCCCCACTCCTGGCAAACGTGCGAGATACTGACGGTGAATACGCGCAAAGTCCTCGGTATCTTCGGCGACCACCTTCAGCAGATAATCCGCACTTCCCGCCATCAAGTGACATTCCAGCACGTCTGGAATGCGCGACACAGCTTTTTCGAAAGCGTCTAGTACCTCATCCGCCTGACCCTGCAGCGTGATCTCAACAAAAACCGTCGTCGGCACATTGAGCTTTCGCGCATCCAGTAGCGCGACGTAATCCTTGATGAACCCTTCCTTTTCAAGCCGCTGCACACGTCTGTGGCAGGCCGAGGCCGAGAGGTTCACCGCTTCGCTTAGGTCCGCGTTGGACATGCGCCCTTGCCGCTGCAGCGCCTGCAGGATGCGTTTATCTGTAGCGTCCAATTCCATGTGCGCATGTTTCTTCGATCTAAATTACATTTTTCCGCAGACTATTCGAAAAGTAGGTCATCTGGCGATAGATATTTCGTGCCAAATTGCGAGCTTTCGAACTTAATTAAAGGCTAGATACTTTGGCCAGGAGGACACCACCATGATTATCGGTTGCCCAAAAGAAATCAAACCGCAAGAATTCCGGGTCGGGATGACCCCAAATGCCGCACAAGAAGCCGTAGCGCATGGACACAGTGTCATCATCGAAACATCCGCAGGGACCGGCGCCGGGTTCGAAGACAGCGATTACGAGGCGGCCGGAGCCCAGATCATCCAGACGGCCAAAGATGTCTTTGCCACGGCTGAAATGATCGTGAAAGTCAAAGAGCCGCAAGCGCTCGAACGTAAGATGCTCCGCGAAGGTCAGCTTCTCTTTACCTACCTTCACCTCGCGCCGGATCCCGAACAGACCCACGATTTGATCGCATCCGGTGCAACCTGCATCGCTTATGAGACGGTCACCGATGAGCGCGGTGGCTTGCCTTTGCTGGCCCCCATGTCCGAAGTCGCGGGCCGTCTTGCGCCTCAGGTCGGTGCCTGGACCTTACAAAAAGCGAATGGTGGACGCGGTGTGCTGATGGGTGGTGTACCGGGGGTTGGCCCGGCACGGGTCGTCGTTATCGGTGGTGGTGTTGTTGGCACGCACGCGGCCAAAATTGCCGCTGGCATGGGAGCTGATGTCACCGTGCTGGATCGCTCCTTGCCTCGGCTGCGCTACCTCGACGACGTTTTTGGCGGCACCTTCAAAACGTCCTATGCTTCAGCTGGCAACACCATCGAACTGGCCAGCCAAGCGGATCTGATCATTGGCGCGGTGCTGATCCCGGGTGCCGCTGCGCCCAAATTGATCAGCCGTGCGCAGCTCGCGGACCTCAAACCCGGAGCTGCTCTTGTGGATGTGGCCATTGATCAGGGCGGGTGCTTCGAAACATCAAAAGCGACAACGCATCAGGATCCGATCTACAATGTAGATGGCATCATGCACTATTGCGTGGCCAATATGCCGGGTGCAGTGGCCCGCACGTCGACGATTGCGCTGGGAAACGCAACGATGCCCTATATGCTGGCCCTCGCAGACAAAGGCTGGCGACAGGCCTGCACCGACGATCCGCATCTGATGAACGGTTTGAATGTGCACGCAGGGCAGCTGACGTATTACGCTGTCGGCAAAGCGCTCGGGATCGACGTCATCTCGCCGTCAGTCGCAGTCAAACAGTAGTTACCAACGCGCGAAGGGCACGTCCGCTTGCCCTTCGGTTTCGGGTTGTAGCGTTTGGCAGACAACGCCCGCGCCCGCAGACCCACACGCAATGTCACGGCGGTGGATATATCCACCGTCGTTGCAGGCCAGATTGCCACCTTCGCCAAGGATCAACTGCGTCGGACTGGAAATACGCGCAGTCACGGGACCTTCGCAAACGGATCCATCATCACCTTCCATGACCTGTTTGCCGCGGCCTTGCGTATCGAAACACATCCGCCACGTGGGGTAAGAGACGACCGCTTCAGTGTCGACGTCGCGAGTCTGGTACGCGCTGCCCAGCGACCAACAGCCATAGAGAGCCTCCAGATCGCCCGCTTCCAGTTCAGCGCGCGTCAAAGGTGCGGTTGATGAAGGAGGCACCGCTTCGCATTGCCGTGCTGCGAGCGTGCTTTCGCTGTGCTCGATCTGTGCACGTAATGCCAGTCGCCGTGCATCCAGTGCGAGCAGTTCATCCTGGATGGCCAGTTCAGCATCTGTCGTGCATCCGTTCACGTCCGATAAAAAGTTGAGGTTCAGGGCACAACTTTGCAAGGCAGCATAGGCCGCAGCGCCACTCGCAACCACCAAGGCAGCCCCGCCGACAATCGATAATACTCTGAGCGCTTGCATCAAAATGCGCCTTTTTTATTCTGGTGCGCCAAGCTGCCAAAAGACAGCCAAAGCACGTCAATCCTGTTGGACAAACAACCCGACAAGGGTCATTCTATTTCTATACCCTAAGCGGATTTTCAGTCATGCGTAAATACTTAAGCGCTTTCATTTCAGGAATTGCAGTGATGCTCGGTGCAGCAACGGCCGACGCGCAGCAAACGCGGGTGCTTTGGTGGGATGGCTCTCCGACTTATGACGGCGCCTCAAACGCGCAGGACCGTGCCAAAATGGCGAATTATGTCGACAGTTTTGAAGGCGGCGCTGCGTACTCTGTCACCTTTCAGCATGCGACATCGCGTGGGATGCTGGCGTCGGTTCTGGGCGGCGCACAGTTCGATATCCTTGTGTTGGATGTCACGACAACACGCGAAAATTTCACGCAGGACGATCTGGACGCCCTGCGCCGCCATTACCAAAGCGGCAAAAATGCTCTTATGTTGGACGGCACGCTTTGGGTACGCAGTGCACGGCCCGGACCATTGACTCTGTTCCCCGGCCCAAACGGATCCAGCGCCGCCATTCTGATGAACCAGATGAAAGCGCTTAAGGACGCGGGCGGGGGCATCCTGATTGGGACAGACCACACTGAGTTTCAAGTAGGTGCAAATCAGTTGCTAGGTGCCCTACTGCCTCAGGCGCGGTTTTCTGGTCAAACAAACCCATCCCGCGACGGTGCATTTCTGGGCGACCTGCTCTTGGCGGGTGCGACGCCTCTCAAGCCGCTCGATATCCTGCGCCATTGGGAAGAAGTACCCAGTCAAGCCGAAGCGCCTGTTGGCAATTTCAATGATTTCCTAGGTAATCCCGTCACGCTCTACGCTTTGGTAGAAACTTCAGACAAACCGGGCGGTGGGAAAAAACGACCCTATATTTCAGCGTCCATTCCCCCCGGAGACGCGCGGACTGCGATTGACAGCGATGCCGCGCCTGAACCGCCCCGCAACACGATGCCGACCCGAAAAAGCAAGGTAGACCCATGAGTTTCAAATCCGTTTTGACGACGTGCCTTTTGGTTTTTTCTCTGTGGCAATCACCAGTTTTTGCCGAGGCGATGCGGGTGCTCTGGTGGGATGCGGACAACGATGAACCCGCCACACGTCCTGCCAACCGCGAACGCATGGCAGATTACCTAGATGCGTTGGATGGCGGCGGTCGCTATGATGTAACCTATAAATACGGGCCACGCCGCGGCAGTTTTGCGACATTCACCGAAGGTCAGGCACCTTATGAATTAATCATCGTATCAGCCGCCAACACGCGACGCATGTTCAATGACGCAGATCTTGAAGCCTTCAAACGACACTATGCAGGCAGCAAAGGCGCGCTGATGCTTGATGGCACATTGGGCATTCGCAACCTCAATTACAGCCGCCGTACCCGATGGCCCGGGGTCAACAACTCTTCTGCACATTTTTTGCAAAACCAGATCGAGACGATGCGCAAAGCGGGGGGCGGACTGCTCATCGGGTCGGATCATGACAGTTATCAGGTGCCCGCCAATCAAATTTTGGGAGCACTTTTGCCCGGTGCAAGTTTCAGCGAAAGAACCGATCCATCACGTGATGGCGAATTTTTTGGTGAGGTGCTCCTGGCGCAAGATGAAGCGGTGACCCCACTCGATATCCTGCAGCATTGGGAGGATGTGCCCAATCAAGGCCGCGCGCCAGTCGGACAATTCACTGACTTTCTAGGGCGAAATGTAACACTTTTCTCGCTAGTGGAAGCCTCTAACAAACCCGGAGGTGGGACGCGAAGACCTTACATCAGCGCCAGCATCGATCCTGGAGACAAGCGTTTTGATATTGCCGAGGAAGCCGCGCCCGTCATCAACAGAATGCCCACACGCAAAAGCCTGCCTTCGAACTGATCGCTATCGCACGGCCAGTTGCAGCAAGTCCTGTTGCCCCATGTCAGGCTGGTCACGGTAGCCGTCGAGATCGCGCCAGAAGAGCCGCAACATCTCGAGGAACTCGATCTGTTCCGCCTCGATCATATCTTGGGACAAGGTCTGATATGCGGTATCGAGCAGCGTGCCATCGACCTCACTGGTAAGGGTTTCAAGCGCTGCGCGATAGGACAACAGGTACGTGGCCTGTCCCGCGCGCAATTCACCTATCCGTTCGAGACTTCCCTGAAACGCCGTCATCAACTGGGTTCTCTGGGTTCCTGCCGCGACCCGCGCCCGATCAAGCAAGGAGCGGCTGCGTAAATCGAGCTGCTCAATGGCACGCGTGTCTTCGATCAGCGTCTCCACAAAAGCCGCGCCACTGATCAAGGTTGACTTGGCAGCCTGTTGAGTCGATGTTTCTGCCGCTTCGCGTGCGACGCGGAAGCTCAGCTGCAAATCACTCAGGGCCTGTTTGCGGCGCGGGTCGAACTCTTCTTCCAACAGTGCAGCCAGTGCGACCAAGGGCTCTTCGCTTTCTGATGTCTCATCAACCTCGACCTTGGCCAACCAACCGTCACGGATCGTGTCATATGCCGCATCACTCACGATATGCGCCCCAATCACGGGACGCAGTCCGAAAAACGCGCCCGTCAGTGCCGCACCGGTGCGCATATTGAACATCGGGTACTCGCGCCTTTGGGCAGTGTAAATGTTTGGCTCTGTCGTATCGATCGACCCGCCACGCGTCACCACACCACCGGCCTGCCCATGCCTGCGGCCTACGGCGTTGAGGCGGAAGGGCTCGAGCATCAGTTCTTCGGCATTGCCGTAAATATCAAAGAGCCCGACCGGATTTGGCGCGCGCAGTCCCACGGGCCGTAACTTGCCGCGCCCCTGCCCAGCCGCCTGAAAATGCGCAAAATCGGATAAGGCCCCTTCCGCAAAGAACCGCCGCCCCGGGAAAAGTGTCGGATCAATGCGTGCCCCGCCCCGCGCAGCATATTCCCATTCCACTTCCGTCGGCAGTCGGACAAAACCAGTGCGTGCGCCCTCGCTTGGCAAAGCGTCAGGCGCGTTCTGCAAGATCCACTCTGTGATGCGGCGTGTCAGATCTACCGCGTCAAACCAGCTCAGGTCTCCTTGGGAAAATCGATCCTTGCGGCTGAAACCCGTCGCGCAATCGCCCATCAGTGCCCGGTATTGCGCGACGTTCATCTCATAACGCGCAATGTAGAAATGCGATCCTTCATCTGTCGTAAAAGATCCGCGCAGGAACACGGGCGTCAAATAGTCAGAAAAACCGGTGTCTTCAGTCGACTGTCCGACCCGGAATGGTCGATCATCGATCGGATCTGCAACATCCACAGGGACCGCGACACGCTGAAACGCCATGCCCCCCCCGCATGGCAGGGGAAGCACAAGATCCGCGTCGCCTGCCGGGTCGATGAGCTCGGCATCCCACGGAGCAGGAGCGTCCTGCCCAATGGCTGCCCCCGAACAAATGATACAGCCTAAAAGAAACGCGATCATTCTCATGTTGCACCCTCTCTTAGCACCGCAGCAGGTTCGATGCGTAACGCCGCGCGTGCAGCAAAAAGCGAAGAGGCCACGACAAAGATCGTCACCAATAGAATGACCCCGCCTGCTTGTCCTGCGGTGATCTGAACCAGACCGCCCTGCGAAAGCCCGGTTTCAAACATCTGCGCTGCAGCAAGTGAGGCAAGCCCCAACAACAGAAAAGATGCCAAAAGCGCCAGGATCGATGTCACCAAAGCCTGGATCATCGGAAAGAGCCACAGGCGTTGCCCTCCAAGGCCCATCAATGCCAGGGATGCCAGAACATGCCGCTTGCGTTGCACCTCGCCCCAGAAGCCAAAAACCAGCGCCGCCGCAAGCCCCAGACTGGCGACAGATGCCGTCAGTAAAAGGGCCAGATTCAGGTTACGACCAAGGTTCAGTACGCCCTGCACCTCGGCGGTCCGTGCTTCTGTGCTGATGCCGAAGGTGCTTTCGATCTCGTTCTGTAAGGGCGCGAGATCCTCAAGGCCGCGCGCGTAGACCCGCATTCCTTCAAACACGGGCGCCCGCGCATTTAGTGGTTTGCCTTGGGTAATGCCATAGTCGGGCAAGGCATAGGCGTCATAGAAAGCTTCGACCAGATCAAGCACGGGCAATTGCGCCAGAACCGCGCGGCCCGATACACGTTCGGGCGGGAGGACGGCCGCCACCTGCAACTGCACACGAAGCTGTCGCGGGCGATCTTCTGCCTGGGTGATGACATCGATGCGGTCGCCTGCAGATATTTCCAGCTGGTTTGCAAGCTGCGCGCTCACCACCGCTGTTCCGTCTTCAAGCGTGATACCCTCGGGCAGGTTTGGATCGCCCGTCCCACTGGGGATCAGGATCGCATCGCGTTTCTGCCGCCCCCCATCAAGGCGCACATTCACGAAATCGAACTGGCTGCGCGTTTTCAGCGTGACAAAACCGGCCTCTGGCCAAGTGCGCACCGTTTCGGCATCCGCATGGGTAAACTCAGCATTCCCGGAGGTATCAATCTGGACGCTACGGGGGTTGCTCATAAGTTCGCCAATCAGCGCATTATAGACACCGTTCTTGACCCCAAAGAGCACCAATAGCGGGACCAGTACCCCCGCCAGAACAGCCACATTGCAAATCAGATGTACCTTTTGGAAAAACAAATCCTTGAGGGAAAGCGACAAGATCAGCATGGCGTCTCCTCCACGGCGAGATCTGATACGGTTTGCTCTTCCAAAGCAACAAGCGTGCTGACCACATGTGGTTCTTGCGGCGGCGACGTAATCTGCAACCCCATCCGGCGCATCGGAAATTGTGCTAGCGTGGGGTAGTCATGGCTGGACAAAAGCGTCGCCGTTCCGCCCACGCGCGCGGCTTCGATCAACAGACCCATCGCGGTACGCGCATTCTCTGGATCCAGCGCTGCGGTAGGTTCATCCGCGATGACGCAAAACGGACGATGTGCCAGCGCCCGCGCGATAGCGACCCGTTGCCGCTGACCGATAGACAGCGCGCCCGGTTTCAAATGCGCGATGCGGTCTAGGCCTAGTTCGCCTAAGAGAACCTTAAGCCAGGCGGGATCGGGCCGCTGGGCGATCCGCTGACTGATTTCAATATTTTCCAACACCGTGAGAAACGGTAAAAGCCCGCCTGCCTGCGGCACAAACCCGAAAAACCGCGCGCGCGCATCCGCACACAGCGCCATACGCTTTGCACTGCGCCAGAAGCCGGCAAAATCCTGTTCCGCGCCGTTTTCGATTGGCACAGCACGATAGCCACCACCGTCGGGCGCACGCAGCATGCCCAAGAGTTCAAGTAGCAGTGTTTTTCCCGTGCCCGACGGCCCCGTCAGCCCAATGACTTCGCCTGCGGCGATGGACCAGGCGCCTGCCTGCAACGTAAATTGCCGCTCCATATCGCCAAGCGTGACCGTCAGGTCGTCGATTTCAAGACGAAACCCCATACACGCCCCTCAAGGCAGCACGTCGAAGGGCATCGCAAAGACCAGTTCCCCATCCGTTGCGCCATCATGCAAAGCCGTCCAGACCTGCGGATCAAAGAGCCACTTGCGGTATTGCGTAAGTTTCTGACGCATCCCGTCAATAATGGAGCGTCGCAGCATCGCGCTTTGCGCCCAGCGGTCTTCGGTCATCTGCAAAAGCTGGCTGCGATAGGGCAGTTGTTCCAGGTACTCCAGCGCACCGCCCAGCGTATCCGCGTCGGTATTCAAACGCCGTTCCGGGTTGGTCGCCATATCCGCAATGACGCCACGCACTTGGGTAAAGAAATTGAGCGCATCGTCGCCCCCCTGACTTTGCTCTCCCAGCCGCACGAGATTATCAAGCAGTTCGGCCATGGTCGCCATCTCGTTTTTGGTGATCAGCAGCCGTGGTTCTACAGAGAGCGATTGTGGCGCTTCGACCGCCTTGTCGCTCATCCAGCCACGGATCACATTCGGTGCTTGCGTTCCATTCTTTGAACCCAGATAGGCAAGACGCATGGCGCGTCCCAATTCGACAAGATCCGCACCCGCTTCATCTTCGCTTAGCACCGCGCCTTCACCGCGCGCCACACGGACGTGGTCGGTGATCGCCGTCACGAGACGCGTCGCAACACCCTCGAATGCTTCCTCGGACCCGCCTTCAATCGGGAAATAGTACTGCCGCCCCGCATAGGTCGACAGCGCACGATATTTGCTTTCCGCATAAGCGTGGTTGGCCTCTCCTCCTGTGGGGGTCTTGAGGTGCAGCGTCATGGTGACGATGTTTTTGCCTTCCGCATCGGCCTGTACTTCCTCGACGCCAATTTCAGAGCGGGCATTGGGATCGCGCGGATCTTTTGGCCCCGCGTCTGTCACGAGGATCACGTAGCGGGCATCAATCGGATCGCCTGCGCCGGTCTGGTTCCAGTCGATCTTGTCAATCGCATCCTCAACACCCGCCAGGCTGTCTTCGTTGAAACCAGGTGAATTGGCGATGGCGACACGCGCGCCGCCGATTGCATTGACCACCTCGGACTGGTCATCGCGCCGCTTCATATCTGCAAGCACTTTTGTGCGGTATTCCAACGCGGGAACGGCATCCGTGTTATCCCGAAAACCGATTGCGCCAAAGTTCACAAGTTTCCCAATCTCGGTTCCGGCGATGCGCTCCACAGTGTTTTGCAGGACTTTCTGAGTACGGGCGATATATGTTTCCATCGACTGCGTGGTATCGAGAACAAAGACAATGCCCACATCAAATTCACCCGTCCCGCCACCGGTATCGGTCTGCAGTGTGTTAGTTTCCGTCTGCAGCGGCACAGAGGCAACTTCCATCAGCAGTATATCTTCGTAGTTCAACGGATGCAGGTCTTCGACAAAATCAAGGATCGGCATGACATAGAGATCTTCGCGAATGTTCACGAATTCTTCCGGTTCAACCGACACTACCCCGTTTTCGCCCTGTGAAATTCCCGCAGATGCCTCAGCCAGCAGGCGATCCTGAACCTGCGGCAGCGCCTCATGGTTCAGGAGCCAACGAAGATCGTCTTCAGATTGGAACATCAGTTGACGCTTGCGCCCGGCCCCGTTGGTAAAGGCGCCAACGATGTTCTGTTTCCAATCCACCACTTCGCCCGTTTTCAGCCACCCGGTCGGCGCACGCGTCGCAGAGGGGCCGACCTGTTTCCATTCGGCCTGGCTGGCAAAGACGTAATAGGGTTGGAATGCAGGTACTTGTTCTATCGCGGACCCGTCCACTCCGTCATAAAGCACGGCTGCCGGACGTGTAAGCACCCGCTGGAACACCGTGTTCGTGCCCTCAACCAGTAAAGGTTGCGCGAAAGATCCACTTACCCAAAGGGCCAAGGCAACAAACGCCGCCATACATCTTGGCATCACCTTTGACATGTCACTCACTCCCACAATAATCGGCAACAGCGCCCTGCACCAATGTATCCGTCATCACCGCCATGCGCGTACAAAGCGCCGCGAGATTATCCGCAGCTTCCGTCGAGCCAGCCGCAACCGCACGCGCGTAGTACTCCGCCGCGGTTGCAGGTTCGTCGCCAAAGGTCAGACCAATTTGCTCTTCGATCACCGCATCGGTCACCGCACTGTCATACACTGTCCCAAACAGCGCCAACGCACCTGCATCGCCCGCTGCCGCAGCCCGTTCGACCAAACCGAGTGCTGCATCTGCTGAGGCTTGCCCCGCACAGCCACGCAACGCCTCTGCTTGCGCCGGAAAACCCGACAGCGCGGACAATTGTTCGATCGCGCAGGGATCAGCGGTTGCAACGGGCGGCGCTGGTTCGACAACTGGTTCTGCAATCGGCTCTGTCGGTGGCGTGTCCTCAGCATTCAACAGCCACCACGCAAGCCCGCCCGCTGCCAGCACCAAGAGAAAGAGACTGATGAAAAGACCCATCTTGCTCTTTGCAGGCGTGTCCGCGTCGTCGACCCCGGTCGAAATGGTACCACTTAGATTGGAGGTGTCCTCACCATCGCTGTCATGAGGGGCCGGATCAGGTTCGGGCTCTGGTTCTGGATCGGGCAGCTTTGCCTGCAACCCGACTTTGGGCGCTTGCTCTTTCAGCGATGCCCCCATGATGCCACCGATTTTGGCCGCCCCCGGCGCTGGCACGACTTCGTCCGGCCAGCTTACATCACTTTCAGATTCGCCCACCAGCAGTTTGACGTTTGCGTATTCCTCGATCTGATTGACGATCTCAGGCCCAATGATCAGACGCGCAACGTCTCCCTCACGCAGGATTTGGTATGGACCGAACAAAACTTTGGTTGGTTGCCAGCCCGATTCACCCAAAAATCGCTCCGAATAGTTGTCGAAGACCGCAACTTCCGTCGTGTCGCCCGCAAGACTTGCCTCTGACATCGACAGTTCCGCATAGCCGCCGCGGGGATGCGCCGGGTCAGGTTTGACTGAAATCACGCTGTCACCTCTTTTCGAATGGCCCAGGTCACGCGGCTTCGGCCCCTTCAAGACCGCCAACGACCCGGCCAATGGCCATGTTCTGTTCAATGTTGATCTCGCCCGCGTCGCCGTCCTTAGCATTTCCGACGAAAAGCGCTTCGAGCGTATAAACCCAGTCAGTCCAATATTCTTCCGCAGCCGCTCGCTGATCTTGCGGCAAATCAAACGCCGTATCGGAGGCACTGCGCACATCAAAGGCCTTGCGCGTCGCGCCATCGCCCAGAGCAACATCGGGACGGTCCTTGTCGCTCATTCTCTCAGCTCCAAGGGTATAGACAAAACGGTTGATCGTCTCCGCGCAAACAATGGCAGCAGGAGGCGCTTGTTTGTCGACGGTCAACCCATAATCGATGGATTTCAACATCACTTTCATGTCTTTCACGATGTCGACGCGGCGAAATCCGTGAACGAGTTCCCGCGTAAGATTTGCCGCTGTCTCTGGCGTCATGCTAAAGGCCGCCAACCGGTCGGCATCTTCGCGAAACTGCGTTAGGTGTTCGATCCAAATGTCGATGGCTGTGTTGGCTTGAAAATCCTCAGACGTCATGGTCTGGATCATACTTGCACTTTTCTCAGTCACATCACCTGTCGTTTCGACCACCGTAGGCGCAGCACCGCCTGGTCGGTTGGGTCGCCCGGGTCTCGAAGGACGCCCAGCGCCGCCAGGGCGAGCGGGGCCAGAAGGGCGAGCGGATCCAGCATCTGTGTTCGACGCGCCTACAGCCTGACTGATCCGGATAGAACTCGGTACACGTGAAATGCGGTCTTCGATGGCATCCTGATCCACGCAGAGCGCTTTGATGAACGCGCCAAACCGATGGCTTTGCAGGGTTAGTTCCAGACAGTCGATAATTTCGGCCGCCGTCTCACGCTTTTCATCAATGCGGGTCTCAATATCATCAGAGACATAAAGATCACGCAATTCGCCCAGAACATCGGTCGTCATCTTGTCGAGCTGGACCGAAATCTGCCCCATCTTGCTTTCGGGTTTGCAGACCTTGGTCAGTTCGTCCACTAAATAGCTGACACCACCGTCGTTCAGACCCAACGCGGCTTCCCACGCCCGGTCGGGATCCTTGAAGTGTTTCTGCACCGCCTCCGCTTCAAGACAGCCCGCCTTAAGCTCAGCCACGCGCGCCACCTTGTCGGGGAGGATCTCGACTTCCCGGTCATCCTCGTATTTGATGAAAGCTTCGATGGGGTAATAGGGATTTCGTAGCCAGTAACAGTTCTGGAACGGCGCAGAATTGGTCCACCTATGCACCCAAGACGTGGCAACCTTTCCGAACCCCTTGATCAGGGAAGCATCCATTCGTCGGTCAAAACGTTCATACACTTCCGCGCCCGACGCTGTATCAATCAGGTGCTTGTCGAATTTGGTCATGACGAAAAACAGGATGCATTCGCTTTTGGCCCGTTCCGCAGGGGTGGCCCCATGCGTCAGGTCGATCCATTGCTCGACCAAGCCCGGCAGGCTGAGCGTTTCCATATTACTGTCCGGCACGCAGAGCAGCATGGAGGTTATTTCCTGATTGGCGACGTAGCGGTCAAAAAGATAGGCCACTTTGCCACGCAACAACATGTTGGTAACGCCCTCTTCGGGGTTCTCGAGCGTCTTGCTCAGCGGCAGCTCAAAGCGGTTACGCGCGCCGGGGAAATCCAGCAGATCCGTTTCGGCAAAGAAATCCGATGGCTGCTCTTCCATGGGGAACACCAGTTCAGCTGCCAGCGCGCAAACCACCGCGCGGTTCATCTGCGCCACCTTGCCGCTGGGCGTGCGCACCGCCAGCAAGTCGTCGCTCTCAGGTTTGAACAACCCGCTGAGCGTGTTTACGTCAATGATCGAGGTTTCGCGCGGCTGAAGTGCGTCAAGCGGGGTATATACCTCTTCGGCGTTGTCAATCATCTGCAAGGCCGAGGCGAGTTTGACGTAAAGATCCGTCAGCTGCTCATAGCCACCCCAGAGAATCGACAGAAAATCCCCCCGATCTTTGACCGACATGCGTGGCGCGAGATTTGCCGCCTCGTCCCAAAAGCCCCGCAAATGACTAGCATAGGCAATCTTGCCAAAGGTGTTTTCTACGTAGTCCGAGATTTCGTAGACTTCCTCAAAGCTCAACCCTGACACTTCGCCCGCGCCTGCCTTGCCGCTATGCGCCGCAAAATGCGCCTTGAGATCTTCGGGTTCGGGGGGCGGTTCGGATTGATCCCCATCTTCAAAGAAACTGTTGATGATGGTGCGCGCGATGTCCGCCTCGGTCAGCAGGTTGAGCTGGATCGGAAACCCATCGGGGGTCGCGGCCTTGGTCATGGTGAAACGCGTCACCAGCCCGGTGGATTCTCCATCGCCCGCCGGGTTGATCTGACTGATGTAGTCGAGCTTGCCACCGGGTCCGTTGAAATCCGCGGTCAGTCGCCCGTCTTCGGGTCGCGCCAGAACGGACACCAGAAAGGACTTGCCCGCCTGTGACGGACCAAACACACTGACGGACATATTGGTGCGCGCGGATTTCCCCAGACGTTCGGCCCGCCGCGCGGACTTGCGCAGCAGCTTCGTCAGGCTTTTGTGCTTTGGCCCCACGGTATCCGCGTTTTCTTCGTGGTTGACCCAATTGATCGCATCCCGCGTCAGCTGTGCCACCTCTACGCAACGATCTGCCAACATATTGTTCTCAGCCATGGACCCGCACCATTTTCATCTTACCCAACCTCATATTCTGTAGACCCCGGTGTCGATCCAGTAGTCATCCTCAAAGCCCAAGGTTTGCAGCTTGAGCGACACCGCGCTTGTCTTCATCTCGTCGCCTTCGCCATCGACCAACTCGACGATCTTAAACGCTTCGCGCAGGCTTTCCCGCTTGAGCTTTGCGACCGAGGATTGTTCTTCATCGTCATCCCCCTCGTCCTTTTCCAGCGTGACCTGAATGGGCGTTGGATGCTGCGGCGCGCCGGGTGTGTTGCTGTTGTTGAAATCCAACCGGAACAATGGCGTCGTCGTCCAGCGCTCCAGATCCAACTGACGCGAACCTACATGCACGGGCGAAAACATCTGCAAGCTGGCCATCTGCTCGCCAGATTTGCCCTTCTTGTCCAGATCGATGTTCGAGAACAGAACCCGTTCGCGCAGGATCTGGCCGTTGCGGTCCATCTCGCCAATGAAGCGCGCGGTGGAACGCATCTGGAAAGCCTCTGTCGTGACCTTAAAATTCGGGATCCGGCTTTCGGATAGCGCGATCAGCATCCCACCCACGGCCACGGTGGATTTGGGATCGCCAATGCGCTGCGTGACCGGATCGCGGAAAGGATACCACCGCCCAGTCTTGTAGTGATGCATGGAGATCAGACGATGCGGCGGCACGACCATTATCTCTTCGATGATCGAGCGCACGGCGGGCAGGCGCGAGGGCCGCCCGGTCAGCAGCACGATGTCTGTGCCCAGATGGTCGATCACCTCGCACATGTTGCTCAGCACCTTCTGGAACACCTCGCGTGAAATCGCATCGACGTCTTCGCGTGACGTGCTCAGCATCATCTCCGCCAGCTTCCAACCAAAGGCGCCGCATTCCTCGGCCGCTTTTTCCAGATATTGCAGCACCTCGGGAGACGCGTATTCCGCCAGCTCTTCTTCGGTCGCATCCTCGTTCGGCAGCTCCAGCGACAGAACATCCGCCGCGCTCAGATCGATGCTTTCAAACTCGTCCGAATCTTCTGACGCGGCCAAGATGGCCTCCGCCATCGGGATCAGCACGCGCACGGAGAACTGCCGCCGCCGTTGCACGGCCTGTTGATCCTGCCCACCCCGGTCACCGCCGAACAGCTCGCGCAGCTTTTCACCGACATAAGAGCCGCCCGACGCCTCAATACTTTCTTGCAAACGCGGGATAACAATCGCACTGACCACACGGTGCACCAGATCGTCCCCGGCGACCCGGAACCCTTCGCGGAAGGTCTGATCGGGATGCAGCACCCGGTTCGCCTCACCGCGATAAGTGGTAATCATCAGATCAGTCGTGCCGCCACCGATGTCGATACAGGCCAAACGCAATGTTGGCTCTGGTGTGGGTTGCCCGGCAACCTGACGTTCCTTACCCTTGAGCGACAAGAACGTATCGATCCGCCCTTCGAATTTCTGTGTGAGCTCACTGTAAAGATAGACAAGCTGCGTGCAGCTGGCCTCATCCCATTCGATCTTAAGCTCAGGGCGGCGCGAGATCGAACTGTCGCCTTCACCGATCCCCAGCATAGACCACACAAGCTGCAACGCCCCTTCGGTGCGCGAGCGCATGATTGCCTGTTCCTGGATCGACGTTGCCGTAGGCAAGCTGAGGATAATCCGGTTTAATCTGCGTGGCAGATCACTTTGCGCCCGGCGAGACCGCGAGGCCGGGTCGTTCACCTGGATAAGCGCATGGGCGATGATCTCGGCCAGCATGAACCCAAAGAGGGACGAACGCGAAAACCGCGGGCGGATCGCGGGCGTCAAACTGGCCGTTCCCGCCTCGCGCACACCGTCTTTGATATCGCGGCGTAGCTGTTCAATAACGTCGCCGGATTCGTTGAGATGTCGCATCGCTGCGCGCACCGCTTTGGGCAGGTTGTTGGGATCAAGGTGATTGTGAAACCGCCAATCCTGCGACACGGATGCATCGTCCCACAGGTAGCGTTTGGGCGAAGACAGACCCGAAATCGTCTCGGTCCCCTCTTCCCCTTGAACCAGCCTAACAGCCTCCGGTCCCAGCCGCACAGAACTGGGCCAGAGAAACCCGTTGCGGCGCCCGGATCGGCTTGCAAAACGCTCGTCCCCAAACCGCAACTCTGCAAATTCAACACGGCTTTCAAAGAGGCCCGCATACATCAACTCGGGTCGCGACAGATCGCGAATTTCAAGCGGGAAAGAGCGCGCAAGATCCACACGGCTTTCGCCCGCAAACTGCTCAATCAGAATACCACAGGTGCGACTATTGCCAATGTCCAGAACCAGATCGACCGACACAGGCGTCACCGCATCGCGTTCCGCCACCGTGTTGACAAAGCGCATCTTGGGCAGCCGCACCGCCTTTTCAATCAGATTGAGACAGGCCAGATAGCGCGCCCAATGCTCAAACTGATGCGGCAGGTTTTCTTCGAGGATCTGGCGGCCCGGGCGTTCGGCGCGCTTGAAGCTCATGAAAAGCTCTTTGAGCCAGTCCGAAACCCATACCTGCAGGTCAATCAGGCTGCCATCGTCCGCCTCTTCGAGACGACGCAGGAACCAATCCATATGCGTCGGATCCGAAACAAACCGAAAATCACGCGGCTTTTCTGCATCCGCGACTTCGGGGGCGATGTAATGATTGGGCTGGCCGGTGGCCATCAGATTGGTATCGAGCGCCAGTTGAACCCGGTGCGTATGACCGGTGTCTGCGTCCGGTTCCTCAAGCTCGACAATCCGCATCCGTGCCCAGCTGGAAGGACCGGGATCAAAGCGTTCTTCGCCACTGGGTCCGCGCTGGCTTTTCATACGCAACACCGGCACCGGCACCCATTTCTCAAGGAAAGGCTCCAGCGATGCGATCGGTCGAATGCCATAGGCATCGTCTGTTTCCAGCGCACCCTCCAAGATCTCGGCATCGCGTTCTTCGTTGCCGCTTAGTGGGATCAACGTGCGTTCCACCTCGCCCGCTTCTTCGCGCGTGACACGTTCGATGAACTTTGACCCTTTGACTTCAAGCGCGTCGAGGTTAAAGCCGAAATCCAACATCTGGACGCCGCTATAGGGCACCAGCGCGATCTCATCGCCAAACTCAACCAGTTGCTTTAGCCGTCCAACACGTTCTTCAAACATCACTTTCCCTCGTACCGGTAGGTATATTGCCAGTTTTCCGCACTTTCCGAAACCTCACCTTTTTGCGTCGTGACTTGGTCTCCGTCACGCACCTGCAATGTGAAACCAATCGGGCCGGAGCCTTCGCGCTTGCGATAAAGATGCACACGGACACGGTAGTCGCCGGTCAATGGATCCGTGAAAAAGGCGTTTTCAACCGGGTTTGGCACCACTTGAAATCCGTTCATATCCAGATCCATCACGCCGTTACAGCGTACCTTGTCCAGAAAGAATAGGGTCTCACCGCGCGGGCAGGAGGTGTGCAGATCCAGATCATCCGTACCTTCCCAGATGAGGGTAAAGGACAAATCACCGCGTTGTGCGCCGGCAGCCTCTGCGCGGTTGTCCACTTCAGGATCCACCGGAAGGCTCGGCTGAATGCCCGTCGGAGGCGGCACAGCGGCGGGTGGTTCCGGAATCGGCAACAGAGCGAAATCAGGTTGGCAAAGCCGATCCTGAATGTGAATTTCCTTTTGCACCAACGCAATCTGCGTCTCCAGGATCGCGCGTTCTTCTGCCAAGGTATCGGGAATGATCTCTGCCTTTTCGCAATTGTTCGGCAACCAGGAGATCCGAAGTCCGCAAGGTTCAATCATCAGATAGATTACTGCGGCGATCAGCAACGCCAGCAAGGCCCAACCTAGCCAAATCAACCACCACCACAGCAGGCCAACTCCCGTTGCAGCCGCACCTGCAACACCGGCAGCACCCGCCAAAGCCGCACCACTGGTTGGCGGCGGCGCAACATAGCCCGGCCGTTTTTCGGGCACGCGCGTGTCCATTCCCGTCAGTACGCCACGCACCGCACGCTGCTCGTCCCGGGTCCAGGCCCAATTGATGAGCACCGGCTGCGGAGGGCTGCCATCCTCAGGCTGTATCACGAAGATAGAATTTTCGTCCGGTATCTCGAGTGCATTCGCGAGCGCCTCACCCAAACGCTGGTCATCCGCAAGTTTAGAGCCCAGTTTTGCGTCCGCGATGCCCTTGATATCAGCAACAAGGCGTTGAAGCTCTTGTCGCACAGGCTCTGGGTCTGCGACATCCACCAGCGGGACAGCCTTGCCCTCGACGGTTGCGTACCAGTCGAAACGATCCCCGTATTGCGTCGCAACCGGTTCGGCGAAAAGCGCGGCGTGCGCCTCGCTGAAGGTTTCGCGCACCGTGTCGCTGACCAACTCATAGGACCGCAGCGGCGCAGTCCCGAGCGGTTTCAAACCTTCGGTTGACGTATTGGTGAGGAACGATTCATTCATTGCAGGCGCTCATCACTGACCTGTCGCGATGGGCACGGGCATCGGCCTTGCCACAAGCGGCGCGCAGCCATCCCCCGACACCAAAGGCGCGGCCTCAGTATCTGACAAAAAGGAAAGCAGATCCGGCGTGGCCAGCGCAAAGTTGAGATTGCGCAGCGGGCCTTGCACCACAAAGGTATTCACTCCGACCACGCGTCCACACATATCAATAAGCGGCCCACCTGAGTTTCCTTTGGAGATCGGCGCAGAATGGATTACGGCATTTGTCGTGGGGGACAGGTTTTGCTCTGCGTTCACCGTCCCATCGGTTACCGTCAGCCCGGGCACCGCCGAGGCGTCTCCGTCGCGCAGTGCTTGAAACTGGCTGTCTGTGCTGAGTACATCACTGGGGTAACCGGCCGTAATAACCGATTGAAGCCGCATCGAGGCATCGCTCTGACGGACCGTGTAAAATGGTTGATCCACGCCCTCGACCCGCAAGAGGGCGAAATCGGCACCGACTTCACGCATGGGGCCGAAAGATTTGAGCAGTTGCGCCTGCTTCAGTCCTCCCATGGATTTATTCGTAACAAAAAGCCCACCTTCGCGCGCGTTCTCGATAACGTGAAAGTTGGTCACCATCAGGTCAGGCCCGACGAAGAACCCAGTGCCCGCCGACATGCCATTCTGCGTACCGACCAGAACCATGGCCGTGCGCGCATCGATATGTTGCAACAGGCCCGCCGTGTCCGTGAACTGCCCATCCGCCGGCGGCACCAAAACGCGTTCCGGCGCTGGTGGCAAGGTCGGCGTTGCATCGCCCTTGATCACCTCGCCGCCCTGTTGGCGACCCTGTTCAAAATCTGGCGGCAGCAATCCTTCGATCGTTAACCCGTCTGGCATCAACAGCGTGCCATCCGCGCGACACACAGAACCTTCGAGCGCTTGATTGAGATCGCCCAGACGTTGTTCCAGCGCGCGGTTGATTTCACGCGCGGCCAGAAGTGTATCCGCGTCGGCAATGGCGGGTTGCGGCCCATCATCCGTGAAAATCCGGTTTCCCGGCACCAACAACCATGCCAGTGCGCCGCCAAAGAGCAGCAAGAGCAAGATCAGCGGAACCCAAGCGACAAGCGGAACGCGGCGGCGTGGCGCTGGATCGATTGGCGTGACAGGGGGCGTGCCATCCCCGCCACCACCGCTGCCGGTAAGCGCCGGTTTGACTGTCGTATTCGCCGCGGCCTGAACAGCGGGCGTTTCCGCTGCAGCAGTGGACGCCGCAGCCGCCGCCGCGACGGTCGCAGCGGCAGCGACAGCTGCGGTTTTATTGACCCGGCGTTCTTCGTGTTCGCCATCGGTAAGCGGTGGCGGCGTCTGCGACGCCAGAAAAGGCCCCAGCGTAGCTGCGAAATGCGCCTGGCGGGTGGTGACATCCGATCCGGCCTCAGGCATCAGCCCCCAGTTTACCAAAACAGGTTGGCCCTCGACAGACCAGATGTCGCCAGACCCGCCGATATAAAGCGCCGCCGACAAGAGCGCTCCACTTTCCGGATCATCCAAAAACGACTGGATCACCTCCAGTCTTTGGCCCAGAATCGCGCCGACTTCTTCCTGTCCTGCCGCATCAAGTTTTGCGAACGGAACCCCCTGCCCCGGACGATCACTATACCAGGAAACAGTAGAAGCAGCCTGATCGTTGCCTTTGCTGACAAGAGGTTCTGCAAAGAGCTTGGCCACGTCCGGACCAGCTTTCTGCGTCAGAATTGAATAAAGGTCGGCATATCGCTCCACGGCAGATCCGCCACCAACATCAATGCAGCGCCCCAGATCAATGCGCGTCTTTGTCAAAAAGTGTTCAGCCATAAACGGCTCCGCTCGAAACAAGGCACGCCAAAACGGCCTGCGTTAAACCAAAGATGGACCCGTCAAAATGTTTATGAAAAAGCGCGCTGTGCAAAAAATACACAAAATCAATTGCCTAGAATTGGCGCTTCTCAACTCCCCAACGGTCCCTCACGTCAGATAACGGTATAAAAAAATCCGCGTCAACGGGAGTCTGGGCCGGAACCGCAAGCAACAAGATTTATTGAACACTTCGCTTCCTCCTCCCCCCTCAAAGAGGAAAAACAACGCGCTTCGGAGGCGAAAACACGTCTTTAACACCATTTTCATGGGGACCGGTCGCAGGCAAAATCTTAGGCAATTTGGCATTTCAGCGATCAAATCCCCGTTGGATGACAAAAAAAATCCGTGAGTAACGCGCGCGAATCTGGTTTAATGGGGCAGGTTTAATGAATTTTGCCTGGGTAGGGATATGAAAAAGAAACATGGAATTGCAGCGGTCATTGCTGCCACAATGGCCATCACAACCACCACAGCGTCAGCAGACAGCAATTTGGGCGCGTTTGCCGTGGGTGCCGCTGTTGGCGCACTGATCAACAATCAGGTTGGAAAGAAAAAACGCCAAACTACGCAACGCTCCAGCTCTGGCGTCAGCAGCTACCAACGTCAACAGAACCGCGATGTTCAGTCCGCTCTGAATGGTTTTGGCTTCCCGGTTGGCACTGTTGATGGATCCTTGGGCAAACGTTCGCGGGCGGCTATTTCAAACTATCAGGGTTACATGGGATATCAGCCGACGGGCTATCTCGATGATTATCAACGCAGCCAATTGGTCGGTGCGCACCAGAAATTGCAAGCCGGTGGTGGCGCGGCCTATCCTGAAGTTGTCGCGAATGAAGGCACCAAGGGTCTTTTAAAGGCATTCAACGATCCAAATTATGCGGATCGCTATCGTGGGACAGGAAACGGCGTGCAGCAGGCTGGCGTGTATAACAACGACGGCGTCGTTGATCGCGGCGGTTACAACAATGCTGCCCCTGTCAGCACAGGCCAACAGCAAGTACCAGCGCCGCTCGCTTTCGCGCCTCTTGCACCAATTGGTCAAGCGCCGACGGCATCCATGGCAAGCCACTGTGAGTTGGTTGTCGGTACCACACAACTGAACCAGGGCGTGATCCTTGCCAGTAATTTGACCGATCCAGAGCAGGCTCTGGGCGAACAATTCTGCGAAGCGCGTTCTTTTGCGATGACAGCCAGCCAAGGGCTTGCAACACAGTCAGGTCAAAACGAAGATCAACTCGCTGCCGCTTGCACCCAGATCGCCGACGCCGTCGAACCTGCCAGCGCGCAGATCGGCAGCGGAGACGTGAAGCTTGTGGCGACACAAGCGCAGCAGATCACAAACACGGTCTTCCAGAACAATATGCAGGTCGCGGCAGGCTATGGGCAGCTTTGCCTGGGTCTCGGGTATCGTCAGGATGACGCCAAGATGGCGCTTGGCGGCGCGACTGTGATGCTCGCAACAGGTCAGATGCCCTATGCCGAGATCATGGGGCACCACCTGCGTTGGGGCTTTGGAACAGCAGCAGCACCCGCGGCATCGACATCGTGGTATCAAACTGCCCTGACGTCCATGGATCAAGGCGCGCAGCCTGTGTTCGTGCCCAGCAAAACGGCTGAGCGCAACGCAATTATCAAGGCGTCGCTCTCCAGCGGTGCTCCCGTTGCAATTCCGCAGGCCAATGCGGGCGGTGGACTGGTGCTTCCAGCGCTTGGCGGCAACTGATCTAGCGGTATTTGAATGTAAAACCCGTCGGGCGGTGCTCGGCGGGTTTTTTTATGGCCACTCGTTCAGTATGGCGCGTCTCGGCACGCGTCCACAGCGAGAAACGCATACGTGAGATGTCGATTAAACGGCATCATCACGACTGTGCGTCAGCAAACACACCATCCCACATCTCAGCCGATGCAAATCAGGTGGGACACTCTACATTCGAAGAAGAAATTCAAAGGAGACCCCTGATGCTTGACCTCGCGACGCACCCTATCAATCACAAGTGGCCTGCAAAGAATCCTGATGTTCTGCAGCTCTATTCCTTCCCGACGCCCAATGGGGTCAAAGTCTCCATCGCGCTGGAGGAAATGGAGATCCCTTACGAAGCTCATACAGTGACGCTGTCCGATGCAGATGTTAAAAGCCCCGCGTTTCTTGCCCTGAATCCAAACAACAAAATCCCAGCAATCATTGACCCCAACGGCCCAGACGGGCAGGCGATTGCCTTGTTTGAGAGCGGCGCGATCCTGATTTATCTGGCAGAGAAAACTGGAAAATTCATAGGGAAAACGGCGCATGAACGTGTAGAAGTTCTCCAATGGCTGATGTTCCAGATGGGCGGGCTGGGACCGATGTTTGGCCAGCTCGGTTTCTTTTACAAATTCGCCGGTTCCCAATTTGAAGATAAACGTCCGCAACAACGCTACATCGACGAAGCCAAACGTCTGTTGTCTGTGCTGGATGGCGCGCTTGAAGGGAAAGACTGGGTTGCGGGCGACTACTCGATCGCGGACATCGCCTTGGCACCTTGGATCAATGCACTGGCCTTTTATGGCGCTCAGGATGTGACGGGCTACGGCGATCATGCCAATGTCGTGGCGTATCGTGACCGGTTCTATGCCCGGCCAGCCGTCGAAAAGGCAAAGAACATACCTCCGCGCGAACCGCAGTAAATAGATCGCCCCGGTCTGCAAAAGCCGGGGCGCATTTTGTTCAGGCCGGTAGTTTACCCGTGAGCACGTAGTTCAGGATTTGGACAACCTGTGCAGGTTCCTGCGCCACGGCAAGTGCTGCCGCATCCACTTCTTTGAGCGCATGCGCGTGATCTGGCCCGTGCAGGATAATCACCGATTTGCCCAAAGCTGAAGCGTAACCCGCGTCAAACGCTGCATTCCATTGTTTGTACTTGTCGCCAAAACGCACAACCACAACATCCGCATCTGAAATCCCTTTGCGGGTTCGGATCGCATTGACCATCGCACCCTTGTGGTCATGCCAATATTTGTTGTCCTCGCCACCCAGAATGGCCACACCGCAGTCATCGCTTGCGCCATGGTCCGTCACAGGGCTGTCGAAAGACACATCAAGGCCGGCAGCTCCTTCAGTAATTTGTTCGCGCCAGTCGGTATGGATTTCGCCAGAAAGATATACTTTGAGCATAATGCCCTCCTTTAAATTACGACTTATTGGGTGAGTTCGAACCTGTTGCCCGACCAGACAACCGACCATGTGTCACCACCATGGGCGATTCCCGAAATAACCGGTAGTTTCGCGTCACTAATGGTGTCGATCAAGCCAAGGACTTCGTCGTTGAAGACCAGCAGCCCATTTTCATCCCGAATATAGAAATAAATCGAACACACCTGCACGCCGCAGTAAGTAGACCGCGCAAACATTCCGGTTCCATCACAAACCATGCCAGCGTGATCCAAGATGAGATCAAGGCGACCATCATTGTTGAGATCAACCTCGCGCAGACCATCAGGGGTCAGAGTGCCCTTGCCAGACTGGCATCCAATAGCAATCTGTTCCTCAGCGAGAAATTCAACCGCCGTAACCTGATCGGCGAAAGCAGGGCCAGCCAAACACGCAAGGATTGCCAGCGTGCGCATCATCCGCGCAACGTCCCACCTGTTGCTTTGGTGACCTTTTCAATGATCTTGGCACTGACCGCTTCGATGTCGGTGTCTTTCAGCGTCGCGTCTGTTGGCTGCAAGCGCACGGTCATGGCGAGGGATTTTTTGCCCTCCCCCAAAGACCCGCCGATGAATTCGTCGAAAATCCGCACATCCGCGATGAGGGCTTTGTCTGCACCTGCCGCTGCGTTCACCGCAGTCAGCGCATCAACACCCGCGTCCATCACAAAGGCGAAATCACGATCTACCGACTGAAGGTCAGGCAGGGTCGCAGCACCGCGATTGGCGGATTTGTTCTTCGGCATCGGAATGTCTTGTGGATACAGCACGAAGCCCACAACAGGCCCTTTGACATCCAGTGCTGTCAGGATTTTCGGGTGGATTTCACCGAACACACCAAGGACCTTCTTGGGCCCCAGACAGATTTGACCGTGACGCCCGGGGTGCCATGCATCCCCCGCACCGCGCAGGATCTGCACCTTTGA
>JBGCDG010000003.1:0-145015 GCA_045105195.1 Roseobacter sp. | reverse complement strand
GCCTGCGCCAAAGCTTTCCCACGCGACCATCTCGGCCGGGCGTTCGCCTAACAGCGACCACATCGCCATTTCATAGGCACCTGTATCCGATGCAGGTACGATCCCGATGCGGTAATCGGCCGGTACCCCAAGGATGTCACGCGTCAGGTCAATCGCCTCGGCCAACTTGGCCTTGCCAATCGCCGCCCGGTGCGACCGCCCCAAAGGCGCGTCCAACAGTGCATTCAGGTCAAATGTGGGGGGTTTGGCACAGGGGCCAGAAGAAAAACGCGGGTTAGCCGGCCGCGTTGCCGGTTCAGTCATAGCCATTGATGCTATCCTTCCAGATATGCGCCCTTCGTTGGGGAAGGGTGTCCCACGGATGCACTTACGGGGCCACGCGGTCTGGTGCAATGGATAAATCGGCGCTATAGCGGCATCCGCATGCTTTTTTGCGACCTCCATGATGCGGATCGGAAACTTTACCACATGTACATCGTGACCTTGATGAGTGCGCCAGAGACACGCGCACTTGCGCTTACTTTGGTTGACAATTTGCGCAATGCCTGGGGCGGTGGTGACGTGCTCTGGCTGGCACCCGACAGTGCTGCAGAATTCGGGCTGGCGCGGCGACCGGATAACTTCTGGCAGGTTTGGGAAGATCTTCAGTCCATGAAGGTAGACCTCGTGCTGCAGCAAAAAGAGGGCCGTCGCAAGAAGATGCTGCTTGCGGATATGGATAGCACCATGATCCAGCAGGAATGTATAGACGAGCTGGCTGACGCGGCGGGCGTAGGTGACCACGTCAAGGGCATCACTGCACGGGCAATGAACGGCGAACTCGATTTCAACGCGGCTTTAAACGAACGGGTCGCATTGTTGAAGAATCTGCCCGTTGCGACAATCGACAAGGTTTTGGATGAACGCATCACCCTGATGCCCGGCGGTTCGACATTATTGTCTACGATGAAGGCGCATGGCGCTTATGCTGCCCTTGTCTCGGGCGGGTTTACGGCCTTTACACAAGCCATTGCCGCGCAGCTTGGTTTTGATGAGAACAGAGCTAACGTTCTGATCTGTGACAAAGATGTGCTTACCGGCAGCGTCGCACAGCCCATTCTGGGTCAGCAGGCCAAGGTCGATGCACTTGAAGAAATCACCAAGCGTCTGGGAATCTCGGAAAATGACGTCATCGCTGTCGGAGACGGCGCAAACGATCTGGGCATGTTGGCGCAGGCTGGCACGGGTGTGGCGCTGCACGCAAAGCCGACTGTCTCAGCGCAATGTGATGTGCGCATTAATCACGGTGATCTGACAGCGCTTTTGTACCTGCAGGGGTATTCCACCGACGATTTCGCAAAGAAATAAATGCCTTTTGGGCTGCGTTACAACAATGCCGGCGCGGGGCGTAGATATCCGGTGGTGATTCCGCGACGGTTTGTGATCGGAGCATTTACAAACCGCGTTGTTACCGGATGATCCGAAGACAACGCACCCAATTTTACCAGAATAGCGGCCATCGCACATTCCGAGGCACGCGTTGTGCCATCAGCGATTTTCAGCGCAATACCAAGTTTTTGTTCCGGAAGGATCGCCGTATAGAACCCCTCGGCCCCCGTTTTGACAGCAACTTTTCCATCCATCGCGCGCATCATGGCGGTGCAGGTGCGATCTTCACCGGCGATGTATTCCGGATGTAGGCGCATGGCTTCGTGCAGTCGTGCCTCGGCGCTGTCGGCAGGGCTCGCGGCGAAATGTGCCATAGCGCGGGCCATGCCATGTAGACTTGATGCAAAATTTGGCGCTGAACAGCCGTCTATCCCAAAGCCGGGCGATGCTTCATCTGTCACGCGTTCGAACTGTTCGCGAACGGCGTTCTGGACGGGGTGATCCGCCTCGACATATTCGAGCCCTGCACCCAGATGCTTTGAAAGCGTGAGAAATCCGGAGTGTTTGCCGGAACAATTGTTGTGCAACTGGCACGGGGTCTCACCGCGCGCGATCATCGCGACTTCTGTTTCCCGATCATACGGATACTGCACGCCACAACGCAAATCAGCTTCGGACATGTCCAGCGCACGCAGCCAGTCAGCTGCCATCTTTGTATGGATTGGCATGCTCCCGTGTGAAGCGCAGGCAAAGGAAAGATGGGCCTTTGTAAGCCCCGCAGCATCCGCCGCACCCGACAGGATCAAAGGCAGCGCCTGAATCATCTTGGATGCGCTGCGCGACAGCACAACCAAGTCAGGATGGCCCCATGATTGCACGATGGAACCAGTAGCGTCGCAGATCACCGCATGACCGTTGTGAACGCTTTCCAGAAACGGCCCACGCCAGATTTCGACCATGGGGACGGGTTGTGACATATTTTTTCCTCACGATTTGGCGAAAAAACATCAATCAGCCTTTCGCCCGCCGTATGGAATGCGCTATTGTCTCCCTTGTCGAGATACAAGGCCGATCGTGCAAGAGAGTGGCAGAATAGCAGCCGCCGCGCCCGTTCGGCAAGCATTGAGGTCAGGACAGCTGGAGGCTGTAAAACATGCGAATTCATAAGAATTTCCTGGGACTTTTGGTCGGGTGTGCGCTTGCGGGGACCAATGTGTCCGCGCAGGAGGAAAGCACCAACCGGGTTGCCACGAACACGGATTGGAACGTCTTCGTCGAAGCGGATCCAAAGGAATGCTGGAGCGTTTCCATCCCCACGGAGACCGTGAACACCCGCGACGGGCGGGTTGTTGCCGCCAATCGTGGTGAGATCTTGCTGATGGTTTTCTATCGGCCGGACGCGGGCGCGAGCGGCCAAGTGGCATTTACGGGCGGATATCCCTTCCGTGATGGCAGCCAGGTGACGGTCAATATCAGCGGGTCGTCTTTTCCCCTGATCACGGATGGCGATTGGTCCTGGCCCGCCAGTCCTTCTGATGACGCCCAACTTGTCGCCGCCATGAAGCGTGGCGCAGATGCTGTGGTGACAGGGGTTTCCACCCGAGGGACGACGACCAAAGACACTTTTTCGCTTCGGGGTTTCACGGCTGCAACCGAAGAAGCTGAAAAGCGCTGCGCGGGATAGTCTGCCGCGCGCTGGCTCAAAGCCCTGCCAATTGGCGGGGCTTTTCCTTTTGATTTGGCCCGAAACCTCTATATAGAGCAACATTCACCGTTCTCAGGAGGCCTCATGATCGCCAGCGCGCCCATTACGCAAGACGTTCACACCATTCCGCGCAAACTGCCGGAAGGGCCTGTGAACCTTGTCGGTTTGACACGCGCGGCCATGCGCGACGTTTTGATCTCCATCGGTGCGCCAGAACGTCAGACCAAGATGCGGGTTGGGCAAATCTGGCAGTGGATTTACCTGTGGGGCGTGCGTGATTTTGACGAGATGACCAACCTCTCAAAAGCGCTCCGGGCGGATCTCAAAGAGAAATGCGTGATTGAAGTACCCGAAGTCGTGACCCGTCAGGTGAGCGAGGATGGCACACGCAAATATCTGGTGCGCATCGCAGGCGGGCATGAAGTCGAAGTTGTCTACATCCCCGAAGAGTCGCGCGGCACGCTGTGTGTGTCGTCGCAGGTTGGATGTACGCTGACCTGTTCTTTCTGTCATACGGGCACGCAGAAATTGGTGCGTAACCTGACTGCCGCAGAGATTATCGGTCAGGTCATGGTCGCCCGGCACGATCTGGGCGAGTGGCCAGAAGTCGGTGCACCAAGGGTTGAAACGCGGCTTTTGTCCAACATCGTGCTGATGGGCATGGGTGAACCGCTCTATAATTTCGAGAATGTCCGGGACGCGATGAAAATTGCGATGGACCCGGAAGGCATCCAGCTGTCGCGACGCCGGATCACGCTGTCCACATCGGGTGTGGTTCCCGAAATTGCACGCACCGCCGCCGAGATTGGCTGCCAGTTGGCAGTGAGCTTTCATGCGACTACGGACGAGGTGCGTGACACACTTGTGCCAATCAACAAGCGTTGGAACATCGAAGAACTGCTGGACGCGCTGCGTAATTACCCCAAGGTGTCGAACTCCGAGCGGATCACCTTTGAATATGTGATGCTGCAGGGTGTGAATGACAGCGACGAAGATGCACGCCGCCTGATTAAATTGATCGATGGTATCCCGGCGAAAATAAATCTCATTCCGTTCAACGAGTGGCCGGGGGCGCCGTACAAACGGTCATCGAACAATCGCATCCGGGCATTTTCAGAAATTGTCTACAAGGCGGGCTATGCATCGCCGGTGCGCACACCGCGTGGCGAGGACATCATGGCAGCCTGCGGACAGTTGAAATCTGCCACTGAACGCGCGCGCAAGTCGCGTAAGCAGATTGCAGAAGAGGCTGGGATCCCGAACCTCTGATGCGCCGCAGGGATGCGCTTGTTCTAGGGGGTGCCGTCGCTGTCGCAGTCGCGATCCCACCTGTTTTACGCCGCATACCGTCCCATTTTGAATTTCAGCCTCTCCCAGGTGCAGCAGGGTTCCGTCGGCTGATGGGTGGTGCTTATACGGGTGGCGTTGATCCATTTTTCGGTCTCGAACCGGATAGTGTTGCCGCGGTGACGCACGACACGCCTCTTTGCCCGGCGCTTTTCGGACAAGCGGGCTGGCCGACAGGGACCGTGCCCATCGCGATTTTCACAGATGTGAACTGCCCATATTGCAAGGTGCTGGACAAACGCCTGCGCGATATAGAGACCGCAGGTGCGCCAGTGCGGTTGATCTGGCATGACCTGCCGCTGCAGGGACCACGTTCAATTCGGGCGGCACGGGCGGTTATGGCCGCCACCTTTTTGGATGCGGGCGCGCTTGCCAGGGAATTCGTGAACAGTCGTGTCTTGCGCCCTGGTCCGCTGGCACTGCAGCGCATGGCTGAGGACATCGGCGTTGACCCCGAAAATTTTGTCGCGATGGAACGTAGCACGCAGGTCGATAATCGCCTCGCCGACAGCCTTGCCTTGGGGCGGCGTCTCGCCATTCCAGGTACACCCGGCACAGTAGTGGGCCGCACGGTGGTCATTGGTGCGATCAAGGATGCCGATCTAAAGCGCCTGATCGATATCGAGGCTGAGACACCGCAATCTGTCTGTACCTAGCGACCGGGCATTTGATCGCGCACGGGCTGCTCTTGCCAATTCTCGATAATCTCCATTGCTTCAGCAGCGGATTCCACGAACGAGAATAGATCCAGATCTTCGGCCGAAATCGTACCCGCATCGGCGAGGGCATTCCAATTGATGATGCTTTCCCAAAATATGCGCCCAAAAAGTAGGACGGGCACGGGTTGCATCCGACCCGTTTGGATGAGCGTTAGTGCCTCAAACAGTTCGTCCAGCGTGCCAAAGCCGCCAGGAAACACACATATCGCGCTGGCGCGCATCAGGAAATGCATCTTGCGGATCGCAAAATAGTGGAAGTTAAAGCAAAGCTCTGGCGTGACATATGCATTGGGGGCTTGTTCATGTGGCAGCACGATGTTGAGCCCGATGGATTGACCGCCCGCCTCGGACGCCCCCAGGTTTCCCGCTTCCATGACGCCTGGGCCACCGCCCGTCACAATGACGTGCTCCTTTCCGCCACTCTCCATACTTTTCTGTGTCATTAAGTGCGCAAATTTACGCGCTTCATCGTAGAAATGAGACAGCTCTGACAGGGTCTTCGTGCGTGCACTGTCTTTGGTCGCCGGGCTAGGGATACGCGCGCCGCCAAAAAGCACGATCGTGCTGTTGATCCCTAGTGCATCAAGGTGCATTTCGGGTTTCAGCAGTTCAAGTTGCAGTCGTACCGGTCGCAATTCCTCGCGACACAGGAAATCCTCGTCCGCAAAGGCCAGACGGTACTCTGGCGCACGCGTTTGCGGGGTATCGGGAACTTCGCGGATGGCCTTGCGGTCCGTTTGAGCACGACGCAGGGGATGATGCGGGTTCATTCTGTTACCTCTTGAAATCAGGGCTTTCTATCAAAGGCGCATGTTGTGGCGTGATATGCAATGGCTCAGCCAGTCTAGCGTGCTTTGGTTTTGCTTTCGTGAAGAGATTGCACGGGGCAGTCCGGCCTAGTATAGGCGCAGCAACAATCAAAACCGAAGGGGAGAAACCGATGTCGAACGCAACGCTGGAAACTGCCATTGAGGCTGCCTGGGAGAACCGGGATAGCATCACGCCTGCGACAACGGGGGAAACCCGTGAAGCCATCGAAGATACGCTGAATGCGCTTGATTCTGGCATCTTGCGGGTCGCGGAGCGGCAAGCCAGCGGCGACTGGCACGTCAACCAATGGGCTAAAAAGGCAGTATTGCTGGGCTTTCGTATTAAGGACATGGAGCGTCAGGATGGCGGGCCTCAGGCAGGTGGCTGGTGGGACAAGGTCGACAGCAAGTTTAAAGGCTGGGGCGACAACCAGTGGAAAGCCGCCGGATTTCGTGCGGTGCCGAACTGTGTTGTGCGCAAATCTGCATTCATCGCGCCCGGCGTGGTACTGATGCCGTCGTTTGTGAACCTTGGAGCCTATGTGGATGAAGGCACCATGGTCGATACCTGGGCCACCGTTGGTTCTTGCGCCCAGATTGGCAAGAACGTGCATCTGTCTGGCGGTGTCGGTATCGGTGGCGTGCTTGAGCCAATGCAGGCCGGGCCTACGATCATTGAAGACAACTGCTTTATTGGTGCGCGGTCTGAAGTGGTCGAAGGCTGCATCGTGCGCGAAGGCTCAGTTCTGGGCATGGGTGTTTTTATCGGTCAATCCACCAAGATCGTGGACCGGGAAACCGGCAAGTTCACCTATGGCGAGGTTCCATCAGGGTCCGTCGTCGTCGCGGGTTCCATGCCGTCCAAGAATGGCGTGAACCTTTACTGTGCTGTTATCGTCAAGAAGGTCGACGCGAAAACGCGATCTAAAACGTCGATCAATGAATTGTTGCGCGACTGAAATTAAGATGTTGGTCAGACTTGGGGCAAGCATGCCCCAAGATTGTCCGGTCCGTGCCACGTTTGGGATATATTGCCGCCCGGAATGTCCTTTAGACCACGGTCATGAGACAAATTTCCAAACCCGTTACTTTCGCCACCTTGCAAGTTCTGTCGGACTTGCAAAGCGCTGTCATTGCTGGTTTTGCAGGTCTTGCGCAGACCATTACTGAAAACCTGACGCCCGTGCTTCGACGTGTTGTCTTCGAGCAGGAATGCAAGATGTCAGCCGAAGATGCACAGGCGCTGCACGCCGAATTGATGATGATGGCGTCTATGCCGGATCAGGATCACCCCAGCTTTGTGACTGCGACGATGATACTCTTGTCTGACCGGTTGCAATACGGCGCGGGCGAAGATGATTTGTTCTGGAACTGGGATGCTTTCCAGGAACGGTTCCGCGAAGCACCATCTCCGGTACGGGCGGCTCTGATGAACGGTTTTCGTTGTGCGCATGGGTTGGGACTGGTCAAGCTGGATCATCTGCCGAACGCTAAAGATCTACGCACCTATGACGAAGAGGATCTCGTGCGTCTTCTCAGGATCATTGCGCGCTCCATGACCGATGACATTCGCGCGTCTGTCTGCGCACTGGCTCCGGAAGAGATCCGCGATGTGCATCAGCGTGCGTTGGACAATTGCCTCAAAAGCAGCTGCGTGTTGAATGAGTTTGGCGGTTGGTTCCCCTGTGAAGTCATTGAGCAGGTGTCGCTCGATGCGGACCACGCTGGCTATGCCGCTTGTACTGCGCTCATGATTTTGGACGCAATCGTTACCAAGGATGCTGCCGGCAAGATGGCCTATCGCTACGAAGTGCAAGCGGATGACTACAATTTGCTGACCACCGAACTGCGCGTGCCCTTGCTTGCCGGGATACGACATCTGCATGAGATGGAGACAGACTGGGAGCCCTACGCGGAATGGCCAGCGGATCAGCGCGTTGATAAAGCCATTGTGATGCCCTTTCCCAAGTCCTAACTAGGGGGCATGGCAAAAGAAAAGAAACCGTCCCGACAGCAAGTTTTTACTCTTCTGGTTCAGATCGGGCGGAAGGCCGGTGATGGGTTGCCTGATAAGGCTACAGGCGCGGGGTTGGTGGTCTTTGCCAGTGGTATTGATGAAGCCGAAGCTGTGCGTGAAACGGTTGCGATTCTCAAACAGGCGGATACGGCGCCGCTTGATGTCACCGGATATGGCACGCTGGACGAACGGCTCGCGGAAGGGCATGACGTCAGCCCTGAAGAGCGCGATCTCATGCAGCGTGCGTTAGATGAAAATGCGGTTATCGTCGCACAGATGGAACCCTTTTACGGTGATCCACCAGATATGGGCGCGTCGCAGGATGTGGGCTGACATAGCGTTGTGATCCTACGGTTGTGCAAACCCTGTCGTTTTGGGCGTTTGGCTTGAATGTGACTGGTCGGGTCCGGTTATGATGTCAAAACCGCAGATTGATCAAATTGGCAGTGCTCAAAAAGCCAATGATAGCTCACCATAAAGCGTGAAAGCCTGAAGCATCCTGAAACTGGACGCCTCCAACGCTCGCACTCAAGTGATGAAGCGCGTCTGGACGCGTGATGCACGCGACTTTACCGTTCAGGGACCAAAAACCTGAAAGGAACGACGATATGTCCCCAATATTGAAAAACGTAACGGGTCTTGCGGCTTTTGCGATCATGGTCGGGATGAGCCCGGACATTGGTAATGCTCAATCCGCCACCGACATAGATAAAATGTCTTTCTTCATTACGAGTGTTGGGGGTGACAATGGGGCGAACTTTGGTGGTCTTGATGGCGCGGATGCGCATTGTACAACGCTTGCGCAAGCTGCAGGCTCGTCCAAGACATGGGCTGCATATCTCAGCACAAGCATGAAAATTGATCGCAGTTCCGGTTCGCCAGTTGTCACCAACGGAATTAGCGCGCGTGATCGCATTGGTGCGGGACCTTGGCATAACGCTGTGGGTGAAATGATCGCAGAGGATGTTGACAGTCTGCACAGTGACGCGGTGAAAATCAGCCTTGATACCGGGCTGGATGAGAATGGCAATCAGATCAATGGACGGGGCAGCCAACCCAACAAGCACGACATCCTGACTGGGACAGATTCAAACGGGCACTTTTCAACAGCTGGGGGTGATACCACCTGTGGCAACTGGACCAGCAGCAGTGAGGGGTCAGCTATTGTTGGGCACCACGATCGAATTGGGCTGAATGCATCCAGAAACATGATTTCTTGGAACTCAGCGCATGGATCAGCGGGATGTGGCGCTGACGATTTTCGAAAAACTGGTGGCGCTGGCCTGCTTTATTGCTTCGCGACGGACTGATCTAGACAGAAATGCCCAAGTTAATCGGCTTGGGCATTTCCCACGGCCTGATGTGGGGCGCGCCGTATAATGCCAACACCTGCGGCAAGAGCGCGTTACAAAACACGCCCCTGAGGATTTTTGAATCCCATGTTTCAAACGCCCCAATGAACCGGGTTATGCCAAAAGTGGCATGACTGCCTTGCAGGTTTTTGCCGGGGCTGTAGGAAAGATGCAGGCACACATCCCAAAGGAGCTTTCATGTCTACCACTGATCCTGTTGATCTAACGGCTGCGCTGGTCCGTTGCGCTTCTGTGACTCCTGAGGACGAGGGTGCGCTCGATGTCTTGCATGATGCTTTGGACAGTGCCGGGTTTACCTGCACCTGGGCCGATCGGGGAGGGATCCGGAACCTTTTGGCGCGCTGGGGCGAAAAGGGCCATGTGCGCAGTTTTGGGTTCAATGGGCATACGGATGTTGTACCGATTGGCACGGCTTCTGATTGGAGCATGCCGCCTTTTGGTGCCGAGGTAAAAGACGGTATCATGTACGGGCGTGGTACAACTGACATGAAATCAGGTGTCGCGGCCTTTGCTGCTGCGGCCATGGATTTCGTGCGTGATACACCACCTGACGGTGCGATACTCTTGGCGATCACGGGTGATGAAGAAGGGGATGCACTGGACGGCACGTGCGCGCTTTTGGATCACATGGCGGCGGAGGGAGAGCGCATGTCCGTTTGTCTGGTCGGAGAACCCACCTGCCCAGACCGTATGGGAGAAATGATTAAGATTGGCCGGCGTGGATCCATGACCGCCTGGATCACCCTTACTGGAAAGCAGGGCCATTCGGCCTATCCGCACCGCGCGCTCAACCCGCTTCCCGCACTGGCCCGATTGATGGACCGCTTGGCCAGTCACACGCTGGATACCGGGACAGAGTTTTTTGATCCCTCCACGCTGGCCGTCGTGACCATGGACACTGGCAACCCAGCGACCAACGTTATCCCCGCTGCGTGCCGGGCTGCCGTCAATATTCGCTTCAACGACACCCATAGCGGCGCATCGATCTCAGATTGGATCAAAGAGGAGATCGTACGGGTAGAGACCGAATTCGGTGTGAAAGCTGAACTCAAAATCAAGATTTCTGGTGAAAGCTTCCTCACCCCGCCTGGCCCACTGTCACAGCTGGTCGCGGCGGCGGTCGAGGCTGAAACCGGCATTGCACCCGTGCTCAGCACCACCGGCGGGACATCGGATGCGCGCTTTGTCAAAGACCACTGTCCAGTGGTTGAATTTGGTCTCGTCGGGCAATCGATGCATCAAGTTGACGAACATGTGCGCGTCGAGCACATCCATCAACTTAAATCGGTCTATGCACGCGTGCTCTCTGACTATTTCGCGTGACGCAAACACTGGTCATCATGTTGAAAGAGCCGCGTCCGGGCCGGGTCAAAACGCGGCTTGGTCGGGATATCGGTATGACGGCGGCGGCGTGGTGGTTCCGCCACCAAAGTGCGCGCTTGATCAGGCATTTGCAGGATCCGCGCTGGAAGATCGTTCTGGCGGTTTCTCCGGACTCTACGGGGTTGGACAGCCGGGTGTGGCCTGTGCATCTCTGCAGATGTGGACAGGGCAGGGGAAATCTTGGGGATCGGATGGCGCGCTTGCTATCGGCTCAAGTGCCGGGGCCGGCCTGCGTGATCGGCGCAGATATTCCTGGTATCACGCGTGCGCACATCGCCCGCGCTTTCGCAGCACTTGGACCTGCCGAGGCTGTTTTGGGACCGGCACCTGATGGCGGTTACTGGCTTGTTGGTCTGAAGAATACGCGTCCCGCTCCGTCCGGTCTCTTTCGTTCCGTGCGGTGGTCCACAGAATACGCTTTAGCGGACACCGTTGATACTATGCGCGATTTGCGGGTTTCATACGTCGATAACCTGCAGGATGTAGATACGCTTGACGATTTGGGCATGACGACACTGGGTGTGCGTGCTACCTGAGGCGCATGAACAGACTTCCTACCAAGTCAGACATCCTTGAATGGATCGAACAGAACCCCACGCAAACTGCCAAGCGCGACATCGCCAAGGCGTTTGGGATCAAAGGGGCTGCGCGGATTGACCTCAAGCGTGTGCTGAAAGAGCTAGAGGCCGAAGGCCACCTAGAAAAGCGTAAACGCAGTTATCAAGACCCTGAGCGCCTTCCGCCGGTCAGTGTTTTGCAGATTACTGGGCCTGATGCGGATGGGGATCTCTTTGCCAAACCAATGGAATGGCATGGGAACGGCCAGGAACCTGTTGTGCTGTTCATCCCGCGTGCATCTGACCCGGCCTTGGGTGCTGGTGATCGGATTCTGGCGCGACTGACGGCGGTCAAAGCGGATGGTTACAACTACGAAGCGCGCCTTATCCGGCGGATTGGCAGCAATCCCAAACGCATCGTCGGTGTCTTTCGCAAATCGGCTGAGGGCGGGCGCATCCAACCGATCGACAAAGGATCTGACAAGGAATGGCAGGTAGACGCAGCTGCGACGCATGGGGCCAATGATGGCGAGTTGGTGGAAGCGGAACTCGCGGGACTAAAGGGTCGCATGGGTCTACCGCGTGCCCGGATTGTTGACCGTCTCGGAGACCCCAGTGCACCAAAAGCCGTATCGCTTATTGCGATCCATCAGCATGGCATCCCTGACAGCTTTCCCGATGAGGTCATCGCGCAAGCGGATCAGGCACGCCCAGCGGGTCTGAAGGGACGCAAGGACTTGCGCGATCTACCGCTGGTTACAATCGATCCTTCGGACGCGCGCGATCATGACGATGCGTGCTATGCGCATGCGGATGAGGATCCCGCAAACGCAGGCGGCCACGTTGTTTGGGTTGCGATTGCGGATGTTGCTGCCTACGTCACACCCGATAGTGCGCTGGATCGTGAAGCGCGCAAACGCGGCAATTCCACTTACTTTCCCGACCGTGTCGTACCGATGCTGCCGGACCGCCTGTCGGGCGATCTGTGTTCTTTGCACGCAGGCGTGCCACGGGCCTGTGTCGTTGTACGGATCGTTCTGAACGCCGAAGGTGAAAAGCTGGGCCATGCGTTTCACCGTGGTCTAATGCGGTCTCCTGCATCATTGCATTATGAGGAAGTGCAGGCCGCAATCGATGGTACCGTGAACGACAGCACCGGGCCACTGTTGGAGCCGGTCCTGCAGCCGCTCTACCAAGCCTATGCGGCGTTAAAATCCGCACGCGAGAGGCGGCAGCCGCTGGAGCTGGACCTGCCAGAACGTCAGATCGAACTGTCTGATGCTGGCACGGTGACCTCTGTTCGGTTTAAGGAACGTCTCGATGCGCATCGTCTGATCGAAGAATTCATGGTGCTTGCCAACGTCTGTGCGGCAGAAACGCTGATCGCGAAGAAGATCCCGCTCTTGTTCCGCGTGCATGAAGAACCTAGCCCCGAGAAATTGGAAGCGCTGCGTGAAACGGCGAAGGCAAGCGGATACATGCTGGCCAAGGGACAGGTTCTCAAAACCGCGCATCTCAATCGTTTGCTGAAAGACGCCGCGGGTAGCGATGAGGCGGAGCTGATCAATATCTCGACCTTGCGGTCTATGACGCAAGCCTATTACGGGCCAACAAATCTTGGGCACTTCGGACTTGCACTGCCGCGATATGCGCATTTTACCTCACCGATCCGACGATATGCAGATCTGATCGTCCACCGTGCGCTGATTGCGGCACATGGCTGGGGTAAGGACGGGCTCCGGCCAGAGGATTTTGATGCCCTTGAGGACACCGGCACGCATATTTCTGATACCGAGCGCCGTTCGATGGTTGCGGAACGTGACACGACGGATCGCTATCTAGCGGCTTTCTTGAGCGAACGCGTTGGCGATGAATTTACCGGGCGTGTCAGCGGGATTGCCCGGTTTGGAATTTTTATCAAACTGGATGAGACCGGTGCAGATGGGCTCGTGCCCATGCGCGCGCTCGGGAACGAGTATTATCATTTTGACGCGGAAACCAACACGCTGATGGGGGCGGACACGGGCCAGGTGATCGGCCTGGGTCAAACAGCTACGGTGCGTTTGGCCGAGGCGGTTCCAGTCACGGGCGGCATTGCACTCGACTTGATCTCCCTTGATGGTGCCAAGCTTGCACAGGGCCGCCGTTCCCCCGCTGGCCGCACGCCGCGCAAGCGCAACGTCAAAGCAAAACGGAAATCTGACAAGATCAAGCGTAAAGTAAAGCGCAGCCGACGCTAGCCACACTGCGCTTCGACGCGCGCGACGTAATTCGTCAAAACCTCGTTGCGCCCGACTTTTGCCTTGAGCGCCGTTTGTCCGGGTGTGACTGCGGCCGCTGCGAGCATGGGCGCAACGGCGATATCCGCCGAGGTAGGCAAGTCCCCGAACAGAAATGTGCCGCTGCGCACCCGCACTGTGATGGCATCTAGGTCCGGGGTAATCCGTTCCAACCGCTGCGCTTCACTGAGCCGTCCCAGACCCTGCGCGTGTAGGCCTTTCAGGGTTTGCTTGCGTACACCGCCCGCAATAATGTGCCGGATACCGGGAGGCATCTGCGTAAAATAGATGTCCCGAATGTTGGGCCAGATCGCATCATTGCCCCATCTGTCCAGCACGATGTGAAAGTACATATGCTCATCCGCCATCCGGATAAAGGCGCGGGCGTTTGCCCGATCAATATCTGACAGCCCGTTATCGAAATCATGCCCTTGCGCCTCGAAATGGGCTTGAATGCGGTCGCTATCTGCAATGAGTTGTCCGCCGACGCGGATGACAGGCAGCTTGCCATGCGGCGTTTTGCGCGGATCGAGCACGTCTTCGCGTTCCCACTCTAAACCCGTCAAATTGAGCAGATACGCGGCTTTTACACAAAAGGGACTGGAGGCGAAAAGCCCGAATGCGGGTGGAAAGGTCAGTAATTTTATCACGGCAGAAGTCCTTTTTTGGATACCGTAACGCTAGCCTGCGCTGCTGACATTTTCTGTCATGACATGTGTTATGCTGTTCGTATGAGCCGAACGCACCGTCTATTCCAAATGATGCAAACACTGCGTCGCCTTCCGCCGCCTGTGACGGCAGCGACGCTTGCTCATGAGATGCAGATGTCGCCGCGTACAATCTACCGGGATATCGATGCGCTGCGCAGTATGGGAGCGGTCATCGACGGTGAAGCTGGCTTTGGCTACACGGTGATTGAGGACGCGGCCTTGCCGCCTTTAGGCTTTGAGGATGAGGAGTTGGAGGCGCTGGTACTTGGTTTGCGGGATGTGGCCGTGATTGGGGATCCGGCATTAGCCAAGGCCGCCAAATCTGCCTTGGCTAAGATCAAGGCACGCGTGCCGCCGCGTCAGGCGCATCGTTTGCAACATGCGGTACTGAGTGCACACCGCTTTGGTGCGTTGCCGGAGACTAGTATTGACGTGGCCGTATTGCGTTCTGCGACTTGGGAGGAAGTCGCCGTGCGGTATCGCTACATGGATGCGAAAGGTGCCGAAACTGAACGGCAGGTGTTTCCGCTGGGACTGGTCTATCTCGACAACAGCAATGTGTTGATGGCTTGGTGTCTCTTGCGCCGTGATTATCGAACTTTCCGACTCGACAGGATGCGTGAACTGATCCGCACAGATCAGAGCTTTCGCCCACGGCGCGTTCCCATGCTGCGCGAGCATATCAATCGTATCCGCGCCGAGATGGCATGACAGGCGGGCGAACGCAAAGTTTATCCAAGATGGCTTTTGCCGAATCCAATCTCGCGTTACACTGTCGTTAATAAAAAAAATCGTAGCAGGATACCAACATGAAACCCTTGGTCTTTTTGACAGGCCTGTTTCTGGCGTATTTTACGGCAGATTTCAGTGCAGCCCAATCCATCCTACATCTGCCGCCGTCCAAAGCGTATGCGTCGCCCGAAAAGCCAAGGGATCTTACGCTGGCGTCGTCTTCGAACACGCGCATGGATCGCTCGTTCCGTCCACAGTTGCGCGGTGATGCAGTGGAAGCGCATTTGGCACTGGCCGCGTCGAAAAGTGGGTTTAAAGGTTGGATCGACGCATTTCGCGAACGTGCCCGGGCACAAGGAATTCGTGCATCGACGTTGGATGCAGCCTTCGCAGGCGTCGTTTTTGATAACGATGTGATCCGACGCGACAGAAATCAATCTGAGTTTTCGAAAACCATCTGGCAATACCTTGAAACGGCGGCTTCAAGCGGGCGGGTCGCCAACGGAAAGAACGCATTGGCGACGCATAAGTCTACGCTGAATGCGATCGAGCGCCGATACGGTGTCGAAAAAGAAGTGGTTGTGGCAATCTGGGGGCTGGAAAGCGCCTATGGTACGTTCCGTGGATCCAACGACGTGGTGCAATCTTTGGCGACCCTTGCCTATGAAGGACGTCGGGGCGCATTCTTCGAAGAACAGTTGCTCGCGGCGCTGAAAATCCTGCAAAGCGGCGATACGGACCCGCGAAATATGACCGGCAGCTGGGCGGGCGCGATGGGGCATACTCAGTTCATCCCAACGTCCTATTTGGCCTATGCCGTTGATTTCAACGATGATGGGCGGCGCGATATCTGGTCGAACGATCCAACTGACGCTTTGGCCTCGACTGCCGCTTATCTCAAGAATGCAGGCTGGACTAAGGGGCAGCCGTGGGGTGTTGAAGTCACGGTCCCGGCCGGATTTGATTACACGCTCGCGGACCGAAAAATTAAAAAGAATCCAAGCGCTTGGGCGCGCCTGGGTGTCAAGGGTGTGCGTGGGGACACTGTAAAAAATCACGGGCGCGCCTCGATCCTTTTGCCTGCGGGAGCGAAAGGTGCTGCTTTCATGATCTTTGATAATTTCGCGGCAATCGAACGATACAACACAGCGGACGCTTATGTCATCGGTGTTGGACATCTGAGCGACCGGTTAGCGGGTGCCAGCCCGATCCAGTCAAGCTGGCCGACCGGCGATCGTGCTTTGAGTTTTGATGAACGCAAGGAAATGCAGCAACGTCTTACGCAAGCAGGGTTTAACACGCAGGGCGTAGATGGTCGCGTCGGACCCAAAACAATCGATGCGATCCGTGCGTTCCAGCTTAACCGCGGGTTTGTGCCTGATGGCTATGCTTCTCTGGCCTTGCTGAACAAACTGCGCTGAGACCCGATCGGGGCGTTCTTTGCGGTCAGACGGTCAGGTTTTCTGGGGCACATTCCGGTTTACGCAGGGCTCATGCCCCGCAGCCTTTCGGACCGGCGGCGCAGCAGCTCGACAACTGTCAGCAATGCAATGGAGACAATCACAAGGATCGTTGCCACAGCAAGGATTGTGGGGCTGATCTGTTCGCGAAGGCCAGTAAACATCTGCCAGGGAAGGGTCTTTTGACCTGCTGAGCCGACAAAGAGCACCACCACGACTTCATCGAAAGAAGTGATGAACGCAAAAAGCCCACCCGAAATGACACCGGGCAAAATCAGAGGCATCTGCACTCTGAAGAATGTGGTCACTGGATTAGCACCCATGTTTGCTGCGGCACGGGTCAACGAATTGTCAAAGCCCACAAGCGTTGCCGTCACCGTGATGATCACGAACGGGATGCCCAAAGCGGCATGCGCCAAAACAACGCCCGCATATGTACCTTGCAAGCCAATGCGACTGTAAAAGAAATACATGCCCGCCGCAGAGATGATCAAAGGCACGATCATTGGAGAGATCAAGATTGCCATGATTGCGCGGCGAAAGGGCACATGCGGTTGGCTCAGACCGATGGCGGCCAGCGTGCCGAAGGTGACTGATAACAGGGTGGCAGCGGGCGCAATCTTGACTGAATTGGCCAGGGCACCTTGCCAGTCTGAATTGGTGAAGAAGTCTTCGTAGTGTTTCAGCGAGTATCCGGCAGGGTCAAATCGCAGCATTTCGGGCGTGAAGGTAAAGAAATCCTGCGCGTTAAAGCTTAGCGGCATCACAACGATGATCGGTGTGATCAGAAACACCAGAATGGCGCCACAGATCACGCGGAATGTGTAGTGCCACAAGACTTGTCCGGGAGTGAGATAGGGCACAAGGTGTTGGCGATACCGAGATTCATAGAGCCAGAAACTCATCCAGCCAAAGAACCAACCAAAGGCACCACCGATTACACCGGCCGGAATACCGCCAATGAGAAAGCCTGCAATCGCGAGAAGAGCTGCCAAGGCCCAACGGCCGGGTTTTTCGGTTTTTATCACCTTCGTCAAAACGTAGGAAGTGGCAGCCATGAGTGCCGCACCAATGAGAATGCCCAGCAGGGAACTCCCCTGCGCGGTTCCGACAAAAAGTCCGGCCAAGGCGCCGAAGGCCGCAACGACGGGCACATAGAACGATGGTTCAGTGCGTTCGACGGGTGTCAGAGCAACCATGGTCTACCCTCCCAACTTGACGTTATCGATGCCGACGATCTTGTCGTAAGCCCAGTAGAGCCCCAGAACCACGGCGAGAAGGATCGCACCCAAAGCTGCCGCGAGGCCCCAGTTCAGCGAACTGGAAATATGGTAGGCGATCCGGTTTGAAATGAATGTCCCGGTGGTGCCGCCCACAATTTCGGGGGTGATGTAATAGCCAATGGAGAGGATGAAGACGAGGATCGATCCCGCACCAATCCCCGGAACAGATTGGGGGAAGTAGACCCGCCAGAAGGCCGTCCAATTCGTGGCGCCCAGCGATTTTGCCGCGCGGAGGTAGCTTGGCGGTATGGTTTTCATCACGGAGTAAAGTGGCAGAATCATGAACGGTAGCAGAATATGTGTCATGGCAATGATTGTGCCTGTCTGATTGTTGATGAGCGCAAGACGGCTGTCATCGGCAACGATTCCCAGCCAGACCAGGGTATCATTCACAACCCCTTGCTGTTGCAACATGACCTTCCAGGCGGATGTCCGCACAAGCAACGATGTCCAGAACGGCAGCAGCACAAGGATCATCAGTAGGTTTGCCGTGCGTGCGGGCAGGTTTGCGAGAATCCAGGCGACGGGATACCCCAGAAGGATGCAGCTGCCAGTGATGACCATTGACATGATCATCGTTCGAATGAAGAGCTTGATGTAGATGCGCTGGTTGTCGGGGCGCATCTCGGCACCGTCTGGGGATTTTTGCATGTCCACAGCGTTCAGGAAGTACCCGGAGGTGAAACTTGGGCTGTAGGTTTGGATCGTCTGCCAAACGTCAATATCGTGCCAATCTTCATCCACATCAACGAAAGCAGCAGAATAATCGATTGTTTCAAATGAGGCGACGGCTGCGGCTGCTTCCTGCAGTTCTACGGCCCCTGGGCCGTTGTATGCGGAGACATCCGCACCCGCGAGCAAGTCTTCGTAGAGCGCCGTGTACACGATCCCCCACGGATCTTCGCCGGCGAGGTTGTCGTTTTCCTCCACCTGTACGAACCGCGCAAATTCGATGAACATTTCGGTGGTTAAGGGTAACAGATCGGCGATTTGCTCACGTGCCTCAAAGGTTGGTTGCGCAAGGCCCGATTCTTTGTTCCAGGCGTTTTGCGCTGACGCCCAGGTGGGCGTACCCATCATCATGTTCCAGTTTTCGGCGTCCTTCCAGAAACCGTTCAGATCTTCGAACTGGTCCTTGTAAACCTCGCCCATGTCATCCACGCGGCGGCCCGATTTGCGAAACAGCGAAGACACGCCTGTCAGCTCGTAATTCAGGCGTGAACCAAGCCGGGTGTGGGCTTTGTATTCGGTGGCGATGAACATGTCTTTGAACAGCGCGTCAAACACGGCAGGTGAGGGGATCTCGCCTGTTTCGGCGTCCCAGGAGGCCAGCTCAGTCGTCGTGCGGGGAAGGGTTTCAGACACGATCTGGTTTTCGACCGAGCGAAACAGCATATCTGCAATGGGAGCAATGAACGTCACCAGCACGAAAAGCAGGAGCGGCGCGATCAGCATCAATGCCCGCAGTTTCTGGCGGCGCAAAGCGCGATTCAAGCTCACCTTTAGCGGGCGGCCATCGGCTGCCAGCATCGGACCGGTTGAGGCTTCGTCCGCGCGGCGGTGCTCTTCAGGTGTTGTGGCTGCATTCGTCATTCCGCGCCCTCCACAACCACGATGGTGCTTTCCGCATTGGCGCGTCGGATGTTGGCGACTTCTTGGTATTCGGGATCGTTGAATGCGGTCAGCGCTTGTTCATACGATGGGAATTCTATGACAACATGCCGTTCTTGGGTCTCCCCTTCCATCACCTGGGCTTGTCCCCCGCGGATGATGAACGTGCCGCCAAGATCGCGAAGGATCGGCGTATCCCTTAGAATGTACTCTTTGTACGCTTCAGGGTTTTTCACCGTGATGTGGGCGATGATGTAACCTTTGGGCATGTCTGTCCCCTTTTGTTTGTGAGGGAAGGCCACGTGTGGCCTTCCCCAATATCAGTCCCTGATGAGGGCTTATTGTGCCAACCACGCCTGGAATTTGGCATCGATGTCATCGCGGTAATCTGCCCAGAACTCGTAGTTGTAGAGGAATGTGTTCTTGGCGTTTGCGGGGTCTGTTGGCATATGCGGTGCCATGTCGATTCCCAGTTCAGCATGGGTAGATACCAGCGGTGCGGAAGACACCCGTGCCGGGCCGTAGCTGATGTACTTGGACTGATCCGCAAGGCGTTGCGTGTCGGTCGCGAAGTAAATGTAATCCAGCGCGCGGGCCAGTCGGTCTTCGGGAAGTCCGGCGGGAATGATCCAACCGTCAAGATCGAAAACTTGCGCATCCCAGAGCATGCCAACAGGCTGTTTTTGCTCTTCGATCACGGAGAAAAGACGGCCGTTATATGTGGACCCCATGACGATTTCGCCATCTGCCAACAGCTGTGGTGTGTCTGCGCCGGCGGACCACCAGATCACTTCATCTTTGATGGTGTTCAGCTTGTCGAGCGCCTGCTGCTGACCTTCGTCAGTTTCGAGCACGTCATAGACTTCGTCTTTCGCAACACCATCACAGAGCAGCGCCCATTCCATGTTGTTGATCGGGCGTTTTTCTAGTGCGCGCTTGCCAGGATAGGCTTCGGTGTCGAACAACGCGCAGATGGATGTGGGCGGTGTGTCACCAACCATGTCAGTGCGGTAGCCGACAGTTGTGGAGTAGACGATCTGTGGGATAAAGCAGTCGCCCACGAGCAGATCGCCGAAATCGTCAGATGCAGAGGTGCCGTCCGGTGCCGCAGCGAGCATCTCGTCTGCGTCGATTTCCATCGCCAGACCTTCGTCACACAGACGCAGAGCGTCCGCGGCGACGACGTCCACCACATCCCAAGTGATGTTGCCGGCTTCGTTCATGGCGCGCAGTTTTGAAACGGCTTCGGCAGAGCTTTCATCGTTGATGATGTTGACGCCGGTGTTTTCCATGTAGGGGTCGTGGTAGGCTTTCTGTTGCGAGTTGGAGTATGCGCCACCCCAGCTTACGATCGTCATTTCGTTGGCCATGTGGCCATCAGCAGAGGCAAAGCCAGCCGCAACAGTCAGCGCGGTGGTTGCCAAAAGCGTTTTGGACAGTTTCATTCAAGGTCTCCCAAGTTATATGCCCGTTTTGATATGGAGATGAGCGGCAACGGGCTTAGCCACCACCTCGGTGAGATCGCGCTCAAATGAGAGCTGCGATGGTTGCATGCGCTGCCGGTCAGGCGTCAAGCGCACGGCAATCTTCCGGTAACCAGCCAATCTCGATGCTTTGGCCAGGTTTCAAACGCTCCACATCTGGTGCGTTCCGGGTTTTGATCACGAAATCATCCGTACCTGCGACGCGAAGCCGGGTGCGGAAAATGTCGCCCATGTAAATGAATTCCAACACTTCGGCCTGCAGCGTATGTGCATCCGGGCTGAGCCGGTCTTTGTTGTATTCGACGCGTTCAGGGCGGATAGACACGCGCGTGCGATCCCCGGCGGCCGAGACATTCACCGGCTTTGCATCGATCAGGGCACCACCGTCCAATTGAACGACGCAGTGATCACCTTTGATCTCTTTGACGACACCTTCGAGGGTGTTGTTTTCGCCGATGAATTGCGCCACGAAACTGTTCTCGGGCGCTTCATAGAGCTGATCGGGCGGGGCAAGTTGCTGAATGCGACCATCGTCAAAAACGGCCACGCGGTCAGACATTGTCAGAGCTTCGGTTTGGTCGTGCGTCACGTAAACCACCGTGATGCCCAGATCATGTGCCAGTTTGGTAATTTCAAATTGAAGTGTTTCGCGCAGTTGCTTGTCCAAAGCACCAAGAGGTTCATCCATCAAGACCAGCTCGGGTTCAAAAACCAGCGCGCGTGCAAGTGCAATCCGCTGCTGTTGACCGCCTGAAAGCTGCGCAGGACGACGTCCGCCAAAGGCACCCATTTGCACCATGTCCAACGCGCGTTTGACCTTGGCCTCGCGGTCGGACTTTCCCATCTTGCGCACCTCCAACGGAAAGGAGAGGTTTTCTGCCACTGTCATGTGTGGGAAAAGTGCGTAATTCTGAAATACCATACCGATGCCGCGTTTGTGCGGCGGAATGTTGTTGATCGACTCGCCATCAAGGCGGATGTCGCCGTGTGTCGCTGTTTCAAACCCTGCAAGCATCATCAGGCAGGTCGTCTTGCCGGAGCCAGATGGCCCAAGCATCGTGAGAAACTCGCCTTTGGGCATAAAAAGGTTGAGGTCTTTTACGACGAGGTTCTCGCCGTCATAGCTTTTTTGAACACGATCAAATTCGACGAAAGCGCCGTCTACGTTACCATTAGCCAATGTTGGCTCCCCGTTTTCTCCAGCGCTTTTTGCGCGCTTGTTGGTGCTAAGGTAACACCAGAGGGGCTGCAAAGTGCAAGCAGTTAGCTAGTGCTATCCTGAAATGGCACCAAATTCAGCAAAATTTGCTGAAAAATCAGATAGCCACATGAATTTACTCGGATAAGCGGGCAGGTGTAGGCAATCGCGCTGCAACACTGATGTGCGTGATTTGCGTATGGCGCGATTCTCTTGTGTCAGGAAGCTGCCTTGAGGAGACCCTGTTCTTTCGCTTCGCTGTAGGTTTCGTCAAGCGCAAGGCGTGCGCGCGAGATCAGAGTTGCGACATCTTCTTCGGTCATGATCAAGGGGGGAGAGACAACCATCCGGTCGCCCACGTGCCGCATGATCAGGTTGTTTGCAAAACAGCGATCCCGACACATCATTCCGATTGTACCTTTGTCAGCAGCAAAGGCGGCGCGGCTCTCTTTATGCGGTGTCAGAGGTAAGGACCCCATCATGCCTTTTACACTCATCCCGCCGACCAGCGGGTGATCGGTTAAGGACTCGAGCCCGGCCTCAAGAGCAGGAGCTGCGACCGAACGCACATGCTCCATGATATTCTCTTCCTGCATAATGCGCAGATTCTCCAGAGCAACTGCAGCTGCAACCGGATGGCCCGAATAGGTGTAGCCGTGATTGAACTCAGTATGTTTCATCGCTTCGGCAATTTCGTCACTGACGATCGAACCCGCGATAGGCTGGTAGCCAGAGGACAAACCCTTGGCGATAGTCATGATGTCTGGCCGGATACCCATGGTCTCACTGCCGAACCAATTTCCTGTACGGCCAAAACCACATATGACCTCGTCCGCAATCAAAAGCACGTGGTATTGATCACAAATCCGCTGGATTTCGGGCCAGTAGCTATCTGGTGGGACGATCACGCCGCCGGCTCCCTGAACTGGCTCGCCTATAAAGGCGGCGACATTGTCCGCGCCCAGTTCGATAATCTTCTGTTCCAGTTCCTGAGCGCGTAGCAAACCAAACTCTTCGGGCGTGAGATCGCCGCCTTCGGACCACCAGTCCGGTTGGTTGATGTGATGCACACCCGGTATCGGGATGCCGCCCTGCGCATGCATGTGAGACATGCCACCAAGGCTTGCAGATCCGACAGATGAGCCATGATATGCGTTTTTTCGGCTGATGATATGAGATTTATCGGGCTGGCCTTTCACAGCCCAATAGGTCCGAACGAGACGAATATTGGTGTCATTGGCCTCTGACCCGGAGCTGGCGAAAAAGGTGTGGTTCATGCCCTCAGGCGCAAGCTTTGCAATCTCTTGCGAAAGGGCAATGACAGGGACGTGCGTTGTCATAAAAAACGTATTGTAATAAGGCAGTTCCCGCATTTGCCGCGCTGCAACGTCTGCCATTTCTTTGCGACCATAACCGAGGTTCACACACCAAAGCCCGGCCATTCCGTCCAGAATGTGATTTCCATCACTATCGGTAAGATAAACGCCTTCGGCACGGGTGATAACGCGAGCCCCACGATCGGCCACGGCCTGATTAGCCGAAAAAGGGTGCATGTGATGTGCAGCATCGAGTGCTTGTAGCTCTTCTGTCGGCATGTGGTTGGAAATCAGAGACATGGATCACCTGGCTTTGTTGAGAAACTGTGTCGGCAGAACCAGAATATGATCAAATTGCACCAAGTCAATCGAATCGATGACCTTCTGCCTTGTCACGTAGGGCTTCACGCACCTGCAACATACCCTGATCCACGTCTTCTATAATAGCCTTCCGCGCGCCAATCGGGTCGTTACATTTCAAAGCGTCCAACAGTTCGGCGTGTTTGTCAGGCAGGTTGAAAGTCCCGTACCGCCCACAAACAACGCGTAAAGAGGGTCCAAATCTGAACCAAAGACGGTCAACAGTTGCTGCCATGATCGGGGCCTCGGCTGCGGCATAGAGACGGGCGTGGAACTTGTAATTGTGCAAGAGATAGGCGCGTACATCACCGCGGTTGATGGCCGTATTCAGAGCGTTGTCCTCGCCTTCGAGGTCGGCAAGCAGGTCTTTTGTCATCTTGGGCGTTGCCCTTGCTGCAAGTTCTGGTTCAATTTGTTTTCTCATAAAATCAAGCTCTTCAATGCAGTTTTCGGTGATCTCGGGAACTGTAACCCGACGATTGCCTGCCATGTTCAACGCGCCATCCGAGATCAATCTGCGTAAGGCTTCGCGTACCGGCGTCATACCTGCATCTAATGCTTCAGCGATTCCTTGTATCGTGACGGCCTGTCCGGGTGCTAACTCGCCGAATAGAACCTGATCGCGCAACTGAGCGTAAACAAAGCGATGTGCAGGAATTTTTTTGTTGAGCTCAGAATGAAGGGTTGCCGAATTTTGTTGCATAAGTTTTCCGCGAAAATCATCTTGTGTTGTGTAGCAGTGCCCATCTCTTGCGCAGGCGCATATTGCGTGAAACCATAAAGAGCTTTGCGTTGCATGGCAAAACTTGATCAAATATCGGCGAATCGGGAAAAACCCGACGCATCAACGGGAGTTACAGATGAAAAAGCTCATGATGAGCAGCGCTTTGATTGCGCTCGTGACGGTTTCGGCGCGTGCCGACGAAGTCCGCGTTTACAATTGGTCAGATTACATTGACGAAGCTTTGTTAGAGCAATTTGAAGCCGAAACAGGGTTGAAGCTCGTTTACGACGTTTTTGACAGCAACGAAGTACTAGAGACAAAAATGCTCTCAGGTGGCTCTGGTTATGACGTTGTCGTACCCTCGGGAACGTTTCTGCAACGTCAGATCTCAGCGGGTGCGTTCCAGAAGTTGGACAAAGCACAACTGCCAAATTCCAACAACCTATGGGACGTGGTTTTGGACCGAACCGCGCAATACGACCCTGATAACGCATACTCCATCAACTACATGTGGGGTACGACAGGCATTGGGGTGAATGTCCCTAAAGTCCAAGAAATCCTGGGCACAGACGCGCCGATCCAAAGCTGGGATCTTGTCTTCAAACCTGAAAACATGGAAAAACTGGCTGACTGTGGCGTGCATTTCCTAGATGCACCGTCCGAAATGATACCTGCCGCGCTCAATTACGTCGGTGAAGACCCCGACAGCCATGATCCAGATGTGATTGCAAAAGCAGAGCCGGTGTTTGATGCAATTCGCCCGCATATCCAGAAGTTCCATTCTTCTGAGTACATCAACGCGCTTGCGAATGGTGACATCTGTGTTGCCGTTGGCTGGTCTGGTGACATACTTCAAGCTCGAGACCGTGCGGCTGAAGCGGAAAATGGCGTGGAAATTGCTTATCATGCGCCCAATGAAGGTGCTTTGATGTGGTTTGACCAAATGGCCATACCCGTAGATGCGCCAAATCCGGAAGGCGCGCATGTTTTTCTGAATTTCATTTTGGATGCCGAAAATATGGCGCAAGCGTCCAACTACGTTTACTATGCAAACGGGAATGCAGCCTCAAAGGAGTATCTGGTCGAGGATGTGATCGGTGATCCAGCAATATACCCTGATGATGTGACTTTGGAAAATCTATTTACAACAACGCCTTACCCTGCACGTACGCAGCGCGTTGTGACCCGGCTCTGGACAAAGATCAAATCTGGAACCTGAAACCAGCACGATAGCAAGCGGCACCCAGATGCCGCTTGTTTCATTCGCCAAATGGCAGCGCGCGCAAAGGACAGGTTGTGAACCAGGATGCTTTCGCCCCTTGGGAAGACCCGAACCAGAAACCTCTCATCCGTTTCAAATCCGTCACTAAGCGGTTTGGGGGTTTCACTGCGATTGACGATTTAACGCTCGATATCTTTGAAAAAGAGTTCTTCGCTCTATTGGGCCCGTCAGGCTGTGGTAAAACGACAATGATGCGAATGTTGGCAGGTTTCGAGAGCCCCACCGATGGGGTTATTGAGCTTGCAGGTAAAAACATCGCGCCAATTCCACCTAACAAGCGCGCCGTGAACATGATGTTTCAGTCTTACGCGCTGTTTCCGCATCTGAGCGTCTATGAGAACATTGCTTTTGGATTGAGACGGGACAAACTGTCAGGCGCCGAAGTCGATAATCGCGTCTCAGAGATGCTAAAACTAACCCGGCTTGAGAAGTTCGCCCGGCGCAAACCGCATCAGATTTCCGGGGGTCAGCGGCAACGTGTGGCTCTTGCCAGATCTCTGGCAAAAGCACCTAAGTTGCTGTTGCTGGATGAGCCTTTGGGCGCTTTGGATGCCAAATTGCGGCAAGCAACGCAGTTCGAACTGATGGACATTCAGGAAAAGACCGGCACCACTTTTGTGATTGTGACGCACGACCAAGAGGAAGCGATGACTGTCGCAAGCCGTGTTGCGGTCATGGATGAAGGACGCATCATGCAAGTTGCCACGCCTGAAGACATTTACGAAGTCCCCAACAGCCTCTACGTTGCCGATTTTATCGGGGATGTGAATATCTTATCTGGTGCGGCAGAGGCTGTCGGTGACAATCACTACCGGATCAATTGGCAAGACGGTCAGGCAGCTTTTGAAGTGACGTCAACGGGATCTTTTTCTGCTGGTCAGACGTGTCATTTAGCTTTGAGGCCAGAAAAAGTTGCGATCCATGCGGAAATGCCAAGAGATGTCGACAATCTGGTCTCTGGGCGTATTCTCGACATTGCTTACCTGGGCAATATTTCGACCTATCACGTAGAGCTTGCGGACGGCCAGATCATAAAGGCGCAAACTGCCAATACACGCCGCATTTCACGTCGTAGTTTTACCTGGGAGGATCAGGTCTGGCTTAGCTGGACATCAACTGCAGGAGTGTTGCTAGAGAGATGATCATGCACGTCACGATCAGCCTCGGAGCGGCGCGTTAATGCAACGGTTTGCTCTGATCGCAGTTCCATATGCTTGGCTTTTGGCACTGTTTCTTGTGCCATTTGTGATTGTGTTCAAGATTTCCCTGTCAGATATAGCGCTTGCCATCCCGCCCTATACGCCAACGCTGGAAGAGGGTTTTGCGCCGTTCATTACCGCTCTGGATTTCGAAAACTTTGTTTTCTTGACGTCGGACGATCTGTATTGGAAAGCCTATCTGAGTTCTTTGCAGATTGCGTTTTTGTCCACTGCAATGACCCTCTTTGTGGCTTATCCGATCGCCTATGGCATGGCTCGTGCGCCGGAAGAATGGCGTCCGACGCTGATGATGCTTGTCATTCTGCCGTTCTGGACGTCTTTTTTAATTCGCGTCTATGCGTGGATGGGCATTCTCAGCCAAGAAGGTTTCCTGAACCAGTTTTTACTGTGGCTTGGAGTGACTAGTGAACCTTTGATGATCCTCAACACCAACACGGCGGTCTACATTGGCATTGTTTACACCTATCTGCCGTTCATGATCTTGCCGATCTATTCGGCGCTGGATCGATTGGATGGATCGCTGATAGAAGCCGCTGAAGATCTGGGATGCTCGCGCACTCAAGCATTCTGGCTGGTAACGATTCCGCTGTCCAAAAATGGTATTATCGCGGGATGTTTTCTGGTCTTTATTCCTGCGCTGGGAGAGTTTGTGATCCCGTCCCTGCTCGGAGGATCACAAACTTTGATGATCGGCAAAGTGCTCTGGGAAGAGTTCTTCAATAATCGAGATTGGCCTGTCGCAAGCGCAGTTGCTGTGATCCTGCTGTTGATCCTGATCATCCCAATTGTACTGTTCCAACGCAATCAGCAGCGCCAGGCGGAGGAAGAAGTGTGATGCGATTAAGCTGGTTCAATGTCACCTCTCTCACCCTTGGCTTGGCGTTTTTGTACTTACCGATGGTTATTTTGATCGCGTATTCTTTCAACGAGAGTAAATTAGTGACGGTTTGGGCGGGTTTTTCAACCAAATGGTATGCCGCGCTTTTGCACAATGAAGCGTTTCTAGATGCAGCCTGGGTCACGGTGAAAGTGGCGGTAATGTCGTCAACACTGGCAACCATCCTCGGTACTATGGCCGCCTACGTTCTCGTTCGCGGTGGACGCTTTATGGGGCGCACACTCTTTTCGGGCATGATTTATGCGCCGCTTGTCATGCCCGAAGTTATCACCGGTCTGTCTTTACTGCTGTTGTTCATTGGGATCGGACTGGATCGGGGAGTGTTGACCATTGTGTTGGCACATACCACATTTTCGATGTGTTTCGTGTCAGTAGTCGTATCTTCGCGGTTGGTGAGCTTTGATCGTGCTTTGGAAGAAGCGGCATTGGATCTGGGGTGCTCACCTTTCGATGCCTTTCGTTTGGTGACACTGCCAATTATCGCGCCAGCAGTTATCTCTGGCTGGCTACTTGCATTTACGCTGAGCCTTGATGATCTGGTGATCGCTTCTTTTACGGCCGGCCCGTCCGCTACAACTCTACCAATCAAGATATTCTCAGCAGTTCGGTTGGGTGTTTCGCCTGAAATCAACGCCCTATCAACGATCATGATTGCTATCGTAACTCTGGGGGTCGTCACCGCATCGCTTGTTACCAAACGAAACCTCTTACGCCAAAAGCTGGATGAACGCGCAGCGGCCCAAGCGACATGAAACGTATATTTGGTGATTTTGCCTACGGGCCGGGACCGCGTGAAGGATGCTGGTGGGATGAGACCTGCGATGTTCCGGAAGGTGTGCGCCTTGAAGGAGATCTTTCAGTCGACGTAGCCGTGGTAGGAGGCGGACTGACTGGCCTTACAGCGGCGCGTAGGCTTGCGCAAAATGGTGTGCGTGTGGCTTTGTTGGAAGCAAAGAATTTTGGCTGGGGCGCGTCTGGACGCAATGGAGGGTTTTGTTGCCTTGGTGGTGGAATGGCGCAAGATGCTGATTTAGAAGCACGTTTCGGACGTTCAGAAAGGCTTGCCTTTCGACGAGCTGAAAAGGATGCAGTAGATTTTGTTGAAGCTTTCATTTCGACATATGGCTTAGATGTCGACCTTCACTCCCAAGGGGAAACGCAACTGGCGCACCGGAAACGAGATATGGAGGCTTTTTTCGACGAGGTCGAGCTTGTCTTGGAGAACTATGGTGTCGAACCCCAATTCATTGCGGAGGAAGATCTACAGGAACACGGCATGACAGGGGGGACATTCCATGGCGCAATGACCATTCCGATTGGTTTCGGTTTGAATCCGCGAAAATATCTCGCTGGGTTGGTTCGGATAGCATATCACGCTGGGGCGCTTTTGTATGATAATAGCCCGGTTTTGAAAACCGTCTTTGAAAACGGGCGTCACATTCTCACATGCGATCTCGGACGGGTGAAAGCAGATCAGGTCGTTTTCGCAACGAATGGCTACACGTCTGAAAATGTGCCGCATTGGATGGCTGGACGCTACATGCCCAGTCAATCAACCGTAATCGTAACACGTCCACTCGAAGATAGAGAGATTCGCGCTCAAGGCTGGTCGTCTGACCAGATGTGCTATGACACACGAAATCTGCTGCATTACTTTCGTTTGATGCCAGACCGAAGGTTTCTTTTCGGTATGCGTGGTAGTCTTTTGACTGGTGAACGCGCTGAAGCGTCGGCGCGTCGGCGCGTCCGTGAGGATTTTGAAAATATGTTCCCACAATGGGCACATGTGGAAAGCGCGCATGCCTGGTCTGGGTTGGTTTGCCTAGCGCGAAGGCAGATACCATTTATCGGAAAGCTACCCGAGGCGAAGGGAACGTGGGGTGCAATGTGCTTTCATGGAAACGGTGTCGCGATGGGAAGTTATGCCGGCTGCATGGTTGCGGATATGGTTCTGGGTAGGGATTCCGCAATCTATCCTGACATTGTCAAAACCCCACTTGAGAGGTTTCCCTTAGGGGTGGCACGCCGAGTGTTGATGCCACCCCTTTATGTGCTGAAAAAGTTGCAAGATGGGCGCTGAGATGCCGTTAAAGCTGCACTTCACGCAAAGCTGAAACCTCTGCTGATGTCACTGTGTCTCCGCTAGATAACACAAACACGGTGTCTAATCCTTCTCGCCGAGCTTCCGTAATACGTGAGTATGATTCCGCTGGTGAGATTCCTGTAGTTTCACCTAAACTACGACTTTCAACTGAAAAGCTGTAGTTCCCGTCTGGAAGTTGCGATCCGTTGTCAAGAATGCCGTTCCATTCAATTGGCGAACCATTAGTTGATATTTGACGTCGCTGAACCTCTGCTCCGTTTGATGCGTACGCAACAAGATATGCATCGTCAGCGCCTGCCTCAATCGTTGGAAGTACCGTAATCGGATTTCCGTTGAAGGCAGCTTCGGAAGTACTGCGTGCTTCCATACCAATCCAAGAAGCCATTTGACCGATGTTTCCAGCACCAATCTGTGAGCCAAGGTCTGTCAAAAGGTCATTTGAAAGAACCTGTTGTTCCACCATCGAAAATTGCGCTAACTGGGCGGCGTATTCAGATGAATCAATCGGCTCAAGTGGGTCTTGATATCGGGCTTGCGCTGTCAACATTTGCAGAAATGTCTCAAAGTCAGATGACAATGTTGCGGTGGTCTGTGACTCCGCTGCCGCTACTTGGCTTGTAGTGACCGCGTTCGTTGTGCTCAAAATGTCCATGTGGTTCCCTTCTAAAGGCGGATATCTACACCGGTACTGACCAATGCCTCAGATCGTGTTACCTGAGGTTCCTCCTCATTCGTCAGATCCAGATGTGTTGAAAGTGTTTCTGATCCATCAGTTTCGTTGTCTGAGAATCCATTGTTTGAATCGCCTTGAGAGAAGGCGAAGTTGATATTGTCATATCCGATGGACTGAAACTCGCGAACCAGCTGTTCTATGTTCCGCCGCATGAGGTCCAGGGTTTCGGGTCGCTCAGCCACAATGTTAACGGTGATTCCTGCCTCAAAAGGCGAGACACTCATACGGACCTTGCCTAACTCTTTTGGATTTAGGGATATTTCTACAGGCCTGTCTGGCAAGCGTTGCATGGCTTCTGCTATTTGCCGGGCTATCAAAGTCGGCGTGTCCGCCCGGTTCAAGACTTGAGCCAGCGCTTGTGTTGTCTGCTGTAAACTACCAGATCTCGTTTCAAATACGCCAAGCGTTTCAGCATCAGTACTGACAACAGAAAGGAGATCTGTCTTATCCTTTGATGCTTCAATCTTCATCGAAGTTTGAGCTTGTGGAACAGTTGCTTGAGCAAAGGGCACTGCAGCAGTATTGGCTTGAGGAGTTTTTGGCGCTTCAATCGGCTTTTCTGTACGACGCAACTGGATTTCCTCAAGTTTTTTGCTGCGCGGCATTTCTAAAGCCCACGCTTCAGATGCTTTGTTCAGTACGTCTGGTGGTTGTGGTATTTGGGCCTGAGCGTTAGTAGATACAGGCTGAGTTTTGTCCACAGCCTTAACCTGTGCATCGATGATCTTTGGCTCATTTGAGAGTGCCGCAGTTTTAGACATGAAAACAGTTTCTGCAGCTGATTTTACTGTAGCTTCTTTTTGTTTGCCTTCAGCGTTGAACTGATCGGTTTTGGAACTGTCCTCTGGAGGCGTTGACGAAACACGGTCTGCTTGAGAGATCAAATTTTGTAACCGTGGTCGTCCTTTTTGAGGAGTGGCAGGCTGGCTGTTTGGCAACTCAGATTTGACCATTTCTGGAGCTATTTTTCTTGCAAATTGCTCTTTGGATTCTCGACCTTCGCCCATTACTAGTTCTACTAGCACATCTTCTTCTTCGACGGTGGCCACATTTTCTGGCTCTACCTGAGCTTCTATCTCAACTTCAGCTTTTGAGTTTTGTTCTTTCGTTGTCGACGCATCTTTTGCATCTTCATCAGAGGCCCGTTCCGCATCTTCAGCGGTTGCCTCATATTCGGTTTGAAATTCCTGTGCGCTTTCGTCGCTAGCCAAAGGGCTAGAGGGAATTTTCCCGCTGCGCGACTGCGTTTCGCTCGACTGCGGGGTCGTTTTAATAGCGGCTATTTCAAGCATTCAGGTCTCCGGGATTTCTTCCACGATGTGCGCCGCTTATGACATTCGTTGGTTACTGCTTCTTTACCGATTTAGTGCAAGCTCTCTCAAAATAGTTGCAATTGGAGATAATTCTCATGCCAGATATCCCACAGATTCGCTCACAAGCGCCTGCTTTTTCGCCCAGGGATCGCGCCCTGCAAGACGCTGCTGAACAAATGGAGGCAGGATTCCTGTCCGAAATGCTGCAAGCTGCAGGCCTTGGACAAACTAGCGAACAGTTCGGGGGTGGAGCGGGAGAGGATCAGTTCTCCTCTTTACTGGTGCAAGAGCAAGCAATGCAGATGGTGAAATCTGGCGGCATTGGTTTAGCAGAAGCGCTTTTCAATTCTTTAAAGGAGAAAACAAATGACAATTGAGACCAGCAACAGACTTTTTGAAGCACTGGATGCATTGCTTGAAGAAGAACGGACAGCCCTGCTTGAAGGTGAGCTGGAAGAAGTCGGTCAACTATACGAACGTAAGGAAGCACTGATTGAGGAGCTATCGCAAGTCGAAGCCTTTGAAGCGCAAGAGCTTTACGATCTTCAAGGTAAGATGAAGCGCAACCAAGAACTTCTAGATAGTGCGCTAGAAGGTATTCGTACCGTAGCTGGACGCCTTGCCGCCCTGCGTCGTGTGCGAACCAAATTAGACACATATGATGCCAACGGTACGAAACAATCCATTGATATGCCGGCAGAGAATACGTTGGAGAAGCGCGCTTGAGTTAAATCTGTTTAAAAACTGAAGCACTGGCATTACGCAGTTTTACAAGTCGTTAGTTTTTTGGACGCATAGTGTCCATGCATCCGAAATCGGGTGGCGCATCGCCCTAAACTGGCGATTGCATTGGTCAGAAAGACTGTTCTTGTCCGGGCGTTTATCGTGCCGGGCGTTTCCCACGCAAAGCGTGATTGATCAAAGGAACATATGCTAATGTCAAGCATTCTTACCAATAATAGCGCAATGGTTGCGCTTCAGACTTTGAAATCCATCAACATGAGCTTGGGCAAAGTCCAAAGCGAGATCTCCACAGGTAAAACTGTCGAGAGCGCTAAAGACAATGCCGCAACTTGGGCGATCTCTAAAGTTATGTCGTCAGACGTTGCTGGCTTCGAAGCAATTTCTGACTCCCTGTCGCTTGGTCAAGCGACCGTTGGCGTTGCATTGAATGCATCCGAGAGTGTCACTGATTTGCTGACGGAAATCAAAGGCAAGATCGTTAATTCGCAAGAGGAGAACGTCGACCGCGCTAAGATCCAAACTGACATCGATGCTTTGACCAGCCAGATCAGCTCGATTGTTGGTGCGGCCCAGTTTAACGGCCTAAACCTGTTGAATGACAGCGGTATCGCGACAGAAGATCAGACTGCAAATATTTTGTCTTCTCTCGACCGCGGAAGTGATGGCACAGTTACTTCTGGTGAAATTAGCGTAGATCGCGTTAACCTTGGGACGGACAAGGCTGTTCTGAGTGCAACAGTTGCTGTTGCTGGTAGCGCGAACGGTGGAGCTGCAGCTGCTGCAGGCACCACAATCAACGCAAGTGACGCCGCCGTAACAATCTTGGCAACGGGCTCTCAGGTTGATGCCGACGGCGGCACCGCATTCAGCTTACGCCTGATCGGTACAGACGCGGATTCGAGTAGCTTTGTCCCTGCCGACTTTACATCGGGAACGGCGACAACTGCATCTGACATCGTTTACGTTGCTAAGGAAGGTGATACCGCTGCGGACATCGGCAAAGGTCTTGCAGCAGCCTTTGACATATGGGCTTTGGAGAACAATGTATCGTCTGACCAACTAAGTGTGACGGCCACTGCTACAGGTCTGGCTGCCAGTTCTTCACTTACAGATGGTACTGACACGATCCAATTGGCAGTCGACACTGTCGCTGCCTCTGCAACTGAGAGCCATAGTGGCGCAGGTGATTTGGCGGCCTTGGGTGTTATGGATGTTTCAACAAGTGAAGGCGCAACCGCTGCCCTCGCTGCTATCGAAACTTTGATCCAATCGTCGATCGATACTGCTGCTTCATTGGGTTCGTCCGGGCGTCGTATCGAAACGCAAGCCGATTTCGTTGGCAAGATCACTGATGGTTTGACTTCCGGTATCGGAGCGCTTGTTGACGCAGATATGGAAGCAGCTTCTGCTAAGCTTCAGGCGCTGCAGACCCAACAGCAGTTGGGTGTGCAAGCATTGTCGATTGCTAACCAGGCACCGCAGACTATCCTGTCGCTCTTCCGTTAAGCGAAACTCTCAGGGGCGCGGATCTCGCGCCCCTGAACTCTAACAAAAGTATCTCATAGAGGTTTCACCGTGAACGCATACGCACAGGCTCAGAGCGCATACGCGCCCGCAGCGGCTCCGACCAGAACGGCACGTAGTGCAGAATATGAAGTCATCGTAAGGATTTCGCATCGTTTGAAGAAAGCGATTAAAGATGATGATTTTGCGGCTTTAGCCGAAGCGTTGTACGAGAATAATAAACTGTGGACAGCTTTTGCAGTAGATGTCGCAGACCCAGAAAACCTTCTACCAGATAGTTTGCGCGCGCGTATCTTATATCTCTCAGAATTTACCCGCTTGCACACGCATAAGGTTCTAAGAAAAAAAGAGAGTGCTATACCACTATTGGAAATAAATACCGCGATCCTAAAGGGTCTCAAACAAGGGGTGTCAGGGACATGAGCGGTTTAGTTTTAAAGTTGAGCCCAAAGGAGAGGGTTCTGATCAATGGCGTGGTTATCGAAAATGGAGACCGTCGAAGCCGTCTCGCGATAATGACACCTGATGCACATATTCTACGTCTTCGTGACGCGATACACCCGGAAGAAGCAAATACACCTGTAAAGCGTGTTTGCTTTGCGATGCAACTGGTTCTTTCAGGCGATAAGTCTCCAGACGATGCACATCTTTCACTGCTTCGGCAGATAGAGGAGCTGAGTCAAGTTTTTACAGATCCTGATAGTAGAAATCTATTATCAGATGCTACAAGGAATTTAGTAGAACGCCAGCATTATCGGGCGCTAAAGTCTCTGCGCGCGCTAATCCCTAGAGAAAATCGTTTAATATCCGCACGCCAGCATTAAGCTTTCAAAAGAAACATTTTTGCGTTAACGATTTGGGCGTGCACACGCCAGTATAACAGTTCTGTCTAATACTACCTTTCTGTTTTATAGCTTCCAAGAGACTTAGGCACATGGCATAGTAAACTGTAATGCACGCTAAATATTTTGAAGATTAAGTACATCGATGGGTGGCTGTGGATGAATGTTTTTCTGATGCCTCTAGAATATTAACTTTAAAGTTAACGATAGGGCGTTAATTTTGTACAGTGTATACTTTTATTTCACCGAGACCAGAAAGCTAGAACTCCGACGGAGGACGTCGCTCGCAAGCTTGATCTTCGCCTAAGAAATTTCTAACCGATCGAAATAGGATAGTACTGAATAATGACGTCGGGCGCGATGCAATTGTACAAACTCATTCATGGAAATGCTAAGTTTAAGCTAACCTTAAACCTGTTTCTTCTGCTGAAATTTGGTAAGATTAATTCTGACATGCATGAAAGCTCAAAACTAGACGAGCTGAAACGGGAATTTTCGCGTCTTTCACGAAGCTGGTTTGGTAGCCAATCAGAACAACGAGTATCTATCAGCACATTGTATCCGATCATGCCCATGGACCTAGCTTTGCTGCAGTGCCTACGCTAATACGTATTTGCCCCAGGATTTCCGCAAGCTTCATGAAATAGCGTGCGTTCGAACATTATGCCAAAAACTTGATGTTAGAAGTCTATATGAAAAAAATTCATTTGTTGATCAGCGCTGAAAGAAGTTCAGCGTCGCGTTGGTAACATAGGCTCAGATATCGACAGAAGTCAGAAAACTTAGCTATGCTGCAACTGAATAGAATTGTTACCGGGTCTGTAAAGCAGAAGTGTCACCAAATGACCTGCTCCCCATTGTGTCCGCTAACTTAGGTTAGCTCTGTTCAGGTTTTGGTCCCCTTTTGACCGGTTAGAACATACTCCACTGGTGTCATACCAGCGAGGCTGGAATGCGAACGGTGGTGATTGAAGTCGGCCCGCCATGCCGCCGAACTTGGACCGCCATTTGTAAAAGGTCGCATCGTTGACACCATGCTTGTGGCATAGATCCGCGGCCGTCGCTCGGGCCTGATGTTCCTTCAATACCCCAATAATCTGATCATCGTTGAAACGGGTTCTCTTCATCGTTTGTCTCCTTCTTGAAGAATAGGCAACTCAAAAAACCGAACATTTCAGGGGAGTAGGACAGCCCCAACGGCAGCAATTTGAGCACCGTCTCACTCGAGACTTTGAAGTCATAATGTTCAGCCAGCATTTCAGCCGCCAATGTCGGTCCGAAATCCGCATAGTTTTCCGCTGAGCGCGTAATCGCGCTTGGCGTGATGGATGCGGTTGTTAGGAGGCTTGCCGCGCGCCTTGTGTCGGATCGCCGATGCGCCATCCTGGCGGTATCGATTCAGCAGCTGGAATATCTGCCTGTGCGTCAGGCCCAGCCTGTTTAAAGCGTTGTCGACACTCAACCGACCATCATCGAACTGCGCCAAAACCTCTACACGGTTCAACTCGCGCTCGCTCATCATCACCCATCCCATTTCTGTTCACACTCATTGATTTTTGAGAGTAGAGTGAAGTTCATGAATTGCCCATGGGTGACTTTTTAGCTTTGCGGCTAAAGCCTATCTCCGAAGATGAGTGGATTAAGCAAAAAGCCCATTGCCCAGACATCGTTCGGTTCAATCGCCTCCTAGCGGCCTTCCCGCATTAATTCCATCGACCTTCTCCGCGCGAGATCGACATCATGAGCGCATCGGTGACAACCTTAGTTGTCATGGCCAGTCCTGCCAGATCGTCACAAAGCTCGCCCGCATTTAGGGCCGAACCTTTCGATTGTTTGCGCTTGTGAATTTTGGTTGGGCGAGAAACGAATGGAGCCTACTGCAAGGTACATTGAGCGCGCCAAACAATCAGCTGACCGGTCAAATCCCTCGGCGGTTCGCTAAGCATCCAAATATTATAGTTGGCTCTGAAGCAGGGTGGCGTTCGAACATAATTCTCGAGCCTATATTAAGAAGGGCTCTACACCAATTTGATATGCTCCATCTTACTATTAGCTAAAAGTCTCAGTAAGCGTAGATCCTGGTCGTCAGGCGACAATAGAAATTTCGCCCAAAAAGAATTTGGGTCGCTTCAACCAAAATCCTGAATCTGTCTGCGCAGCATAGTCGAATTCCCTTCCAGATCCCAGGTTGCTAGCGCTGTGCTTTCATCCCAAGCCGCCACTCACTGTGTCTTTTCGCGTATGGATGCCGGATTACAAATATTTCTCGCTATTGCTGAACTACAACATCCTAAATATCTCTTATGAACGTCTACAGAGATTGTAGAAAATTGCGTTCAATTTTTTAGATCCAGTTGGTCTAAAAAGCTCAAATATTTTGAAAATACAGAATTATTATCTGAGAGTATGAATTCTATACCTTTGGTATTGCGAGGCAAGATAAATCGATTGGCAAGTATACTTCCAACAAATAATGCTCCAGGATTAAAAACTGTCCACTGGAAGGTCTCCTTGCTATTTATTAGAAAACCGTAGCGAGCAGATCACGCTAAATTACACCTCGTTCTGAAGAAATCTAAGCGTACAGATCAAGTGCAGCAAGATGGAATAGATAATTCTTATGTGAGAGTCGCAGTAAGTGTTGCAAATATAAATATTATATTTTACAGGTAGCTGCGCACTAGACTCGTTGCAATGAGATTCCACCCGTCAGCTAGTACAAAGAAAGCTAACTTAAACGGAAGAGAAACAATTGCTGGTGGTACCATCATCATTCCCATAGACATTAACACTGCAGCAACAACTAGATCGATTATTAGAAACGGCAGGAATATTAAAAACCCAATTTGAAATGCTCGCGCAATTTCAGAGAGCAGAAAGCTAGGAACAAGTATCGATAGTGGAGCATTCTTCGAGCTTTCTAAGTCTTGGGTTTCTTCTCTTAAATCAGCCAACGCGAAGAATGTATCAGGATCAAGACGTCCTTCCATAAAAGCTCTAAATGGCTTAATAGTTTGAACGAATGCATCTTCTATTTCTAGATTATTGGTTGCAAACGGTTGTAACCCTATTTCCCACGCTTCCGTGAAAACTGGCTCCATGATGAAATACGTCAAAAATAAAGCTAAGCTTACGATAAGCATGTTTGGAGGAGATTGTTGCAAACCTATTGCTTGTCGTAAAATTGAGAGTACGGTTACTAAAAAGGGAAAACAAGTAACCATAATTGCAAGGCCAGGTGCCAAGCTCAAAACGGTAATCAGTAAGAATAGCTGTATTGTTCTAGCACCCAAAGAGCCATCTTCGCCCATTGATACTGAAAACTCTTGCGCCGAAGCTGGTTGAGAAACGGCAATCGTAAAGAAAACCACCACAAGAAGAAAACTTGGCATTCTGTTTAAGCGCCAGATTGCAGATCAATCACTTCAGTAAGCCTTACGACAAGTTGCCCAGCGTTTTCACCGTCTTTCTCCTCAAGCATACCTCTGGCAATTAATCGATCTCCAATGTATAAATCTACAGGATCATCAACTGTCTTGTCCAAAGTGAGAACTGCGTTCGCACTAAGTTTGACTAAGTCACGGATTAACGGACGAGCTTTACCTACGGAAATCGTTATCTCAATCGGAACTGATGTGAATGGATTGGTCTGTTCCAGCCCCGCATCGGAAGTAGGTTCTGAGTTACTCATTGTTACCCTCTCGTGTTGCCTCGTGGAAGAATGCACCAACTGCGTTGGAAAGATCTGTCAGTATTGTGTCAAGATCTACTTGGCATTCATCGTTCCCTATGCGAACAAAAGCTTGCCCATCGCCGAGTGATGCCTCTCCTTTTACTTCGAATGGCTCAATTAGATTTGACCCGATAGATTGCTCAACCGAAGAAATATTCTTTGGATTCACAACTATTTCAATTGGTTGTTTGAGCTGGCCACTCATCATCGACTGAACTTGTTCCAGAATATGAGTGCCCAGCGTATGTTGTGCGATTTCGGGCAACAGTTTCCCAACCATTTTCTGCATTGCAGGCTCCAACGATGCAGTTAATTTGGATAGAGCTTCATGGTAGGTAAAAGACATATCTAGTAGGTTTTGACTTAACTCGGCTGTTACTTTGTCTCTCTCGTCGGATTGTGCTTTTGTAGCATCGTCCCATCCAGCTTGGTATCCCGCTTCGAAAGCTTGCAGTTTTTGTTCTTCTAAAAGTTCTGTTTCACTTTCATCAGTTTCTTCTTTTGGAGGCTTACCTCCGCCAAAATTTCGATATCTATGTGAGACTGACATTAGGCGCTCTCCTCTTTATCTTCTAGCCAGCTGCGCAGAATCTCGACGGTTTCGTCCTGCCGTTCGCCGATCATTGAACGCAACCGCTCTACTGGGTCATCTGTCATCGGGCTACCGATGTTCAAGTCAGGCAGACCGCCGGCATCATCACCGAAACCCGAGATCATTGGCAAATCAGGGAGCTCAAAGTTGTCGCTTTCGATTTCACCTGTTAGACCCTCTGCGTCGAGCCCCTCCGCTTTGCCATCTGAAATCGCTGCAATTTCGGGCGAGTCATCCGACGTTGGACGCATCAAAAGCGGGCGGACAACGAATAGTCCGAGGATGAGTGTAACGAGAGCTAAGACGGCCATCTGAATTGCGGACATCAAGTCTATATGAAGACCGTCCAAGAATGTATTCGATACTTCTGTTCCTTGCGGCAAAACACTCTGCAATGCCATTGACTTGATTGTAATAATATCGCCACGTGCTTCGTCAAAACCAACGGCTGATGACACAAGATCGCGAAGTGCTTCTAGTTCGATTTCCTCTCGCGGAGCCAAAACTTGTTGCCCGTTTTCGTCCGTCGTTGCGGATTCATTAACAAGAACTGCCACTGTCACACGCTTGATCGCCCCGGGTACTCGAACGATTTCACGTTCAGTTTCTGAGACTTCATAATTTACCCGCTCGCGTGTTTCACTATTCTGGGATGAGCTGTTCTCGCCGCCGTTTCCCTCTTCATCCGGTAGGTTTGAGGCAACCGTTACGTCACCTCCGCCTGCTTCAGACGACGATGTACTGCGTTCTTCAGTATCAGTACTAATTGCTACACGACTTTCCGGATCGAATGTACGTTCTCGTATTGCTTCGCTTTCGGTGACGGTGTCCACACTGACTTCAACGATCGCGTTACCAAACCCGACGCGGGCCTCAAGCAGGCGTTGCACACGTGCTTTCAAAACTTCGGCTCTATCTTCGCCCCCGATTGTGGGCGCGACTTCATCAGTCGACCCTATGAGAGCGCCATTTGCATCAATGACTGCAACATCGTCTGATGAAAGGCCTGCCACGGCAGATGAAATGAGAAAACGAATCGCCTTTGCTTGCTGTGGAGTTATCGCGGCTCCGGATGGCTTAACTGATACAGAGGCTGTCGGCGTTACTCCTCGTTGGAACGGGTTGGAACTAGTGCTCGCGATGTGTACTCGTGCCATGGAAATGTGAGGGCTGGAAACTATTGTTCGGGCGAGCTCTCCTTCTTTGGCGCGCCAATAGGCGGCATCAAACATTTGCGACGTGGTGCCAAAACCTGACAAAGTGTCTAAGAGTTCATACCCTCGGTTAGAATTAGTGGGTAAGCCTTCGCTCGCCAGGGTCATGCGTAATTGGTCGCGTTCCTTCTCGTCGACAAATATTGACCCTCCTCGCACTTCAAACGCAGCCCCACGTTGTTCCAAAGACCGAACAACCTCTCCCGCTGCACCGTTTTCAAGGCCAGCGTACAACAATGTCATGCTTGGAGCAGTCGCCATACGAGACATAGCTAGAATACCGAAGAACATCGCACCGGTTGCCAGAACCACAATTACCTGCCTGCGCAGGGGAAGAACTGTCCATGCTTTTACAATTTGCTGCAATGCCGCCTCCGTTGGGCTGAACGTTCTGTTCAACGATAGCAATGTTAATGAACCAACTGCCTTAACAATCGGTTAGTGCAAATGGGTCTATAACAAGTTTCGTAAACATCGACGGGTATGCAATGACAGACGCAACTGTAGAAGAAAGTGAAGAAGCTCCAAAATCGAACAAGATGCCACTAATCGCAGGATTGGTGCTTGCTCTAGTTGGCGGAGGGGGTGGTTTCTTTGCAGCTCACCAAGGCCTCATTTTGGGCGGCGAATCAGTTTCCAAAGAAGAAGAGAAAGAAGTGGCAAAAAGTAACGAAGTAACTGAAATTCTCAGTAAGTTTGAATTTGTTCCGATGGATCCGCTGACAATATCTTTGCCTTTGAGTAGCCGTTACAACCACTTGAGATTCCGAGCCGAGCTCGAAGTAGTGGAAGGCTATACTACGGATGTCGAAACGATTTTACCTCGAATTGTGGACGTACTGAATAGCTATCTGCGTGCTTTAGAAATATCTGACATAGAGCAAGCTGCGTCTTTAGCGCGTCTACGGTCCCAGATGTTGCGGCGCGTGCAAATAGTCGCAGGCCCAGGACGCGTCAACGATCTGCTCATAATGGAATTTGTACTAAATTAAGGAGTGCGACATGGACTTGATCGCCGACATGTTACTAGCGGCAGGTGCAATTGGAGCAGGAATCTACTGCTTTGTTTTGGGGCGACGTCTAAATCGATTCAACGATTTAGAAAAGGGTGTCGGTGGCGCCGTTGCAGTCCTTTCTGCGCAGGTCGACGACTTAACGAAAACTTTGGCCGCAGCTCAAGAAACAGCTTCCAAATCGGCGGATACGTTAACGGAGTTGACTTCACGTGCCGAAGGAATGTCGCAGAGGTTAGAGCTACAAATGGCGTCTCTGCATGACATACCAACACAGCAAACGCATTCCAGCGCATCAACACAGCAGCAAACCACCAGCGAACCGATGTTCGTCCGGCATCGAGCTTCGGAGGTGAACTAATCATGGCCGAAAAGAAAAGAAAATCGATTCGTCGGAAAGGGCGTGGATCAGTCCTTTTGATCTGCAGTCTGCTTCTTGGATCCGCTGCAATACGCGTTGGGGGGGAGGCCGGTAAGGCCGTTGCAACTGAGAACCCCATGCCTACAGAAAGTGTAGAAGATAAGTCTAAAACAGCGGAAAATGAAACTTACAAAGAAACTGCAAAGAACGTTTTGAAGAAAGAAGCCGTGGGCGAAATGCTTGCAGCCTTTCAAAAACGTGAAGACCGAATTGAAAAACTGGAAAGAGAAATTGCAATACGGGAAAAAGCTCTAACGATAGCAGATCAAGAAATCGAAAAACGTCTTCAAGTGCTAGAGCAAGCTGAGCAGTCATTGCGTGCAATGCTTGCGCTAGCAGATACCGCAGCTGAAGATGATCTTCTTACGCTCACGACAGTGTATGAAAACATGAAACCGAAAGATGCAGCAGCTCTTTTCGAAGAGATGGAGCCAGCATTTGCAGCAGGATTCTTGGGGCGTATGCGTCCAGACGCTGCTGCGGGAATAATGGCTGGCCTTACACCACAAAAAGCATACACAGTAAGTGTCATTCTCGCTGGCCGGAATGCGGATGTGCCAAAAGGCTAGCACCGTGAAGCTTTTTTAACTTCCATTTGCAATACTTGAAACACAACGGTTTTTGGGGACGAAAATGATCGGGTTAATTGGGATCGTAACAATCTTTGCCATGGTATTTGGTGGCTACCTTTTAGCCGGTGGGAAAATGGGGATTATCTTTAAGGCGTTGCCCTTCGAGATGATGATGATCGGTGGCGCCGCAGCCGGTGCTTTCATGATTAGCAATGATATGTCTGCAATCAAACATACGCTAGGAGATGTAGGGCGCGTTTTTAAAGGGCCGAAATGGCGTCATGAAGACTATAAAGATCTTCTCTGCTTATTGTTCGAGCTAATTCGACTCGCTCGTCAAAATCCAGTAGCAATCGAAGAACACATCGAAGCACCAGAAGACTCGGATATATTCTCAAAGTACTCTAAAATTATGAGTGATAAAGAAGCGATTGCGTTGATTTGCGATACACTACGATCTGCATCTATGAATTATGATGACCCGCATCAGGTCGAAGAAGTGTTGGAGAAACGTATGGAAGCAAACATGCACCACGCATTGCATTCTAGTCATGCTTTGCAGACGGTAGCTGACGGACTTCCAGCTCTAGGCATCGTTGCCGCCGTTCTAGGAATTATCAAAACAATGGGTTCAATTGACCAACCTCCTGAGGTTTTGGGAAAATTGATCGGTGGTGCCTTAGTTGGTACTTTCTTGGGGGTTTTCCTCGCATATGGCTTCGTTGGTCCTTTTGCTGGAAAAGTGAAAGACGTGACAGAGGAAGATGGTCACTTCTATCAGCTTATCAGAGAAGTGTTGGTAGCGAACCTTCACGCGCACGCGACAAATATATGTATCGAAGTTGGCCGCCAGAACACACCTTCCCATCATCGTCCAAGTTTTTCGGAGCTGGAAGAAGCACTAAAGGCAGTTAAGCAAGGTGCAGCATGAACCGGAGTCTAATAGTTTGCGCTTTAGTATTTTGGGCCAGTTCAACGTTATCAGAACCTATCCTGGTAAGATCAGGTGAGCACGAGAGCTTTACCCGATTGGTGCTTGAAATTCCCGACAATTCAACTTGGGATTTGAGCAGCCAGTTGGGTACAAGTACATTGACGTTCGACGGTTTCAAAGATGGCTTCGATTTGAGTCAGGCATTTTCCATAATCCCACGGACCAGACTCGCGGCGTTACTTGCAAAATCATCAACTCTGGAAGTACAGCTCGCTTGCAATTGTCCTGTAAGTGCGTTTGTCGAGCAACAAGGTTTCTTAGTTATCGACATTTTTGACGAAATTGTTTCTGAAGCGGATGAGAAAGAAAAAGCTGTTTACCCACCAGAATTGAACTCACAATTCTCATATGGGGAATTGTTGTGGGGAGCAGAGCCAAATGAATCGAACGAAAGCAATTTAGCACCCACTGATACTGGGGAAAAATCCTCAAAAATTCAGCCATTAATTTTAGAGAGCGCTAGAAAACAAAAGCAAATGCAATTGCTAGAGTCGTTTTCTCAAGCTGCTTCGCAAGGCTTGATAACGTTACAACCCAACTCGACACGTCAAACGCAAAAGGTCGAAGGCGAAAATGAAAGTCAAATAATATATGACTCGTCTAGAGAGATTTCCGAACTCGCCAAGTCAACAGTAGGAAATATGCGGGTTAGCGACAGTAAAGATATACCAAAGAGACCAATTCATGACAACCTGTCTTCAACAGGTGAAGTTTGTCCCGACCCAAGTTTATTTAATGTTTCATCTTGGGGGACAAAAGAGATGGCAAGCGTTCAACTTGGAAAGTCCAACAAAGACCTCTATAATGACATGGGGCGGATCGATGTCACTGAAGTAAAAAAGCGAGCACAGCTTTACCTATATCTAGGATTTGGAGCAGAAGCAATCTATACACTAAGTCTGGTTGATGGACTGATAAATAGACACCCAGAGTTAGTCGACTTAGCACGTATTATGGAGTTTGGCTATGTCAAAAACCCACGTCTACTAAACCGTTTCGCAGATTGTGACTCACAAGTTGCACTTTGGGCAATGTTGGCAGCAGAAGAGATACCTGTAAACTCAAATGTTAATGCATCTGCCGCATTGCGAGGTCTTGCAAACCTTCCTTCACACCTAAAGTACTTTCTCGCTCCCAAACTAAGTGATCGGTTACTAAAGCGTGGAGATGCAGCGAACGCGAAAATCGCAATTCGTAGTTATACTGACTTGAATACAGTAAATGAATTAGACGCTAACCTTGTTAAGGCAAAGGTATACGAAGTTCAAAACAATCGCGAGGAAGCCTTGGAAATACTGGGAGATATAGTAGACGCGGATTCTTCTGAAGCTCCAGAAGCAATTTCGAGGCTGGTCGATAATTATATTTTGGATGGAAAGAAAGTTCCTTCAGAAATAGCTCTCTTGGCGGAAGCATATGCCTTTGAACTTAGAAATTCTGAGTACGGAACTGAAATGGTAAAGACATTCATTCGTGCAGCAGCCAGTTCTGGACAATACCAAAAATCAATAAACGCTTTGAGAAATGATGGAGAGAAATTCAGAGACAGTGATCGAAAAGATCTCACAAGTTTCATTTTTTCAGATTTCGCAAGAAATTCTAACAATGTAGAATTTGTTTCTTTATTCTTTACTCACTACGCTCAGCATCAGGAAGATATTCTGCCAGAGACGGCAGTAGAAATATCAAGCCGAATTCTAACACAAGGTTTCATTGACAAAGCTCAAGAAGTTTTGAATTCTATACCACAAAGCGTCACATCCATTGCTCTGTCCGAATTGAAAGCAAAAATTTCTTTTCAAATGCTAAAGTATGATGAAGCTTTAGTACATTTGACAGATGTCAAAAGTGCGGAAGCCAAAATATTGAGGGCAAATATTTTGGAGCAAATTGGAAGCTCATTACTGGCATCTGAGGAATTCAATTCAGTGGATATGGATGAACGTGCTTTAACCGCATTGTGGCTTGCGGAGGAGTGGTTAACATCAATAGATGACGAAGTTCCAGTTTACGGAGCGTTTGCTCAGTTGGCGCGTGAGCCACAGCAAAATATTTTGAACAATAATGAAATGCTAAAAAATTCGAACACTGCTATATCCTCTAGTGAAAACGCACGAGTTGTTATGAGAGACGCTTTACAAGAACTCGAAATATCTAACTAGTTGGTAGGCCAAAAGGAGAAAGACTGTGGAAGAAGAATGCAAAGATTTAGGCGTATTGATATATCTAAGAGCATATATAAATCTGTAATAGCTCTTAGCAAAGTAAGTAAGTTCACTAGAAGGGCGAAGCCGATGTGCTACTGCCGAAGAAAATTTTCTTACACAAATAATCAGCCATAAGAAAACTTTACATGGACAATTTTCTGAGATTGTTAGGTAACTGATTGGTTAAGATCTCACCCAGTTATCTACATTTGGTAGAGGGAATTCTATGAATTTGACATGAAAAAGATTGACTTATTTGCTTTCAAATTCAAAGCGGATAGAATGTGGAGTGAGCTTAAAGAAATTTAAATTACGGCTTTATATAAAATAGCTATTCGTTGAACTATCCCTATTGGACGCTTTGCATTTCCTAAGGCCCTAGCTAATTATACTAGCGCCCTAAGCTCATTTTTATTGAATTTTGCATCAAGTCTTGTAAAAATTCTCTGGAAACTAATGAAGATATTCAAGCATATCGTCAAGTAATTGCTCTGCAATGGAGTTCGCATGAACAAAGACTATTTGCTGCACTGATTGACAAAAAAAGACCAGAATTTTAGGGAGTTTATGCCCTCGGCGCTCATCCAAAATTAACATCAAGTGAGTCACAAAATTTGGTAACACGGATCAATTATATATTTACAAAAATTTATCTTACGCACGATAGAATAGTTTTTAATTATCTCTTATGGCGACATAATGAAAAATTTAGTAAATTCGTAACGAAGATCTTGGCAGTAAGTGGACCTATATCTGTAAACATTGGTAAAAAATGAGAGAGTGTTTCCAGAAAATTCATGATAATGCCCTACAAGGTATCAACCAAAAAATATACAGAAGTTTACGCAATAACTGTGAGCATTATAAACACATCACTTTAATGTATCAGAAGCACTCCGTCGAAAAATCAAAGTAAACTGCCAATCATGCAAGAAAAATAATGAGTAAAAAATGCAAAGTGTCAGTCTAAAATTTCTTTTTAACCCAACGATTCTTCTTGCAGTAGCTCTAATGTTTATAATTGTCATGATGATACTTCCAATGCCGGCGTGGGTTTTGGACGTTGGATTAGCAACATCATTTGCCTTAGCGATTTTAATCTTCACTGTAACCCTCTTCATAGAGAAGCCGCTAGACTTTTCAGCTTTTCCTACGATACTACTAGCCTCTCTAATGCTGCGGTTATCACTTAACGTTTCTTCAACCAAACTAATAATTGGGCAAGGTCATACTGGCACGAATGCGGCAGGAGACGTCATTGAAAGCTTTGCTCAGTTTGTAATGGGAGGAAGTGTATTTCTAGGTTTAGTAGTATTTTGCGTACTGCTAATCGTCAATTTTATGGTTATTACCAAGGGCGCAACGAGAATGGCCGAGGTTGGTGCCCGTTTTGCTTTGGACGGAATGCCCGGAAAGCAACTCGCGATTGACAGCGATATGTCTGCAGGTGCAATCACACATATCGAAGCAAAGGAACGGCGCGAACGTGAACAGCAAGAAACCACGTTTTTCGGATCGCTGGACGGTGCATCAAAATTTGTTAAGGGTGATGCAGTTGCAGGGCTCTTAATCACTCTTTTGAACCTTGTTGCTGGCCTAATTATGGGGATCATGGTCCATGACATGCCAATCGGTCAAGCTTTTGAAACTTATGCGATTTTAACAGTTGGCGACGGTTTAGTCTCGCAAATTCCGGCAGTTGTGATATCAATTGCGTCTGCTTTGTTGCTTGCTCGTGGTGGCGCGCAGGGCGCTACGGATCTTGCTGTGTTCAGTCAGTTGGGAAAACATCCTTCTGCGATAGCAACTGTTGCCATGTTAATGGCGCTTTTCGCTCTGTTGCCAGGATTACCTTTTGCACCATTCATTTTTGGTGCTACTGCGTTAGGTTTTGCAGCCTACCGGCTTCATCGCAAACAGCAAGCTGAACCTAGCAATGTCACTGAGAGTATCGCGGAAGATAAGTTGCCAAAAGAGAAAGCTCTTGGTGACATTTTAGAAATTGATGATATTCATGTCGAATTTGCGCCAGATCTTGTCAATATGGTACTCGATCCTGGAACAGGTTTGGATGCCCGAATTTCGAACATGCGCACGCATGTAGCGACGATTTATGGTCTAATTCTTCCTGAAATCAGACTGACTGATAACGTGATACTTCCGGTCGGAACGTACATATTGAAAATTCAAGGAGTGGAGCAGGCGCGTGCAGAGTTGAATCCAGATCAAATACTTGCTTTGATTCCCGACAATACGGATAATTTACCGAGTGGAATCGATACCACAGAACCAGTGTACGGTGCGCCTGCGCGGTGGATTAACGAAGCCAGGCAAGAGCAGGCCGCCTTGGACGGCCTCACACTGGTTACACCGGCTGAAATTTTGGCAACACATCTACTTGAAACAGTGAAGCGAAACTTCAGCCGGCTCCTCACATTGAAGTCATTGCGTCGAATTTTGTCAGAACTTTCAAACATTTCAAACCCTAGTCGAGCAGAAGCGAATAGAAAATTAATCGACGAAATGATACCAGATAAGGTGCCAATTGATGTCCTGCATTCTGTATTACGTTTGCTTTTGGATGAGCAGGTATCTATTCGAAATCTACCGTTAATTTTGGAGGCGACCGCTGAGGCTCGTACTCAACATACGCAACCAGAGGCAATCTGTGAGCATGTGCGCCAACGCCTCGGATTTCAGCTTGTTGCGGAAATGAGAAGAGACGATGGTACGCTACCACTCATTCAGTTGGCGCCAGAGTGGGAAGATACTTTTAATTCGTACCAAGTTGAGGCGGATAGGGGCCTTGATATCGCATTGCCCCCAGATCTGTTTAATCATTTGGCGGAAAGTGTATTGGAAAAAATTCAAACTGCAAACCAAAACGGAATAAATGCGGCGCTTGTAACAAACACAAGACGTAGGCGTTTTCTACGCACTGTAATGCGCGCAAAAGGTATTAGTAATCCGGTTTTGTCTTTTGAAGAAATCGGTGTGGATGCACGTCCATCATTGGTTGGCGTTGTCGCGGCATGAGTGCTTTGAGTGCGTTACTGGAGATGTCAAATTCTTTGTTGTGGCAGGGCTTTGTAGTATTTCTGCGTATCGCGGCAATCGCAGCTCTTTTACCGGGGTTTGGCGAGCAATCGGTCCCAGTGCGAATAAAGTTGGTCATTGCACTTGCATTTACGGCTATTATTGTACCTGCTGTTTCAATCCCCTCCTTTGATTTGCAGTTTTCTTCGATCACGTTTTTAGTTTTTACCGAGTGTTTATCAGGAGTTGTCCTTGGGATCGGTTTGCGCCTCTTTGTTTTAGCTCTGCAGACTGCCGGCTCAATTGCTGCGCAAAGCACTTCGCTGTCTCAAGTGCTTGGGGGAGCTTCAGTGGATCCTCTACCGGCGATGGGTTATATTCTTATAGTAGCGGGAATTGCGTTGGCGACAATGATGGGACTTCATATTAAAGTCGCTCAACTGGCAATCCTGTCCTATGATTTTCTTCCAATAGGCCGTTTTCTAAACGGATCGGAGCTGTCTGAGTGGGGCGTAAGGAACGTTTCTTCAGCTTTTGCTCTCGCATTTGTCTTAGCAGCTCCATTTGTCATTCTGTCAGTGCTCTATAATTTTGCTCTGGGAGCAATAAATCGAGCTATGCCCCAACTTATGGTTGCGTTCGTGGGGGCGCCGGTGATTACGTTGGGTGGATTAGCGCTTTTGTTTGTTTCTGCCCCATACATGCTTTCTGTTTGGCTCAGCGCTATGGATAACTTCCTCATCAATCCGTTTAGTACCCGTCAATGAACCCGGAAGAGGACGACGCAGACAAGCCATTTGATCCGACACCGCACAAACTATTGGAGGCGCGTAAAAAGGGTGAAATCGCGAGATCAACTGAGCTTCTTACGGCGGCTTCCTACGCAGGTCTGCTTATAGCGTTTTTATATGTTGGCTACTCGGCACTACTCAAGCTGGGAACTAGCTTGTCAGTTATAATTGGTCAATCGGCGCAAATTGCACCGCTTTTTTTCGCAGGCGCTGGCACAACACCGGCCGGGGGTATCATTGGGTCTGTCTTCCGAGCGATGTCGCCTGTGTTCATTGTTCCGTTATTGGTTGTACTAGCCGCACTTTTGGCAACGCGTGGTATAATTTTCGCGCCGACTAAGATCACGCCAAAGTTATCTAAGATATCAATTATATCAAATGCAAAAAATAAATATGGGCGCAGTGGGTTATTCCAATTTCTCTTGAGTTTTCTTAAATTAAATATCTATTCCGGGTGTTTAGCAGTTTTTCTTGTCTTAAGATTAGATGAAATGGTGGCAGCTCTACACACAAACCCCGAAACGATTGTTGTACTGTTGGCTGAAATCTGTATTGATTTCCTTTTCATTGTTGTTCTTGTTTCCGCCGTAATTGGTAGTGTTGACACCATTTGGCAGCATTTTGAACATATAAGAAAAAATCGAATGTCACGGAAGGAAATTCAGGACGAAACAAAAAACTCTGAAGGTGATCCGCATATGAAGCAGGAAAGGCGTCAACGAGCTCACTCAATTGCTTCTAATCAGATAGCTGCTGAAGTCCAGAAAGCAGATGTTATTTTAGTAAACCCAACCCACTTTTCTGTTGCTCTACGTTGGGATCGCTTGCCTGGACAAGCACCAATTTGTGTCGCAAAGGGTGTTGATGAGGTCGCACTCCGAATTCGAGAGATTGCGCGAGAGAATGACGTTCCTATTCATCAGGATCGGCTAACTGCGCGCGCATTGTATGCTACAACAGACGTAGGTTCCCAAATACAACCAGAGCATTATAAGGCGGTTGCTGCGGCAATCCGTTTTGCGGAACAAATGCGCAAAAAGGCTAAGGACCGACCATTTTGAAAAGCAAAGAACTTCAGGACATCGAAAATCTTCTAAAGATAAAATTTCAAATAAAGCAGAAGTCCTTCCTCATTTTGGTGGCGGAGGAAAATCGCTTACGTTCGCAGCTTTCTAAAATTGATGATCAGTCAAGGCTGAACGAGTCGTCTCATGTGCACGAAATTCGGGCGATCGGGGCGGATGTTGCCTGGAAGTCTTGGGTAGACCGTTCAAAGCGCACCCTAAATATGGAGCTAGCACATATCCTTGCGCAAAAAGATCAAGTGAGAGCAAAGGTAAAAAATGACTATGGAAAAGTTCTTGTAAGTGGCGAGCTGAGAAAATCAAAGTATAAGCAAGAAATAGGTACCTTACAAAGAAGAAAACTTGCGGCTGCTGTGCACTCACACTTTCGCTTGCAAGGAACTGGAAAGCAGTAGGCTTCTGCAATTTTGGTGGTAAGTGCTATCGCAACACAAGGAAGCTGGAAAGTTAATTTGTGGAGTGCCGGAAAGTGTTATTTCCATAGATTTGGAATGTAGATTATCGACGATAATGAATTAAAATAGTGTACCATTCGATCAAAAATGTAGTAAATATAGGAAAATAGTATAGTCACTTTTATACTAGCTTCCAATTAACTTAGTTGAATGAGTATGATGAAAATTCTCAAATTTTGTTTCATTCTGTCTGCTGTATTTATTACAAAATAGAATTAATTTTCAATTAAGGAAATATTGTCTAATATTGCAATGTAGTTCCAGATCTGCGGCGCTCCGGCGCCGCAAGTTTAAGGAAAGTTTATCACTGGTATCTTTCTTTGAGCACACTTTCAATATTGGCGGGGCAAATGTATCGGGCATGCGTATGCTGGAAACGTTAGTGAATAAACAGCAAGCGTAAGAGGCCTTTTAAAGATCAGATAGGTAATCATAAAATACTGATGTATGTCATGTCACCAAACTGGCAATACCTGCTAATTAGTGTAATAACTGTGATACTTCTGTTATGTCCGCGCGAGTTGATCTAGAGGCTTGGATGCGATGGTTTGCGATTTGATTGATGCAAAATTCGGTATTGCAATATTGGTGTAGATAGTACACGAGAGCGCAAAATTGAAAACAAATTAATTATGGTACGTTGAGAATATATTCGCTGATGCATTCATATTTTTGAACGTCAGACCTCTATGTGAATAAAAATTTGTTGTTTGTTATTTGATGTGAGGTGTAGAGGTAAGCTAAGTGCGTATAGATTTGGCTGAGTGTAAATATCGGTGCGTGCCACTTGATGGTTGTGTGTAACGCAACTTATGAGCGCTTGAGATAAGATTCCATTTTCTAAAAAGTCGTCGACGGGTGCAAGAATAGCTGTCTGAATTTCGCAAAATAGTTTTGTCGGAGACGTTTAATATTCGCCTCTTATCCGTCACATTTGAATAGCTAGCAGGCCTGTGAATTGAAAAAAAAGAATATATTGTAGAAATGTCTACAGTGATGTACATCGAGAACGGAACAGAAGCGGATGGTTTCGCCGCTGCTAAACCGTTTCCAAAACGATAGACATTTGGAGTAATTTGACCTAAGATGAATCGAAGTCAAATAAATTTCTTAACCTGTATCACATATTCCCTAAGTGAATAACCGAAGAAATATCCACTTTTGCCTATAAAAATATATCTAACAGTTTGAAATATACTCTTATCTCGTATTGTAAGAATCTTTTGTTTATGCGTGCCTAAAGCTGTCAATATTTTAAATTTTTGCACAGATTTTTTGATAAAAAACTTGTGCGTTCTTACTAGATGCCTTGACTCGAAGCAGATAAAAATACAAAGCTTGTAATATTAGTTTTTTTGTGCGTCATTCAATTTTTTTAGAATTAAATGTTCATAATTTTAAATATTGATTTATACAGAATGTACCACGAAGTGCTTCTCCCCGAGCTGACAAAAATAGACAATATGCAATCCTACATCATTCAGTTTATCCATATACTATATATTTAGATAAGTTCTTCTTCTCAAAGCAACACTGAAAGTGACGTACCCATGATGTACACTCGGGTGGATTCGTGAGTTTTCAAAAATATGTAACTTTACTTTTTGTAAGCTCTAGGCGTTGATCAATTATAGGTATTCGAGGATTAAACTTGAGAATGATGTGAATTTTAAAGGAGCGGGTGCATGACATATCCATGCGAAAAATATTGATCCTTCAGCGGAAATAAACCTTGAGAGAAGTGATGAGCTAATTCTTTATAGAATATTACTTTCATACAATTTATTTTAATGAAATCTTTCTGGGAAAATTCAGATTTGCGAAGTCGATTGTCACTGTTGTTTAGAGTTCGTGCCTTTCGATCATTACAAATTTTCGTTCTTCAGAAAATTGTAACCTCCAAAGTGGCTTTGCCTCACAGTGTTTTTCTCGAGATATAAAAGTTTCAAAATTATCGACTTACTTTGAAGTTAGTAATCTTGTCGCGCAATCTCAAAGATGAGAACGTCACTGATAAGATCCTCACCAAAATTCACGCGGGCAGCATCTCTGAGTTTATTGCGTAATGTATCTAAATTCTCATTGTTTAGGAAGGCGCCAGTGAATCCACCAATGACTGCATGATCAAATAAAACGCGTAGAAACACGTCTCTAATCTTTGGTTCGACATTTGAAATACTTTCGCCTTGCCCCTGTGGAGCTTCCACGCTTAAAGTCATTACTACCATGGAGGCAATTCGATCGTCTTCTACCAACGGTACGACAAATTGATTACTTAGTTTGACGTACTCTTTACCTTCTATTGGTAATCCGTCTGCCTCTCCTTCACTTTTTTCGGCTGTTTCTTCTTCTTGTTTCACATCCTTTGTTTCGTTAGATGCTAGTTCTTCTGGTTTGGGCTCAGGACGTAGGAATACGCCTGCGCCAACCCCAGCTCCTGTACCGATTAATAGCAGTAAAATTGGCAGTAACTTTTTCATTTCATGGCCTCAGTAAGGAAGAATCACATCAAGTATTTGTTGACCAATTCGAGGTTGCTGAACGTCGGTTATTTGCCCACGACCTCCGTAAGACACACGTGCGGTTGCGATTTTGTCATACGTAATTTCGTTTTTGCGTGAGATATCGGCCGGCCGGACATACCCGGTTACGAGCAGTTCTCGCATTTCAAAATTTACACGAAGTTCCTGACTGCCTGAAATAGCAAGGACGCCGTTTGGTAGAACGTCCACAATTGTTGCCGCGACACGCAGAGTTAATTTCTCATTTCGCTTTACAGAACCATCTCCTGAGGAGCTACTTTGCGAGTTAATTGATACAGCGGTGTCGAGTGACGCACCTTCAGGAAGGTCATCATTGATACGCTGTGGAAAACCGAAAAGATCCGGAATCCCAAGACTTTCCGAACCTGATCGCGACCGATCACTTGCATTGGAAATTTCCGCTTCTTCATCAATTTCAATCACAACCGTCAGAATATCACCTTGTTGAATTGCGCGTCGATCGCCCAGCAGAGATTGGCGCGCACCAGACCAAAGCGACGCGGCTTCGTTTGGCGCTTGAGGATCTACGCGCAACGGAAGTCCTGGCGATAACATTGCGTTATGTTCTTTTGTCGCAGTTGATGGGCTAAAAGTTGGTGGTTTGCCAATGTGATCAAGGCGCGCACAGCCGGAAAGGATTACGGTCACAACGAAGATACCAAATACGGAACTTTTCATTATTTTTTCCTAGTTAAAGACGCGCACAGAGCCGTCTGATTGAACCTGACCAGAAACGGTTGTGCGAGAATCAAGGTTCATGATGCGTATTCTGTCGCCTATACCGCCACGTTGCAAAGAACGTCCTTCCGTATGGATTATCAAGCCTGCAGACTTAAATTTTACGACAACGATCTGGTTGCGCGCGACTACAGCTGGGGGACCCACATCATCAAACAGGATTGGGCGCCCTGCATATAGTGTGGTTCGTGCTTCTTGCCCTACTACATCTGAAGTGAGCGCAAACGCGTTGGGGTTTTGTATCTGTTTCAGCGTGACATCTGTTTCAGAAATTGTGGCATTTGCGCGGATCGTGCGTGTTGGAACGACAGAGTCTGCGGCTAGAATGTCCGGCAACAGAAGAACTGTAAGTAAGGCAAGCAAACGGATCATCGGATTTGCGTCGTTGCGCCCATCATCTGGTCCGCTGCAGAAATTACTTTCGCATTCATCTCATAGCCGCGTTGTGCTTCGATCAATTCTGTAATTTCCCTAACTGCATCAACTGAGCTGTCTTCCAAGTAGCCTTGACGAACCGTTCCCAATCCATCTTCACCTGGTGTCGAAACCAAGGCCGCACCTGAGGCTTCTGTTTCTGCAAAAAGATTGCCACCTAAAGCTTCGAGACCTTTGGGGTTTGTGAAGCCAACTAGGTTAAATTGCCCCAGAAGCTGTGCATCAGGTGCGTCGGCGAAGTAAGCGTAGACTTCTCCCGATGAGTTGATTGACACGCTACGCGCATCATCGGGGATTACGATTTCTGGTTCGACGGGGTATCCATCAGAAGTGACAATGAGACCCTCTCCATTGCGCTTAAGCCCTCCATCCCTGGTGTAGGAGGCCAATCCGCTTGGCAGCGTGACCTCGAGATATCCGTTTCCTTCGATAGCAAGATCAAGATCTCCGCCCGTTGCGCTCAATGAACCTTGCTGGAGAATAACTGAAACCGCAGATGGACGTACGCCTAATCCGAGCTGCACACCGGTGGGAAGGACTGTTCCGTCCGTGGCGTTTATCGTCCCTGGGCGATTCATCTGCTGGTAGTGTAGATCGGCAAATTCAGCACGCCGTGCATTATATCCCGTGGTACTCATGTTAGACAGATTGTTCGAAATAGTCTCAACACGGAGCTGTTGTGCGCTCATACCGGTTGCTGCAATCTTTAGGGCTCTCATTTACTTTCCTCACTCATCAATTCAAAAATTACTGTGACATGGCGCGCATTGCTTGACGCACGCGTTCATCTTCTGCTTCCAGAAAGCTGGCGCCAAGTTCGTAGGCGCGTTGAACTTCAATCATGCGGGTCAGTTGCAGGATTGGGTTTACATTCGAGTTTTCGACAAAGCCTTGAAGAATGCTGCCATTTTCGGCGATATCGAAACCTTCCTCTGCACGGAACATTACACCGTCTTCTCGCACCAGCTGTCCTGGGTTGGTAGGTTGTACCAATCCCATTTGCCCAACAGGATTACCTTCCGACGAGATAGTGCCATCCGCAGATACTGAGATATCCGCCGCGCCTGGAGGAATAAATACAGGTGCGCCGCCGGCATCAAGGACCCGTAAACCATCGGGCGTTACGAGGTCCCCATCTGCATTCGGTGTGAAAGATCCTGCGCGTGTCAGCCGTTCTCCTTGCGGCGTTTCAATCAGAAAAAACCCGTCCCCCTCGATTGCAAAATCAAACTGACCGCCCGTTTTTGTCAAAGCACCTTGGTCGAATGATGTTTGACGTGCATCAGCTTGACCCATTGAAAGACTAGAAGCGTTATCCACTGACTTGACGTATTCGGAAAAAATTACACCCTCCTGGCGAAAACCAGACGTCGCTGCATTAGCGATGTTATTGGCCACTACGCGCATTTCGCGCATTAGGCCTGATTGCCGAGTCAAGGTTGTATATCCGGAGTTTTCCATCGTTAACCTCCAATGATCAGAGGAATGATCTGATCGTGAAAAAATGAAACTAGTGTTTGGGTCATGAAGCCCATGGATAGCCAGAAAACCAATACGATCGCCGCTAATTTAGGAACAAAAGTCAGGGTCATTTCCTGGATCGACGTGAGCGCTTGGACCAAGCCGATTGATACGCCCGTCACAAGAGCGGCTGTCAAGATTGGTATGGAGATAACCACAGCAATCCATAGACCGTGTCTGAGCGTATCAAAGAAGATGATCTCGTCGGCCATTTAGACAGGCATTCTCAGAATTTCTTGATAGGCTTCGACCACTTTGTTACGCACGGAAACAGCCGCATCGACGGCAAGTTCTGTCTGCGCTAATGCTTGCACTAGGGCATGCGGATCTGCATCACCGATCATGGCTTGCGTTGAGGCATTTTCACTCTCCGCCAAAGTGGCGGCGAAGTCCTTCGCAACTTGTCCTAGCGTTTCGGCTGCCGAAGTATACTCCGGTACAGGTTCCGTTGCGGGCCGCGCTTGTTCGTAGCTTTGAATCGCTGTTACTGAACGCGCGTTGTTAAAGTTCTGGATTGCTGAGACAGCTTTCATATCCATTCTGGATCTCCTTTAATAGCGACACGCTTGGCATGCCGCTTCTTGCAAGTTTATTTTCGTAGTAAGTCCATCAAACTGCTGGACATCTTTCGTGTTTGTTCAAAGACTTTGAGATTTGCTTCGTAACTTCGCTGCGCTTCTCTGGCGTCTGAAAGCTCAATCATCAAATCCACATTTGAACTTTCGTAGTATCCATCCTCCTGAGCCATCGGGTGGGAGGGATCATAAACACGTTCAAGCTCTGACCGATCCAAACGCACTCGTCCTGTTTCAACCTTGGCAATGCCAGAACCAGATGCAAAATCTGTTTCGAAAGAAACCAATTTGCGTCGGTAACCTGGAGTGTCAGCGTTCGAAATGTTTTCGGATAGATGGCGTAATCGTGTTGCCTGAGCCTTCAGTCCACTCGTTGTAACGTCCAGGGCTTTTGAAAAATCACTCATTTTTTTCTCCTTACGACCGGCTCAGGGTTGAACGAAGAATGCTGAGCGAAGACTTATATATTGCCATGGCTCGGTCGTGCTGGCGTTTTGCACCAAGCGACTTGAGCATTTCGTTTTCAAGAGAGACTGTATTACCATTGGGTGACCCGACACCGTTCTTATCAATGATCGGATCAGGCATTTGACCGGAGGTAACGCCATTAAGATGCGCGCCACGCGTCGATTTCTGTGAATGCCAACCAGCGGCGGACGAATCATTTTGATAAGTGTCGGCAAAAGGGACGACTGCTCTTGCCTCATACTTAGGTGTGTCTGAGTTCGCCACGTTTTGTGCCGATACAGCTTGCTTTTGGCCAGCATGGACAGCCATGGCGTGCGCCATTTTAAAGACTTCTAGATTTCCAAACATCCGGGATTCTCCCTCATGTGATTTCATCAAGGCTTAACTGTGATTCCTTTAGAAAGAGTGTGCAGAAACCGAAGGATTGACATGAACAAGCTGATTCCCTTTGAGGGCCTCACTGCTCGGATCACCGAATTAAACCCTGTACGCTCCATTGGCAGAGTTAGTCGTGTAGAGGCTGGCGTCATTCATATTAGTGGCCTCGCAGGAAAGGCGCGCATCGGCGATCTCGTCATTGTCTACAGGCAAGGTGAACCTCTTTCCGGCGAAGTCCTGCAATTGGTTGGCGACACGCTGGTTTTGTTGCCAGATCAAGAGCCGGATGGCATCGCCCTGAATGACCGCGCCGCACTTTTGGACGCGCGTGGGATCGCACCGGCTGATGGATGGGTCGGGCGGGTAATTGACCCGTTTGGTAATCCGTTAGACGGAAAGCCCCTTCTGCGCGGCCCAAATGCGCGCAGTTTGCGCGCAGCGCCGCCCGAACCAGGCCGGAGGCGGCAAATGGGCGAAAGGCTCAGTACTTCGACAACAGTCTTCAATACGATGTTACCAATCGTGCGCGGCCAGAGGATGGGTTTGTTTGCTGGTTCTGGTGTTGGTAAGTCGAGTCTTCTGGGCCATCTGGCGCAGAACATGCATGCAGACATTGTTGTGATCGCCTTGATTGGTGAGCGCGGACGAGAATTGCGGCATTTTATTGAAGATGTTCTGGGGCCTGAAGGCTTGAAGCGCACTGTGTTGATATGCGCTACATCGGATCAATCGCCTCTTATTCGACGACGTTGTGCTTGGGCAGCAATGTCAGTTGCGGAACATTTCCGCGACCAAGGACTATCAGTTCTCTTCCTTGCTGATTCCGTTACGCGGTTTGCGGAAGCACATCGTGAAGTTGCTGTCGCCTCCGGTGAAGCACCCGTTTTACGAGGCTATCCGCCTTCAACCGCCCATCTCATCATGTCGCTTTGCGAACGGGCCGGTCCTGGCGAAGACGATCAAGGAGACATCACTGGCGTCTTTAGTGTGCTGGTTGCTGGTTCTGACATGGATGAACCTATTGCGGACATCTTGCGAGGTGTCCTGGACGGTCACGTGGTTATGGACCGTGAAATCGCGGAACGCGGCCGTTATCCAGCGATTGATGTCTTGAAATCGGTTTCAAGAAGCTTGCCGGCGGCTGCAAGCGAAGCGGAGAACGAGCTTATATCAATCGCTAGGAAGTATCTTTCAGTATACGAGCAAAATGTCATGATGATTCGCTCGGGTCTCTATTCGTCAGGTGGCGATCCAGAGATTGACACAGCAATCCAATTGTGGCCGGACCTTGATGCCTACTGGGCTAGAACCGAAGATCAAGGAATCGAGAACAGTTTTAACCAGTTAGAACTTCTTTTACGCCGTAACAAGATCGCGACAAAAACAGGAACGGCATTGGTCAAGAGTAGACCTAATTCGGCAGCCTAAAAACCTATCGATGATTTAGTTAGCCTAAAGAGTGCAGAATTATTTATGTGACGAGCCACCAATTTTATCCATTTCAACATCCTAACGCGTTAAAGCCTGATATCTCAGGTGGAACGAGCCCGGGCATTTTTCACATGAGTCTTCAAATGAGGCCATTTGGTGCGCTAACCGAACCGGCCTATGTTGAACGTTCGAACTTCTCCAAAGATAACTCAATGGCAGCTTATCCTGACGAAAAATAACGTTTACAATTCGCCCGATTGTTAGGCGCGTCAGAGTATGACCTTAGGGAAGGGTGTATCTAGTTTCTCGTCAGCCAGAATTTTGTACACGCTGCTTTTTCCGACGTACGAGATATTCTCGCGAATTTCATCATCCCTCTGTCGAAGCGCGGGGCTTGTCTCAAAGATCTCATCTCGCGTTACGAGGATGGTCTCGGTGCGCTCGGGTCTTGACTGAGAGCTGATATTGCGCGGCGCAGGAGGCGTTTGTCGAGATGGTCGAGCGCTACATGGGGCCACGTTCTCTCGCGCATTTTTTTATCGCGGTGCAACTGCGAGAAGGTGCACTAAACAGTCGCGCCTAAATAACTGAGGGATAGGGCGGTCCGAGAGGTACAACTCGGGGTCCGTTCAATATCGTTAGTTTAAAGCATATTGCAAGAAGCAGGCTTGGAACAGTTTCGCTTCACTGAGTGGCTTTAGACCTGTGCGTTTCGATTACACCAGTCCATTTGGCGAAGTTACGAATCCAACGCCACTACAACGCCCAGAATACTAAAGGACAAAAGCGGTTACTGAAAAAACAGTGTTACGTTGTAATCCAAAAGTCATGACTGACCAAATCGGTCATTTAATGTAAGATGACACATAGTTTGTCGCTTAACTTTCACTAATACCCCTATAAAATAGTAACTTGATATCAACGCGTCGACGGTGGATTTGAGCTTTTCGACAGAAAGTATGTCGCTTTTTGAGATCAGGCAATGAAGATCGCGATTGAAGTCGAGATTTTTCAAACACTGTCTCGCCTCAAAGCGCTCCGCTACGAAGCCGCTTGGTGTGAAGTTGAATCCTTGATCGCAACTGATGCTACTGCGAAAAAGACCGAGCATGGAAGGACGCAGGTAGAGAAAAGCATCGGACAGATGCTGGAGTTCAAATCGGGTCTGTCCAGGTTCTCCAAAACTTACACCTACGTTGCACAGTTGTTAGATCTGGGAGACGCCAGAATGGAGAATTTTGCCGCTTTTACCAAACTTCTGGCAAACCGCCTAAATGGGATCCCTCCCGAGCATGTCGACCTCAGAGGTATTTCGCTGATGGGATACGGCATCAAAAAGAACGATGACCAGGGTAACAACGGCGATGACCCTGATCCAAACTTGAAGCCCATGCGAACTGGCGGTTCAATTGCGCCCGGTAAGCTCCCTGTCTACCTGCAGGAGTTGATCGAACGTTTGAACGGTATCTTTGGCGAAGCCGCTCCGATCAAGGACCAAGCAAGCTTCGTAAACCAAATCGTTTCGATAACCCGTGAAAACAGCATCATAAGAACGCAAGTTGAGGAAAACTTCAAAGATCAAGCGTTGAAAGGAAGCCTTCCCGGAGCGGTTCAAGGCGCGGTCGTGCGCGCAATGAGTTCTAATAACGCGCTGGCCACACATCTTCTCAAAGAAGATAAACAAGGCCTCGGCATCCTTACGAACCTCATTTACGATTTAATCAAGGCTGGGAAAGATATAGACATTGAAGGACTTGAGGAGGTCTAAGCTGCGCAAAGGGTCTGCTTTCAACCTTTCTCGCACTTTTGCTTGCAGCCGCAGCGAACTTCCGTTTTCCACACCTATTTTGGTTCAACATCGTTCCAATGCAAATTCTCAGGCAATTCTAGTGCTCGAGCCGCTACGTCAGAATATTGGACAGAGGCGAAGTCCCAGACATTAAGTCCAAAAAGCACCGAATTTCTTGAACCGAGTCAATTGTTGTGTACATGCCCAAACAACTGAAGCGCGCTGCGCTGAGAATGGTTCCATGTGATCATTGGGTATGGCAGCTCCAGATGCCGAATACTCCGCGATGGTAGCTTCTTGGATAAACAAGTTGATTTGAATGATGAATTTCACGGCCTAATCCAGTCGTTGATCAATGGGTTAAGATGCTGCGTTAGCAGCCCGCAGAGTGGACATTGGCTGTACGAGCAAAATTTGTTGCGGTCCATCGTGAAACGATGCTCCGCTGACTGTTGTATTATGAAGTTACAAAAATATAGGTGAGCCATTTGGCTCACCTATTCTGCTTTGTGCGAGAACACTGAAGTCAGCGCAGCGACGTTCTTGAAGCCGAGTCTTTTATCCAACCGATGGCTCGGCGGACCCCGTGGTTTTACGCTAGTGCGAAATCGTCAGTAAAAGAGCCCGCAACGAATGTCTCATTTAGATCACCTGACGCGTCCCAAACAGACAGCCCATTCAGTCCAACTGCTTTTTCGCCGTCCGACGCAATAGTCAGTGTCAATGATCCATCCATCACTTCGATTTCGCCGATCAGATCGAAGGCTGCGCGTTTGCCAGCCTCGGATTCAACATCAAGGTTGTTAAACACCAGTTCGTCCTCAATAAAGATATCGATCAGGCGTTCGCCCGTGGTGTCATTCTTACCGCCGTTCATATGCGCGAAGTTCAGCTCTAGATCGAAGGTACCGTTGCCGGTGTCGATCTCGTAGGTAAACGCGTTGTTTTTCATACGGGCAGATCCGTAGAGCGCGTCATCTTCGGTACCTGCGAAATCATCCTCGACGACACGCTCGCGCCCTTTAGTCAGCGTATCGGCGGCGTAAGTGATGCCGTTGGCAGAGGTGTATTCACCACCACCCGCATTGATCGCGGCAATCAGGTTGGGTGTTGGATCACCATCATCATTATTGGTGATCGTCACTTCGGCCCGTTCAAATCCAGTTCCACCATCTTCATCGGCGACGGTGTAGAAGAATTCTAACGTGCGGTTTTCGTCAGAAGTGGCACGATCCGGCGTGATCCGCACCTGATTGTTTTCCACCGCCAGATTGACGCCTGGCTCTCCTTCAAAAAACGCATCTGTGAGGGTCAAAGTCCCGCCTTCTGGGTCGACATCATTGGCCAAAACATCCAACAGAACGGAACCATCAACATCCACCGTGACCGCATCTGTCATGGTGATTGGATCTTGGTTTGGTGCTGGCGTGTCGTCCAAAATGCCGGACGCTTCGATATAGGCGATGGCGTCTTGCGGTGTGCCTTCTTCAATGCCGGTTAGCGCGTAGAACAGCATGCCTGCATCAGACGGGTCGTTCACCTTTGCGCCCGCATCTTCCATCAAAGCGCGCAGCTCGATCAGTAGATCATCTGTCGCGTTATCCAGATCCGCCCAATTGCGGTTATTAAAGCCCAGATTGTTGTTCACGCCATTGTTTTGGCCAGCTATTTCGACCAATTCGACTCCGGGGAAGTCATCTGCGATGTCGTCCCATGTGCGGGCTTCGTTTACGCCAGGGCGCGTTGTTTCGCTGCGGTTTTCGTTCCAGCCGGAATGGGACAGCAGTTTGATGTTGTCGTGGAACTGCTCTGGCGTTTGTTCCAGCGCACGATAGATCGCCTCCATCGGACCGCCTTCGATCGCCAGAACGTTCTGGCCAGAGGTCAGCATCTCAATGACCTGTGCTGTGGCCGCATTAATGTTGTCTTGGTAGTCGACTGTGTCGATTCCAAGGCTTTCGGCGAAGTCCGCAGCATTGTCGAGCAAAGGCAGGCGCGAACTGTTGTTGGGTTCGGTAAGGCTGTTGCCGTGGAAGAACGTTATCTTGTTGGCAATTCCCGCAGAAGCGGCCAAAACGCTTGCAACAGGTATCGCTGCGACGTCGTCGATATCGTTGTTGTTGCCATCAAAGTGGAACAGGATTTGATCTGCCCAAGCCACAAGGCCGTCTGGGTCAATGGCGGCATTTCCGCTTGGTATTGCATTGCTATTCATATTGTTGTCCTCCGTAGGTGGTTCCGTGAGTGGTGGTTCGTCGGCTGGCATGTCGGGGCCAGTGTCAGGGGGCGTGTCGGCAACGCCGTCCGTGACCGAAAAATTGATCACTTCAGAGCCGAGCACGTCGCCCCTGCCGCCACTATTTTCGTAGAAGATGACTTCGAGGGCATAGTCTCCCGCCGCGAGATCGCCAGCATTAAAATCGCCTCTGGCGTCGCCAAATAAGGCGTAAGGTGCGACACTTTCCGTTTGGACCTTTTCGCCATCAAGATAGAAGACGGCGCTGCCAACGGGCATGTTGGGCTGGGCCACAATGCCAAGGTTTTCAGCGCTAAGAGTTGCACCATCAACGAATGCGCTGCCATCGATCGCGTCATTTAGAGTGTTCACAACGCGGAAGACTGCGCTGACCTCATCCGTTTCTGGTTCTTCTACTTCTGGCTCCTTGACTTCAGGCTCTTCTACCTCCGGCTCCTCAACTTCGGGTTCCTCAACCTCCGGCTCTTCCGTTTCGGGGGTCGTCTCACCAGTAGCCCGCACGATGTTGTCCGCATTGGATGCCATGATTGCCGCAACGTCTACATCGTTGCCTTTGTCATCACCCTCCAGCGTCAGATCAAAATCGTGCTCAAAGGGATCATCCTCTGTGCCGACCTGAAACAGCCCACCGTTGATGACTAAGATCCAATCAGATGACAGCGCGAGATCTTGTTCGTCTTCGACGACCAACTCGCCGCCATTGACGATGATGCCTTGCACGTTGGCATCGGCGTCAAGAACCATGCGTTGACCTTCACCGATAATCACGATGTCGCCTACACCGGGTGTTCTGCCGTCCCATGCGCCCGCTTCTGACCAACGCGGATCACCCGCACTGATTTCCACAGTATCCGATGTGCTCGCCGCACGTTCAGGAACTGGTGTTGGATCGGGCGCTTCGACAAAGTTCGTAGGTGCCGGTTGCGCTTGGATCTGGCCACGGTTCAACTCGTCAGCATCGTTTGACAACAACAGACGGAATGGATCGCTGAACACCGCCTCAGAGGCGCTGCCGTCTGCCCCGCGCGACGCTCCACTTTCATAGAAACGGTCCGCATAGGTTTTGACCAAAATGTCGGCCCCATCGCGCATCCAAACAGTTTCGGTTGCTACCGCCATTTGTGCTGCTGTTTGCACTTGGATGGCACCACTGACGTCTGCGTTGCTGGGCATATCTTTGAAGACGTAGTTGACTGACGCACCTTCTGGCAGGAACCGCACATCGACATCAAATTCATCTGGCAAAGCCGTGGTGAAATCGAACGTGTAGGTAACATCGCCCCCCGCATCGACATTCAGATCGGCACCTCTGGCAGCCCCCTGTGCGTCGTTCTGAAACAGGATTTTCGCACCGTTGTCAGACCGTTCGACCGTATATTCAGGCCGCGCGTTCTTGTTGGAGCCTGTAAAGGCGACCATCTTGCCGATGACACTGCCTTCAGAATGGACCCACATGTTTTGATCTTCGCTGTAGACCGCCCCGTCCGTGGCATTGAAGCCTGAAACATTGTTCGGCAGGCCGTTTGCCGCCGTGATGACGTTCACTAACCCGTTTGAAACATCAACGATGCCGGGTGTGATGATGGCACCGGCTTGACCCGTTATGCTGCCGTCTTCATCGTGTAGCGCGCCGACAATCGCGCCGCCACCATCGACAAGGCCCTCGCCTATGTCATTGTTGTACTTGAAGCCCTTGAAGTAATTGTCCTCGGGTGTGTCGTCGCCAAACGTCAGGCCTTCAAAGCTGTTGGTTGTCGTTTTGCCGCGGCCCACACCTTGGGCAATCGCGGCGGTATCAATACCGTCAAATCCTTCGAAATGGACGTCCTCAAAATGCACACTGCGGTCGTAGAGGACCCAGCCGTGATAAACGTCAGCGATGGAATCGTCATCGATACCTGACTCGCCCACAACCAAGCTGTCGCTAACCGTGTTGTTGCCCCAGAACTGTGCGCCGATGCGGTTATCCGCCAGTTTAACGTCCGTCCAGTCACCGTCCGCATTGCGGATCCACAAGCCGAAGCCGCCGTTTTTGTAGGCGGTGAAGTCATCGACTGCGAAAGGTTCGGTGATCGAAGGATCACCGCTGATAACTTCGCCCTTGTTCGGGCCAGATTCATGGAATTCACGGCCAATAAAAAACGCATCGCGGTCATTGGAATGGGTCAGGTTTCCGTTCCAGATGCCGGGCTTCTGCTCTGCGGGTACGTAGTCTGGGAAAAGCGCCTCCGACTCGCCGTCCACACCAGATTGGCCAAGGATCCAGAACCCAGCCTCTTCTGATCCGGCGGCGTGGTTGTCGACCAAATGATTGTCTGGGTTCGTGATCCAGAAGGTGGAAACGGCGGTAAAGTCGGTCCCAATTGCTGCCTCGGCAAGACTATCAGCCTTGCGGGTGTTCATACCCAAGTTATTGAGCAACACGTTGCCGAACTCAGCGCCATCTTCGAAGTAATACGAATGACCGACGGTGTCATAAATTGCGTTATTCTCGATCCAGGTGTTTTGCGTTCCGTGGACAGTCATGCCTTTGTTAAAGGTGTGATGGATGGATGAATTCGTGACGAATTGACCGGACACATCACCGTTTACATGCCAGTGGAGCGCGTATCGCCCCAAGATGCCCTCTTGCCCCATGTTGGTGAACTCGGCCCCGTCGATGTGCATATCGGCACCGTTCATCACCATAGTGTGCCCGCCGTAGCCGTCATCAGCACTGTCTTCGTCACCTTGGATGGTCACGTTTCGTGACAGCAGCGCTACCTCGGCGCGCATGTCCACGTCCCATTCCTGATAGTCAGCGCCGGTTAGCCCGTTGTCGTAGGTTTTGATCTGGCCAAAATGGTCGTGCTCAAGATCATCCAAGAGGGTAACGGTCTTGCCATCCGCACTGACGGCTACAATTTCGTGCTCTTCGGCTTCGTCCATGTCAAAGCCGCTTGCGGCGATGGCGATTTTGTCACCAACCTGCCAGCCGGTGTCTTCGGCAAGTGTCAGGGTGTTTGTCGTTGCTTCGGCCGTTTCACTGATCTGCGTCCAGCTGTCTTTGTCGGCAGACTTTGCGTGAATTTCGATACGGCTGCCGTCCCCCATCGCCATAAGGAATGCATTGTTGTTTGTGATCGTTGGCATCATTGTGCGTTGTCCTCCTGTTCAAACGAGTATTGATTTTGAGGTCCTCGTTGTGTTCGGGGGACCTTCAAATCATATTCGAGATGCACGGATATGCATCATTGGACTAAGGATTAGGCGGCTTCAGATTTTCTGGGAAGATGGATGCAAGCCGGCTTCAAATTCTGGCGGAAAAACACTTGGAACGAAATCAGGTGCGGATACGCAAATTTTTAACATATTGATATACAACAGTAATATTCAACTATGTCTCAAATTTTAGTACAGCAGAGTCCTGCCTGCGAAAGACCTAAAAAAACTTGCGGCTCTTTTGGACACCTTGGGAAGCCGCCCATCAGCGGAGTCTAGCCACATTATTCCGAGCGTATCTGACATGCGAGGATCATTTCGATCATTAAGTCCGGCCGAACATAGGGAAAGCTCGTACCTGCTGTTTCGAATTCCACCAGTTTGATCACCGTAGGGAAATCATCAACGAACCGTCTCAACACCCCGCGATCACACAGGCGGCTTTTCGTTCCCTCATAGATCGTGATCGGAACCGGGCAGTCTTTGATATGGGTTTCCCAATCATCGAAGGTCGAAAGGTGGTGTTTGGCCCCAGTTTCAAAACCCGCAGAAATCACAGAATCGAACGCTGCGCTGACTTCCTTTAACGTGTCAGGTTCGAGACAAACCCGTAGATCAATGGGGTCGTTGCGGAGAAACAGGCGGATCATGCCTTTTGCGTGCAAAATCGTCAGCGATTGCCAAAACAATGCCAATGACAACGTCTTCATCGCAGGTTTCAAAAGCTGAAGCTTCTTGGAAGACGGGATGAAGTTGTCTCGGTGTCTTGATGCTTTTTCATAGCTGATCGGAAGGACTGGGGCCGTGACAAGAATATGGGTCAAACGATCTGGGATCTCTTGAGCGAGCAGAACGGCCAAGCGCAGGATATCGTCCGTCCCAAACAGGATCGCCCGATCAATCGACAGTTGGTCTAAAACTGCCACGATATCGTCCACAAAACACGCTCGAACTGAAATGCCTTGGCGCGGACGAGAGGTCTTGCCACGCCCCGGGGGCACGACCGTGATCATAAGAATTCCAGCCCTTTTCAGGTGTTGTTCCACCTGCGCTGGAAAACATCGCTGAAACAGGGTTGGCACCATCAAGACAGGCGTTCCAAACATATCACCTGCCAATGCAACCTCGACCACGCGCCCATGCGGGCGCAGAACCTTCGTTTCTTGGCGGTCAGGGTGTGCGCTGGTTTTTTGCGTCGGATCTGGCACGTCGTAAATTTTCGACAATGTCATAACATGCTGCAGAAGCTCGGACTGTGATTTGACCTTGAATTTGCTCATCAGCGCATAGAATTGTTTTTTCACAGTTGCGGCGGATCGGCGTCGAGATACCGCAATATGTTCCAGTGTCTGGCCAGACACAAACTGTGAAAGAACCGCGCTTTCGCTGGTAGTAAGGTTATACACTTCAGCAATGTGCCGTTGGAATGAAGGGGTGTGCGTTCCCTCGACCAAATGCGCCACGACGTGAGGCTGAATGCCCTCCTGTAAGGAGGGTGGTGTTAGAACGATCGCATAACTGCGCATCAGTCGCGACGCTTGAACCTGCAGAACGCATGGTTTTTGCACGCTCCCCGGTCTTAGAAACAAGTCTTTAAGTTGCGCGCCAATCGCCATTTTACTAACATCGCAGACGTCAAGATCTCTCAAGGTTAACCCGGACCGTGCGCCTAGCAATGTATCGGCTAGTGCATTAGCGACAAGAACCCGTCCTAAGGCATCAAATACGAGGCATGGTTGCCTTTGACTTTGAATCTGTCGCCCAAATGCCGCCAATTGTTTTGAGTCGAACTGATCGTAGAAGGAGTTGTTCGCCTTTTGGATGTCTTCACAGTCCACTTGCTCGAGTAATTCATGCGCCTTCTCCAAACTTGAAGGATCGTGGATTGCTCGAATGACGTCCAAATTGCGGTCATTTGAACTTTGAATTATGATGCCCTTCCGATTTTGATCAGCGTAAATTGATCCCAAAAGGAACCTTGCACGAAGTACATTCGGTATCCAGACTGGTATCTAAAACGTTCTTGTCAGAGGCATCATCTTGCTTACGGCAGCGTGAAATCTTGCTGTAATTCCATCTCTGACACCGTTTCAACGCGCACCCAATCGATGTCTGCTATCACGAACTTAACCCTTCAACATCGCGTATGCAGCTAACTTCTGCTTGCGGCCCTCATTGCCGTGGTTCAGCATCATCCCAATGCAAATTTGGTGGCTTTTCCAGTGCCCGCGCTGCGACATCTCAATACCGTACTGGCGCAAAGGCCCAAACATCGACATCAACGTTCGCTGAAATTCTGGAGCCCAGCCAATTGATGTGAACATGGCCGAAAATTTGGAGAGCACTTCGCCTCGCGTGATTCCATGTATTCATTGGATAGTGGCAGAAGCACAAGCTGTGCACTCTCATGAGTAATCGACACCTTGAGGTGCTGAATTACCTAACAACGAGATGCCTACGTGTCTTTTGAACCTTCGACAAATTCTAGACACCGAAGCAACGGCTCACAATGGTAAAGTGTCCCAGAAAAAGCGACAAACTCTTGTCAAAAGCGACAAACCATGTGTCGTCTTATGTTTGAAACAGTGGTGAGCCGTGCAGGATTCGAACCTGCGACCCACTGATTAAAAGTCAGTTGCTCTACCAACTGAGCTAACGGCCCACTAGATCGCTTACTTAGAAAGGTGTGTAGGGGGGGTCAAGCCCTTATTCCTCGTTTTTATCATGACATACTGGATAGTTTGGTCTCTTGGCATTATACGGCCTCGATGTACCAAAAAGACGATATCGGTTTGCCCTTTATGAAGATGCATGGGCTGGGAAACGACTTTTTCGTCGTGGATGCACGTGACCAAGCGATACAGATTTCTTCATCCTTAGCGCAGGCGCTGGGCGATCGTCACTGCGGTGTTGGATTCGACCAGCTTGCTATCATCACTGAAGGCGCGACCGGAGTTCATCTGACTTTTTATAATACGGATGGCAGCCAAGCCGGCGCTTGTGGAAATGCCACCCGATGCATCGCCCGTCACCTAATGAATGAATTGGGTGTGAAAGAACTTGTCTTGACGACCGAACGTGGCACACTCCGTGCGAAAGACGCGGGTGAGAACCTGACGTCTGTCAATATGGGTACGCCTCAATTGGATTGGGCAGATATTCCGTTGGCGCAAGAGGTGGATACGTTACACTTACCTATCGAAGGCACTCCGGCTGCGACAGGAATGGGCAACCCTCATTGTACGTTTTTCGTCGATGACATCACGAAAGTTGACGTTCCAAAGATTGGGTCAGAACACGAAAACCACCTTCTTTTCCCAGAGCGAACAAATGTCCAGGTCGCGCAAATAATCGGGACGGATCACATCCGAATGAAAGTCTGGGAACGTGGGGTGGGTATGACGCTTGCTTCGGGTTCTTCTAGCTGCGCGGTTGCAGTGGCGGCGGTACGGCGGGAGTTGACGGGACGCAAGGTGCAGATCGATCTCGACGGCGGCACGATCTTCATTGATTGGCAGGAAGATGGGGTCTGGATGACGGGGCCGACACGCCATGTTTTCTCGGGGCGTGTGACGCAGGAATTTCTGGATGACATGCTATGAAACCACCAAAATTCACCACGCTTGGCTGCCGTTTGAACGCTTACGAAACAGAAGCGATGAAAGAGCTTGCCTCTGAAGCGGGATTGGACAACGCAGTTGTTGTGAACACCTGTGCGGTCACAAGTGAAGCGGTGCGAAAAGCACGTACAACGATTCGAAAACTACGTCGCGAGAATCCGGATGCGCGGGTGATCGTCACGGGCTGCGCGGCGCAAACCCAACCGGAAACCTTCGTGCAGATGCCTGAGGTCGATGCGGTCATTGGCAACACTGAAAAAATGCAACGCAGTACCTGGAACGGCTTGGCTGCAGATTTTATCGGTGAGACCGAGTCTCTGCAGGTAGACGACATTATGTCCGTGACGGAGACGGCGAGCCATCTGATCGATGGCTTTGGAACGCGGAGCCGCGCTTATGTTCAGGTGCAGAATGGCTGCGATCATCGCTGTACATTCTGCATCATTCCCTATGGCCGGGGTAACTCGCGGTCTGTGCCTGCTGGGGTCGTGGTCGAACAGATTAAACGTCTTGTGGATAGAGGTTACAATGAGGTTGTTCTGACCGGTGTTGACCTGACCAGTTGGGGCGCTGATCTTCCGGCAGTCCCGCGTCTGGGAGATCTGGTCATGCGTATTCTAAGGCTGGTACCCGATCTGGCAAGACTCCGGATTAGTTCGATTGATAGTATTGAGGTTGACGAAAACCTGATGCAGGCCATCGCCACTGAGCCGCGGTTGATGCCGCATTTGCATCTGTCACTACAGCATGGGGATAATATGATCCTCAAACGTATGAAGCGTCGCCACCTGCGCGAAGATGCAATCTCTTTTGCGCAAGAGGCCCGACGTTTGCGGCCCGATATGACGTTTGGCGCTGATATTATCGCAGGATTTCCGACTGAGACAGAGCAAATGTTCCAGAACTCCCTGAGATTGATCGAGGATTGTGATCTCACCTGGCTGCATGTTTTTCCTTACTCTGCGCGAGAAGGCACCCCAGCTGCGCGCATGCCAAAGATTGACGGATCATTGATTAAATTCCGGGCAGCTGCGCTACGCGAGGCTGGCCAGCGTCAAGTAGAGCGACACTTGGACCAACAAGTTGGCGTGACGCACCGGGTTTTGATGGAGAACGACAGAATGGGTCGTACTGAACAGTTTACGGAAGTTCGTGTTGCCACGCCCCGGGCAGAAGGCGCCATTTACGAGATGGAAATAACCAAAGCATCTCAAACGCACCTTTGTGCTTAGATCCGTACCGCCACAGGTCTCAGTCGAATATTACGTGACAAACACCTGCTTTGATGGCTAGGCTGTCTCTGGGGAGAGACTTTGAACGACTATCGGCAAATCTTATGTGGGATGGGCTTGCGTCTGCGCGCGTCTTCTATGGGCGTGATGCCGCGCAAATTGCCTGTACCACTGCAGTGCGCGTTAACCGTTTGGTGTGATCGCAAGAGGTGTAGATTGTTCTACAGGAACCGAAGCTGTACGTTAATACGAGGAGGCTGCATGAGCCGTGCGAAGGGGAATAATGGATAGTTCCGAATTACCACAAACTGGTTTTCTGGCGCATGCTTCAAAAGATCTTTCGCGCCTGCTGAACTCTGTTGCAACAGAGGTTGACCTGGATGAAGGCGAAGTTCTTTTCGAGCAAGGAGACGTAGGCGACGCGCTTTATGCGATCGTCAGTGGCACCCTTGAATTCAGTATTTTGTCCCGCGAAGGGCGAAAGCTGTCTTTGGATGTGATGCGCCCGGGTGCTCTCTTTGGCGAAATTGCGCTGTTTGATCCCGGAACACGCACTGCAACAGTCACAGCTTTGGAGGCGTCTCGTGTGCGGGGTGTGAAGAACGCAGATATTCTCCACGCTATTCGAGAAGCACCTGACCTTGGGATCGATTTGATACAATTGGCCGGCGAGCGCATGCGATGGATGAGCAGCCAGTTGAATGAACAAGTTTTTCTGCCGATGCCGGCACGGCTTGCTCGTAAAATCCTGTATCTCACAGTAGACGGGGCAGGGCATCTGTCACTCTTGACGCTCTCACAGGCGGAGCTCGCTGAGTTTGTCGGGGCGACGCGCGAAGCTGTTTCCAAAACCCTGTCTTTGTGGAAGCGAGCGGGAGTGATCGACGCGACCCGCGGCGGTGTTCGCGTTCTCGATCGAAATGCGCTCCAAGTCATGGCGGATTTACATCAGATTTAGTCGCTGCATGTGATCCGGTTCACAGACTGTTAGTCGGGTTACTGCAATAACGTTTCGATAAACGACGCAAATTTTCCACAACGCCCCAACAAGGGGCCTGCGCGTAAAAGGAAACGTACGATGGATCGCACACCCAAGGCGCATGCCGAAGAATCAAAGGCACCAGAACCGACGTCTCCCGTAAAAACGGTGATCTCGTGGTTGGTCGAGGCGGATCGCGAATTTCGCGTTGCCCAGACGATGGTCAATGACACACACAAAAAGCTCTGATCGCTTTGGCGATGGGAGAAATTTGATTTTGAGTACATGTGTTTAGAAGAAAGTCTGCGAATTTCTGCATTAAATTTCGACATGATGGTCCTTTGTGTGAACCAGTTCACATACGCAGAGACGATAGAAAGCTACCTTTAGATTATTGTAGTGACCGGTAAACAGTGACAAGGCCGCCGAAAGGCTACCCCTTCGTGGTAATGATGCTTCGCATTGTAAGGTACAGAATGGCGAATGTAATGCGGGCGACCGTATTGACAGGATCCCTCTGATTTTGACTCTCCCCAGGGTCTGTCATTTGCCTCATTTCAGAGGTGCAGACGAATAGCCCCCCGAGCAGCTCGTACTCGGGGGGTTGTTTCGTTTCTGAATGTAAGTATGTCTGCTATGCGGATTTCTTGCCCTTAACAGGTGCCCAGATGCGCTTGTTGGTCAAATAGAGCAGTACTGATAAGATTGTCAGAAAGAGCACACCAACAAAGCCAGCTTGCTTTCTTGCCATCATCTTTGGTTCTGCAGTCCACATCAGGAACGCAGAAACATCTTCTGACATGTGATGCAGATCGTTGGCGTGGCCATCAGAGAATTCAACCTGTTCATCGGAGAGCGGCGGCGCCATGCCGATCCATCCTCCTGGGAAGGCTGTGTTCTCGTACAGAATGGTGCCCGCTTCTTCTTTTTCCTCGCCAGTATAGCCGGTCAAAAGCGAAGCAATGTATTCTGGCCCGCCGATACCTTTAAAGAACTGGTTAATTCCAAGACCGTAGGGGCCGTGAAATCCCGCACGCGCTTTCGCCATAAGGCTCAGGTCAGGAGCGTTTTCCAGTCCGGATTCACCAAAGTGGTCCGCCGGAATTGCTGGGCGGAAGTCATCCAGTTCTGCGTCAAAAACCTCGAACTCGGCTGCGTAAGCACGTACCTGATCTGCTGGCATGCCAACTCCACCCTCTTCGGAAAGAGACCGGTACGGAACGAATTTAAGACCGTGGCAGGCGGAGCAGACTTCAGTGTAGATCTGCAGCCCGCGTTGCAGTTGGTTTTGGTCATAGGTGCCGAAAGGACCTTCAAACGAGAAATCGAAATCCTCGATGTGTGTGTCGTAGGAGCCTGCTGCCAGACCTGCTGTGGCGAACCCAAAGGCTGCCACAGCGCTCAGTGTCAATGTTCTGAACATGATCTTACTTTCCTTTACTCAGCAGGCGTCGCGATGCCATCTGCGCCCGCGGATCCCGCGGCTTTGTGTGCATTGAAGTCTTCTTCGATCGTTCCAGGGCGTGCCGTTGGCTTTTCGATCACACCCAACAGCGGCAGGATGATCAGGAAATAGGCGAACCAGTAGGCCGAGCCGATCAGTGCTATCACAGGATAGATCCCTTCGGCCGGCATTGCACCAACCCACATCAGAACAAAGAAGTTAAATACGAAGATCCAGAACCACCACTTCAACATCGGGCGGTAGCGCGCAGAGCGGATCGACGACGTATCGAGCCATGGTACCAAGGCCATCACCGCGATAGATCCGAACATGGCAAGTACGCCGAAGAACTTGGCATCCACGATTCCACCCGTCAAGAAGCCAACGAGTTGCACTGCCCATACAGTATCGTCAAAGGCCCGAAGGATCGCGTAGAAAGGTAGGAAGTACCATTCGGGGACGATGTGCGCAGGCGTCGCAAGCGGGTTGGCTTCGATGTAGTTATCCGGGTGCCCCAGATAGTTCGGCATGAAGCCAACGATGGCAAAAAACACCGCTAGAATCACAGCCAGAGCGAACAGATCTTTTATCACGAAGTAGGGCCAGAAGGGCAGCGTGTCTTTCTCGGCCTCTTCTTTGGACGTACGACGTACATCCACTCCCGTGGGATTGTTGTTACCGGTTGTGTGGAACGCCCAGATGTGGATCACAACAAGACCCAAGATAACGAATGGAAGCAAATAGTGCAGCGAGAAAAAGCGATTAAGCGTGGCATTGTCCACGGCAGGTCCGCCCAAAAGCCACGTCTGCAGCGCTTCACCGACAAAGGGAATAGCACCGAAAAGACCGGTGATAACAGTTGCACCCCAGAAGGACATTTGCCCCCAAGGCAGAACGTACCCCATAAAGGCTGTCCCCATCATCAGCAGATAGATGAGCATGCCGATGATCCATGTGATCTCGCGCGGTGCTTTGTAGGATCCGTAGTACAGGCCCCTAAAGATATGTGCATAGACTGCGACAAAGAACAGCGACGCACCGTTTTGGTGCATATATCGCAGCATGTAGCCGCCATTCACGTTGCGCATGATGTGCTCAACTGACGAAAAAGCATAATCTACGTGTGGCGTGTAATGCATGACCAGAACGATCCCGGTGACAATCTGCAGCACCAGCACAAAGGTCAATACAATGCCCCAGATCCACATCCAGTTGAGGTTCTTCGGGGTGGGGATCATCAATGTGTCGTACATCAGTCCGACGATTGGCAACCGCTTGGCGAGACTCTTTTCCCAGGCCGCCTTCGGTTCATAGTGGTCGTGAGGAATTCCAGACATGAACTGTCTCCTTAACCGAGTTGGATTGTGGATTCGTCCACGAATTCAGCAGTGGGCACGGGCAAGTTGCTTGGCGCTGGGCCTTTGCGGATACGGCCCGAAGTATCGTAGTGCGAGCCATGGCAAGGGCAAAACCACCCGTCAAAATCGCCTGCATCGCCCAAAGGCACGCAGCCTAGGTGAGTGCAAACACCCATCATCACCAACCATTCGCCCGCATCGTCAAGTGAGCGATTTTCGTCAGCAGCATCGGCGCCAGGGTTGTTTGCGTTTTCAGCAGATTGGTCCGGAAGGTCGTCTACCGCGACGTCGCGTGCGGCCGAAATTTCTTCTTCCGTCCGGCGGCGTACAAAAACCGGCTTGCCCAGCCACTTGACCGTCAATTGGGTGCCTGGCTCAAGGCCGCTGACATCCACGCGGATGGATGACAAGGCGAGAACGTCTGCGGACGGGTTCATCTGATTGACCAGAGGCCATACGACGGCCCCAGTGGCCACCGCGCCAGCGCCAGCCGTTGCGTAATACAGGAAATCCCGCCGGGTACCTTCGTGTTCTTCTGCATGCGACACAGGTTTTCTCCATTTCAACGACCGGTTGTCGGCCAAACGTGGACAGATCGCGCGATACGCGCCTTAGCTAATGCGCTTATTTAGCGCTGTGATAGCCAGTCGTCTAGTGATCATGAGGGTGCAAACCGTCGCAGGTCTGTAAGCTTTTTCATAAAAAGCCTGATCAGGCGTCAAATTCGTGGAAAACTTAACGAAATATCAGCTGATCGGTGGTCGAGTCGCTTGCATCGAGGGGCGCGAATCAAATTCTTCATGCCACTTTGCCAGAGCTTCGTTGCCGTGACGCCAGTTGCGCGCGTCCATTCTGAAATCCAAATAGGAGAGCGCACAAGCGACGGAGACATGGCCCATTGTCACGGGCCCAGAAAGATGGCTAATCCACCGCGCATTCAAAACTCCAATCGCGCGATTAACCTTGCTCCATTGTGCTTCAGTCCAGGCTTCGGATTGCATTTCTTCTGGCCGCAGGCGCGTTTCATAAACCATGGAAACGGCAGAATCCATCATTCCATCTCCGGTCGCTTCGAGTGCTAGAGTTTCCCAGCGTGCGGCATTCTCCCGGTAGAGATTTCCGTCGTACAAATCATTCAGATAGGTTGTGATTACCCTGCTGTCATATAGCGTTGCACCATCTGGACGCTGCAGGGCAGGGATGCGAGCCAAAGGATTCGCAGCCATCAAGTCCGCATCAGATTCCAGAGCAGTTGTTGTGATTGTGGCCAATTCCACAGCATCAGCTTTCCCGAGCTCATGCAGCAGCACGCAGACTTTGCGTACGAAGGGTGAGGCTGGCGAATGATAGAGTTTCATAGCTGTTCCTGACTTGCTTTGGGCAAGACTATCAGAGCAGGTCATCCTGTCCACCAGCACCCCGCATCAGTGCGGCAAGAATATGCAGATCGACCCCTTGGCCGAAGGCTTCAACGTATTCAGCTGCTTTTTGGCGGACGTCGTCGGGCTTGTTCTGGTTTAGCTTCCAGGTGCCCTCAACAGCGGACACCTCCATGCGACATGGCACGATAGCGCGCATCATGCGATCCATGACACCATCTGACATTTTGTCTGTGGTCCAAGGGGTTTTGGGCTGCAACCGATTTTCAAAAAAAGCCGATTGTCGATCAAGCAGCGCATGCAGTTCCTCTTGTGGTCGCAATTCCAACGGGCCTGAAATGTGAACCGCTACATAATTCCAAGTAGGCACTTGATCATCGACTTCGTACCAGTCGGGCGAGATGTAACTGTTGGGGCCTGAAACCGCGATGGTTGCGCGACGCGGTTCCTTCAATGCGCGTACGATTGGGTTGGATCGGACCAAATGCAGCCAGAGCGTCTTGCCATCGTCATCCAGCAGAAAGGGAATATGCGACAGTAAAGGGCCATGCTCACCATTCACGGCCAACACGCCAAAAGCCCGGTCACGCGCATAGGCCAAGTTTTGCACGATGTTCTGAGTATGAAAGACAGGATTGGGATGCATTCAACTGTTCTCGGCGATTTTTGCATTTTGCTCTTGCAGGCTTTGTTTTCACTTGGCAAGCTTTAGTCATTCTCAGGGCGGGGTGTAATTCCCCACCGGCGGTGTGCGGGCACGACCCGTGAGCCCGCGAGCGGCTCCGGTTTCGGAGTGTCAGCAGATCTGGTGAGACGCCAGAGCCGACGGTTAAAGTCCGGATGAAAGAGAATGCGTGCAGCGCGGCTTTTTCAGCCGTGGTTGCGCGTGATCGCCTTGGGTGGACGTGTCTAAACCTTGAAGGGAGATTACTATGACACACACCCGTTTCGCCTTTGTCAAAGCACAATGGCACGCCGATATCGTGGACCGCGCCTATGACGGGTTCACTGAATCCATCCCGAAAGAACACGTGGACGTCTTTGATGTTCCCGGCGCGTTCGAGATGCCTCTGATGGCCAGGGATCTAGCCGAATCTGGCAGATATGATGCCGTGATCTGTGCGGCGTTTGTCGTGGATGGCGGCATTTACCGGCACGATTTCGTCGCGCAATCGGTTGTGGATGGACTTATGCGTGCAGGGTTGGATACCGGAGTGCCTGTATTGTCGGTGTCGCTGACGCCGCATCACTATCAGGAAACCGATCATCACAATGCTATTTTCGGCGCGCATTTCGTCGAGAAAGGGCGCGAAGCCGCGAGTGCTGCTTTGCGAATTCTGGAAGCACGTCGCAATCTGCCGCGCCGTTCAGCCGCCTAGGTAAGAACGTAGCGCGGGCGGAGGGCTCTTCATGAGCGCCTCCGCAGGCTCCGGTGCATGGGCGCGCCCACTCTCTACAAAGATCACGGCGTCTGCCACGCGGGCTACGTCTTCGGGGGCGTGGGTCACCATCAGCAGGCTTGCACCAGCTTCCATTGTAAGCTCTCGTACTAACAACAACATATCTTGCCGTAGCGCGGGACCTAGGGCCGCGAAAGGTTCATCCAACAATATCAGAGGTTTGTCCTGTACCAGAATGCGGGCGAGGGCGGCGCGGCTTTGCTGCCCTCCCGACAGCTCGGAAGGTCTACGTGCGGCCATACCTGCTAACCCAACCCTTTCAATCGCAGCCTCAATGCGTGCATGATCGGGGTCGCTCAGCCGCAGATTTGGCCGGAGGCCGAGGCCGACATTTTGCTGAACCGTGAGATGCGGAAACAGGTTGTTGTCCTGAAAGAGCATCGCAATCGGGCGTATACCAGGGGCTGCGTGGGTGATATCCGCTTTGTCCCAAGTGATGTGGCCACGTGACGGGCTCAGAAAGCCGCTGATGGCCGCAAGCAGCGTAGATTTTCCCGCGCCCGATGGCCCGATGACTGCGTTACGTGATCCCAGTGGTACCTCTAAATCGGCGAAGAGGGTAAAATCTCTTTGCCGAATCTGGACCTCTTCAAGTCGTAGCATACCAGCGGGCCCCTCTGTCACAGCACCAGAAAATGAGGAGAGCCATCAAGAGAAGCAGTAGCGCAGCGCCTGCGGCAGCTTCGGTTTGGTAGGCACCCATCAGGCGATACATTTGCAACGGCAGGGTTGTGCGGTCGGGATCTGCAAAAAGTGCGATGACGCCGAGATCTCCAATCGACAGGGCGCCTGTCAAACCTGCAGCGAAACCGATCTGTGGCAAGCACCGTGGCAGGAGAAGCCAACGCCATGCAGCCCATCCCTTGATGTTGAGCGCAAGACAGAGCCGTCCATGGGTCGCCAATGCTTCGCGCATGCTGGGCACGAGAATGCGTAGCGCGAAGGGCAGCGCCATCAATGCGTTGACGACAGCTGTTACGGGCAATGAAAGCGCAACTGGGTCGGCCACTGGGTTGATCAGGATGAACCAACCGGTTCCGATCATCAGGGGGGATGCCGAGAGGCCCAGCAGGCCAATGGCTTCAGCGCTGCCGCGCGCGCGCGTCGCGATCCAGCCGCTGAGGGGTACGGCAAGCATGAGCAAGACAACGACGCTTAGTCCCGCAACCCAGAGCGAAACACCTGCTGCGCGCCAGACAGAGGGTGGCACTTCTGGCAACCCTGCGATGCCAGACAGTGCGATAGACAAAAGCGGCAGCAGCAATAATGCCGCCCCAAACAGGATGACCGCTGCGTCCAGTACACGTGAAAAGCCGCCGCGCGCATCCCAGCGTTTCACAGGCCGGTCCATCCCTCCCGTTAGCGGGATCTGTGGGATAATCCACAAAGCGATTAATGCTGCTCCGCCAGCGAGAAACAACTGGATAACCGACAGCAGGGCAGCTTTCGACAGATCAAAATTAAAGCGAAACGCTTGGTAAATCGCCAGTTCAATGGTGGTGGCGCGGGGCCCGCCACCCAACGTCAGCGCAACGGCAAAACTGGTCAGGCAAATGACAAAGATCAGAGCCGCAGTTCCCGGTAAAATACGCTGGAGAAGGGGCAATTCTAACGTGCGAAACACCATGCCGGGTGGTAAGTCAAGGTGTGCTGCCAGTCGGAAACGCTCGGCCGGGATGCTGTGCCAGCCTTGCAGCAGTAGTCGTGTGGCCAGCGGCAAATTAAAGAAAACATGGGCCAGAACCACCCCATGCAGCCCGTAGATTGAGACAGACGGCAGGCCAAAAGCGTCGAGCAGGGTATTGACCCATCCGTTACGTCCAAAAACCGCCAGTAGTCCCAAAACGGCGACAATGACGGGCAGGATAAACGGTGCGCCCAGCAGGGTGATGAGAATCTGCCGCCCGGGCATCGTCCTCCGTGCGAGCGCGCGCGCAAGTGGTATGGCCAGCAGAGTCGAAAAAAAAGCAGACAAGGCCGCCTGCATCATAGTAAAGCGGATCGCCTGCCACTCGGCAAGGCCGAATCCGGTGCTCGCCTGTGCACGCAAAGCGATTCCCAGAAATGCCAAAAGGACCGCCGCAACCACGCATATGGCTGCGACGAGACCGGCGTTTCCGCTTATTGGCTGAGCGTGGCGCGCCATGTTTCAATCGCTTGAACCTGAAGATCTGCTGCTTCTTCTTCTGAGTAGAAGAGCACCTTTTCTGGCAGGTGCAATTGATTCCAACCTTCCGGCCAATCCGACTGTGGCAGGGCGGAAGGCAGCGACCAGTTAGCCGTTGGGATCATCGCCTGAAAATCGCGTGACATCACATAGGCCATGAAGCTGTCTGCCAGTTCGGATTGATCAGTGTCGGCGATTTTGGCGACAGTCTCCACCATGAAGTAATGACCTTCCGGGAAAATCGCGGCCTTCTTGGTGAAATCCTCCTCGGCGAACATGTGATACGCGGGGGAGGTCGTGTAGCTTAGAACCATGTCGGCTTCGCCATCAGTGAACAAACCATAGCTGGCCGACCAGTCCTTGGTTACGGTCAGGATGTTGTCACTCAGACTCTCCCAGACCTCTGACGACTGATCGCCATAGACCGCCTGCACCCAAAGCACCAACGCGAGGCCAGAGATTGAGGTGCGTGGGTCTTGAATGACGATTTTCACATCGTCCGGTAAAGCCAATAGCGCCTTAAAACTTGTGGGCGGCTCGGACATGGTTTCTGCGTTGTATATGAAGGCCGTGTGCCCATAATTGAACGGCAGGAACGTGTCGTCCGTCCAATCGATTGGCAAGGTCAACGCCGCATTATCCTGGCCATGTGGCGCGAACAATCCGGTGGCGCGGGCGCGCGCTGTCACATCTGAGGTCAGACCAATGACCACATCCGCCTTGGTCCGTTCCTCTTCCAGCAGCAGCCGCGGCAAGAGATCACCCGTGGACCATTGTAGATCGCAGTCACAGAATTTCTCGAACTCTGTTTCGATGATCGGGCCGGGGCCCCATTCTGATGTAAAATAATCGCCCGCGTAAATGGTCAAAACGGGGGTGTCCGCCCCCGCCTGAGTGGCCAAGATGACGCCAGCAGCAATAAGAGTTCTACGCATGATCCATCCTTTTCATATGCGTCGAGCGGCGAAAGAGGATGAATTGCTCACCTTCCCTCCGCCGGTTCTAACCGGTTCAGGTTCTACGGGTCCGCATGTCGGTGCATCTCAGCCAGAAGTGGCTCCCCGAGGTGTCTTTTGATGTAGACCGCACGTTGGGCCTTGGCAAGCGATAAGGACTTGAGGCGACCCGGTTGCATCGGTAAGCAGCAGGATCAAAGGAGCGCTGCGATGTCGATGAACAGTTTTGGCCATCTTTTCCGTGTCACGACATGGGGTGAAAGCCATGGCCCTGCGCTGGGCGCCACGGTGGATGGTTGTCCGCCGGGCGTGCCAATTGACGCGGATATGATCCAGCAGTGGCTCGACAAGCGCAAACCGGGTCAGAACAAATACACCACGCAGCGGCGCGAAGCGGACGCGGTCAAGATCCTTTCTGGCACATTTGAAGGGGTCACCACTGGCACGCCTGTGCAGCTGATGATCGAAAACACCGATCAACGCTCCAAGGACTACGGCGACATCAAGGACAAGTTTCGACCTGGTCACGCTGATATTACATATTATCAGAAATACGGCGTGCGCGACTATCGCGGCGGTGGACGCTCTTCGGCGCGGGAAACGGCGGCTCGGGTGGCGGCAGGCGGCCTTGCACGAGAAGCGATCAAGGCACTTGCGCCGCAGATTGAGATTAAGGGCTACATGACCCGCATGGGCGCGCATGAGATCGACCGCGCGCAGTTTGACTGGGCTCAGATCGAAGAAAACCCGTTCTGGACACCGGACGCTCATGCCGCCGAAACCTGGGCCACCTACCTCGATGGATTACGCAAATCCGGCAGTTCTGTTGGTGCTGTTATCGAGGTGGTGGCGCGTGGTGTGCCAGCGGGTTTGGGTTCGCCGGTTTATGGAAAGCTCGACACTGATCTGGCGGCCGCAATGATGAGTATCAACGCCGTCAAAGGCGTCGAAATCGGCGAAGGCATGTCTGCGGCCATGTTGACGGGCGAACTGAATGCCGATGAGATCACAATGGGTTCAGACGGGCCTGTGTACTCATCCAATCATGCGGGCGGCGTTCTTGGCGGAATCAGCACGGGTCAGGATGTGGTCGTGCGTTTTGCTGTCAAGCCAACGTCCAGCATTCTCACGACCCGCAAAACGATCACGAAAAGCGGCGCAGAAACAGAGATCATCACGAAGGGGCGGCATGACCCTTGTGTTGGTATTCGTGCGGTCCCAGTGGGCGAAGCAATGATGGCGTGCGTGCTGCTGGATCACCTGTTGCTGCATCGCGGTCAGGTCGGCGAAAACCAAGGACATATCGGGTAGACCCTGTGCGCAAGGCCCGCGACTTGATCTTTGTCGCGCAGGAGCGCAGAGAAGGGCCATGGCCAAAGACCTGACGCAACACAACCCGGGGCGCGCGATCGCGCTCAAGCTTATGGCTGTGTTTCTTTTCATGGTGATGGCTGCGCTAGTCAAAAGCATCTCGGATCATGTGCCGCCGGGTCAGGCTGTTTTCTTTCGCTCCTTTTTTGCCTTGCCGATCATTCTTGCTTGGCTTTGGCAGCGTGGTCAGCTGCGCGAAGGGCTAATCCCGTCAAATTTCATGGGCCATGTCTGGCGCGGCATGTTTGGCACCAGCGCCATGGCGCTGACCTTTGCAGGCCTAGGGTTGTTACCCCTGCCAGAAGTCACGGCCATTGGTTACGCAACCCCCCTATTTGCGGTGCTCTTTGCTGCTGTTTTCCTGGGCGAGAAGGTGCGGATCATCCGATTGTCAGCGGTAGTTCTCGGGCTCATCGGTGTCACAATCGTGATTGCGCCGCGTCTTTCAATGGGGGCTGATGCGGTGTCGTCGGGGGCAACCATCGGCGCGATCATGGTGCTGATTGCGTCGATCCTGCGTGCAATGGTGCAAATTCATGTGCGCCGCCTCGTGCAGACGGATACCACTGCTGCGATCGTCTTTTACTTTTCGGTCACAGCCAGCGTTCTGGCACTTGTGACGCTGCCGCTTGGTTGGGTCACCGGGCTGCCGATCCTACTTTGGACCAATCCCGCGCTTTGGGTCGTGGGTCTCATGATCCTTGCAGGTCTGATCGGCGGAGTCGCTCAGATTCTGGTGACGGCTTCTTACCGCTTTGGTGGTGCCTCCATGTTGGCGCCGTTTGACTACGCCTCGATGATCTTTGCGACAATCATAGGGTATGTCGCCTTTGGAGAAGTGCCAACAGGCCCCATTCTACTGGGTGCGCTTCTGGTAATCGCCGGCGGGATCTTGATCATCTGGCGCGAGCGTCAATTGGGTCTGGATCGCAGCAAGTCAAAGCCCACGATCCCGCCTTCCGGCACACCCTAAACGGGGCAGCGCCGTCTGGTACGCATCGCGCTGTGAATGACGGTGTGTTTTCGCAGTTTCTAAATGTGTTGAAACGTACTCGATGTACGCCGCTTCACCAAAGTGAGAGCGGCGCTATCGATCTTGCTTACGCCCGGACCAGCTTTTCGTAGCTGTCAGCGATATCGCGTGTCAGGCTTCCGACCTCGAAATTGTAGTCGCCAATTTGCCCGACGGGGGTGACTTCAGCGGCGGTGCCCGTTAGCCAGCATTGCTCAAAGCTCTCAAGTTCTTCGGGCATGATGTGGCGTTCATGTACCTGGATCTGGTGGTCTTTTAGCATGCCAATGACCGTTTGACGCGTAATGCCATTGAGAAAGCAATCGGGATCCGGGGTGTGCACTTCACCGTTCTTGACGAAAAAGATGTTCGCGCCTGTCGCTTCTGCGACATACCCACGGTAGTCGAACATCATCGCGTCTGAGCATCCTTTGGCCTCAGCGGCATGCTTGGACATGGTGCAGATCATGTAAAGCCCTGCAGCCTTTGCGTGGCTGGGGATTGTCTCGGGGCTTGGTCGCTTCCATTTCGAAATGTCGAGCTTGGCCCCCTTCATCTTGGCATCCCCGTAATAGGCGCCCCACTCCCAGGCTGCGATGGCCAGGCGGACTGGATTGCGCGCGGAGGCGACACCCATGTCTTCGCCAGCGCCGCGCCATGCAACAGCGCGCACATAGGCATCTTCCAGACCAGAAGCCGCGAGTACCTGTACCTTGGCGGCTTCGATCTCGTCGATGGTGTAGGGGATCTCAAAGTCGATCATCTCGGCCGAACGTTTCAGCCTTTCAGAATGTGCGCGGCTCTTAAAGATCTTGCCACTGTAGGCGCGTTCTCCCTCAAACACGGAAGACGCATAGTGCATTGCGTGCGTGAGGATGTGCACATTCGCATCGCGCCAATCCACCATCTGGCCGTCCATCCAGATATACCCATCGCGATCATTGTAAGCGCCAGCCATTATGTGTCCTTCCTTATCACGCCACTGTTTTCAAATATTGCTCAAAATGCGTCCGTATCGGACATAAAATTGCGCAAAACCTGCGATTCGATACCTCTTCGCTCTTGGAATGTCAACAACACTGACATAAACTGCCACTGAGCTGAGCAGAAAATTTGAGGCGTTCATGTCTGACTTGCGTGCAGGTAGCACCCACAGCGGGGAGAGCCTGCTGTTTTTGACCGACGAACAGTTGCGGCAGGGCATCGAGGCGATGTTCTTCGCCTATCGTGGCTTCACGGCTGACCCGGATCGGATCCTGTCAGAACTTGCCTATGGGCGCGCGCATCACCGTGCGGTTCACTTCATTAATCGCGCCCCTGGCACAACTGTGAACAATTTGCTGAACATACTGGGCGTCACGAAACAATCGCTAAACCGTGTCTTGCGGACCTTGATCGAGGATGGTTTGGTAGAGAGCAGGGTCGGGCATAACGACAAGCGCGAGCGGCATCTATACCTGACGAAGGATGGACAGGCGTTGGAACAAAAGCTATCGGATGCACAACGGGCGCGGATGCGTATGGCGTTTCGCGACGCCGGTCCCGAAGCTGTTGCTGGTTTTCGCAAAGTGCTTGAAGCGATGATGGACCGGGAAATGCGCTTCGCCTACACAAGGTTGAAGGAAAACGGTTCATGAGTGATCTTGACGCCCATCTGCTCATTGTCGATGACGACGAACGCATCCGGATGTTGTTGCAGAAGTTTCTTATGCGCAATGGATTCCTGGTGACAACGGCGCGTAGTGCAGACCATGCGCGGCGCATTCTTTCGGGTCTCGACTTCGATCTCATCGTGCTTGACGTCATGATGCCGGGAGAAGACGGCATGGAATTGACCCGGTCGCTGCGCGAGACAAACCCTGTGCCTATTCTTCTTTTGACGGCCAAAGGGGATACCACGAACCGGATCGAAGGGCTTGAGGCGGGCGCGGATGATTATCTGCCAAAACCTTTCGAGCCCAAGGAGTTGTTGTTGCGGATCAATGCGATCCTGCGTCGGGTCCCTGATGCGCCAGAGAACGAAACCGCACCAAAGGTTCTGACGCTGGGTCTTATCCGCTATGACATGGAGCGTGGTGAGATGTGGCAGGGAGAAGATCTGGTTCGGCTGACGGCCACAGAAATGCATCTGATGAAAATCTTTTCGGCCAGTTGCAACGAAGCGATTACTCGGGCCAAGCTTGTGGAAGAACTCGGTCGCGACCGTGGGCAGGCGCAGGAGCGTGCGGTAGATGTGCAAATCACCCGTTTGCGGCGCAAGATCGAAGCCGACCCGAAACAACCGCAATATCTGCAAACCGTGCGCGGTGCGGGCTATATGCTTGCGCCTGACTGATATCCAAAAGCATCCCTGCTAAAATGCGAAATGTGCGGCGGGACTGGTCTGGTCTAGCGGGAGTTTTGTGACTACAGTCGCGCAAGTTTGACTGCAGGAAGACCTACCATGAATGACACGCCCGTTGCTGAAATGAGCTTTGAACAGGCCATGAGTGAGCTGGAACAAGTCCTCGGCCAGCTGGAACGCGGCGACGTGGCGCTTGATGAGAGTATCGCGCTTTACGAGCGAGGCGCGGCGCTCAAGAAGCGCTGCGAGGAAAAACTCAAGGAAGCCGAAGAGAAGGTCGCGGCGATTACGCTTGACGGCGACAGCGCACCCACCGGGACAAAGCCGGTCGAAGGGCTGTAACCCGTGTTCCGACAACGGCTGACCCAGGCGGCTGATCGCATTCAGGGGCAGTTCGATACCGTGTTTTCGGATCTTGGCGCTGTTCCTGTTATCAAAGCCATGGCGCATGCCACACAGGGCGGCAAGCGGCTGCGCGGTTTTCTGGTATTGGAAAGTGCCCGACTGCACGGTGTGGATCCACAACAGGCGATCTGGCCCGCAACAGCAATAGAAGCGCTTCATGCCTACAGTCTGGTGCATGATGATCTGCCGTGCATGGATGATGATGATTTGCGGCGGGGTCAGCCCACGGTGCACAAACGCTGGGATGAAGCGACGGCGGTTCTGGCGGGCGACGCATTGCAAACTCTGGCGTTTGAGCTGGTGATGCGACCCGAAGCCGGTGTGACGGCAGAGGTGCGCGCAGATCTCGCACTCAGCCTCGCGCAGGCCAGCGGCGCTCAGGGCATGGTGCTTGGGCAGGCGTTGGACATCGCTGCGGAAACCGCTGCCGCGCCCTTGTCATTGGCAGAAATCACGACGTTGCAAGAAGGCAAAACTGGCGCTCTGATCGAATGGTCTGCCACCGCGGGCGCGCGGATGGGTCAGGCAGATACGGGGCCTTTGCAGGCCTATGCGCGGGCACTTGGCCTCGCTTTCCAGATTGCGGATGATATTCTCGACGTGACGGGTGACAGCGCGATGGTCGGCAAAGCGGTGGGAAAAGATGCCGATGCGGGCAAAGCGACTTTCGTCTCTCTGCTGGGGCTCGCGGGTGCACAGAACCGTGCCGCTGATCTAGTGACACAGGCCTGCGACAGCCTGGCGGGTTACGGCCAACGCGCCGACGTATTAAAAGAGACCGCGCGCTTTGTGGTCAAACGGGCGCATTGAGGACAAGTTATGACAGACAGGCCATCGACACCTCTGCTGGATCAGATCCAACGCCCGGCTGATCTGAAGACACTGACCGATCGGCAGCTGCATCAGGTTGCGGACGAATTGCGTGCTGAAACGGTCTCTGCAGTGTCCGAGACCGGTGGGCATCTGGGTGCGGGCTTGGGTGTTGTTGAGTTGACCGTGGCATTGCATGCGGTCTTTGACACCCCGCGTGACAAGATCATCTGGGACGTCGGTCATCAATGCTATCCGCACAAGATCCTGACTGAACGGCGGGACCAGATCCGCACCTTGCGCATGAAGGACGGATTGAGCGGGTTCACTAAGCGCAAGGAATCTCCCTACGATCCCTTTGGCGCAGCGCATAGCTCGACGTCTATCTCTGCCGCATTGGGCTTTGCTGTCGCGCGTGATTTGGGTGGTGTTGTGCCCGAAGGTCTGGGGGATGCAATCGCGGTGATAGGCGACGGTTCCATGAGTGCGGGCATGGCCTACGAAGCGCTGAACAATGCGGGCCATTTGAAAAAACGCGTCATCGTCATTCTGAACGACAACGAAATGTCCATCGCGCCACCAGTTGGTGCCATGTCTTCCTATCTCAGCAGGCTTTATGCTGAAGAACCCTTCCAGGACTTCAAAGCCGCCGCCAAAGGGGCTGTCAGCCTGTTACCAGAACCCTTCCGTGAAGGCGCTAAGCGCGCCAAAGAGATGTTGAAAGGCATGGCGGTGGGGGGCACGCTCTTTGAGGAGCTTGGGTTTTCTTACATCGGCCCTATGGATGGGCACGATCTGGATCAACTTTTACCGCTGTTGCGCACGGTAAAGGCGCGGGCAACGGGTCCTATTCTGATCCACGCGCTGACCAAGAAAGGCAAAGGCTACGCGCCTGCCGAGAACGCGCGTGACCGGGGTCATGCCACGGCAAAGTTTAACGTCATCACCGGTGAGCAGAAAAAAGCGCCCTCCAACGCGCCGAGCTACACCAAGGTTTTCGCCGAAAGCCTGCTGCAGGAAGCGGCTGAGGATGACAAGATCTGCGCTGTGACCGCTGCGATGCCCGATGGCACGGGTCTGAATCTCTTTGTGGAACGTTATCCAAGCCGCTGTTTTGATGTGGGCATTGCCGAGCAACATGGGGTTACCTTTTCGGCAGCTCTCGCAGCAGGCGGGATGCGCCCATTCTGCACGATGTATTCAACGTTTCTGCAACGCGGTTATGATCAGGTAGTGCATGATGTGGCAATCCAGCGCCTGCCGGTCCGGTTCGCGATTGATCGCGCTGGGCTTGTTGGGGCGGATGGTGCCACACATGCGGGGTCTTTCGATATTGCTTACCTGACCAACCTGCCAGGCTTTGTTGTTATGGCCGCTGCGGATGAAGCGGAGCTCAGGCATATGGTGGCGACAGCCGCCGCGCATGACGATGGACCTATCGCGTTCCGGTTTCCCCGAGGTGAAGGGCAAGGTGTCGATATGCCTGAACGCGGCGTGCCACTGGAAATTGGTCGCGGCCGCATTGTGCGAGAAGGTGCGCGTGTCGCCGTTCTGTCTTTTGGCACCCGTCTTGCCGAAGTGGAAAAGGCCGCCGAAGCGCTTGCGGCGCGCGGGATCACGCCAACAATCGCCGATGCGCGCTTTGCCAAGCCGCTTGACCAGGACATGATTCTGGATCTTGCGCGTAACCACGAAGCGCTGATCACCGTAGAAGAAGGTGCGGTCGGTGGTTTTGGCAGCCATGTGGCGCAACTTCTGGCGGACGAGGGCGTTTTTGATACCGGACTTAAGTTCAGATCAATGGTTTTGCCCGATATCTTTATCGATCAGGCCAGCCCGGCAGATATGTACGCTGTTGCGGGCATGAATGCCGCGGATATAGAGGCGAAGGTCCTGTCGGTCTTGGGGATCGCGCAAATCGGCGAGGCACGTGCCTAAGTTTAGACGCGTTCTTGCATCGCCGATTGCTTTGATTTTTGTTACTTACTTTACGATTGCTCGTTGATTATCCGCGCGCTTTCAGCGCATCGCGAATTTCAATAAGAAGATCGGTTTCGGATGGACCCGCTGGTTCGGCTTCGGGCTCTGCTTCTTTTGCGACAGCACTGTCTTTTACCCGGTTGACCATCTTCACTAGCAAAAAGACAACCCATGCAATGATCAGAAAATTGATCAGCGCCATAATGAAGTTGCCATAAGCAAACATGGCGGCACCTTCGCCTTCGCCGAGGGCCACGCCCATGCCGGAAAAGTCGATTCCACCTGTAAAGAGGCTGATGATCGGGTTGATTAGATCATCCACCAGAGATGTTACAATCGCCGTGAAAGCGGCCCCGATGATGATACCAACAGCCATGTCCATGACATTGCCCTTGGCGATGAAGTCCTTAAATTCTTGTAGCACTTTCGTTCCCTTTTACTCATTGTTTTGTCTTTAACCGCACCATGTCACGGGGCGGTTTGTGTCCTGAAACGCACTCTTTAAACTGAAAATGCAGCCCAGCGCGAAAAGGTTAATGCAAATAGGATAGGGAAGGAAAGGGCTTTCATAAGTTCGGTGCAGCGCGCGGTTTTTTGCTCATGCGCTAAATGTGACACCAAACCCTTACTTGGCTAACATGGTTTCTGTGCGATGTAGGGCCTGTAAACCTGACCGGTAGTCTGGATGATCCAATCGTACGCCTAATTCGGTCTTGATCAAGGCGTTCCTGACCTTCTTGCTCTCAGCATAAAAGCTGCGCGCCATCGGGCTCATTTCTGCGGTTGCAAAGTCTTCGCTAGCGGGTTCCGGTAAACCAAGGAGCGTCGCGGCATAGCCGATGACATCCTGGGGGGGGGCGGGATCATCGTCGCACAAGTTATAGATTGCGCCTGGACGGGGCTGTTCCAGCGACGCGGCGAGCACCTGCGCGATGTCATCCACATGAATGCGGGAAAATATCTGATTTTTCTTAATGATACGTCGCGCCGTGCCTGCGCGCACTTTGGCAAATGGGCCGCGGCCAGGGCCGTAGATTCCCGCGAGGCGAAAAATGTGGAGCGGCAAACCTGGGATCGCCTGCCATGCGGCTTCTGCATCCACACGTGCACGTCCGCGTTGTGTTGATGGGGTGAGCGGTGTTGTTTCGTCGACCCATCCGCCTGCATGATCGCCATAAACCCCAGTTGTGGAGAGATATCCGACCCAGTCCAAATGTGGTGCGGCGTCGATAATCTGGTCTTTCAGCAGCGCCAGCACCGGATCACCCTCCGCCCCGGGGGCTGCCGACAAAAGCAAGGTGTTTGCTGTTCGAAGCGCGGGGCCGATGTTTTCGCCCGGCCAAATAAAAGGTTCGATGCCAGTTTCGGCAAGCTTTGCGGCTTTTTCAGCTGTGCGCGTCGTCCCAATGATACGCCAGCCTGCAGCCAACAGTCGTTTGGTCAGCGCCTGCGCGCTATACCCATGGCCGAATGAAAGAAGTGTTTTGACCGTCATGCGTCACCTTCCAATGTGGGAATCTGCAGGGCAAGCCGCACTTAGCGTCCGTTCCAGACTGGATCGCGCTTTTCTGAAAATGCGCGAGCACCTTCTAGCTGGTCTTCGGAGCTGTAGAGGATGTCTACCGATTCCAGCTGCCGTTTTGTGATCCGATTCATGATATCCTGAAACTTGGCGTCCTCCGCCTCGCGTACCACTTCTTTGATGGCGGCATAGACGAGCGGTGGACCAGATGCGAGCAGCTGCGCCAATTCCCGTGCCCGGTCCATGAGATCGGAACCGGGCAGAACTTCGTTCACCAACCCCCAAGTCTTTGCTTCATTCGCGTCGAACCAGCGTCCGGTCAGCAAAAGTTCCATCGCAATATGGTAAGGGATGCGTTTTGGCAGTTTGATGGAGGCCGCGTCTGCAACTGTGCCAGACCGGATTTCCGGCAATGCAAAATCTGCGTGATCCGCCGCGAGGATCATGTCAGCACTCAAGGCTAGTTCCAGCCCGCCACCGCAGCAGATCCCATTGACCGCTGCGATCACCGGTTTGTTCATGGCGCGTAATTCCTGCAGGCCGCCAAAACCACCTACCCCATAATCACCATCCACCGCATCGCCGTCAGCGGCGGCTTTCAGATCCCAGCCAGGACAAAAGAACTTCTCGCCCGCGCCGGTGATAATGGCCACGCGCAGCTCGGGGTTATCGCGGAAATCGCGAAAAACTTCGCCCATGATGCGGGAGGTGGCCAGATCGATCGCATTAGCCTTGGGGCGGTCCAGCGTTACCTCAAGGATCGCCCCTTTGGTGCGGGTTTTAATTGGGTCCATTTTCGTCTCCTGCATCCTGTGGGGGCGGTAGATGTGAAATGAGTGCGTCAACAGCAATAGCGCCGTATGGGGTACACATCAGTGGGTTGATCTCAACTTCATAAAGATGCGCGGAATGGGCTACAACATACTCTTGCAGTGCCATGACTGCGTCCAGCACCGATGCAACGTTACCTGCGGGTTCCCCACGGAATCCTTCCAGCAAGGGAAACACGCGCAATTGGCGCAGCGCGTGTTCGACATCTGCGCGCGCCACTGGCAACAGGACGGAGACGTTGTCGCGCCATAGTTCCGTCAGTACACCGCCTGCGCCAAGGGTCAACACGTAGCCGTGGGCTGCATCCCGGGTGACGCCAATCAGTAGTTCGCAGCAAACATCTTGGATCATTTCTTCGATAAGAAAGCTGTCGCCGGGCATGCTTTCTGTTGCGGCGAAGAGGGCGTCTTGAGAAAGCCCGACTTTGACCGCCCCCGCTTCTGATTTATGTGCGAGCCCTACCGCTTTCAGTACCAAGGGCGGGTTCAGAGCCTGTGCGGCGATATCAAGGGCATCCTGTTTTGCGCTGACCCCGCGTGGTACCGAGAGGCCGAATTTTGCCAGTGCTGATTTCGCCTGCCACTCAGGGATGAACACCGTCATTCCATCTGGGCAGGGAGCCAGAGGAGGCAGTGTCTTTGGCGCTTGGCGCTGGCTGGCGTTTTGCGCAGCGGCCAAGGCTTCTCGTAAACCATGCAAAGGGGTTACGCCTGCGGTGAGAAGGGACTGTGCGATGTCTTGCGGCAATAGTTCGGGTATGCTTGAAACGACTGCCACGGGCCGCCCACTCTTTCGGCGTATCGCGATGGCAGCCTGTGTGGCGGGCCCCCAAGCCGTGGCATCCGTATGCGGATAGTCTAGCACAATTAGTGTCAATCCGATGTGGGGCGCGGCCATGGGCAGCCATGCGGCGGTCATTTTCCCTAGATCACCCCAGACATAGGTGTGGTAATCGAGCGGGTTCGACAGCGCAACCATTGGACCCAAAGCGTCGCTGAGTGCTTCTTTTTGAGGCTGTTCGAGATCTGGAAACTCCAGCGCAAAGGGTTCGGCCATATCCGCCACAAGCGACGCTTCCCCGCCTGAGCAACTGATCGAAGAAAGCGTTGGTGCATCAAGATACCCGTTGCAGTGAAGCAGCATCAGGGTTTCGAGGAATGACGCCAAATCATGGACACGCGGCATGCCCAAATACTGTAAGAGCGCGTTTGCCCCTGCGTCGCTGCCCGCCAATGATGCGGTATGGGACAGGGTCGCTTGCTGGGCCTGATCCGACGCGCCCACTTTCAGCACAATCACGGGAACGCCGCGCGCTTCTGCGGTTAGGGCCAAACGGTGCCAGACGGAGGTGTCGCCAAATCCCTCTACATGCAGTCCTATGGCTGTGACGCGCGGATCATCCAGCAAGGCCATCGCAATCTCTGCCTGCGATGTCTGCGCCATGTTTCCGCAGGTGACAACGAATGCGATCGGCAGCGCGCGGGTCTGCATGGTCAGGTTGATCGCGATGTTGGAACTTTGAGTCAGGATTGCAACGCCACGTTTGACGCGTGTGCACCCATGCTGGTCGGGCCAGAGCAGGGCACCATCAACCGCATTCACAAATCCATAGCAATTGGGCCCCAGGATTGGCATGTCGCCGGCCGCTGCAATCAGTGCGGCTTGCATTTCAGTGCTTTGTGAGTCTTCGGCGAAGGCTTCGGCGAAACCGGAGGCGAAACATACGGCGCCGCCAGCCCCCATTGCGCTCAACGCGGCGATGGCGTCGATTGTGGCATTGCGGTTGATCCCGAGAAACACGGCATCTGGCGCTTGGGGCAAGTCGGAGATGCGCGGCACAGGCTTAATGCCCTCGACCGCGTCCGCCCGTGGATGAACGCGAAAGATATGCCCTGCAAACCCCATGCGCAGGCATTGCTCGATCACCTGCTGGCACCATACGCCGCCGCCCACAACAGCGATGGAACGCGGGCGGAGCAGTCGGCTAAGGTCGCGCTCAGGCACCTAATGCCCGCAGCAGATCACGGCTGATAATATGGCGCTGAATTTCAGATGTGCCGTCCCAGATCCGCTCCACCCGCGCGTCCCGCCAGAACCGCTCCAGCGGATAGTCGTCCATCAGGCCCATGCCCCCGTGGACCTGGATTGCGGTGTCCGTTACGCGCGCGAGCATTTCAGAAGCATAGAGCTTGGCAGAGGCAATCTCGCGATTGGCGGGCAGATCCTTATCCAGCCGGTCGGCGGCGGCCAGCGTCAGCAGATCGGCAGCGTCAATTTCGGTGATCATATCCGCAAGCTGGAAGCTCACGCCCTGAAATTTACCGATCTTTTGACCGAACTGTTCGCGCTCGGCGGCATAATTTAGTGCGTAGTCAAAGACCCGGCGTGCCCGGCCGACGCTCATCGTGGCGACGGTAATACGCGTCGCGTAGAGCCAGGTGTTCATCACTTTGAAACCCCCATCGACCGCGCCTAGAACCTGCGCGTCGGGCAGGCGGCAGTCATCAAATTCAAGGATCATGTTCTTGTAGCCGCGATGACTGACGGATGTGTACCCGTCGCGGATCGTAAAGCCGGGCGTACCTCTATCGACCAGAAAAGCGGTGATGCGTTTCTTGGGGCCTTTGGGCGTCTGGTCTTCGCCTGTAGCAATAAATACGATCAGGAAATCCGCATGATCCGCGCCGGAAATGAAGTGTTTGGTACCGTTGACGACCCAATCGCCACCATCCCGCACGGCAGCGCATTTCATGCCCCGCACGTCTGATCCCGCACCGGGTTCGGTCATGGCCAGCGCGTCCATGCGTTCGCCGCGCACAGCTGGCATCAGGTAGCGTTCGACCTGTTCGCCTTCGCAGGCCATGAGGATGTTTTGTGGGCGGCCAAAGAAATGCGACAGCGCCATAGATCCGCGCCCAAGCTCACGCTCCACCAACGCAAATTCCAGATGGTTCAGCCCCGCACAACCGACACTTTCCGGGAAATTACAGGCATAAAAGCCCAGATCGAGGGTCTTTCGCTTAATTTCTTGCGCCAGCTCTCTGGGGACTTCGCCGGCCCGTTCGACCAGCGTTTCATGTGGGTAGATTTCTTTTTCAACAAAGCTGCGAACGGTGTCCGCGATCATCGTGTGTTCGTCTGTGAGGCCGTAGGTTGTCATTTTGCGTATCTTTTGCTTGGGAAAAGGAAGGATGCAAAAAGGTCCCCCTTCCCAGCCGGCGTGTGCTTGTCCAGCGCGTCAGATCGTCAACGAACATCAGGAATACAGCTGCGTTCTGAGCATTACCGAGCATAGCTCGATCCTTCTTCGTCGAGTATTGCCTTCAATTCGGCCAAATGGCGCGCATCCTGCTCTGGATAACCTTCGATTTCGCGCGCTGTCTTTTCAGCAATGTCATCGGGAAGCACACGCAGAGGTCTGCCCGTTTGCAATGCGAGGATGTAGGTCATACACGCACGTTCAAAGTAAAAAAGCCGGTTGAAAGTATCTGCCACCGTATCGCCAATGATCATGATGCCGTGGTTTCCCATGACCATTACTTTTTTCTTGGGATCATCAAAAAGCTGCGCGCAACGTTCGCCCTCTTCTTCAAAGGCCAGCCCACCGTAGTTTTCATCCACAACGATGCGGTTGAAAAACATCGCTCCGTTCTGATCGACTGGCGGTAAACGGCTGTCTGCGAGGCTGGCCAAGGCCGTGGCATAGGGCGAATGTACGTGCATGGCGCAGCGCGCATGCGGGCAATGTCGGTGCAGACCGCCATGCAATCCCCAGGCGGTAGGATCCGGGGCGTCTGGCCCTTCCAGCGTTTCGGGATTATTCGCGTCTACCACGATCAGGTCAGAGGCCTTGATCCGCGCAAAGTGCATCTGGTTGGGGTTCATCAAAAACTGTGTGCCGTCGTCGTTGATGGCCAGACTAAAGTGATTGGCGACGGCTTCATGCATGTTGAGCCGCTCAGTCCAACGAAATGCAGCAGCAAGGTCTACGCGTTCCTGCCAATGTTCCATATTCGGGATTATTTCAGTAACAGCCATGCGGTGGTCTCCCTTATCTTGCGTTCGCGCAATCAGACCACGGGCACACCGGTCTTGACCAACGAAAAAATCATAAGCTATCCATAAGTTAAACTACTGAATGAGTTATGCATGAGTGATCTTCCCCCGTTGACCTGGCTGCGTGCCTTTGAGGCTTCTGCCCGCAATCTCAGTTTTACTGGCGCCGGGCGGGATCTCAACATGACCCAAAGTGCTGTGAGCCAGCAGATCAAGTCGCTTGAAGCCTTTTTAGGTCGGCCTCTCTTTCATCGCCATGCACGGGCGCTGGAGCTGACGCAGACCGGTCAGAGCTATCTCCCCGTTGTCCGTGACGCGTTCCGGACGCTGGCCCACGGCACCCGCGCGCTGACGCGAAATGAAAACAACATGCTGCATGTGCGTTGTAATTTGACCTTTGCACTCCAGTGGCTTGCCCCGCGGATGCCCGCTTTTCGTGCGGAACATCCCGATATCATACTCTACATTACGACCGAACTCTGGGAGCCGCGGGACATGGCGGAAGGTGCAGATGTTGAAATCCGTTACTCGTTGCGCCCGTCGGATCAGGTTTATGCGGAACTTCTGGCGCGGGATCACTATTACCCGGTGTGCGCGCCGGGGTATGATGTAACCTTGGAGACGCTACAGCATAAGCCGCTTTATGACTGCTCTAACATGATGGGTAACTGGTCCGTTTGGGCGGAAGAGCAGGGTCTCGACTGGCCTGATCCTGTGGTGGTCTACGCGACGACCTATTCTTTTGCGCTGGCCGTGGCAAAAGAGGGTGGTGGGCTTGCCCTTGCGCATGATCTGATTGCGCAGAGTATGATAGAGCGCGGCGACCTAATAGCCCCTTTTGCACATCGCGCAGAGATGCAGGAGGCCTATTACCTTATCCAGTCCCCGCAGGCCCAAGCACTGGCTTTGGCTCAGGACTTCACAGGCTGGCTACGTGACGCGATTTCTGCAGATCATTCATCAAGCGGACGACTGGGCACCCAAGCATAGCCATCGTCACAAAGTATGTAAGCCTCCCGCAATCCATGCGGCTTGTCCGTCGGTACTTGCAGGACCACCGCACCGCGCGCTTCGGCACGTTTGACGGCGATGTCCGGGTCAGAGTCATACAGACGGATTTCCACGCCCGCACCACGTGGCGGGTTCTCCGGCAGCAGTGACAGCAGTGGGTTTTCGGCATAGGTACCATCGGCGTGGAGTTGGAAAACAGCGCTACCATAAGTGATGATTGCAAAGTCCTGCGACATCCTGTGAGCGCGCAAATCAAAGACCTCCGACAGGAAAGCGGCGGTTGCTTGAACGTCCCGCACAAGGATGTTCAGGCCGATACGACGCAACGATTTGCCAAAATCTTCTGGTGAAACCGTCTCAAAGTCCATTCTGTGGCCTCCTGTCTTGCACCTGTCGCGATCCCGTGGCACGGAAGGACATGTCGCCTGTTTCATTTCCCTCCTGGCCGGATGTGGCCGCCGATCTCATCGCCGTTGCCACCGGACGCAAGTCTGCAGACATGCTCATTAGAGGTGGCAAATGGGTCAATGTCCATACACGCGAAGTACTGGACGGCCACGATATCGCGATCATCCACGGGCGCATCGCCTGCATTGTACCGAACGCGGCCCATTGCATGGGGCCTGACACGGAGGTTGTCGACGTAGACGGGCGCTATATGGTGCCGGGTCTGTGTGATGGTCATATGCACATAGAAAGCGGCATGCTGACTCCGGCGGAATTCGCGCGCGCCGTCATTCCGCATGGCACCACGTCGATGTTCACCGACCCGCATGAAATCGCCAATGTCTTGGGTCTTGCCGGCGTACGGATGATGCATGACGAAGCGCTGATGCAGCCAGTCAATATCTTCACCCAGATGCCCTCTTGCGCGCCATCGGCACCGGGGATGGAAACGACAGGTTTTGAGATCACCGCCGAGGATGTGCCCGAGGCCATGACCTGGCCGGGGATTATCGGACTAGGCGAGATGATGAATTTCCCCGGCGTGACCAATGCGGATCCCAAGATGCTGGCAGAGATCGCAGCGACACAACGCGCGGACAAAACCGTGGGGGGGCACTACGCCGCGCCGGATTTGGGTCCTGCCTTTGCAGGCTATGTCGCAGGCGGGCCTGCGGATGATCACGAAGGCACCTGCGAGGCGGATGCCATAGCGCGCATGCGGCAGGGGATGCGGTCAATGATCCGGCTGGGTTCTGCCTGGTATGACGTGGAAAACCAAATCACCGCGATCACTGAGAAAGGGCTCGATCCGCGCAATATGATCCTGTGCACCGACGATTGCCATTCTGGCACGCTGGTGAATGAGGGGCATATGAACCGCGTCGTACGCCATGCGATCGCCTGCGGGTGCGATCCTTTGGTGGCGTTGCAGATGGCAACGATCAATACCGCCACGCATTTCGGGTTGGAGCGGGAGATCGGGTCGCTGACGCCTGGTCGCCGTGCGGATATGATCCTGACGTCTGACCTCAAGACCCTGCCCATTGAAACGGTCATCGCGCGTGGAAAAATCGTCGCTCAGGATGGCACGTGTACAGTTGACTGCCCGCACTATGACTGGCCAGAGACAGCGCGGCAAACGGTGCGCATGGCACGCGATTTGAGTCCCGAGGATTTCATCATTGAGGCCCCGCGCGGGGCGAATGCGGTGACGGCTAATGTGATCGGCGTTGTGGAAAATCAAGCGCCAACGCAAGCGCTGAAGTTCGAATTACCCGTCACCGAAGGCTGCGTTCAGGCCACAGGAGACGTGGCACAGATTGCGTTGGTTGAACGCCATCGCGCAACAGGTGGCGTGACCAATGCCTTGGTGTCTGGGTTTGGCTATGAAGGGCCGATGGCGATGGCCTCTACTGTGGCACATGACAGCCACCATATGATCGTCGTGGGTACGGATCGCGCTCAGATGGCGCTGGCTGCCAATCGCCTGCGCGACGTGGGCGGCGGCATTGTGATCTTTAAGGACGGTGAGGAACTGGCACTAGTGGATTTGCCGATTGCAGGTCTCATGTCTGACAGTCCGGCCGCTGAAGTCGCCGCCAAAGCCGATGCAATGATGCAGGCCATGCAGGTCTGTGGCTGTTCCCTGAACAATGCCTATATGCAACACTCCTTGCTAGCGCTCGTGGTTATCCCGGAACTGCGTATCTCCGATCTTGGCCTTGTCGACGTCCGTACTTTTGAATTTATCCCGGTTATTGAGCCCCAAGCATGAATCAAATGATCACACCCGAAGCCTACGCGCCTGAATTCTTCCACGATGCAGGCGAAGCCGTTGCACGACTTGAAGCGCTCTACGCGCAGGCCACTGACTTTTTATGCAAGCATTTCGCACGCGCCATGCTGGAAGGTGCCCCGGACGCCAGAATCCGTGCTTTTTACCCACAGGTGTTGTTCGAAACATCAAGCTATGCGCAGGTGGATACGCGGTTGTCGTTTGGTCACGTCTCCGCCCCTGGCTGTTATCGTGCAACGATCACACGCCCGGATCTCTTTCGCAGCTACCTGACCCAGCAGATCGGCCTGTTGATCGAAAACCACGGGCAGCCGGTCAAGATCGGCCTGTCTGAAACGCCGATGCCAGTGCACTTTGCGGTAGCGGGCGATGCGCGTATCACAGTCCCACAGGAAGGCGCTTCGGAATTTACCCTGCGGGACGTCTTCGATGTGCCAGATCTGGCGACTACCAATGATGATATCGTCAACGGCACTTTTGTGTCATCCGATGGGGTCGAACCACTGGCTCCCTTCACGGCACAACGGGTTGATTATTCACTGGCGCGCTTGTCTCACTACACCGCAACCGATCCTGAGCATTTCCAGAACCACGTGCTCTTTACCAACTACCAGTTCTACGTTTCAGAATTTGAAGCCTATGCGCGGGAGCAATTGAAAGATCCCGCTTCGGGCTACACCTCTTTCGTGTCGACCGACAACGCAGAGATCACAGATTTTGACGCGCCTTTGCCTCCCAGCATCAAAACCCCGCAGATGCCGACCTACCATCTCAAGCGGGCGGATGGCTCCGGGATCACACTGGTCAATATTGGCGTCGGTCCATCGAACGCCAAGACTGCGACAGACCACATCGCCGTGTTGCGACCCCACGCCTGGCTGATGGTCGGGCATTGCGCGGGGCTGCGTAACAGCCAGGCCTTGGGTGATTTCGTGTTGGCGCATGCGTATCTGCGTGAAGACAAGGTGCTTGATGACGACTTGCCAGTTTGGGTGCCAATCCCGGCACTGGCGGAAATCCAGATCGCGCTGGAACGTGCGGTTGCCAAGGTGACCCAACTGGACGGCTATGAACTCAAGCGCGTCATGCGCACCGGCACGGTGGCCAGTCTTGATAACCGCAACTGGGAATTGCGCGATCAATCCGGCCCGGTGCAACGTCTGAGCCAGTCGCGTGCCGTGGCGCTCGACATGGAAAGTGCGACGATCGCGGCCAATGGTTTTCGATTCCGCGTGCCCTACGGCACCCTTCTGTGTGTTTCCGACAAGCCACTTCACGGCGAACTAAAGTTGCCTGGCATGGCCTCTGACTTCTATAAAACGCAGGTCGCACGCCATTTAATGATCGGAATTCATGCGATGGAGGCCCTGCGTTCCATGCCGCTGGAACGCATTCACAGCCGGAAATTACGCTCATTTGAGGAAACTGCCTTCCTCTGAGGGGTGGAATCTATGAAAAACAGGTTAAAATACCAAGTTTTTCGTTAATTTTCGCCACTAGACGTTGTGTTCTAACACTACATACGGCTAGATTCGCGCTATGAGGCCCCAAGGTTCGGGCAGCAAAGGAGAAAAAAATGGCAAAACCAATGACCAAGACCCAACTTGTTGCCGCGCTGGCGGATGACATGGGGACAGACAAGAAATCCGCAAGTGCTGCTCTGGACGCAGTGTGCGGCCTGATCACGCGTGAAGTATCCGGCGGCGGTGCCGTGACCCTTCCGGGCGTCGGCAAAATCTATTGCCGCGAGCGCCCCGAGCGTATGGTGCGCAACCCTGCGACGGGTGAGCAATTCAAGAAAGACGCGGACAAGGTGGTCAAAATGACTATCGCAAAAGCGCTGAAAGATAGCGTGAACGGCTAATCTGCTGCATCACGTGACTTCTAAGGGCCGCCCCTCGGGGCGGTCTTTTCTTTTGCGCACATGACCCAATTGCGCGCGTTCTGGTGTGCTCATTTCGTTATACCGTTTGGGGCGGGGTTAAGCTGTGCAGATCCGGTGTCGGCCAGGTTCAACGACACGATTGGATGCAGTGGCTCGAATTGCACTATGCGTAACCCGTCTGTTCATCCTGCGTTCAATGGGAACGGCGGGTGCACCCGGCGGGCTGCATTTCTGCTGACCTGTTAACGAAATCGATAACCCTGCGCGGTAGCGAAGCGGCGGTTGTTTTCAAACGGGAGGTGCAAAAGACCATGTCTTTTGAGATTTTCACAGGAACCGTCAGCCATGCGTCAGAGCGGGTAACGGTACGCGCTGGACGTCGCGCAACGAGCAGCAAGGTGACCACGACTTTCCGATTGGACAATACGCCAGTGTCGATGGAAGGTCCGGCAGAAGTCGCAGATGGCGATATCGTGACCGCTGTTGGGACTGTGAACGGGAGTCAGATGCAGGCGTTTATCCTGCGCAATGACAGCACAGGCGCAGTCTACAACGAGGTGACGCCAAGTCAGATCGCGTTTGTTGCACTCGGTGTGCTTGTTTCGGTCATTTTGATCCCGATTCTTGTCGGATTGGCCTTTTTACCGTTCATGCTGTGGTATGCCTACAAGCTATTTCGGATCAAAAAAGCACAAGCGAAGTTGCGCGCGGCGTCGCCTTCAACACCGTCAATGTCGGCCAGTTGAACCGCGCGCTGGGGTCATTTTAAACCGTCAACCGACTTAATCATTTGTCCGACGAGACCATAATCGATTGCTTCCTGTGTTGTGAGCCAGAAATCGCGCCGAATGTCTTCGGCGATCTTTTCCTCTGTCTGCCCGGTTGCTTCGGCAAAAAGGGCATAGAAGCGCTCTGTCATGATCCTGAGCTGCTCGGCCTGGATTATCATGTCACTGACCTGACCTCCAATGCCGCCACTGGGTTGGTGTAGTAAAAACCGTGTGTTGGGCAGGCAATATCGATCCTTTGCATCGGCACCTACAAAAATCAACGCGCCAGCACTGGCCACCCAACCAGATCCAATGGTACGTACCCTAGGGCGGATGAATTTGATCACGTCATGCACCATGTCGCCGGATTCCACGTGCCCACCGGGCGAGGAAATGTAGACATTGATCGGATCGTCGCTGTCTTCGGCCAGTGCCAAAAGATGCGTCACCGTGCGCTGCGCAATCTTGTCGTTGATTTCGCCCGTGATGATAACATTGCGGCTTTTGAAAAAGAGCGCATCGATACGGCCGCTTTCCTGTTTGTCTGGTTTTTCAGAGGTGTCGTCGAGCATGCTGGCCATCTTAAGTCTCCTATTGCGAGTAACCTATGCGTGCATTGTTATGGGTGTGCTCGACATTGTCCATGGTGGTTCGTGCATCAGAAACTGAGACTAGGCGCATGCAGCAGCGCAAGGTGCTTTATCGACTTGAACGTCGGACCGGGTTCGAAGATGTTCCCGCTAACAACACCGCCACCGAAAATTAAGTTAGGACTGCGCCAAAATGGACGTACGTGCAATTTTGATGGGCTTAGCATTCGCGCTCATGTGGTCTTCAGCCTTTACATCAGCCCGCATTATCGTTGCAGATGCCTCGCCGCTTGCAGCTTTGACATTCCGCTACCTCATCTCTGGTCTGATTGGTGTCGCGCTTGCCCGGTATCTGGGGCAATCCTGGAGGCTCACACCTATACAATGGCGGGCGACTATCATTTTCGGCGTGTTGCAGAACGCGGTGTATCTTGGTCTGAATTTTGTAGCGATGCAGACGGTTGAAGCGTCTGTTGCTGCGATCATTGCCTCCACTATGCCGTTACTGGTTGCCTTGGCAACGTGGCTGTTTCTTGGCGAGCGGCTGCGCCCTCTGGGCATTGGGGGCCTGATTGCGGGGCTTGCGGGGGTGGCCATCATCATGGGTGCGCGGATCTCCGGTGGCATTGATCCTTTTGGGCTGGGGCTTTGCGCCATTGGGGTTGTGGCTCTGACCATTGCAACGCTTTCCGTCAGAGGGGCGACATCGGGAGGTAATTTTCTGATGATTGTCGGGCTGCAAATGTTGGTGGGCTGTGCCGCATTGGCCTTGGCTACGTTGCTGTTTGAGACGCCATACGTGAATCCAAGTTGGCCGCTTCTGGCCGCTTTCACATATACGACCCTTGTGCCGGGGCTTGCTGCGACTTTCGTTTGGTTCTGGCTGGTCAACCGGATCGGGGCAACCCGTGCAGCGACCTTTCATTTCATCAACCCGTTTTTTGGTGTCGCCATTGCCGCGCTGTTGTTGGGAGAACCTTTGGGCCGACAAGATATTCTTGGTGTGGCGATCATTACGCTTGGTATTCTTGCGGTGCAGGTTTCGCGTCAGCGCAAAACATAAAAGACTTTCCCGCTGTGGGAAAATGCAGTTAGGCTTTGCGCGATTGTGACACTGCGGGGGGAGCATGGCAGAATCCGAGCGCCTGAAAGCCTATGCATTTGTGCTTATACCCGGCTACTCCCAGCTTGGGTTTTCCTGTGCATTGGAGGCGCTCAGTCTTGCGAACAGGTATCCGGGTGGCGGACCTTACTACCGGTGGCGGATTCTTAGTGAAACCGGAGAGGCCGTCGCGGCCTACAACGGTGTGCGGATTGGCGTGGATGGAGCGCTGACCACCCTCGGGCGGGACGAAACTATTGTTATCTGTGCCGGCGAAAACGTGGGCGATGGGGTGTCAAAGAAGCTGTTGAACTGGCTGCGCCAAGAGGTGCGGCGCGGCATGGACTTTGGGGCGTTGTCGTCAGGGACATATGTGTTGGCGCTTGCGGGCTTGGTGGCGGGCAAACGCGTGACAACCCATTGGGAATACCGCTCAGCGCTTACTGAAATTCTGCCAGACGTGATTATGGAAGACTCGATTTTCTCAATCGATGGTCGGGTTTTCACAACCGCTGGGGGTGCAGCTTCGATGGATTTGATGCTGGAACGGATCAAGTTGGATCATGGTGTTGAATTGGTGACTTGGGTTGCGGATCAGATGGTTTACACTGACCTGCGCCTGTCCAATCATACGCAGCGCGCAGCCCTTAACACCCGCAGTCAGGTGCGAAACGGCAAGCTCGCGATGGCGCTGCAAGTTATGGAAAACAACATCGAAGACCCGCTGACTCCGGATGAGATTTCCGCCATTGCAGAGATTTCAACCCGCCAGATGGAACGGCTGTTTGCGAAATACATCGGTGTGTCCCCAAAACGCTATTACCTCAGCTTACGGCTTGAGAAAGCACGTGATCTGCTTCGGCAGACGGACCTGTCGGTGACGAATGTCTGCGTTGCTTGTGGTTTCAAATCGCTATCGCATTTTTCGAAAAGCTATAGGAGCGCTTATGGGATTAGTCCTGGCCTCGACAGCGGCAATACAAGACTGCTCTGGCAGAAAGGTGCCTAGACTTTGTAAAAACTGGCGATCAACCCGGTGTCTGGCGCATAACCCGCGTCGGCATCCGCGCCATAGACACGGACCTCTGTTAGCTCGAAACCTTTGATCTGGTCGGAAAGTGCGTTGAACTTTGCCTCAAAGCCTTGCGTGCGGTACAGCTCTGTCTTGATGCTTAGCGCAAAAAGCGCACCCGGAGCAGCCACGCGCATCAGGGCGTCAAAGGCATCGGGTCCGACATGGCCATGTGTAAACGTGCCCGAGCTTACGACCGCCGAATAGGTGGCATCCTTAAAGGGCAGCTCTTTTGTCAGATCGCCAACAAAAAGTGCGCGATAGAGCCCTTTTTCGCGCGCCACAGCCAGCATTTCTGGCGACAGGTCGAAAGCATCTATGACATGCGCGCGATGGGCCTGCAGCGCTTGTGCCAAAAGCCCGGTTCCCGCCCCTGCATCGAGCACAGGTCCCTGACCATTTCGTTTGTGGAAGACGTCTGCCACGTGTTGCGGGTAGATGTAATCCGACGCCGCGGCGAACTCGGAATCATAGGTATTGGCCCAGGCCGCATAAAGCTGTTTGCGGTCCTCGGTTGTTTCGAGCGCATAAGCGGCGTGCACATCTAGATCGTTTTCAGTCATCGCAGGTGCTCCCTGTTATGACATTAGCCCCCTGCGCTTGCGTCAAGCAATCCTTCAACGGCATCGGTGATCTCAGAGGACATCGGCTTGGTGCTTGATCCCCAAGTATCGACGATTTCACCATCTGGCGCGATCAGCACTTTGTTAAAGTTCCAACGTGGTACGAACCCGGTTTGTGCGCGTACATATTGGTAAAAGGGGTGGGCCTTTGTGCCTTTAATGCGCGTTATATCTGCCATTGGCATATCGAGCCCGAAGTTCATTTCGCAGAATTCTTTCACGTCCGCCGCATTGGCAAGTTCCTGATTAAAGTCATCGGACGGTACAGCAAAAACGACCAGCCCCGCGTCACGGTATGCATCATAAAGCGACTGCAGCCCGGCATATTGCCCGGTGAAACCACATTGCGAAGCTGTATTGACCACAAGCACGGGTTTACCTGCCCACTCAGACATCTCCACGAATCCACCGTCGATGGAGGAAAAGCGGAAATCTCGCAAACCGGCACTCACGGTTGTGGCGGCAACAGCGAGCATGATCATCAGGGGGGCAAGCGTTTTCATGACGTCCTCTTTGGTCTTCGGTAGCTCAAGACATAGAAGCAATTGTGCAGAGGTCCAATTTCATGCCTTTACCCTAGCGTCACAAAACAGTGCACCCCCCCTTTTCTTCAGAGGATTCCCGCCCATCTAATATGCACAAGCAGGATAGGGGATCATCATGGCCAAATACGCCAAGACCGACGCGGCAATTGCACAGCTCTCGCCGGAAGAATACCGCGTCACGCAACAGGATGCCACGGAACGCCCTGGTACCGGCGCACTGCTGAGAAACAAGGAACCCGGTATCTATGTGGATATCGTATCGGGAGAACCGCTGTTTGCTTCAGCCGATAAATACGAACCGGGCTGTGGCTGGCCAAGTTTTACGAAGCCGATCGAACCTGCGCATGTGACTGAACTGCGCGATGCGAGCCTCGGCATGGTCCGGGTAGAAGTACGTTCGACCCACGGTGACAGCCATCTGGGGCATGTTTTCCCGGACGGACCGGCCGATCGCGGTGGTTTGCGCTACTGCATTAATTCGGCTTCGCTGCGTTTTATCCATCGCGATGACATGCAAAGCGAAGGCTATGACGCATATTTGGATCAAGTGGAGGACGTGGCATGAGCGAGGAACGCGCTGTACTGGCAGGGGGCTGCTTTTGGGGCATGCAGGATTTGATCCGTAAGCACGCAGGAGTGATTTCGACAAGCGTGGGGTATACGGGTGGCGATGTGCCAAACGCAACCTATCGCAATCATGGTACCCACGCCGAGGGAATTGAGGTCATTTTCGATCCTTCGATTATGACGTATCGCGATCTTCTGGAGATTTTTTTCCAGATCCACGATCCGACAACACCGAACCAGCAGGGCAATGATCGTGGCCTCAGCTATCGCTCGGCGATCTATTACGAGAACGAAACCCAGAAAGTCTGTGCGTTGGAAACCATCGCGGATGTTGAGGCTTCAGGTCTGTGGCCCGGCAAGGTCGTGACAGAGGTCGAGCCTGTCGGTGATTATTGGGAAGCGGAGCCGGAGCATCAGGATTACCTGGAGCGGGTTCCAAACGGCTATACCTGCCATTTCCCGCGCCCGAATTGGGTGTTGCCCAAGCGTGATAAGGCGTCGAACGCGGCTGAATAGTTCTGCGGCCTGACGTAAAAGTTCGTGTTGGGTGAATTTAGTCGCTGGCAACGCGCGGGCGCCCCGCCGCTTCGACCGTCACAACGGCCTCGACGAATACGTCGCGCGACTCGACGCCTGCGGTTTTTATGTCCCGGACCACATTCAACTGGATGTCTGCAGCACCTGCGGCCAAGGCAGAAGATCGGGCTTCTTCGATAAGCTGTGTCTCCAAGGCGGCGAGGGCCGTGTCTTGATCGGTGAAATCCTGTGGACCACGATCAAGATGCAGTCGAAATGCGCCCTCGCCGGAAGAAGTAACCGTGCCCGAACGCCGCATCGTAACGCGCCCGACCACTGCGCCAATCGCGTTGGCAACACCGGCATGTTCCGGAAGGATAACCTCGGCGCGCAGTGCAGTGCCGACCGCTGGGTAATAGCTCTTTGCTGATGCACCAAGGCCAATGATGGGGACGTCTAAGGCGACATCAAGCCGGAGCAATCCGCGATGACCTGCGAGTCCACGTTCGGTCAAAATGTGTGTAGCCAGTTCCGTGGGTGGCAGATCAAACGCGGGATCTTCTTCGTCGAAAACCGTTTCAAGTAACGCGTGTTTGGTCTGGATGGTCAGTTGATCCACGATCATCTGGGCCAGCGCATTTGCAGATTTTGCCAGAACATCACCTGATCCTGAACGCTTGCGCGCCATGAGCGCCAGTGCCTTTTCCGCTGCAATAGAGTCCCACGCATCTAGGCGTCCCAGAACATGGCTCGCATCCGATGGGGTGATCCCACCAAGCTGCACTAAGCCACGTTCGACAAGCCGGTTCAGGGCGCCGTATTCGATCCTTGCGCGCAAGACAGATCCAAGCGGTTGAGCCTGTGGACCGATCCGCTCTAGCAGGCTTGCCTCGCGCGGGGACACCCCTTGTGTGGATTGACCCTCGACTGCCCGCAGAAACCGGGCATCGTGTTCGCCGGGTGTCGTATTGCGCAAGGCGGCGTCCAAGGCCGAGTGGATCACATCCGGTGCTTCATGTGCCAGAAGCGATACCGGTAAAACACGGCGCGGGCCCAGCGTTACCATGGGGCGCAAGCCTTCAGGCACCATGTCCACCTGGCTGTCTCCGCCCAGTCCCGTTGTGCGCATTGCGACTGCTTCGACCATTGTGCGGAACTGTCCAACCCGCGCGCCCGCCGGGTCGATGGCAGGCCTGCCGTCTCTCAGGACTGCAACGTCGGTGGTTGTGCCGCCAATATCGCTGACCAGTGCATTGTCTTTGCCCGTCAGCCACCGCGCGCCGACAATCGACGCCGCAGGGCCGCTGAGGATGGTCTCTATCGGACGCGTCTTGGCTTGCTCGGCAGACACCAGCGCCCCGTCGCCGCGTACGACCATCAGCGCGGCGTTGATGCCAAGCGACTTCAAGCTGTCTTCGGCCCGTCCGATCAGACGGTCGATCATACCAACCAGACGCGCATTCAGCAGGGCGGTCATGGCGCGTTTGGGACCATTAAGTTTGGCGGAAAGCTGATGTGAGGCCGAGACAGGCTTGCCAGTGATGTCTTCGACCATCGCCATCACGCGTTGTTCATGTTCGGGGTTGCGCGTGGCAAAATGTGCAGCGACTGCGAAAGCGCTGACCTCTCTGCTATGTTTGGTCAAAAAATCTGCAATCGCTTGGTTATCCAACGGTGTCGCTACGGATCCGGCGTGATCGTGGCCGCCGGCGCAAACCAAAACCGGATCGCCCTTCAAGGCGGTACGCAGGCCGTGCGTGTCCAAATCCTTTTCGCGAAACCCGACAAAGATCAAACCGACGCGCCCGCCTTGTCCTTCGACCAGTGCGTTGGTTGCCAGTGTCGTTGACAAAGACGCCATGGAGATCTCGCCAGGTTCAATCTCGGCATCTGCAAGCACAACGCGCACGGCAGATCCGATACCCAGCGCAAGATCATGCCGCGTGGTGAGAGCTTTGGCCGTGGCGATGATGTCCCGCTCGTCCCGGATCAGGACCGCATCGGTATATGTTCCGCCTGTGTCTACGCCCAGTAAAACGGCCATGGTGTTCTCCTCAACGTTCCAAGGGGCGTCGCATATCAGTGCAGCGGGGTGCGTCCAACTGCGTCATCGGCTGTCTAAACGCGCCACGGCCCATCTTGCGGCGTCGCGTACCGTTTCATCTGGGTCATCAAGGCGCTTTCGGGCAACGGCGCGCAGCGTGGCCTTCCCAGAATTTCCGATGGCGTAAAGCACATTGCGCACGAACCGATCCCGTCCAACGCGTTTGATTGGGGAACCGGAAAATTTCGTGCGAAACCCAGCGTCGTCCAGTTCTGCCAAATCAGCGAGACAAGGGGCAGTCAATTCCTCCCGTGCGCTGAGACGCGCATCCCGGGCGGCGACAGCGAATTTGTTCCATGGACATACGGCAAGGCAATCATCACACCCGTAGATTCGGTTTCCCATCTGGGCACGCAGGTCTTCGGGAACTGGCCCATGATGTTCAATCGTCAGGTAAGAGATACACCGCCGTGCGTCGAGTTGATATGGGGCGGGAAAGGCATTTGTCGGGCAGATATCAAGACAGGCACGGCATGTTCCACAATGATCATCCTCGCTTTCGTCCGGGGGCAGTTCCAAGGTCGTGAAAATCGCACCCAGAAATGCCCAATTCCCCCATTCCCGGCTTACGAGATTGGTGTGTTTGCCCTGCCATCCGAGCCCTGCCGCGTGCCCCAGTGCCTTTTCCGGCACCGGCGCTGTATCTACGAACACTTTCACCTCGGTGCCGGGGTCCGTATCGGCAATCAACCAGCGCGCAAGACGTTTGAGGCGTTTTTTGACCACATCGTGATAGTCCCTGCCTTGGGCGTAGACGGAAATTGCGGCACGATCAGGTTTGGATAGAATAGCAAGAGGGTCATGCGTGGGTGTGTAGCTTTCAGCCAGCATGATCACCGAACGTGCATCAGGCCAGAGCACGCAAGGGTCGCTGCGCCAATGGAGGCGGTCCTCCATCCAACCCATCTGGCCGTGATACCCTGCATCCACAAAGGCTTTGAGGCGCTCAGCGACGTCGGGCACCGCATCGGGGCGGCAAATGCGACAGGCGATAAACCCTTCTGACAAGGCTTGTGTCGTGAGACGTGTTTTCAGATCATCCATTGCGGCGTATGAGACAGGGCCGCCAATCAGCAGCGTGTGGTTTAGAAATCGAGGTCATTATAGTGTTTGGGGGGTGGGAAGCCGGATACCTGATCCGCCAGAATGGATCTGAAAGCCGGGCGTGATTTGATCTTGGCATACCAGTCCTTGACCACGTCAGAGCGGTTCCAATCTACGTCCGAAATGTAATCCAAAGCGCTGAGATGTGCGGCGGCAGCGAAATCGGCAAGGGTCATGTTGTCGCCTGCGAGCCAGCGTCGATGATCCAGAAGCCAGGCCATGTAGTCGAGATGATACTTGACCGCCTTAGCACCGGCTTTGACATTCGTGCTGTCGGGATAGCCTTTTTTCATGACTTTTTTATTGACCCGTTCATAGAGCAGTTTCGAAGTCACTTCGTTGTGAAATTTATCGTCGAACCACCCCACCAGGCGCCGTACTTCCTGGCGTGCAATCGGATCCGAGGGCATCAATGATGGTTCGGGGCGGGTCTCTTCGATGTACTCGCAGATAGCCGCGCTTTCCGTCATGATCGTGTTATCAATTTTCAGAACGGGTACTTTACCCGCCGGGTTGCGCCGCATGAATTCGGGATCTTCCTCCCAATAGCGTTCCTCGACCAGTTCAACTTCGAGCTTCTTTTCTGCAAGGCTCAAGCGAACCTTTCGGCAGAACGGAGAGAGGGGAACATGGTATAGGCGCGCCACGAGGTTTTCCAAATTGCAAAGGGTCTCTCTTCAATGCCCGCAACGGGCGTTGGATTCAACTCTCGAAACAGGCCGCCCTGCCGTCTTTGCGAATTGTTGCGGCGCCGTCGATGATCGAACGGGTTCTTTTGCGCACGAAAGGTGAGGGTTGGGAGGCAGAACGTTCTTTGGGGTTTGGTAGGATTGCCGCGAGGCGCGCGGCCTGTGTCGCTGTCAGATCGGCGGGTGCGACGCCAAAGTAATGGCGGGACGCGGCCTTGACCCCGAATATACCGGTGTCGAATTCCGCGATGTTGAGGTACACCTCGATTATGCGCTTTTTGGACCAGACCGCTTCCAGTGCAGGGGTCAGCAGTGCCTCCAGCGCTTTGCGCGTGTAATTGCGCCCGTGCCAAAGGTAAAGGTTCTTGACCGTTTGCTGACTGATCGTGGAAGCGCCACGGGTCCCCCCCTCTTCGAGCGCCTGCCGGATCGCCGCCATGTCGAAGCCCCAATGGGTGCAGAAATTCGCATCCTCCGCCGCGACAACAGAACGGGCCATGACGGGGGCGATGTCATCCAGCGCAACCCACTCGTATTCAACACCCCCCAAGGCGCGGCCTTGAGAGAGCATATAAGGCGTCGTCCAGGGCGCTACAAAGCGCCCGGCGACCATGATCAGTGCGCCAATCACCACCAGGCCGATCAGCCCGCGCAATGCATACCGGAGCACAGAGCGCGCCGCGCGGCGTGGCTTTTTGGATTTGCTGGATTTTTTCTTGATTGCGCGTTTTGCCATGGCGAGACTTTATGCCCGCCATGGCTAGTTGTGAACCGCTGCTGTGCACCGCATTATTCGGCGGGGATGGCCCCTTCCTCAAGGCTTAGCGGAGCGGGGAGGTGCACCAGCATTTCCTTGGGACAGACCTGCAGGAAATTGTGCCGCTCCGTGTCCCAGTGCTGCAGGATATTGGCCACCCTGCGACTGCCGGTTTCGCTCAGATGCGTTTCGAGCAGTTCTTCCAATTGTCCCAGCCAATGATCGACGCTCACCGGGCAGGTCACCAGTGTTTCCATGTTCATCAACGCGGGGGCTTTGCCATCAGGATCGTACAGATAGGCCATGCCACCTGTCATCCCGGCACCGAAATTGGCCCCAATAGACCCGACGATAACAGCAACGCCGCCTGTCATGTATTCGCACCCGTTCGATCCGCAGCCTTCGATCACCACTTTGGCACCCGAGTTACGCACGGCAAAACGTTCGCCCGCCCGCCCTGCTGCAAAGAGGTATCCATCGGTTGCACCATAAAGCACCGTGTTGCCAATGATGGTGTTCTCGCCAGCGTCCACGGGTGAAATCATCGGCGGGCGTACCACAATCCGACCACCCGAGAGCCCCTTGCCGACATAGTCATTCGCATCACCCGAAACCTCGAGCTTGAGGCCCGGGGCGGCAAATGCTCCAAGCGATTGCCCTGCTGAGCCGCTGAGTTTGACCGTCAGGTGGTCAGGTTGCAGTGCATTGCGCATGCCGAACTTCTTGACGATGTGGCTCGAAGTGCGCGTGCCGACAGTCCGGTGCGTGTTTTGCACCGCATAGGACAGTTGCATCTTTTCACCGTCTTCCAGGAAGCGTTGTGCGTCCCGTACGATCTCTGCATCCAGCGTATCTGGCACCGGGTTGCGTTCCTTGTCGCGGTTGTAGACGATGTCCGCTGCGCCATCGACGGTGATCAGAAGCGGGTTCAGATCCAGATCATCCAGATGTGCCGACCCACGGCTGACCTGTGTCAAAAGATCGGCACGCCCGATGACGTCATCCAGGCTGCGCGCCCCGATGCTGGCAAGAATTTCGCGCACTTCTGTGGCATAGAAAGTAATTAGATTCACCACCTTGTCCGCATTGCCGGTAAATTTGTCGCGCAACGCCTTGTCTTGTGTGCACACGCCGACGGGGCAGGTGTTGGACTGGCATTGACGGACCATGATGCAGCCCATGGCGATCAGGGCGGCAGTGCCGATCCCGTATTCCTCGGCTCCGAGCATCGCTGCCATGACAATATCACGGCCCGTACGCAAACCACCGTCGGTCCTTAGCGTCACACGTTCGCGCAGATTGTTCATGGCAAGCACCTGATGCGCTTCTGTCAGGCCCATTTCCCAGGGCAAGCCCGCGTATTTGATCGAGGTCGCAGGCGATGCACCTGTGCCTCCGTTATGGCCTGAAATCAGAATTACGTCTGCTTTGGCCTTGGCCACGCCTGCTGCAATGGTTCCAACGCCCGAGGACGCCACCAATTTGACCGTTACCTTGCAGCGCGGGTTGATCTGCTTGAGATCATAGATGAGCTGCGCCAGATCCTCGATCGAGTAGATATCATGGTGCGGCGGGGGTGAAATCAACGTGACTCCCTTGGTCGAGTGCCGCAGCCGTGCAATCAGATCCGTCACCTTCATGCCGGGAAGCTGTCCGCCTTCGCCGGGCTTGGCGCCTTGGGCGACCTTGATCTCAAGCTCTTCGCATTGGTTGAGATATTCGGCTGTAACGCCAAAGCGCCCTGACGCCACCTGCTTGATCTTGGCGGACGGGTTGTCGCCGTTGGGTTCAGGCACGAAATGTGCGGGGTCTTCACCACCCTCACCACTATCTGATTTCGCGCCGATGCGGTTCATCGCCACGTTCAACGTCTTATGCGCTTCGGGGCTCAGCGCACCAAGGCTCATGCCGGGGGTGACAAAACGCTTGCGGATCGAGGTGATGCTTTCGACATCTTCCAATGGGATCGCGTTGCCAAGTGGCTTGATATCGAGCAGGTCGCGCAAATGGATCGGTGGGTTGCTCAGCATCTTGGCGGAATATTGCGTCCACATTGCATACGAGGCCTGATTACAGGCCATTTGCATCATGTGCATCGACGTGGCTTCCCAGGCGTGGGTCTCCCCGGATTGGCGCGCTTTGTAGAAGCCGCCAATAGGCAAGACCGACGCGGTGTTTGCCCAGGCCACGCGGTGCACGTCTTCGACCTTATGCTGGATACCGCTGACACCAATGCCGCTGATGCGGCTGGTCATGCCGGGGAAATACTCCGCGCACATGGCCCGGCTGAGACCCACAGCTTCGAAATTCAGCCCGCCACGATAGGAAGAAATCACAGAAATTCCCATCTTGGCCATGATCTTGAGCAGCCCCTGATCAATGGCATTGCGATAGCGCGCGACAGCTTCGGTCAGCGCTGTATCGAGCAGACCGCGCTCGATCCGATCCGCCAGAGAATCCTCGGCCAGGTAGGCATTGACGATTGTGGCACCCGCACCGACCAGGACGGCGAAGTAATGCGGGTCAATACATTCGGCAGATCGGACATTAAGCGAGCAAAAAGTCCTTAGACCATTGCGCACCAAATGGCTGTGCACTGCCGAGGTGGCGAGGATCATTGGCATGCCGATTTTATCGGTATCGCTCATATGATCTGTCAGCACGAGGTGACCAGCACCTGACCGCACTGCGTCCTCGGCTTCTTCGCGAATGCGCTTGAGGCCCGCGCTTAGATTGCCCAAACCAGTGGTAAATGTGCAGTCAATTTCAACCAGATCCGCATTAAAATGCTTCACGAGTTCATCAAATTGCGCATTGCCGACAAAGGGACTGTCGAGTGTGATGATCTCGGTCTGGCTGCTGTCTTCATCCAGCACGTTCTTAAGGTTACCAAAGCGCGTCTTGAGGCTCATCACCCGGTACTCGCGCAAGCTGTCAATTGGCGGGTTTGTCACCTGACTGAAGTTCTGCCTAAAAAAGTGGCTGAGCGGGCGGTACTTCTTGGATAGAACCGCTGATGGTGTGTCATCGCCCATCGAGGCCAATGTTTCTTTGCCATCCTCGGCCATGGGTGCGAGGATTTGTTCAAGCTCTTCAATACTGTAACCTGCGGCCACCTGACGGCGTCGTAGATCGCCGCCGGTATAGACCGGCTTTTCTGTTACGCCTGACAGCGCTTGGTCTAGATCGTTTATTTTGCTAACCCAGTCGCCGAAAGGCTGGCTGTCTGCGAGCTTATTTTTGATTTCCGTATCGTGAAACAAAGCCCCTTCCTGCATATCAACAGCCAAAATCTGGCCAGGGCCCAAGGCACCTTTTTCGACGACATCTGCTTCATTCAGCGGAACCATGCCGGCTTCTGAACCGGCAATCAGCATGCCGTCACCCGTCACCACGTAACGCATTGGCCGTAAGCCGTTGCGATCCAAGCCCGCACAGACCCAACGACCATCTGTCATGGCGAGGGCCGCCGGGCCGTCCCAAGGCTCCATAACGGAGTTGCAGTAGGAATACATATCGCGCCAGGCCTGTGGCAGCTCAATCGCCTGCTTGGACCAACTTTCTGGCACCAGCATTGTTTTGGCCATGGGCGCTTTGCGTCCCGCACGCACGAGCACTTCGAACACCGCATCCAACGCAGCAGAGTCGGACGACCCCGCCGGCACGATGGGCTTGATGTCCTCAGCCATGTCGCCAAAGGTACCGGACGCCATGCGGATTTCATGGCTCTTCATCCAGTTCAGGTTGCCCTTAAGTGTGTTGATCTCGCCGTTATGTGCCAGCATTCGGAAGGGCTGCGCCAGCCACCATTGTGGGAAGGTATTCGTCGAATACCGCTGGTGATAGATGGCGAATGCGCTTTCGAATCGCTCATCCATGAGATCGGGATAAAATTCAGCAACCTGTTCGGCCAGCATCATCCCTTTGTAGATGATCGAACGACAGGAAAGCGATGCGATGTAAAGCTGTGTGATACCCGCTGCTGCTGCTGCCTTCTCGATGCGCCGCCGGATTACGTAAAGCTCACGTTCGAAGGTTTCTTCGTCCACGCCTTTGATATTGCTGAGCAGGATCTGCTCAATCTCGGGACGTGTAGCGTTGGCCTTGTCACCGAGCACAGAGACGTTCACGGGCACGTGGCGCCAGCCATAGATGTAATAGCCCATGCGCAGAATTTCGGTTTCGACAATTGTCCGGCAGGTTTCCTGCGCGCCAAAATCTGTTCGGGGCAGAAAGACTTGCCCGACGGCCATCATCAGATCGGTCTTGGGGTGGTGACCCGTGCGGCGCACTTGATCGTAGAAAAACCGTGCTGGGATTTGTACGTGAATGCCCGCGCCATCACCGGTTTTTCCGTCAGCGTCCACAGCACCACGGTGCCAAATCGCCTTGAGCGCCTGGATCCCGTTTTCGACCACCCTGCGGCTTGGCTTGCCGTCGATTGAAACGACAAGTCCTACGCCACAAGACGAATGTTCTTCTTCGGGCGCATAAAGGCCAGTTTCGGCCATCTTGGCGCGCTTGGCTTCTTCCTGGGCAACCCATGCATCATCATATTTGGTCATCAGGCATCTCCCTCAACGAATTTGTTTTTAGCTTCATACTGCGCTTTGGTGGCACGCGGGTGATCCCCGGCGAGCGGCGCGATTGCGCGATCGGTGTAAATTTCTGACCGCGTGGGCCAGTCTTGAGCCTCGTCAAACAGGCCGGGCATCAACTCGTAATTGCCGCCTGACGGATCAATGTCACGCATCCAAAGGTGCGACCCGCAGGCGGTGCAAAAAGTCCGTTCGGAAAACCCGGATGACGCATAGCGTGTGACGTCACCAGCAACATGCACGGCGTCGGCCTTTGCTTCGAAACACATGAAGATACCACCAGACCATTTTTGGCACATGCGGCAGTGGCAGGCGCCAGGGCTGGGCACATGTTTTCCATCGACTGTAATGGTGACGGCCCCGCAGAGACAGTGTCCGGTAAGTTTGCCTTGGGTCATACGCCCTCCTCAGAACCATCTGTAAAATGCGCGATAGTCTCCTCGGCACTCATGCGCTTCTCGATCCCCTCAAGGCGGTAGCCCTTGGGGCATTGATCTGCAAAGTACTCAACCGAAATGGCGCCACCTGCCGCATTGTCAAATAGTCCTGCACCAAGGTAACGCGCGCCATCGTGAATGGTCCCGTACCATAGGGTTGATCCACACTCCGAACAAAAGCCACGCTCGGCCCATTCGGACGAACGGAAACTCTTGGCGGGTCCCTTCACGACAATGCTGGATTGATCCGCGGCAACCCCGATAAAAAGGCTGCTGGAATGACGGCGGCACATATCGCAATGACACGCAGAGAGTGGACCGCCATCGTAGAGAGCAGATACAGTCACAGCGCCACACAGGCACTGTCCTTTGATCTCACGCATTTCTGTCATGGCAATAGCCTCCCTTCGGTCTGCTTCCTGGGGTTCAATCCCGAAAGCGCATCAGAACCATTTGTATGCTTGGCCGCGACGGACCAAGTATGTCCGGCCGCAGTTACTCGGCCGCAATGGACGCATGGGCGTCGAATTTTTGTAGCAGCGCTTCGGCACAGTCTCGCCCATCACGGATGGCCCAGACGACAAGGCTCGCGCCCCGCACGATATCGCCGACTGCATAGACGTTTTCCAAAGACGTTTCTCCGGTGGTGAAGGCCGCTTTGACCGTACCCCAACGCGTGATTGGCAGTTCAGGTTCACCCCAGAGGGTCGGCAAGGCTTCAGGCTCAAACCCAAGTGCCATGATCACTAGATCGGCTTCTTCAATATAGTCCGCGCCTTCGATTACCTCCGGCGTTTGGCGGCCTGTCGCATCAGGTGCTCCAAGGCGCATCTTCTGAACCATCACGCCCGTTACAGGATCGCCGACGAACCCTTTTGGCGCCGACAGCCACTCGAAAATTACGCCTTCTTCTTCAGCATTCTGCACTTCGCGCTGAGATCCAGGCATATTGGCGCGGTCGCGACGGTAGAGACATTTCACTGATGTCGCGCCCTGCCGAATAGAGGTGCGAACGCAATCCATCGCGGTATCTCCGCCGCCGATGACTACGACCTTCTTGCCTGATGCATCCAAGGCGCCGTTGTCGAACTCGGGCACCGCATCGCCAAAGCTTTTACGGTTGCTCGCGGTCAAGAAGTCGATGGCACGCACCAAACCTTCACCGCCTACACCGGGCGCTTCCAATTCCCGCGTTTTGTAGACACCGGTTGCGATAATGACAGCGCTGTGTTTTGCACGGATATCCGCAAAGGACACGTCATCTCCGACGGCGCAGTTCAGTTTGAAGGTCACGCCCCCTTTTTCAAGCTGCTCGTTACGGCGCATGACGATATCTTTTTCCAGCTTGAAACCAGGGATGCCATAGGTCAGCAGACCGCCCGCGCGATCATAGCGGTCGTACACTGTGACTTGAACACCTGCGCGACGCAGTACATCAGCTGCAGCAAGTCCACCGGGCCCGGCGCCAATAATGCCAACGGATTCGCCGCGTTCTGCATTGGGTGTGATGGGTTGGACCCAGCCTTCTTCCCAAGCGGTATCCGTAATGTATTTTTCGACGGCGCCGATTGTTACGGTGCCATGGCCGGATTGTTCGATTACGCAATTGCCTTCGCAAAGACGATCTTGCGGGCAGATTCGACCGCAGATTTCGGGAAAAGTATTGGTTGCCTGGCTCACTTCGTAGGCTTCTTGCAAGCGTCCTTCTGCGGTCAAACGCAACCAGTCGGGAATATTGTTGTGCAGCGGGCAATGGCTCTGGCAATAAGGTACTCCGCACTGGCTACAGCGGCTGGATTGCTCCTTGGCCTTCGCGTCCGCATATTCGGCGTAAATCTCGTTAAAGTCCTCGCGACGCGTATCCGCAGTCCGCTTTTCAGGCATGTCTCTGTCGACAGTCACAAACTTCAGCATCTGTTGGCCAGCCATGTCGCAATTCCTCTGATTTCGTTCCGAGCCGCACCAATACGTGAACTCTTTAAGGAAATAAAGTCAGTAAGTGTTACCTAAAATCAGATTTTTTGGAGTGCATCTGTGCGAGCTTACAATTTAGGGTGTATTTTTAGGTCCGAATCGGATCTAAATTGCTGCTTCCCATTTAATCCTGCACGCTTATACCACGCGGGTACAGTGGATTCGGCGCGGAAATAATGACGACCTTTAATCTTTTCCTTGTGGCTGTGATCCAGGGCATCACTGAGTTTCTGCCGATTAGTTCGTCAGGTCATCTCGTACTGCTTCCTAGTCTTACAGGCCAGCCGGACCAGGGTCTTGCGATTGACGTTGCCGTACATGTCGGATCGTTGTTTGCGGTTTTGCTCTATTTTCGTGCTGATGTTCGTATTGCCGCAGTGGGATGTCTGCGCCTGATCAAAGGCAAAATTGACACGCAAGGCGCGTTTCTTGCGCTCTGTCTCTTGGTTGCGACCATCCCTGTGATGATCGCTGGACTAGCGATCAAAGTAATGGGTCTTGATGCGGCGTTCAGATCTATGGCGGTGATTGGATGGACCACGCTTGGCTTTGGGTTATTGCTCTACTGGGCGGATAAGACCGGTTCGGAACAACGCACTGCTGAAGCCTGGAGCCTGAAACATGCTTTTGTCATGGGGCTGGCGCAAGTTTTGTCACTGGTTCCGGGGACGTCGCGTTCGGGGATCACTATTACCGCGGCGCGCAAGCTCGGTTACGGTCGGGAAGGGGCGGCGAAGCTTTCCATGCTCATGTCGATCCCGACGATCATCGCGTCGGGTGCCGTACTCAGTATCGATGTTGTCGGAGCCGCTGATTGGCAAATGGCGCGTGACGGTTTGATCGCAGCTCTCTTTGCATTTGTCGCGGCTCTTATTGCGCTGTCGCTAATGATGCGACTTCTCCAAAGTGTAAGCTTTACGCCATATGTTGTGTATCGCGTGCTGCTGGGGGTTGTTCTTCTGTCTGTCGCCTACAGCTAGGAACGCCACTTGCACGCTGCCGGGCATCACCTGGCACCATACCTGCGCAATGAAAGCCCGCCTTAGGTGCGCAGATTCTTGGCCGAGTTCTTGATCGCGTCATATTGGCCCGAGGGCCGGAACCGCCAAAGGTATTCAGGTAAAACAGACGTCAATGCTGTCGGTTCAATGCCCAATGCCTCGAACCCCTGATCATTCGCGCCAACGACGTTGTCCCGCGCCAGATTGCGCACCTGATCCCGTGTGATCATCCCGTTCTTGACAAGTCCAAGCGTCAGGCTCTGCATCGTGTCAAATCCAAAGGCCATCATGCGCGCGGCGAAAAACGGCAAGTTTATCACCAGGCGCTTGCGATGAATGGTTTCCAGCATCATTGCCATGAGTTCTCTGAAGCTAGCAACATCTGGGCCACCAAGGCTATAAATGCCCGGTGTGACATGGCCGAGCAGCGCTTTTTCAGCGGCTTTTGCAATATCGTCAACGTAAACCGGTTGGAATTTGGTGTCCGCGCCCACGACAGGTAGGAAGGGGCCAAGTTTTGTCATGCTGGCAAAGCGATTGAAAAACAAATCTTCTGACCCAAAGACAATTGATGGCCTCAAAATGACAGCCGAGGGCATATGCTCTAGCACACCAGCTTCGCCAAGTGCCTTGGTGCGCGCATAATCGCTGTCGGAATCTGCATCGCTGCCAATGGCTGAAACATGCACCATGTTGGAAATACCGTGCTGCGCGGCAATCCGGGCAATCCGTGTCGCGCCTTCGGTCTGAACGGTGTCAAATTTGTTCTTTGAGTCTTCGGCCAAAATGCCAACGCAGTTTACGACCGCGTCCGCGCCAGCCAACACGGATTCCACGGATGCGTCGTCGCGGATGTTGCAAAATACCGGTTCCACCTGCCCGACGACACCGTAGGGCTTCACGAAAATCGCCTCATTGGGTCGCCGCACCGCGACGCGTACACGCCAGCCTGCCTTTGCCATCCTGCGTGCGATGTAGCGTCCGACAAATCCGGATCCGCCGTAGATCGTGACCAGTTTCGACATCGCTGACCTCTTTCGTGCTGCTTTGACCTCTGATGTACCGTCCCGCATGACACGAAACAAGGCGCAAATGCGCACAATCCAAGAGATTGCCTTTGGCCTCAGCGATACCCGGAAATTCCGTTTGACTCGCCCAGACGTTGGGCTTAAACGCCAACTCCACGACACTGGCCCAGGTGGCGGAATGGTAGACGCGCTAGCTTCAGGTGCTAGTGTCCGTATGGACGTGGAGGTTCGAGTCCTCTCCTGGGCACCAAATCATCCAGTTCATTGATATATAACGCAAGACGCTCAATGGGGCTTGATCTTAGCCAGCCTGCACTGGATCTGCGATGTGAAGCTGTTGTGGGAATTGCGTATTGATGAACTGCTTGAGGCGATCCTTTTTTTGAGAGGTCAACGCATGGGGCGAGGAGCAATTTTGAGCGGCCTGTAACTCCACTCACCAAAGAAAATTCCAGTGAGTATGTTTAGCGCTACCCAGACGCAACCAGCGCTCTTTCTCATCTATATCAGCAAAACTATTCGTATCATTCTGTTGGCTTTACTGATCGTAACGTGTGGCGCCGCGTCGTCGGGCGTCGAGCGGATCTGTCATGACAACGGCGTCATGTGCACGTTGATCACAGTTTTGACGTGGGCATACACGGCAGTTAATCCCGATTGGCATGACATTTGTATCTGTCAGGGCCAAGCCCTCAGCGTAGCCGATATCAGTGGCGTGATCGACGGCGCAGCCCATCGCGACGGCCAGCCGCCGATCTTGTTCGTGGCGCGTCGTAACGGGGCGATCCACGGTTTGGGAAAATACAAAAAACCTACTTGAATCCGGCATCTCAACAAACTGCGTGTTGATCCGCCCGGGCGTGCGGAAAGATGTGTGGATGTCGAGGCGGGGACAGGCTCCTCCGTATTCCGCTAGATGAAAGTCGGTTGCGTTGAACCTTTTGCTGACATTTCCTGCCTTATCGATCCGCATGAAAAAGAAGGGTACCCCCAGCGCACCGGGTTGCTGGAGTGTCGTTGCACGGTGGCAAGCCTGTTCAAAGCTTACGCCGAATCGTGCAGCTAAGTGGGCAAAGTCGTATTTGCACGATATCGCCTCTGCGAGAAAATCCGCGTAGGGCATCAAGACGGACGCAGCAAAGTAGTTCGCCAGCTCCACTCGGCAGCGCGTCTCACCGCGCGCGTCACCAACATCTGCATCTGCAAGCAATCGGTCCAGAATTTCTTTTTGTTCCAGCAAGCCGCAAACATGGACCAGCTGGAACACGCGGTTCGGGTGATCGAGGGCCTGACTTAACAGGATATCCCGACGTTCCTCGTCGTATTCTCGCAAGCCACCCGCCAGTTTTTCGACAGGTACCACGCGCACGACGATCCCAAAGCGCGCCCTAAGCCTTGCCTTTAGGGCCGCATAAATATCGTCAGGCTCCACGTGCTCATCCTGCCAAAAAACCCGGGCCTTGGTTTCGAGTTCGGGAAAGTGGTTCTTCCGTTTGCGAAAGAACAGGTGCACGGCGGCTTCGGGTGACACGCCGGGGCGGGCTGCGTCATCGGTGCGCGTTTCGGTCAGGGACATCAATTGGTCGGTCGCTGCCTGATGAGCACGATGCAGACGTAAAAAGGAAGTTGCGAGATCGGGGCTATGCGCAAGTGCTGCGCGCAATTGCGTCAAATCTGGTCTGTCAGGTTCAAACAGCGGATCCTGCAGGGCGGCGCGCATATCGGCCAGCAATGCTGTGTCCTCATTGTCCGCCAAATCACGCCAATCGACACCGTAGACTTCCAATAGCTTGAGCAAAACCGGGACTGAAATACTGCGTTCGTTTTTTTCGAGCAAATTTACATAGGACGTACTGATTCCCAGATTGCGGGCCATCTGGGCTTGGGTCTGCCTGATTTCCTTGCGCAGGCGGCGCAGTCGAGGGCCAACGAAGACTTTCATATGCGGTTGTATACTGTATTTTACACAACTTTACAAATCCGGTGTTTGTAAATTTTGTGCATCCACAGCAGGACTCGGTTCTGTTTCGCGAATTTCCCGTCACATGCGACACCCTGCGCAACCAATGGAGGAATCGATCATGAAAACAGGACAAACACATCTCTTCATTCCAGGCCCGACCAACGTACCGGAATGTGTACGTCAGGCAATGAATGTCCCGATGCAAGACATGCGAGCGCCTGATTTTGGTGATCTGACCCTGTCGCTTTTCGATGATCTCAAGCAGGTGTTCCAGACAGAAACAGGCACCGTGATGATGTACCCGGGGTCCGGTACGGGCGCGTGGGAAGCTGCGATCACAAATACGCTTAACCCGGGCGACAAGGTGCTGATGAGCCGGTTTGGTCAATTCTCGCACCTTTGGGTCGAAATGGCCGAGCGGTTGGGGCTGGACGTTGAAGTGATTGATGTGCCCTGGGGCGCAGGCGTTCCAGTTGAGGATTACGCCCGGCGCCTGGGCGATGACCGAAGCAATGAAATCAAGGCCGTCTTCGTGACACACAATGAAACAGCAACGGGTGTCACATCCGATATAGCTGGTGTGCGTCAGGCGATGGATGCCTGTGGGCACGGTGCACTTTTGTTTGTAGACGGCGTGTCTTCGATTGCGTCGCTGGACTTCAAAATGGACGCATGGGGCGTGGATCTGGCGGTGACAGGCTCGCAAAAAGGTCTGATGCTGCCGGCGGGTCTCGGTATCCTTGGGATCAGCGACAAAGCGATGCAGGCCAGCAAAACGTCAACCATGCGCCGCGCTTACTTTGAATTTTCCGATATGGTGGCATTGAACAAGGACGGGTATTTTCCCTACACGCCGGCAACTCAGCTGTTCCATGGATTGCGCAGATCGCTTGACCGAATCCTGCGCGAAGAGGGGTTGGATAACGTAATTGCACGCCATCACCGACTGGCCGAGGGCGTTCGGCGCGGTGTCGCGGCATGGGGTCTCGAACTCGTGGCAGAAGATCATTCGGTCTACTCGGACACCGTCTCCGCGATTCGGGTGCCGGACGATGTTGACGCACGCGATGTGCTGCGCATCGCTTATGAAGACTACAATGCTTCCTTTGGCTCAGGCCTTGCGCAGCTTGCAGGCAAGGTTTTCCGCATTGGGCATATCGGGGACATGAACGAAGGAATGTGTTTGACAGCACTTTCCATCGCGGAAATGTCGCTGGTACGGGCGGGGGCGTCGATTCAATTGGGCGCGGGCGTTGGTGCCGCACAGAATTGGTTCGCGCATTCAGGACATCAAAACCGTGCGCTGCGTGTAGCCGCAGAGTAAGTTCTGCGAAAACCAAACCTCAAAGCAGAAATCGAGGTTACTAACTGCGCGGGTGCAGGCGAAAGCTCCCGCGCTTTTGATCGCGATCAACAGTTGGCGGCTGGGCAGCAGAACTGTGCGCCAACGCGATTTAGAAATGATCCAAAGCGGCCGCGCGCATTTGCGATAGTGTGACGCGCGGTGTGAGCGCTTCGGCGGATATGTTGAGATCCAGAACAGCTCCGGTCTTTGATGCGCGCGCCCTTTCGAACGCCGCAGCAAAGTTAGCTGTGTTTTCTACTCTTTCTCCGTGAAAGCCGTAAGATTTGGCCAGTGCGGCGAAATCTGGGTTCATACCCATATCAGTGGCGGAGACGCGGGTCGGATAATGTCGTTCCTGATGCGCGCGAATGGTGCCGTAAATACCGTTGTTCAAGATCAAAATGATCGGCTGCGCGCCTGCTTGCGCCGCAGTTGCAAGTTCCTGACAATTCATTTGAAAATCTCCGTCCCCGGCAAAACACACAACGGTACGGTCAGGCGCCGCGATCTTGGCAGCAATCGCCGCAGGCACACCGTAGCCCATAGCACCAGACTGTGGCGCAAGCAGGCGGGCCGTAGCGCCATACTTGAAGAACTTATTGGGCCAGACCGTGAAGTTTCCCGCGCCATTGGTAATGATTACATCGTCGGGCAGAACCGCATTGAGGTGTGCTGTGACCTTGCCCATATCTACCGGGCTTGGCAGGTCTGAGAGCTCAAAACCGGCCTCCCATGTCGCGCGGGCATGACGACGCCAATCTGCCCATTCTCCCTCAACGGGAACGTCCGCGAGTGCTTGTGCGAAAGCATTGGGGCCACTTTGGATTCCTAGCTCGGGTTGGTAAATCTTGCCCAATTCACTATGTGCGCCATGAACATGGATAAGCCGTTGCCTGGGTATCGGAACTTCAAGAAGCGTCCATGCGTCGGTAGAGTTTTCGCCGAAACGATTATTAATCGCTAGGATCACATCCGCTTCTGACATCAGTTCGCGAACGCCGGGTGTCATTCCTACGCCCGCTTCGCCGCAAAAACACGGCGAGAAGTTATCAAACTGGTCCTGATATCGGAAAACTGAAACAACGGGAATATCAGAGTGTTCGGCAAAGGTTTGAAGTGCGCGCATGCCTGACACTGACCAGTTGCACCCACCATAGAGAATGAGGGGCCGCTTGGCTTGCGCTAGGATTTTGCGTGTTTGCGCCATGGTATCAGGGGAGGGGTGCGCTTCGGGGTAGGATGCGGGACCTTGCAGAGGGGCGGTTTCGCTCGTGCTGGTCAGCATGTCTTCAGGCAGGGCAACGACAACTGGACCCGGACGCCCGGTCATCGCTGTCTTCCAAGCGCGCGCCAGGATTTCGGGGATACGGTCAGGGGTGTCGATCTCGACCGCCCATTTGGCAAGGCTGCCGAAAACTGCACGGTAATCGACTTCCTGAAAGGCTTCACGACCGCGCATGTCGGTCCCAATCTGTCCTACGAAAAGTATCATCGGCGCACTGTCTTGCATCGCCGTATGTACCCCGATTGAGGCATTGGTAGCTCCAGGGCCACGGGTGGCCATGCAAATGCCCGGTTGGCCGGTCAACTTCCCCCAGGCAGCCGCCATGAAACTGGCACCCCCTTCGTTGCGACAATTGACAAAGTCCAGCTTGCCATCTGTGTCAAAAAGCGCGTCGAGCACAGCAAGGTAGCTTTCGCCCGGCACGCCAAAAGCTTTTGACGCGCCCAGAGCCACAAGGCTTTCAACGAGGATCTGCCCGCCATGTCTTGTCATTGTTCGGTTCCCTTCAGCGCTCGATCAAAGGAGCGCTCCTTGGTGTCTTGCCATTTGGTGCGCATTACGCGCGTATCTGCGGAACTATTCCTTCATCTTTCCTTGTTGGACTGCAATGGGAAATCGGATCTTGCGAAGGCAATCGACTTCCAAATGCCGCCCGCAACCAAACCTGCGGTTACCGTCAATGGATCACATGAAATTGGTCGTTATCGGCAGAAATCAGCAGGTGTGTATCTAAAAAGTCGGCGGTCTGTTGGCATCTCATAATTTTGCGCGCGACAAAATTAATTTGCGCGTGTAAAAAATGCGGGGGAGCAAAAAACGGGCAAACTGGGATGGACAGCACAAAAATAAAAAACATGGAAGAATTTGCGGCGCTGAGCGGGATTTCGAGACCGACCTTGTCGAAGTACTTCAATAATCCGGACAGCGTGCGCCAAACCACACGCATGCGGATTGAATCCGCCCTGGAGAAGTATGACTACAGGCCGAATTTCTATGCGGTGAACCAGAACAGACGGTTGACCAAAAACATTGGCGTTGTGGTGCCTTACCTCGCTGACCCATTCTTTTCCGAGATCGCGCGGATGATGGAACGACGCTGCATTGAGGCGGGATATGCGCCCTCGCTTTTCAACTCGCATGGAGAAACGGCGCAGGAAATCGAAATTCTGCAAAGCCTGCGATCTTTGAAACCCGCAGGTGTCCTGCTGGCGCCGTTGGGACGCAGTTCAGACAAGTCTGCGATCGAGTTGTTTTGCCGTGATATCCCGACGGTTCTCTTTGACAGCAGTCTTGATGGGATCGGCCACGCTTTTGTTGGATCGGACAACTACAGTTTCGTGTCTCAAACCGTTGAATACCTCGTGCGCACGGGTGAGCCGCCTTCATTTCTGGAAATGCGTACGCCTGCCAACCCGAACGCGCACCGACGGCGCAAGGCCTATGTGCAGGTGATGGAGCGTCTGGGCTTGGAAGGCCATGTGATTAGCGTCGAGGGCGAAGGTTGGGCGTTCGAAGAGATTGGCCGCGCCGGTGGCTTCAAGGTTCTGGATGAAAAGACCCTCCCCACAAAAACTGTCTTGTGCAGCAATGATCGCCTGGCCATCGGCTTTCTGTCGGCCTGCTATGAACGTGGTTTGCGCATCGGCCGAAACGCTGGCAGCGACATGCGGGTGGCCTCTCATGATGACCACCCCTACGCAAAATTCACCTGTCCGTCGCTGACCACTGCGGCCCATGATTATACCGCTGTTTCCGAAAATGCGGCCGAGACGCTTTTTGAGATCATTGAGAGTGGTGGCAATGTTTCGGCGCGCAAGGATATTGTGTTTCCGGCGCGCCTCATCATTCGAAATTCTGCCTGATCATCACGTCTTTCAAGAGACTGTTGATCGAGCGTCCTGAATGCGCAGTTCCTAAGGTAAAATGCACGCGGCTTGAAACCGTATTGACCGCCTCCTTTTAGTTGTGTGCTTATGGCGCTGACAGAGCGAGTGTATCTGTGCAAAACGCATGTGCGCATTGCTTGCTTATTGAACGAGAACACAAAAAATTGGGGGCGGAGTATGAAACGGCTTGAAGGAAAAGTGGCGCTTGTCACCGGTGGTGCGCGCGGGATCGGTCGCGCGGTTTGCGAAGCCTATGCACGCGAAGGTGCGCAAGTGATCGTAGCCGATCTGCAGGCTGATGCGGCGGCGGAGACAGGCAAGGCGGTGAACGGCATGGGGATCGCCATGGATGTGACGGATCCGTCTTCGATTGCTGAAGGCGTGCGTGTGGTGGAAGAGACCTATGGCGGCATCGACATCCTTGTGAACAACGCCGGTATTTTCAATATGGGACCCATCGAAGATGTGACGCATGAAGATTATCGCCGTCAGTACGATGTAAATGTCGGGGGAACAATTTTTGCAATCAAGGCGGTCGTGCCTGGTATGAAAAAACGCGGTGGTGGCGCGATCATCAACTTTTCCTCGCAGGCCGGGCGCAGAGGTGAAGCCAACGTCATGATCTATTGTTCGACCAAAGCGGCAGTGATCTCGATCACGCAGTCCATGGCTTTGGAACTTGCCAAGGACGGAATACGGGTTAACGCGGTGGCGCCTGGTGTGATCGATACGCCGATGTGGGCAACGGTCGACAGTCTGTTTGCAAAATACGAGGGTCGCGCAATCGGTGAAAAGAAGCGGCTGGTTGGCGAGGCCGTGCCGCTTGGCCATATGGGCGCACCCGAAGAGATTGCTGATCCATGTGTTTTTCTGGCGTCTGACGAGGCGCGTTACATCACCGCGCAAACGCTCAATATCGATGGTGGTAACTGGATGAACTAAAAGGGGTAAATTTGGACCAACGCACCACGTAGGGTCGGTTTCTGTCATGAACGGCGCGCGAGAAAATCCTCAATATGTGCGTTAAACAATTCAGGTTTTTCCAAATGGACCGCATGGGCCGCCCCCGCCACAACGGCCAGTCCTGCGTCATGAATGCCCTGCCAAAGCGTTTGCACCTGTGTCCATGGATAGGTGCGGTCACGATCGCCCCAGATCACCAATGTGGATGCAGCGATGGCCGCAAGATGCGCTTCGCCAGACCAGCTTTGCATAGCATCCAAACCGGCGTCGAAGGCATCAGGCGCGGTTTGCGCGGCGATCTCAGCACAAGCTGCGTATTCTGTGGCACGCTCTCTTGCCAGAAACCACGTCGCGGCGATGCGCCTGGCAGTCTCTTGCAATCCATCGTCTCGTGCCCGGGATTTGCTTTCGGCGATCGTTTCGAACCGGCCGGGAAGAGCACCGACGGCACCTGTGCCATATAGGATCAATCGCGCAACACGATCCGGTGCCTGTCGGATTACCTCCTGCGCGACCATGCCGCCCATGGAGTGGCCCAACAGATCAAAACGATCGACCCCACGCGTATCAAGATCCGCAATAACACTGCGCGCAAATCCTGAGATGGTGTCGATGGGGGGTGCCTCATTGCGTTGCCCAAAGCCTGGTAAGGCGATCTCTACTACTTCGCGATGTTCATGCAGGGGGCGTTGTAAGTGCCATTGCGCCTGACCGCCCATGAAACCATGGACCAACACGAAAGGTGGGGTCATGTCGGCGCGCGCATGATAAGAATGCGCAAAGTCGTAAGGTAGAGATTCATCGACATGCTTTCTCGCTGGCAAGGCCGATTTCGTACCTGTTGCAAAGCCTCTCTCCCACATCTGTCTTAGCCTGTGACAAGATATCACGCGTCCTGGTCAAAAGATATTGTTGCTGCGCGCTTTGGGCACGGCTGAGTTTTTCAGCTAACGTAAAGTTCATGGGTTGATGAACCATTTAATGAAAGCGGTTTGCACGTCTGAATGCGCATTGGTCTTTTGTGCCAGAAAGAACCCTTCATCCGCAGGGCGTTCCGGCAAGGGCAGTACCACGAGACGCCCGTCAGCGATCGGGTGGCGCGTGATTTGGCTGTGTGTCAACGCGACGCCTGCCCCCGCAACGGCCAAGTCGACAGCAAGGCCGTGTGAATCAACAAAGAGGCTGGCTTCTATATGATGCTTAATGCCGGCACGTCGCGTCACATCTGCCCATCCGGTCGAGATGCCTACTGGCTGAATGAGCGTTTGCTCAAACAGCCCATGTTGCGCGACCGTGGCTGCAAGAGCTGGGGTGGCCACAACCTGCAGAATGGAAGGCTCCATCAGAACCGCGCCCTTGCCGACAACTTCTTTTCTGCCAAAGCGGATTTCGATGTCTGCATTCGTGGCGGCAAAATCATCTGGCCAAATCGCCGTCGAGATCTGCAAAGCACATTCTGGATGTGCTGACATAAACGCCGCGATGCGGGGAACGACGACCCACTGCGCGATGCTGACACTCACGGCGATGGTCAGCTTGGGTTTTGTGATGGACGGCAGGAACCGCTCTGTGGCTTGCTCCAACTGGACCATCGCCGCCGCAACATCTGGCACCAGCAAGCGCCCAGCTTCGGTCAGGTTCAACGCGCGATGACCGCGCACAAAGAGCTGCGTTCCCAATTTATCTTCGAGTGCGCGCACATTCTGACTGATCGCGGATTGGGTGAACCCCAGTTCCTGCGCCGCGAGGGTAAAACTGAGATGGCGCGCCGTCGCGTCAAACGCGCGGAACCAGGTAATTGGCGGGAGTGGCTTCTTCATTGTGCTATTTAACATTAGTATTCCTAATGCTGTCACGTCGTTTTCTTTTGTTTGTCGTAAAAATCGCGCACCCGTACTCTGTGTTTAAAACGGGGGACAGAGATGCAGCCAGAAATCCGAAAAATCATACAGTACCGCGAAGAAATACTGATCGAAGGCAATAAACCGGCCACCTCGCCGTGGACGCTGTTCGGTGTTGCTGCGGTGCTGCGTAACCCTTGGGCTGGACGTTTTGTGGAGGACCTCAAGCCGGAGATCATGGCATTTGGTCCCATGCTAGGGGAAATGTTAACTGAACGAATAACCGAAATGGCGGGCGGAGGCGAAAAGATCGAAGCCTTTGGCAAGGCGGGCATCGTTGGCGTCGATGGCGAAATTGAACATGCTTCTGGACTGATCCACACGCTTCGGTTCGGGAACTTCTTTCGCGAGGCCGTCGGGGCAAAATCGTATCTTGCTTTCACCAATATCCGTGGTGGTGCCAATACGGCGATACAAATCCCACTCATGGACAAGAACGATGCAGGTCGCCGGTCGCATTATCTGACGCTGCAATTCGCCATACCGGATGCGCCGCGCGCAGATGAAGTCATCGTCGCGCTCGGGGCTGCGACGAGTGGGCGGCCACACCACCGGATTGGCGACCGGTATCAGGATCTCAAGGATTTGGGCCATGATCTGGAAAACCCGGCAGCGATCTGACGGGGCGGGGGGGCTTTGCTTTTTTGAAGAGGGGCAAGGACTACCGCTCGTTCTGATCCATGGCGTGGGATTGCAGGCCGAAGCCTGGAGCGCGGTGCTACCACATCTGTCGCCCCGTTTCCGCGTGATAGCGGTCGACATGCCAGGTCATGGAAAATCGCCTCTGCAAGAGAGCACAACACTTGATGCCTTCACGGACCGGTTTGCTGCATTCATCCAGGCTTTGGATCAACCGATTTTTCTTGCGGGACACTCCATGGGGGCGCTCTTGGCGGTGGAACTTGCTGCGATTTTACCTGACCGGGTACGTGCGATTATTGCGCTCAACACCGTGTTTCGCCGCTCGCAAACTGCCGCCGAAGCTGTGCAGGCGCGTGCGCATGCGCTGATCTGTGAAGGGGCGGGTGACCCTGGTGCCACGTTAAAACGGTGGTTCGGTACGAACCCTGATGGCGATGTGAAAGCGGCCTCAGATGCCTGTAGGAAATGGCTGACTCGCCCAAACTTCAAAGGGTACGCCGCGGCTTACAGAATTTTTGCCCACTATGATGGCCCTGACGCGGCGCAACTTGCACGCCTTACGTGCCCTGCATTTTTTATGACTGGCGCAGAGGATCCCAATTCGACACCGCAGATGTCGCAAGCCCTTGCAACCGCTTGCGGCGGCACGTCCCAGGTTCTGCAACAGGCCGCCCATATGTTGCCGATGACCCACCCACAGGACCTTTCCGCCGCGCTGATGACGCAGTTTTCCCCGAACCGGATTGCCCCCTAGAAAGGACGTTTCACATGGAATTTTCCCTCTTTGCGCATATGGAGCGTTTGACATCGGATGAGCCGCAAGACCGACTTTATCAGGACTTCATCGGCCTGTGCAAAATGGCGGACGAAGGGGGCATGCGCGCGCTTTGGACGGGCGAACATCACGGGATGGAGTTCACCATCGCTCCCAACCCCTTCACCACGCTGACGGATATTGCTCATCATACCAAGAACCTGCGGCTCGGCACTGGCACGGTTGTGGTTCCGTTCTGGCATCCAATCAAGTTGGCAGGTGAAGCCGCAATGACCGATCTGATGACCGGTGGGCGGTTGGAAATTGGCGCCGCGCGCGGGGCTTATAGCTACGAGTACGAACGTATGATGCCAGGAATGGATGCCTGGGACGCGGGTCAGCGTATGCGGGAAACACTGCCGTTGGTGCGTCAGCTCTGGCAAGGCGATTGCGCGCACAAGGGGGACTACTATAGTTTCCCGACCACCACATCAGCGCCCAAACCCGCACAGCCCGATGGCCCACCGATCTGGGTGGCCGCGCGTGACTCCAACAGCCATGAATTCGCTGTGCATAATGATTTCAACGTGCAGGTAACACCGCTTTGGCAGGGGATGGATGAGATCACGACCTTGATGGATCGCTTTAAAGCGGCCTGCGATAGCCACGCTGGAAAACGACCAAAAATCATGCTGTTGCATCATTCTTATGTGGCCGCAGATGATGCGGATGTCGAGCGCGCAGCAGGTGAATTGAGCCGCTATTATAATTACTTTGGGGCGTGGTTTCAAAACAAACGTCCCGTGCAGCAGGGGTTGATCGAAGAGATCAGAGCGGAAGATATGGCGGCCAACAAGATGATGGCGCCGGAAAATCTTGCGCGGGACTTAACAATCGGTACAGCTGAGGACGTGATCGACCGGATTAAGCGCTACGAAGACATGGGGTATGACGAGTTTTCGTTCTGGATCGACAGCGGCATGACGACCGCGCGTAAACGTGCATCGCTGTCTCGCTTTATTGATGATGTCATGCCCGCTTTCGCTTGAATCAGAGGACAAATTGATGATTGAGATGCCGCATTACAGGCTATTTATTGCAGGGGAATGGCGCGCGGGCGCGGACGGTCAAGTCATGCAGAGCGTCAACCCTGCAACTGGTCAACCGTGGGCGACATTCGATTGCGCGGCGACTCGGGACGTATCGGATGCCGTCGCTGCGGCCAAAGCGGCATTGGATCTGCCTGCTTGGCGGGACATGACGCAAACGGCACGTGGAAAACTGCTTTACCGTCTGGCAGACCTGATCGCAGAGAACGCGGAAACCCTGGGCGCGATTGAAACCACCGACAGCGGGAAACTTGCGGCTGAAACCAAAGCGCAGACAGGTTACGTAGCAGATTACTACCGTTACTATGCTGGTCTCGCGGACAAGATCGAAGGTGCGGTCTTGCCTATTGATAAGCCGGACATGCATGTCTATACCCAGCGCCTGCCGATTGGTGTGGTGGCTGCTGTGGTGCCGTGGAATGCGCAGATGTTCCTGGCCGCAACCAAGGTGGCACCGGCCTTGGCAGCAGGGTGTAGCGTCATCATCAAGGCCTCCGAGATCGCGCCTGCGCCGATGCTCGAATTTGCCAAGCTCATCGAAGCGGTCGGTTTTCCAAAAGGGGTGGTCTCGGTGATTACAGGCGATGCTGAAAACTGTGCGATCCCCCTCACCCGGCACCCTGATGTGGACCGGATCGCCTTTACGGGTGGTCCTGAGGCCGCGCGCCATGTGGTGCGCAACTCGGCGGAAAACTTCGCGGTGACGACGCTGGAGCTTGGCGGGAAGTCTCCCATTCTTGTTTTCGACGACGCGGATGTGGATTCTGCCGCAAATGGCTTGATCGCGGGTAATTTTGGCGCTTCTGGTCAATCATGTGTCGCCGGTACGCGTGGGTTCGTGCACCGCGCCATCTTTGATCAGGTCGTGGAAGCGGTGACGGAGACGTCGCGCGATTTGGTGGTTGGAGACCCGCATGACGTGGATACGCATTTGGGGCCACTTTGCACAACTGCGCAGGTAGATAGAATTGAAAGCACGCTGGCAACAGCGCAGGCACAGGGAGCCGAGATTGTCTTTGGCGGTGCACGCCCCGCTGACCTCAGCCCACATTACTTTCAACCCACTTTGGTTAGGGCGACAGATGCTGCGACAGAAACCATGAAAGTGGAAATGTTCGGACCAGTGATGACGCTATTGCCATTTGATACTGAGGACGAGGCGATCGCGCTGGCCAATGACAGTGACTTCGGTCTGGGATCAGGCATCTTCACCCGAGACGTAGGGCGCGCGCATCGCGTGTCGCAACGGATCCGGTCAGGCATCACTTGGGTGAATACCTATCGCGCGATCTCGCCTATTGCCCCCTTTGGCGGATTTAACCAGTCGGGCTACGGGCGTGAAGCGGGACGCGAGGCGATCCTTGATTTCACCCGCGTGAAAACCACATGGATCAACACATCGGACGTGCCTATGGGCAACCCTTTCGTTATGCGTTAGGGCGTGCGCCCGTCAAAGGTTGTGACCGTGACGCCTGCAGCTTCCAGCGCACCGCGTACAGAGCGGGCGATCTGCACAGCTGTGGGTGTGTCGCCATGCAAGCAGATGGTGTCGATACCCGTGGGAATATGTTTGCCGCTTTCCGTAATGATCGCGCCTGCCTCGACCATCTTGACCATCCGTGCGCCTGCGATGTTTGGATCGTGGATGACGGCCCCTTCGAGGCTGCGATCGACCAATGTCGCGTCATCGTTATAGGCGCGATCCGCAAAGATTTCCCCGGCATAAGAGCATCCCAGTGCCAGAACTGCCCGCTCCTGTGCCGTTGCGGCAAGGACCATCACGATCAGATCCGGTGCGACGGAAAGCGCTGCTTCATAAAGATCGCGCGCCAGATCTTCATTTTCAGACGCCATATTCGCCAGTGCGCCGTGTAGCTTGAGGTGCCGGACATTTGCGCCGACAGACCGAGCCATGCCGGTGGCCGCGGCGACCTGGTAGCGGATTGAGTTCTGCAGACTGGCACGTGGGACGGACATCCTTTGTCGACCAAAGCCCTGAATGTCGGCAAACCCCGGATGCGCCCCGATGCCGACGCCATTTTGAGCCGCCAGCCGCATCGTGGCCGCCATGACGTCGGGGTCGCCTGCATGTGCGCCACAGGCGATATTGGCGGAGGTGACGGTTTGCAACAGACTTGCATCATCCCCCATCTTCCAGGGGCCAAAGCTCTCGCCCATATCGGCATTCAGATCGACACGTGTCATCTCATCTCTCCTTCAAGAAAAGGGGTCCGCAGTGGCAGAAACCACGCCGCCCACAAGTTGATAGCTCAGCAAATCGGACATATCGCGGGGATCCCGGATCAGTGCCCGGACGCAGTTTGGCAAAGCCGTTCGCGCCGTGCGGTCCTGTTGTTCGATCCTGCAGGCTTCTTCCAGCGTGACAAAGGTAAAGCGCAAGGGCGCGCCGACAGACGCCTGCGCCACGCGCGGCAGATCCGCGGGGATCACCGTTCCAATGCGGGGATAGCCGCCGGTGGTCTGACATTCACACATCAGGATGTAAGGCGCCCCATCACCGGTCATCTGAATGTCGCCTTCAGAGATGACCTCGGACACAATGCTCAGGCCACCGTCGACAAAGAACCCGTCTCCGTCCGAGGCCAGACGGACCCCTTGCCGGTTGCCGCGTGGGTCGCGTCGAAATGCGGTCTCGGAAAATCGGGCAAGGGTTTCAGTCGTGAATCGATCGGTTTGAATTGAGGGGACGATGCGGATCACGCCGCCCGCCGAACGCGGTGTTGGGTCGAGAGCACGTCCGGGTTTTTGCGCGTGGGCCGCGCCAAGCGGCAATCTATCCCCCGCCACCAACACCCGCCCGATGCCTGACTTGAGATGGCTTGATCGCGATCCCATGACCAACAGCTGATCAATCCCGCCAGCGATGGAGAGATATCCGTAGGTCCCCGCAAGCGCGCCACCGATCGACAACTTTGCCCCCGCTGGTAACGCATGGCTTGCATTCCAAAGCACTGGAGCACCGTCAATCGATGCTGTCATGCGGGCCCCGGTCAAAGCAATGACAGTGTTATTCGAGGCCGTGAAAAGACCCCCCATGCCGACCATCTCGATGCCTGCTGCTTCGGGTTTCTGGCCCAGTAAGGCAGCGCCTTCATGAAGCGCCAAAACGTCTGCGGCACCTCCGCGCGTCAACCCATGCGCCAAGTATCCCTGCCAGCCCAGATCTTGTACCGTCATTGCAGGACCGGCTGTCAGAACTGTCAGCGTCCCGGTCATGACAGGGTCTCTTTTTCTGCGCCGCCATCACCCGTTTCATTGGCCGCGATATGTCTTTCTAGTTCTGACCGACAGACCTGGGGGAAAACTAACTCGTCGCCGGGCTTTAATGCAAAGGGGTGCACGGCATCGGGGCGAAAGGTGCGAAAGGCTGTCTGTCCAACGTGTCGCCATCCTGTAGGGGCGGGTGTCGTAAACACGATTAACTGGCGGATGGCGCAGACCAAAGCGCCTGAAGGGACGCTTTTGGTGAGCCCTTGTTGGCGCGGAATGTCCCAAATGGCGTCCAGCTCGCCCATGTAAGGTTGACCGGGTGCGAACCCGATGGTCAGCACACGAACGCGGGACGTGGAAAGTTGGCGGATGGCCTCATCCGCATCAAGGCCCGCAAGCGCTGCGGCCTCTTCTAGTTGGGGGGCCAGATCGGTGCCATAAACCGTCGGTATATGCCAGAGTGTTCGCCCCTGTGGCAGCGCTGCCGCGTACCAATCCGTGGTTGCCAAAAGGGCCTCGATCCGCCGGGTCAGAGCGTCCAGATTGGCATCGACAAGATCCACAACAAGGTACACGGACACAAGTGACATCGATGTTTCACGCAGATCTGGCCAGTCTTCCTGCTCGATGGCTGCGCGAAACGCAAGTGCTGCGCGATTGGCAGGGCCGGACAGCGCATCGGCGAAGCTGATAAGGACGCCGGAAAGTCCGACGGTGCGCAGGTTTGGAAAGTCAGTCACGCTGTCGCCCCGATACATAGAGCGGTCGCAGCAACATCGGCGTCAGATACATTGGCAACTGCCAGCATCCGATAAAAACCATGAGCGGGGCTACGAGTTGATCGGGCAGTGCCACCAGAAACAGCGCGATGTTGCGATTGCCCGCGCCGATGGCCAGAGGGCCTGCTACAGGGCTGAGCTTTGTCTGCCGCAGGACTGAGAAAACCGCGAACTGCGCGCCATAGCTGATCGCAAAGGCCAGCAGCGCCCAGCGTGCCACCGCCCAGGGGTCTACTAAAAGTGCAGGCGTTAGAGCAGCCATCAACCCCACAACGATGGCGGAAAAAGCAAAGACGGAGAGCCCGTCGAGCGCTTTGATCTGGCTCTGCGAAGGAGTGGGCAGGAACCAAGCGCGCAACCCGAAGCCCAATCCTGTTGCGATGAGAATGACGGCAAGCAGCTTGAGCGTAGTCAACAGGATAGTCTCTGGATCGCCAAGCTGTGGCATCAGAAAGAAAAGGGGTAAAACGGTTAGTGGGAAAAGTGCCGTTCCGAGCACGAAGATCTGCATCATGCGTCCTGCGTCTTGTCGCAGCATGAGTGCAAGGTTGGTCGCACCGGAAATTGCCGGCGCAGAAGTGGCCAGCACCATCGCAAGCGCCGCGGGTGACTGCGCGGCCCCAGCCAGCCAGCACAGAAACAGAAGCGTCAGCGGTAACAGGACTTGCAGCACCACGACAGCACCGGTGCCCCACCATAAATCGGATAAAGCGCCCAATGCCGCCTGATGTCCGATCCGGAGTGCCGTGACTGTCAGGAGGATAGCCACCATCTGTGGCAGCCAGGGTTGCATCACAGCTGCCAAATCCGGCAAGGCCAATCCTGCTGCGAGCCCCACCAGAAGCGCCAGCCGTCCGTGTTCGGAAATCCACCATAGAAGTCTCTGTATCACCCGCTTGCGTTCTGCCTCAGATTGTCGGGTAACCAAGTGGCGATCTCGGGGAACCAGATGAGTATGAAGACCATAAGCACCATGATCAGGAACATCGGCAAAGCGGCTTTGGTAATGTAGCCCATTTCATGGCGGGTCATGCCTTGCAGCACGAAGAGGTTAAAGCCGATCGGTGGTGTGATCTGTGCCATCTCAACGACGACCACTACAAAAATGCCAAACCAGATCAGATCAATCCCGGCTTCACGCACCATGGGTTCAACAATGGCCATGGTCAGTACGACGGCGGAGATGCCATCGAGGAACATGCCAAGAACAATGTAGAATACCAACAGCGCCATGAGCAGCTCGAACCGTCCAAGCTCCATCGCGGCAATGCCATCAGCCAAGGCACGCGGCAGACCCGTGAACCCCATGGAGAGTTTCAGGAAAGCCGCCCCCGCCAAGATCAGTGCGATCATGGCGGATGTGCGCATCGCACCCATGAGGCTTGCACGGAAAGATGTCACCGTAAGCGAGCCCTGTGCCGCCGCAAGAAACAGTGCGCCGATCACTCCGATGGCCGCCGCTTCGGTCGCGGTTGCGTAGCCTGCATACATCGACCCGATCACGACTGTGATCAGCGCCAGCACGGGGATGAGAAACCGAGAGTTGCGCAGCTTGTCCGCGAAACTCATATCCGTTTCCATGGTTGGGTTCCAAGAAGAGGAGAGCTTGGAGGTGATCGCAACATAAGCCATGAACATCGTCGCGAGGATTAGGCCGGGGAAGACACCAGCGAAAAAGAGTTTTGTGATGCTTTCGTTGACGGTCACGCCGTAGACGATCAATGCGATGGAAGGGGGGATCATCAAGCCGAGAGTGGCCGCACCTGCGAGCGTGCCGATGACCATTTTTTCGGGGTAGTTTCTACTGCGCAGTTCGGGAATCGACATCTTGCCCACGGTCGTGAGCGTGGCAGCAGAGGACCCCGACACGGCAGCAAAAACCGTACAAGCGACGATGTTTGTGTGCACCAGCCCCCCCGGAAGGCGCGCAAGCCAGGGGCTGAGACCCTTGAACATGTCTTCGCTCAACCGGGTGCGGTAAAGGATTTCCCCCATCCAGATAAAGAGGGGCAAGGCGGTAAGCGTCCAACTGCTGGAGGAGGCCCAGATCGTGGTAATCATCGTGTCCCCGACTGGGCGTGAGGTGAAAAGCTCCATCCCGACCCAGGCCACACCCATCAGAGCGAGACCGACCCAAACACCGGTGCCCAGCAGCAGGAACAAGACAATCAGGAAAATGATAATGGCATAGAGTTCTGTCATTGGATCACGCCTCGAAGCTTTCGTCCACGGTTTCGCGGGTAATGCGGTGATCTCCCTTGAAGATTACGTGGAAGAGATTGTCGGTCAGAGCGATGGCCAGAAGCGCGCCCCCGATGACCATGACGGATTGCGGGACCCAGAGTTGGACGGCGTCTTGCCCCTGACTGACCTCGTTGAATTTCCACGACCAGTAAACGAACCAGTAGGCGTAATAGGTGAAGTACCAAGCCACGGCGGCACCGATGCCGAAGCACCAGATTTCCAACAGTCGCTTTGGTCCGGGCGCAACCGCGTTCAGCAAGATCGATACGCGGATATGCGCGCCATTGTTAAGCGCATTGGCGAAGGCCAGAAAACTTGCGGCCGCCATGGCGTAACCTGCGTAGTTCGGCGCTCCGGGAAAGATTTCGCCGGTCCAGCGCGCAACCATTTGCGCGACGATCAAAAGCAGAATGGACACCAGGCAAAGCGCGGCCAACACCCCTGCGGCGAGGTACAAAAAGTCCAATGTCTTGCGGATCGCAATCACACGCAGGCTCCTTTGATCTTAGAGAACTGAAAAGGGCGGTCCGTTCGGAACCGCCCTATACTGCTTATTGACCAGCTTTGAAGGCATCGACGAGGGCGGCACCCTCTTCACCTGCGGCTTCGAGCCACTCTGCGGTCATCGTTTCGCCAATCACGCGCAATTCGCCCATGAGCGCATCGCCCGCAGGTTGCACTGTCATGCCGCCTTCGGCCAGACCGTCCATGGTGAACTGCGTGTAGTCTTTGGAAGCTTGCAGGCCGCGTGCTTCGGCTTCGGTGGCGCAGGCACGTATGGCGTCTTTGTTGGCGTCCGACACATCCGCCCAGACGTCTTGGTTGACCATGACATAGTTGCGCGGCAGCCATGAGTTGACTTCATAGAAATGCGTCAGGCTCTCCCAGACTTTGCGGTCATAACCGGTAGCACCTGAGGAAATCATGCTCTCGGCCACACCGGTTGCGAAAGCCTGGCTGATTTCGGCGGCTTCCACGGTGACGGGCAACATGCCGGTTAATTCCGCGAAACGGCTTGTGGTGTTGTTGTAGGAGCGGAATTTGATGCCACCCATATCAGCAATGGCGTTGACCTCTTTCTTGAAGTACAGTCCTTGCGGCGGCCATGGCACGGCATAGAGCAGTTCAAGATTTTGTTCGTCCAGCAGGGCTTCGATCTTTGGTTTGGCGGCCGAATAGAGCTTTTCGCTGTCGTCAAAAGACGGGGCAAGGAACGGAATGCTGTCATAGCCAAAGACGGCGCTTTCATTCTGGTGGCCCGAAAGCAGGCGCTCGCCGATCTGCACCTGACCGGTCTGGATGGCGCGCTTGATGTCAGCCCCTGCAAAGAGTGATCCGCCCGCGTGTACTTCGATGGTGATTTCGCCACCTGTGCCAATGCCAACGCACTCCGCAAAGGCTACGCCATTTTCCGAATGGAAATTGGATGCTGAATACGCCATCGGCATATCCCACTTGTCTGCCGCAAAGGCAGGGGCCGCAGCGCCCGTTGAAACGGCTGCGGTTGCAACGCCCGCCATTAGTCTTGCTGTCAGTTTCATTTTTTTCTCCATGTTGGTCGTCAGGTTTTGAACCTTTCTGGCGCATATGCGCGCAGGTCCATATTGGTGGGCTGGTCGGTGATGAGACCTGCCACAAGTCGGCCGGTTTTTGGACCGCCCGTCAGGCCGATGTGGTGATGGCCAAAAGCCGTAAAGACCCGACTTGCGCCAATCTGCCCGATCAGAGGCAGGCTGTCACTGGGGGCAGGGCGGTGCCCCATCCATTCGATTTCGTTGGTGGCATTCAGGTTTGGGAAATTTTCCTTTGCCTGTTTGCGCAGCAAGGCGAAGGGTGCTTTCGACGGGCCTGCCTTCAGGCCGCCAAGCTCAACTACGCCTGCGCATCTTACCCCCTGCGCCATCGGCGTCGCAACGAACTTGCCGGCTGCAATCATAGTCGGGCGCGAGGGCCCGCCCGTGGCGTCTTCGTAGACCACGTGGTAACCGCGCTCTGACTCCAAGGGCACCGAGATCCCGAGCTTTTGCATCAAGGGTTTGGACCAGGCACCGGTGCACAAGACCATAGAATCACATGCGATGCGGCCTTGGGTCGTCTCAACGGCGGCGATTTGATCGCCAATCATGTCAAAGTCATTGACGTCCGCCTGAACGATTTTACCGCCAAGCCCTTGAAACGCTTGCGCCAAAGCGCGAACATATCCACCTGGATCACGGATGAACCCATGGTCTTTGACGCTGGCGATCAACTGGATTTGGGAGCTGATGTTTGGCTCGTAGTCCTGCACATCGGGGCCTTCAATGAGCTGCGGTTCAAAGCCCGCGGCGCGGCGTAGATCCCATACATAGCTGTCGGCGTCGAATTTGGCTTTGCTCTGATAGGCAAAGCAATACTCGCTCTCGCTCACCCAGTGCTCCAGTCCTAAATCTTGCACCAGTGATTTATGTTGCGCGACACTGTCCGAAACGATGGGTGTCAGGCCCAGTGCAATCCTGCGTGTGTCCGCATCGTTCGCATGCGACAGGTACTTCCTCAGCCATGGGGCGAGCTTTGGCAGATAGCGCCAACGCAGAAACAGGGGAAACGTGGGATCGAGAAGATACTTCGGCGCCTTTTGGATCAATCCTGGCATGGTGACCGGCACCATCGCGCAAGCAGCCAGCACGCCGGCATTCCCGTGTGAGGTGCCTTCGCCGGGTCCAAGTCGATCCACGATCGTGACGTCGGCACCGGCGCGGCGCAGCCAGATACCGGTTGAGACACCGACAATCCCGGCACCGACAACAATGACATGTTGCGTCATACAGTGGATCGCTGACTGCTAAAGAGCATGGCCCAATGTCCTCAGAGTGATTCCCTATGGTTAATACTGGCTAACTTTTACAATACGTCAACAAAATGTTGACAAATTATCAATTCATGGCAACGTTAACCCATGTCTGATAGTTTTTTAGGTCCTGTCGTTTCTTCTGCACATCTTGCGAGCGGTTCCTTCGCGGAGGTTTCAGAGCTTGAGTTTGGCCTGACGCTTGCGGGCAACGCGTTTCACCGCTGGATGGTGCGCGCGATTGCCATGGCAGGGTATCCTGAGCTGGGGGCGCTGGACGTATTGGTGTTGCATTCGGTGTATCACCGTGAACGCCCCAAGAAGCTTGCAGATATCTGTCTCGTGCTGAATGTCGAAGACACACATACGGTGAACTATGCGATCAAGAAGCTGATCAAGGCAGGATTGGTTAAAGACGGTCGGCAAGGCAAGGAAAAGATCGTTGTTGCAACCGAAAAAGGGGCTGCGACCTGCGAGCGGTACCGTGAAATCCGCGAAGGCCTGCTTTTGCGCGCCGTGGGAGACCTTGGACTGGAGCCGGAGCAAGTCAGTCGGGCGGCCACCCTTCTGCGCCTGATGTCCGGGCAATACGATCAGGCAGCGCGCGCGGCAACAACCTATTGATCCTGTGCACACATCGGGGCGATGAAGCGTCATGCAGATTGAACGGCCCGCAAAACTTGGTATTTTAATGCTCGATACGCGTTTCCCGCGGATACCGGGTGATATCGGGAACCCTGCGACCTGGGATTTCCCAGTGGACTATGCAGTGGTTTCCGGGGCGACACCGAAATCGATCATCCAGCAAGACCCAGATTTATTTATCGCCAGTTTCATTGGAAAGGGACGCAAGCTGGTTGAGGCCGGTTGCGCTGGTATTGCGACCACATGCGGGTTTTTGTCAGTTTTCAGGCGGTCGCTTGCACGCGAACTGGGTGTTCCGGTGGCGGCATCAGCATTGGAGCAGGCGCGCCAGATCTGTGAAACTCTTCCGGAAGGGCGCAGTTTGGGTGTTCTCACGATTTCGGAGGAGACTTTGTCGGCTGCGCATCTCGATGCGGCAAGCGTGCCATCCGACGCAATCGTCGTGGGTGTCGCTGAGACGGAATTTGGTCAATCGATCCTGAATAATGTGCCAGAACTTGACGTAGAACAGGCCCGTTTTGCGATAGTCGTGGCTGCAAAGAGGATGGTTGCGCAGGCCCCACAGACCGGTGCGATTCTGCTCGAATGCACCAACATGGTGCCCTATGCGCATGACATTGCGTGTGCGACAGGTCTGCCCGTCTACTCGATTTACACCTACCTGACATGGTTTCAGCAAAGCCTGTCACCACGTCGTTTCCCAGCACCCTAGCTGCGCAACCAACCGTCTTCAAACATCCACGTGCTGACCCCAGCAAGGCGCAACATCCGTGTCAGTTCGGCCTCAAAAGCGGCCTGGCGCCTTTTACCCCAGCGCACGCCGGGTTCGGGCCAAAGCGCGCGAACTTTGATGACATCCGCATTCCGATGCGCTTTCATGTCCACGCGCCCCACCACGCGGTCGCCTTCCAGAAGGGGAAAAACATAATAGCCATAGGTGCGTTTGGGTTCAGGAACGAAAATCTCGATCCTGTAGGTAAAACCAAAAAGACGCTCCGCACGCTTGCGATCTCTCAAGGCAGGATCAAACGGGCTGACCACGCGCAAACGGCTGGTCGGTTCGGTTTCCAGCGCAGGATCAGCCCCGATATTCGGCCGCGCGTAGCAACTGCGGATTGTGCCGTCGCTGCATGTGACTTCAATCGGCTGCAAGCGCCTTGTCGCCAGTTCTTGTGCACACCAATCCTTCGCTTCAGTCAGAGTGATATGATCCCAGAACGCGGCCAGTTCTGCTGCGGTTGCAAAACCAAGCCGCTCAAGCGCGCCGCTGCAGCACCAGTCGATTGTGGCCGCTGTATGCGAAGCATCGTCGCTTGCGATGCACAAAGCGCTGTCGATCACACGTTCGGTCAGGTCGTACCGTTTGCGAAATCCTTCCCGGCCCACCACGCAGAGCGCACCGCTGCGCCAGAGATATTCCAGAGCAGTTTTGGAGGGGTGCCAGTCCCACCATCCACCTGAGCCGCGTTTTTCGCCCGCGCCCACGTCCGAGGTGCACACAGGACCATTGTCCCTTATCTGATCAAGCACTGTCTGAAATTGCGTTTCAAACCCGTCCCGCCGCCAGTTACGCCATTGACGGCGGAGCTTCTCCGCATCGCGCTGACGTCTTAACTGCCACCACGGGTAATACGCCATGGGCACCACTGCGGCATCATGGGTCCAATGCTCAAAGAGCGCGCGGTCTTTTTCGTATAGCGCCTTCAGGGCGTGCGGGCGATAGCGCGGCCGCCGCGAAAAGAGTATCAGATCATGTGCGCGCGCGACTGTGTTGATGCTGTCAAGTTGAACAAAACCAAGGCGTTCAATTACACCAAGCAGTGCTTGCCCCGTGCCGCCACCGCTTGGCGCTTCCAGCAAGGCGTGCCTGTCCAGAAACAATCGCCGCGCCTCTTGGTTGCTCAGACGCAGCGTGTTCATCGGTCAGCTACGCCGCCGAAGCGTGTCCCCGTAGGCAATCGTTGGCGCAAGTGTTACGCGCTCAGGGGCGGTGGGCTCTGCATCTTCGGGCACTTCGCTTCGCTCAAGGATAATCTGCGCTGCAGTTGCACCGATCTCTGCCCGGCAGGCGTCCATCGTGGCGAGGCGTCTGGGTAAGCCGTCAAGCAATTCGACACCATTGAACCCGGCTAGGCCAACCTGTCCAGGCACATCTATACCCTGATCCAGCAGCCACAAAAGGCCACCCGCGCCGATCATATCGTTCGAATAATAGAGGAAATCGAGATCCGGAGACCGTTCCAGCATGGCCTCTGTCATTTCGCGGCCTTTCGCCAGCGCGGAGCCGCCATTGTAAAATTGCCGATCTTCGATTTCGATACCTGCCTGGGTTAGACCTTCGGTGAAGCCCTCAAAGCGTTTGCGCGCACGGTGATCGAGGGGCATCTTGGTACCAAGAAATCCGATCCGGCTATAGCCCTGTTTGACGATGGCCTCTGCCATCTTTCGACCAGCTCTGCGATGTGAAATTCCCACCATGGCGTCGACTGGTGTGCCGTCTGTGTCCATGATTTCGACCACGGGAATGCCTGAGTTGCGCAGCATTGCCTGGGTTGCATCTGAATGCTCAAGCCCCGCGATAATCACACCTGAAGGCCGCCAGGAGAGCATTTCGTAGAGTACCTGCTCCTCTTTTTCAGGGAGATATTCAGTCACGCCAACAACGGGTTGCAACGGCGTGCCGTCAAAGGTTCGGTTGATGCCGCTGAGCACTTCCGGGAACACCATATTGGAAAACGACGGGATCACGACTGCAACCAGGTTAACCCGTTGCGATGCCAAAGAGCCTGCAATTTGATTTGGCACGTAGCCAAGCGCTTTTGCCGCCGCGAGTACTTTCTCGCGAGTCGCGGCTGATACATCACCGCGATTGCGCAAAACGCGACTGACGGTCATTTCTGAGACGCCGCAAGCTTCTGACACATCTCGGAGGGTCAAAGGTCGGTGCTTTGGTCTGTTCACGATTTTTTCCTGATTTGTTGCCCCTTGTTAGCGCATGATTTACACGCCTATCAAGCGTCCTGCGTGCAAAGCGTGAATTACCCATGACAGCGTGGCGCTGCTGCGCTAATTCTTCGTGAACGGCCCCGTGGCTCAACTGGATAGAGCAGCCCCCTCCTAAGGGGCAGGTTGCAGGTTCGAATCCTGCCGGGGTCACCATTATTTTATAGGCTAAAAATTTTGTTTGCTGATCATAATAATTGTAATTTGGCACTTTACATGTAGCGGCAAAGCTAAAATGTCACCCGTGAGCAATTCAGGAATGTCACTCTGCCCTCAAAATCAATGAGGGTGAACAGACATGGGATGGGTGATGATGAGCGAGCGCGAGTTGAACCGCGTGGAGGTTTTGGCGC
>JBGCDG010000002.1:0-206492 GCA_045105195.1 Roseobacter sp. | reverse complement strand
TCCCATCCGGACCAAACCATCTTCTTGCAGCCCAAGGGCGATACAAGCCTCCAGGACTTGGTCAACGTGATCGATGCGCTTTCCGATGCCGGCTTTACCGCACTTGTCGTGGTGGAGGCTCCGCAATGAATTTTGCACCATCAAGGCCAAGACGCCGTTCAGGCGAAAATATCGTTCCAATGATCAATGTTGTTTTTCTGCTCCTGATTTTCTTTCTGATCAGCGCCCAATTCACAGCACAAGATCCTTTCGATGTAACGCCACCAGATAGTCTGAGCGACGCAAATCAGCCGGGTTCGGACACGCTGTTTGTTGCCGCCGACGGTACTTTGGGATTTGAGGGGGAAACCAATGACGCAGCTTTGGCGCGCCTTGCAGGACGCGACTCCGACAAACCACTTTTTGTGCGTGCCGATACAGCTTTACCCGCACGAAATCTTGCAGCACTCTTGCCACGGCTGGCGCGGCTTGGTGTGCAAGAAACACGCCTGGTCACCGGAGGTCGATGATGCGCTTGGGTGAGGCCATCATATTTCTTTTGCTCGCGAGCGGTGTTCACGCAGCCATTTGGCATTTGAAACCTGCGATGTCTGGCGCCCAGGCCTCTGGCGGGTCAGGACAAAATGATTTGACCGTTTCTGCCGCGAGCCCCGCACAATCCGCATTGCTCGCTCGCTGGCAAGAAACCCCAGAAGTTTCTGTGGATTTAGAGCAACCAGAGGCGGCAAGAGAAACGACCCGCACGCACAAAGTCACGGCTCTTTTGCCAGACACTACGCCGCGCACATCGCCGCTGCCGCGTCTGCCGTCACAACCGCAACACGCCGCTGCACCACAGGTCGACACAACCCGCGCAGCTCAACCTGATAGATCGAAAGTCATTCCGCAAACCCGACCGAAAGCGCGGCCGAAACCTGTTTCACAAACACAAGGTGACGCCGCTCCAGCACAGCCGGAGCGGCGTGCTGCCGGGACCGCAAAAGCCGCTCAGCGAGGGTCCAGCGGTTCCGACGCATCCCAAGCCCGAGATACGCGCCAAAGCAATGCACTGCGCGCGAAATGGGGCGCAATGATCCATGCAAAAGTGCAAAAAAACGTACGGTATCCACGTGGTGCATCGGGCATGGGGACGGCAAAACTGTCACTTAATGTTGCCGCGAATGGAAAGCTGCAAAAGGTCAGCCTCCTGCAATCCTCTGGAGATGCGTTGCTTGACAAGGCCGCTTTTCACGCTGTTCAGCGCGCAGGGCGTTTCGCCAAAGCCCCTTTGGAACTGACAGAAGCCGTTTATGCTTTCAGCCTGGCCCTGACCTTCACCCGGTGATCCTGCGGTCTTGCCAAACCCTGCGTCAGCCGTTAGCTCCGCGATATGGAAAACACGTCAACCACCACCATTTTCGACATCTTGATATGGTCAGGGGCATTCCTGTCCCTTTTGGGCCTATGCGGTCTCATTTGGTGTATCGTTTGCGTTGCGCGCGCACGCCGTGCTAGGCTCGGGGAAACAGAGCTTCGTGAAAAATTGCGCAAAGCCTTGCCTTTGAACCTCGGATCGCTCTTTGTCTCCGTTATTGGGCTCATGCTCGTCATTATCGGCATTTTTCTGTCCTAACGCCAAAATATGCACCGCTGCGCCAGATCAGCGGCGCTCAGCACTGGGTGCCCGCGCGCATGGTCTGGACAGCTCGCGGAGAAGGATTTACCTGTTCGCTATGGATATCCGTCAAATCACGCCCCGTTTCTTCGCTGCGCCACAAATCTCTCCCGAGGACATGCCCGCAATACTGCAAGCAGGCGTCACGCGTATTCTGTGCAACCGCCCGGACATAGAAGTGCCACCAAGCCATCAGGTGGCGCAAATGAAACAGGCCGCTGAGGACGCAGGTCTGGAATTTGTTGTCTGCCCTTTGAGCCATCAAAACATGACCCCGGACGTCATTTCTCAAAATCATACTCTCATGCAGGACTGTGATGGCGTGGTTCTGGCCTATTGCGCATCCGGAACGCGTTCCACGATTGCTTGGGCACTGGCGAGCTGTACAGAGATGCCTGTGGAAGAAGTTTTGGCCGCGGCGCGGCGTGGAGGCTATGAACTCAGCAATTTGCTGCCCGCCCTCGAGGAAGCAGCGCGACGCTGATGCGCGTGCGTTAAGCGATATTAAACGAGGGCAAATCGCCTAGATCTGGCAAGTCGGGCAAATCGCCATCCGAACCAGAAAGATCGGGAAGATCTGGCAAGTCGGGTAATTCAGGCAGGTCCGGCAATTCGGCCAAAGAGGCTTCGCCTTCCACTACGTCGCCGTCAAAATCAGGTAAGTCGGGCAGGCCGCCATCCATGTCAGGAACGATCATGTCGGGACTGGGAGGGATTTCTAGATCGGGAAGATCGAGGTTTGTATAGTCCGATGCTTCCTCTATTTCACGCATAGGTGGCGCGATATCGTCAGGAGTATTGTCCGAAGCACCCGGCGCTTGCAGCATTAATGCGCGGTGACCTTCGATTTGACCCAGGGCTCCTTTGCCTATCAATCGCCCTTCAATGGACTGCAGTTCCACTGTTTCGAACGCTTCCGATGGAACAGACAAGATGTCTCCAGGCGATAGCTGGCTGATCTGGGACAGAGAGCGCTTGATACGGCACAGAACGGCTGGCAGCTCTGCTCGAAGCCCCATTACCGAAGGTGCCAAAGTGGCTGGTTTGCGCGGGGTCTGCTCCTCATCTTCACTCGTCGTCGCAACATCGGGGACATCCAGCACCGGCAGGATAAAGGTCATGTTGGATTGAGCCGTTCCCCCCGCAATATCGATCGTAAGACGCAGAACATGGTATTCCTGTTGCTCCAACGCCAGTGCAAAAAGGCGCGCATTTTCAGCTCGAGCCCCAAACTTGAATGGCACAAGCAAATTGCGATCTTCCGGCGTTTCCAAAAGACCGTTCGCCCGAGAAAACAAAGCATCCAAAACCGGCGCGCAAAGAGCAGCATCAGTCGCCGTCAATACACGTTCGGGCGCAGGTTTGTCAGAAACACGGCCAGTCGTTTGTTGCTGGACAAGTGCCGCCACAAGTCCGTTGTCGATGACCGCACCGGCAGTTGAGCTGGTTGGTCCATCCAACAGGACAAACAACGGGTTTTGTTCCAGTTTCTCTTCAATCTCGTCACCGGCCCAGCGTTCCTGCGCGATTCCGATTATCGCCAACGCCATTTCGAACGATTCATCAGCAACTTTGGCAAGAGACACACGCAAAGCTTTCGGCACGGTCATAGCCCGTGCCTGATGCTCCTGCTTTCCAACCTGTGCCTTGCGCTGCAAAACTGACATGGAACGACCCTTTGAGACAGTGCTGGCCCTTAAGGGCACACACCTCTTTGAAAGGGTGATACGCCACAATTGTTACCAATGCCTTTAAACATGGTGTTTTTGCCGTAACACTTTGGCCCGTTAAACTACTGTGCGGCCAGCGCTAGAGACTTGGGCAAAGCCACCCGAAAGCCTGTTCCTGTCGACGCAGCAAGGTAACGAATTTCCCCCCCCAAGCGGGACATGATCTCACGACAAATCGCTAAACCTAAACCTGCGCCATTGCTATCCTGCGCCCCAATTCGACTGAATTTTTCAAACATCATATCCCGGGCGTCCTCAGGTATTCCCACTCCGTTATCGATAAAATCGATTGTGACCGCATCCTCGAAAGAACTGACCTCTATGCACAATTCAGGCACGTCGGCAGCGCAGTATTTCTGTGCGTTTGTGATCAGATTGATGAACACTTGGCTCAAACGATCTAGGTCGGTTTCCAGCGCAATCGCTTCGTTCAATCGGCGGCGATGGATGTCCAGCGGGCGCCCAGTGCTGGCCTGCGCGGTCGCAATTGCTTGATCCAAAAGATCGCCAAGCGAACCGGACTGCTTATTCAGCGTCACCTGGCCATTCTCAAGAACACTTAGATCAAGCAGATCGTCGAGCAATCGTGTGAGCCGAATTGCCTCCAAGTGAATGATATTAGAATACTTTGTTTTCTCCAAGGGGCCCATACCGTCAGTGTCCCGCAAAATTTCAGAGAACGCGCGAATAGAGGTCATGGGCGTGCGCAATTCGTGGCTGATTTGGCTGAGAAATGCATCCTTCTGATCACTCAACTGCATCAACTTGGTATTGGCATTACGCAGTTGCGCCGCCGTGCGCGATAGTTCTCGGGATTTCACCTCCAACTGACTTGAGTATTCCAGCATCTGTGCTGATTCATCCGCAACCGCCATCAGATCATGCACAGACACAGAGGTTCCGCCTACTAATTGGCTGATCATCGCATGCGCTGTTGCCGCTCCCACAGACCCTGCCAATTCACGCTCCAGCTTTTGTAAGAAGTCCGGAGTGGGTTCGGGCAAATGACCATTCACACCCTGGGCGCGCGCCTGTCCGCGAAACAGCGCGCGGGCCTCTTCTGCACCAAGGATACGCTGTGCCATGATCATCAGATCTTCGCTTTCCGCCACGGAGGCATTCCAGCCACGGGTCTGGCCAGAATGGTCAAACACATTGACGAATTGTGCTCCTTGCAGCCGCTCCAACGGGTTGGGAAAGGTAAACAGCGATACAATCGCAAACACCGCCGCGTTCAACAGCAGGCTCCAGAACACAGCATGCACGACCGGATCCATCCCCTCGATGCCGAAAAGTGCATAGGGGCGCAGCAGACCAAGACCAAAGAGACCGTTCTCAAACACCGCCAGACTAAGCGCAGTCCCAGGCCCAAAGCTGGGAAGCAACATCGTGAAAACCCAAAGCAGAAACCCTGTGGCCAAACCACTCAAGGCTCCAAAACGCGTCGCGCCACGCCAGAAAATCCCCCCAAGCAAGGCAGGCAAGAATTGCGCCACACCCGCAAAGGAAATCAAGCCAATGGCCGCGAGCGCGCCCGATCCGCCGGACATGCTGTAGTAAATGTACCCCAGCCCGATAATCACGAGGATCGACAGCCTACGCGACAGGATCACGACCTCTCGCACATCACCTGATTGGCTGGCCCCGCCCTGCCTGAGAAAAAGGAATACGGGCATCACCACGTGATTTGAAACCATGGTAGACAGCGCCAGCGTCGCCACGATCACCATGGAAGTTGCCGATGAAAATCCGCCCAGAAAGCTGAGCATCGCCAAGCCTTCCCGCCCCTGACTTAACGGGAGTGTCAGGACGAACAGATCCGGATTTGACCCTTCGGGCAGCACTTCCAAACCGATGACGGCGATCGGTACCACAAAGAGGCTCATGAGCATCAAGTATAGCGGGAAAGCCCAACTGGCGATCTTGAGATGGCGCTCATCCTCGTTTTCAACCACCATGACTTGAAACATGCGCGGCAAGCAAAGGAATGCCGCAGCCGACAGGAACGTGAGCGCGGCCCAGCGGCTGCCATCTGTGCGCCAGACCCCCAAATCAGACTGATCAATACGCGCCATTGTCTCGGGTAGCCCGCCAGATATGCCCCAGACGACAAAGATACCCACCGCCAGCAAAGCGATCAGTTTGACCACGGCTTCGGCTGCGACAGCAATGACGACACCATGATGTCGTTCGTTAACGTTGAGGTTGCGCGTGCCGAATAGAACCGTAAACAATGCAAGACCGATCGCGATCCAAAGCCCAGCGGATTTCTGGTCCACAAGCGTCCCCGAACCACTTTGCTCGGCAGCTGAAAAGATCGAGAGCGACAGCGACACCGACTGGAGTTGCAGCGCAATATACGGCGTCACTGTAATCACGGCCATAACAGTCACAACAATGGCCAGCGCATTGGATTTTCCAAAACGCGAGGAAATCAGATCGGCAATCGACGTCACCTTGCTGCTACGCCCAATGCGCACCAACCGACGCAAGATCCACCACCACCCCAGAATGACGAGGCTCGGCCCGAGATAGATTGTGATGTATTCGAGGCCCGAGCGGGCCGCGTTGCCGACAGCACCGTAAAATGTCCAAGCCGTGCAATAGATCGACAAGGACAACGTGTAGACCAGCGGCGATTTCAAGAGCCAGCTGCCCTGCCCGCGCACCGCAGCGCGTTCCGCCATGAACGCGATGGCAAAAAGCAACACAACGTAGCCCAAACAGACCGCGATCAGCAGATTGAGCGAGGTCATGCGCGAGGGTCTCCCTCGTCAGTTTCAGATGTTTCAGTATCTTCCGGTCGGCGCAGGTTAAATGCCAGGTAGGCTGCCAACAGGATCAAGCCCGCCCAGACCCCAAAGACGTAGTAAAGTGCGCGCGACATAGACACAGGTTCGGTGCCCACGATATCTCCGGCTGGCCAAATCACTGGAATCATCCAGAGGATCGCGCCGATCAACGCAACGAGGCGCAGCGCATCCATCATACGCCGGCGCCGATAGCTTCTGCGCTCCAGAAAAATAGGCCGCGTCTCGCGGGCCAAGAGCGCTACACCTTCTGCTGGTGCACGTAGAGAAGATCACGCACCGCCGTCAGCACTTCCGCGTTTGAAAAGGGTTTGGTCATAAATCTGCTGACCCCGGCCTTTTCAGCCATTTCACGGTCCCGACTTTGGCCACGTGCAGTCAGCATAAGAACCGGCAGCGCAACCGTATCAGCGTCAGAGCGCAGTTCGTCCAGAATTTCGAAACCGCTTTTACCAGGCAGCATCACGTCGAGCACGAGCAGGTCTGGCTGCAACTCGCGCACCACCGACACCGCATCCGCCCCATTGCTATGGGTGGAGACCTGCCAGCCATCTCGACTTAGCAGAAAACGTATCGCTTCTATGATATTGGCCTCGTCTTCGACCAAGAGCACGCGCTTGCCCATGTTGCCCTCCTCCAAGAGCACCGACGTCCAGATTTCCCCGATCTGGCACTGTCGGTTATTTGATTATCAACGGTTTTTCCGAGCGTGTCAAAACCTTGATGCGCTCCCAAAGCCCCTAACTGATGAAGATCGCGCAGCGGTTGTGTTTGCACTCTAGGACAAGGGAGCCTGAACTGAAAACGAGCGCCCCACACAAGGATTTTTTTATGTCCCGTTACCGAACATACCATCCATTTGGTAGACACCTGCAATCAAAGCCCATCCATCAATATTGAAGGTTCACGCCGTCCTGGGCACCCCCTTTTGGGGCAAACACCACAAGTCGATCCAACTTCCAAAGCGCCCGTCCCGCCTGGCTGCCCACTCGGCAGCAACAGCATACTCGCTTCGATAAGCGGCGGACTGTTGTAACGTGGCTCGCCCACCACTTCCGCAACCGAAAAGCAGTCAAAATGCGCCCGCGCGCGCCCCAATTGCACAAGAGGGGTGCGCACAACCTGCCCTGGCTGGCTCAGCGCCGAGAAAATTGGCCAGAGCGCACAGGCCGCTCCAAAACGTGGGATGACCATTTGCCCCACAGGTTTGCGGAACAGGATGCTGCCCGCACGATCGCAGACCACCAAGCCCGCATTTAGGTCGGGGTGCGCCGCCATCCGCCGCAAAATGACAGAAACTGGCGCACCAAGACGGGTGGCAAGCGCGATGGGTTCTGGCCCCAAACGCTCCATCGCCTCGGCCAACGACGCTGTCGGTACGAGCCGGGTGTCCGTTTCAATCCGCCGCAACACGGTGAGCGCCAGCTTTCGCGCGGTCGCACTGCGCAAGATTTTAGACGTTTCAATCAACACCTCAGCAGTGATTTTGCCTTTTTCAAGCCCCTCAAAGCGATAGGCATGCGCCGCCAAAAACGCGTCTACCTCGTCTTGCGGGCTGGTTGCGAGCGCAGCGTCCACCTGGCCTTCTTCGAAATAAGTGACAAGCGCTTTGGAACTCTCCGCAAGACGTTCGCTTTCCTGATGCAGGTTTGTATGAAATCGATCACGCCATTCCGCTTCAAGGTCTTTTTCATCTACCAGAATGGAGGCCGTGGAGCGGATCGCTGCCGCCGTCGAAAGCAACTCGTGCACAGAAGCGGCCAGTTTTGGATCCTGCGTCAGCCTGTCGCTCAGAGTTTCGACGGTTCGTTCCAGTGTTGCAATCCGCCGGTGCCCATTGGCAAGAACCTCCGCCCACCCTGGAAAGCGACCCGCTAATTCATCTGCGCGTTCGACTTCTTCAGCAGACAGGCTGGCGCTTTTGGCAGCCCCCCGCAGCGTGGCAATCAAGGCCGCCTCTGCACCTTCGGTCAGGATGGACGGCTCCACGCCCAATACTTTCGCAATATCCAAAAGCAACTTACCACCGATTCTGCGACGGTTATGCTCGATTAAGTTGAGATATGAGGGGGATATTCCCAGCGTGCGCGCAAGGTCAGCCTGGCGCAAACCCGCAACTGAGCGCCTTTCACGAATGCGGCTTCCCGTCAGTCCCTCACGTGGCATCTCAACCCCTCATGCAATTGTGCGCATTATCAATGGCTTTCTGCAGTGCAATATCACTAAATTTACAAAAATGCCTCGCTACCTGTCGAATTATTTACAAAATAATTATTAATTTCAAGGCACTTGTTGCGCAATTTTCACTTGCTTGTCACCCTGCACTTTGCACCTAAGTGCATCATGTGCAGATCGTTGAGGAGTTTGGATCTGCGCCTGGCCAATCTAATGGGAGGATTTTCATGTCCAAATCGAACTTTACACGTCGCGGTCTGATCAAGACGGGTGCCGTGGCCGGCGCAGCTGGCCTGTCACTGCCGACGTATCTGCGTGCCGATGGCCACGCTGGTTTTACCAACGCACCTTCCGGTGACACCGTCACCTTGGGTTTCAATGTTCCGCAATCCGGACCTTACGCGGATGAGGGCGCCGACGAGTTGCGCGCCTATGAGCTCGCAGTCGAGCACCTGAACGGTGGCGGCGACGGCGGCCTGATGAACACTTTCTCGTCCAAAGCCCTGCAGGGTAACGGCATCCTTGGCAAAAAAGTCGAGTACGTCACGGGCGACACACAGACAAAATCTGACGCCGCGCGCGCTTCTGCCCGTTCGATGATCGAAAAAGACGGCGCAATCATGATCACGGGTGGTTCGTCCTCCGGCGTGGCTGTGGCCGTGCAGGCGCTCTGCCAAGAAGCAGGCGTGATCTTTATGGCGGGCTTGACCCACTCCAATGACACGACCGGCAAGGACAAGAAGGCGAACGGCTTCCGTCACTTCTTTAACTCCTACATGTCCGGCGCGGCATTGGCGCCGATCCTTGCCAACAATTACGGCACGGACCGCAAAGCCTATCACCTGACCGCGGACTACAATTGGGGTTACACCACTGAAGAAGCGGTACGGACGTCAACCGAGGCCATGGGCTGGGAAACTGTCTCTGCTGTGAAAACTCCGCTGACGCAAACGGACTTCTCGTCCTACATCGCGCCCGTGCTGCAATCCGGCGCAGACGTGCTGGTTCTGAACCACTACGGCGGCAACATGGTCAACTCGCTGACCAACGCGGTGCAGTTCGGCCTGCGCGACAAGCAGGTGAACGGCAAAAATTTCGAAATCGTTGTGCCCCTTTACTCTCGCTTGATGGCAAAAGGCGCGGGTGCCAACGTTAAGGGTATCTTCGGGTCCACGAACTGGCACTGGTCCCTGCAGGACGACGGCTCCAAGGAATTCGTTAAATCCTTCGGCACCAAATACGGCTTCCCGCCGAGCCAGGCGGCGCACACATGCTACGTGCAGGCATTGCTCTATGCGGATGCTGTTGAGCGTGCGGGTTCCTTCAACCCATGCGCAGTTGGCGAAGCACTTTCCGACTTCGAATTCGATGGCATGGGCAACGGCCCAACGCTCTATCGTGGCGAAGACCACCAGTGCTTCAAGGACGTGCTGGTTGTGAAAGGGAAAGAAAACCCAACATCCGAGTTCGACCTTCTCGAGATCGTTGAAGTCACGCCAACCAGCCAGGTTACTTACGACGCCTCCATCTTCGGTGGCGATCTGGGCACCTGTAACCCAGGCGCATAAGCGACTTACCACGAACTTACCGGGCGGCGGCTTTCGCCGCCCGGACCGCCCACGATATGGGCAGACACGTTTCATGAAGGTGGGACCATGGACGCAATCATCCTGCAAATTCTCAATGGCCTCGACAAAGGCTCCGCCTATGCGCTTATTGCACTTGGCCTTACGCTGATTTTCGGCACGTTGGGCGTTGTCAACTTCGCACATGGTGCGCTTTTTATGATCGGTGCATTCTGCGCTGTTACGTTGAGCCGTCTACTCAGCCTCAGCCATGAAGTGGCGGTGCCCGGGGAGGTCGATTTCCTTGGCAATCAGATGATGCGCGACGTACCTTACATCTACGACGTCTTTGGTGAGGTCACCGGTGCTGCGATCATTGACTGGTCCGTACCGCTGTCGATCATCTTTGCCATCCCGGTCATGGTCTCAATCGGTTTCATCATGGAACGCGGGCTGATCAAGCACTTCTACAAACGCCCACATGCTGACCAGATTCTTGTTACTTTTGGCCTGGCCATCGTCCTGCAAGAAATCATTAAGTATTTTTACGGCGCGAACCCGATCCCCACCCCTGCACCCGAAGCCTTTACCGGATCCTTTGATTTTGGCGCCATGCTGGGATTTGATCCCAACACAATCATCTATCCTTACTGGCGTCTTGTCTATTTTGCCTTCGCCGCGATCATCATCGGCGCTGTCTTTGCCTTCCTGCAGTTTACGACCTTCGGCATGGTCGTCCGAGCTGGCATGGCGGACCGTGAAACTGTCGGCCTGCTTGGGATCAACATCGACAAGCGCTTTACCATCATGTTTGGGATTGCTGCAGCCGTCGCGGGACTTGCGGGCGTGATGTATACGCCCATCAACTCGCCCAACTACCACATGGGTATGGACTTCCTTGTCCTTAGTTTCGTTGTGGTGGTTGTTGGCGGCATGGGGTCGCTACCAGGCGCTGTCCTTGCCGGTTTTCTGCTTGGTGTGCTCGAGAGTTTCGCTTCCATGGGGGCTGTGCTGCAGGTCCTGCCAGGCATCAATCAGATCATCATCTACCTCGTTGCAATTGTCATCCTGCTCACCCGACCGAGAGGTCTGATGGGGCGCAAAGGCGTGATGGAGGAATAACACATGTTCGGACTTAGCAAAAAAGATGGAACGCTCCTGCTGATCGTCATCGCTTTAACAATGTTGGCACCGTTTCTGCTGAACCCCTTCCCCGAAAATTCCGCCATGGCGCAATTCAACGCAGGCTACCCTGACTTGATGCAACGGCTGGTGATCTTTGGCATCTTTGCCATCGGGTTCAATATCCTGTTCGGCTTGACGGGCTATCTCAGCTTTGGTCATGCGGCATTCCTCGGTGTGGGGTCTTACGCCGCCATCTGGATGATGAAACTGCTGACCATGAATGTCATCCCGGCGATTATGATCTCCGTGATCGTGGCGGGTCTCTTTTCGCTGCTGGTCGGTTGGATTTCGCTGCGCCGTTCAGGGATCTACTTCTCGATCCTGACGCTCGCATTTGCGCAGATGTCCTACTCGCTTGCCTATTCGGTCTTGACCCCCATCACGGGTGGAGAGACAGGCTTGCAGCCAAAGATCAACGACCCGCGCATTCTGGACGGCGCCCTCGAAGTGGGTGAGACACCACGCGCTAACCTGTTCGGCCTCCAAATGAACACAAGCTATGAAATGGTTGTGGGAAGCTGGACCTTCACCTTTAACGCCGGCTACTACATCGCCGCACTTGTAATGATCCTGGCCTTCTATCTGTCGATCCGCATTTTCCGCTCTCCTTTCGGCATGATGCTGCGGGCGGTGAAATCCAACCAACAGCGCCTGAATTACACCGGCATCAATGCCAAGCCCTACACGCTGGCAGCCTTTGTGATTTCGGGTATGTATGCGGGTCTTGCAGGCGGTCTACTGGTCGCAATGGACACGCAGGTCGGTGCGGAGCGGATGTTCTGGACAGCCTCGGGCGAGGTCGTTTTGATGACCATTCTCGGCGGTGCGGGCACTCTGATTGGCCCAGTTCTTGGCGCGGGCTTCATCAAATACATGGAAAATATCGTCTCAAAGATCAATAAGACGGTGCTGGAACAGTGGTTCGCTTTCATGCCCGATGGGATCGAAGATTTCATCATTACCATCGTCTACCCGTTCGTAGGCAAGGGCTGGCATCTGACACTGGGCCTGCTCTTCATGATGGTTGTGATCTTCCTGCCCGGTGGCCTTGTGCAAGGTGGCCAGAAAGTCGCCGGTCTCTTCCGCCGCAAGAAAACGACGGATGAAAAAGCCGACGGCAAAACAACGCCAGCCGAATAAGGAGTACACGACATGGGAATCCTAGAAGTCAAAAATGTTGGCAAACGGTTTGGCGGCCTGCAGGCGCTTGATGATGTAAATCTGAGCGTCGCCGAACGCACCGTGCATGCGATCATCGGACCCAATGGTGCAGGCAAATCGACACTGCTGAACTGCCTTGTCGGAAAGCTCATTCCAGACTCAGGATCCGTGATGTTCGACGGACAGTCCGTGCTGGGGCGCAAGCCACATCAGATCAACCAGATGGGCATCAGCCGCGTGTTCCAGACACCGGAAATTTTCGGTGATCTGACTGTTCTTGAGAACATGATGATCCCTTGCTTTGCCAAGCGCGACGGTGCTTTTGATCTCAACGCCATTACCAATGTGATGTCGGAAAAAGAGATCGTGACCAATGCTGAAGAGATGCTCGAGGAGATGAATATGGCGGACAAACGCCATATGCAGGCAAGCTCCATGTCTCGTGGGGACAAGCGGCGTTTGGAAATCGGCATGTGTCTGAGCCAGCAACCCCGGCTTTTGCTGCTTGATGAGCCCACGGCCGGGATGGCGCGCGCTGATACCAACAACACAATCGACCTGCTAAAGCAGATCAGTGAAGAGCGTGAGATCACTATCGCAATCATTGAACACGATATGCACGTGGTTTTCAGCCTCGCGGAACGCATCACCGTACTGGCCCAAGGCACACCGCTGGTCGAAGACACGCCAGACAAGATCAAGGGTCATCCGAAGGTTCGTGAAGCCTACCTTGGCGAGACCCAAACCGCAGCGTAAGCCACACCGTTTTCGACCCTGGACTAGACGTGAGGGCCAAGGCGAGAAAGCAAGAGGAAAATGAGATGAACGTCAAACCTGATTTCTCCAAGAATGCCAATATGGCGTCCACGGCACCGGCCTTTCTGTCGGTCTGGGACATGCATGCATATTACGGCGAAAGCTACATCGTGCAGGGCATCAGCTTCAATGTGCACGAGGGTGAAATCCTTGCGTTGCTGGGGCGAAACGGTGCGGGCAAAACCTCTACTTTACGGGCCATCGCGCGCATCGGAGACCCCGAAGTGCGCCATGGCGAGATCTGGCTGGATCACCAGCCGCTGCACAAAATGAAAAGCCATGAGGCAAGCCAGGTCGGTTTGGGGCTGGTGCCCGAAGATCGCCGTATCATCGCGGGACTTACCGTAGAAGAGAACCTCAAGCTGGCGCAAATCGCGCCGCCGATAGGGTGGTCCATTGATCGGGTCTATGACCTTTTCCCGCGCCTGCGTGAACGGCGCAATCAAGAAGGCGTGACGCTATCTGGTGGTGAACAGCAGATGCTCGCGATCGCTCGGGCCCTGTGCCGGGATATCAAGGTCCTGCTGTTGGATGAACCCTATGAAGGCCTCGCACCCGTTATCGTGGATGAGATCGAGAAAACACTGTCGATTATCAAGGAACAAGGCATAACGACCATCCTTGTCGAGCAAAACGCCGTGCGTGCGCTGCAATTGGCAGACCGGGCGGTGATCCTGGATACTGGTGGGATTGTTTTTGACGGCACCGCAGCAGAAGTTCTGGAAAACAAGGAGTTGCGTGAGGAATATCTCGCGATCTGATCGCAGCGATGCCAGACGCTCGTTTCCAATAGAAATTCCTTGCGGCTAAGTCGGCTCAGCCATTCGCGTGGTCAGCTCCAAAGGTCACAGCCTGCGCGCCATTCGCCCCAGCGTACACGCGCTGCGGCACGTAGTTGGGTAATGCGTACTGCTAACAACTTAAGCAGTGGCGGTGCTTCGAAAGCACGCGTCTAAGCGTCAGACCTAATGCCTGTCGCAGATTCCACCACCAACATTCCCGCAAGAGTATCCTTGGGCGTGCCAATTCCATTCTGACAACAAGCGGACCAAAGACCCGGTTCCAAAGCGCAGACGAATTAGACGTTGTTGGCGATCAAACAGATCCGTTTTCGCAGCACTAGCCATCTCTACCCCTCTGCGCATCAGGACCTGCGTGACAAAGGCCCTGTCATGTTTCTGTCCTAAAGCCGCAAGTCACGCGTCATCTGCCTTCATCAACGGGGCTAGGGTAAAACGGTTACGGATTACGTCTTCATCCGAGCCAGAAATGCCTCGCACCGTCGCGCCAAGCGGATCGGCCGGGGTCAGCGCCCATCACGCCTCACCATAAAGACGTGCGCATTCATCTGCATTGGGAGCCCGCGTCAACAAGTCAAAATTCTCCAGATGGCCATTCATCGCAAGGATGACATGTGGCACGCGGGTGCGCCAACCGCGGCACCTGTGGGTTTTAAGGCGTTTACCGGGCTTTTCTTGAAAGGTGCACGGCGGCTCCTATGCACACCATGTGCGATTGAGCGAACAAAAAAGTGTGCTTTGGATCATCGCGCAGCCAAGTATTTATAGCCCGTTCGTGTCGTATTGCGTCCCCGTTAGTATCTGCATCGTTGCAGCATCCAGAACCTCATATGGCTCATCCACTGTGACTAGATGCCGTGCAAAGCGCTGGTTGTGGGCATCCCCACTTGCGGAAGCTGCGCCATCGATCTTCTTTGATTGCGCGAAAGCTCCGCGCGACAGGTTGAAATTCTTCTCCACCTACGCCCCAAATGTGATCATGCACCAATAATCGCGTGTTTGCGCGGTGTCCGAGGCAAGGGCATCAGCGTAATTGTCAGAAGGCCCGATCACGAGGCAAGCGTTCTACCTTCATGCATATGACCCCCCTGCACAAGACGTCCCAGCGTCGTGCATCAGGAACCGCGTCACTAGTTTTCTTGATTGAGCGCATCCGCTGCTGGGATTTCGCGCTCCCGACGCGCGATGTAGTCCAGAAGCGCTTCATCAATCGCCGGATCCAGCTTTGGCTCTTCATATTCGCTCAAAAGTGCGCGCGCACGCTGCCGCGCACGTTCATTGATCTTGACAGCGCCCTCCGCTTGCCATTGTTCGATTGCGCTATTATCGAACATTTCCGGCATGAAGAATGCCCGTTGGAAATTTTCAAGTGTATGGGGATGACCAAGATAGTGACTACCCGGCCCCACATCCCTCACGGCTTCTAAGGCTATGTCGAAATCGTCCCAACGGATTTCTTCCGCCATGCGGTAGCCCATCGCACAAACCTCTGCGTCCACAATAAATTTCGCCATGGAGCAATGCATACCCGCCTCATTCCATCCCGCTGCATGCCACATATAATTCGCACTACTCATCAAGACTGCGTTGAGCGTCATCGCGCTCTCATATCCGGCCTGGGCATCGAAAGTCTTGGCACCTCCAAGCGTTGTAGAGCTGTGCCAGGGTACACCGTAAAACCGGGCCATCTGTCCGATCATGAAATTCATCAGGCTGATCTCGGGTGTGCCTGCCATCGGCGCACCTGACTTCATCGACACCGTCGAAAGGTAGCGGCCGTAGATCGCGGGTGCCCCCTTGCGGATCACCTGAGTGTAAGCCAGCGCAATGAGAGCTTCGGCATTTAGTTGCGCGACCGTTGGCGCAGCAGAGGCCGGCGTGTCTGCCCCACCCAGCACGAAGGGCGAACACAGAACCGGTTGATTGCAGCGGGCAAAGGCGCGCAACGCGCCCAACATCGTCTCATCCCACACAAGCGGCGAATTGCCGTTGCAATTACCCGTCACGACCGGATGTTTCGTCAAACAATCTTCACCAAACAGGATCGCACACATATCCAGAACGTCTTCGGCATTCTTGAGGCTGGTGGTCATTCCCATGAACGTTTTGTCAGAATGTTTCATCGAGGAATACGTGATCCACAGGTGTCGCTGACTTATCAGACGATCATACGGCTCCACGATATGATGCGCAGAGGAGTGCATCGCGGGCAGCATATGGCTCAGCTTGTGGAAATCAGTCAGATCCGCCAGCGTCGGATTGCGGCGCACATCATCGAGGTCGCGTAAAAAGGGAATGCCAGTCATGGGTACGAAAATCGCGTGCTCTTTGCCAAAGGGCAGGTTCTTTTTGGGATCGCGCGCGTAGTAGGTAAATTCTTCTGGAATGGTGGCGATCAACTCTTGCACCAGTGCACGATCCAGATGCACGCGTTCACCGGGCACATCTGCACCTACTGCTCGCTAATCCTCCAGCGAAATAGGATCCCGAAACACGACACCGACGTCTTCCAGAATGGACATGGAGGCCAAATCGACCTGCTCGATCTGCTCGGTCGACATAGGTGCAGTCAGGGGCAATGCATTGCGGAGCGCAGGCAGCATCGCGATATCACGGGCCTGCCGCACCGCTTTGCGCGCGCCTCGCCCGCGACGGGTTGTGCCAACGGCTGCCACACTTATGGTGGACCTCTCAGTTGCGCACTAATCCCACCAAGCACATGATGCAGCGCTTTATCCATGTTGGCAACGTGCAGACCTTGGGTCATCTGAAGGCCTAAAGTGCATTGCGTCGCCAGTGCGGCTCATTCAGCAGACAAAAAATTTGTTTCTTCATGCAGCAAAGGGCATCGCCCGTGTTCGAGATACCCCGATGGGTAAGTCATAGAAAACTCTGACACAGGCGCGCAAAGGTCGCACAATTGTGCAAGCGTTTCCCCGGCCATGACAAGGACAATCTTTTGGCCTGCGCAAAACTGCAGTGGTGCAAGATCATTCATAGCACAGTGGGATCCCAGAGCTGGAAAGACAATATCAATTGCTTCCACAACGTCCTGATTGAAAGCGACGGTGACTTTGTGAGACGCTGCAAGCTCTGCCGCGGTTTGGGCATTTCGCTCGGACACGGTCACCGCACGATTACGCGCGCTGAGAAATCGCACCATGGGGGTCGCAAAATGACCCGAGCCGATGAGCTCGATGGGACTCATCCGACGTTGTTTTTCTTGGCGGGATCGGTCAGTTTTATCCAGTTGGCCTTGAATTCGGGATACGGCTCATGGGCGAGCAAACTTTTGTTGCGCCCACCAAACCCAGACTGCCTTGTGCTCTCCAAAGAGCGTCAACATGTTTCCTTCGACATAGCAGCTCACCGCAACCATCCCTGCCCAAACGTCTCGTGCGGCACGATCGGCCATGCGCGAACTGATCACCTCGATCTCATACAGCGCCAGGCCGAAGATTTCCTCTCGCCCCGCAGGGTCGTCCTTGGACACTTTCAAAATACGCTGTGTAACATACGGACCTTTTTCATAGAAGTTCAGATAGCTGCGCATTTTTTTACAATGCCCAGCATCCGTCAGCGCGCCAATGTAGTCCGCCAGATCAAGCAGATCACCAACCTTAAAACCGTGCAAGCGGGCTGGTATACGCTCTATCAGAGGTGCCTTTACATCCTTGTAGAAAACCAAACGGGAAGCCGCCGAATACTGTTGCACAGCATTCCCAAACACGGGATCGACCACATTTTCGGACACATGATTGCGGTTTTCCCGTCCTGCAAAACCATTTCCGGGTTCTTCCCACGACATTCCAAAACCACTTTCTTGATGTTGCTTTGCGCTGCAAATTCCAAAACAACACAGCCGCAACGACGCCAACCAGTTCACGTAAGATCATTGAATCAGCACCATCGCCTGCTGGGTCCATCTGATCGTAGATTCTAGACACAGCCTCGGCGTGCCACTTCAAACAGTGAATGGTTTTACGAATATCGATAAGCGTGCAGTCGCGGATCTATTTACTACTATCGATGCTCTCAATCACGATCAGTTTGCGCTGGTGACGGGTGATGTATTTGCAAAGCTTGATCAGAACACCCTTGCGCTGATGGATGCATGCGCGACCATTGCCTCTGTTCTAAGGCCTCGCGCGTCTTTTGAATTGCCAGATTAACATCAGTTGCATCCACCGTCGAAACATGGGTAATCGTCTCTCCCATTGCCCGGTTTACTGTTGGTATCACGGGACCCTTCCCTTTACGAAATTTCCCGCCGGTAAAAGGGGTTACGGAGAGATCCAGATCCGTTGGGATGAACGCGTATTCAGCACGCGTCAAAAGGTCAGCCATGGGGAGGCTCTCTTAATTGCGACCAGAGCCCGGTTCACTTCTGCAAATTCTTTCTTGTCTTCTTTTTTCAACGGTTGCTGAGGCTTGCACGACGGACCTGCATTAACCTCATGGGTGCTGAGCCCGTGTTTGATGTATTGGATGGACTTGCTACTCTGTGTGAACACGCGCATTAAAGACATCCTCGCACCGAAGTTTGGGCTGCGTCCGAACCGATTAAGACACTCTTCCCCATTTTCACATTCGTGCGCCCAAGGTAATTGGGTAGCATTATGGGCAGGTTCGATGCTCGCCTACTCGCAAGCCAATTCAGCGCGATCTCACGGTCCGTTAGAAAGGCGTAAGGAGGTGTCGTGACGCGGAGGACATGATGCTGTGCGCGAACCTTCGTCAGCAAAGCTGCATCCTAAGGGCTGTGAGGATCGAAGAATGCATGGCTTAACCGCATCTAATCCAGCAGCAAACGATCAAACACTGCGCCAAATACGAATTTTGCACCATTTCTTCAAAATGCATCGAGGCGGCAATTTGACAGAGCCGCTGCAATAGCATCCCCGTCCTTCACATGCGTTGCAAACCGCGCCTGAACGGCCTTCAACGCGTCAATCTGCGCATCCATGCAATTTCCAGCAACCAGTCAGCGCAAGACGTCGCGCAAATGCGTTCGAGACACGCCGGAATGTGCCGCCACCCGCTTTCATCCAAAACCCTGCTGGGTTCAAGTTCCACACAAAGGATGCGCAGTTTGAAATCCTTGTAACAATGTTCTTTTGACGTCAATCACATTCTCGTTGGTCGTGCATACATCCGGTACACAAACAGTGATTAACCTTCGTCATCAGGCGACACCCTCCACCGACGGGATGACGCAATCGAACGAAGGCGGCCCATGCACGGGCGTAACAGTTCCGAGCCAGCTCCCGACTTGCGCTTGGATAGTTGTGCGAAGATTCATATTGCGTACTGAACCTCACTGAAACGGGCAACAGGCGGCTTTCCTTAGCGTTAACCATGGCCTATAACTGGCGCGCAGGAACAAGGGCCGATCCAAACAAGGCCTGCCCCGAATGGCTGAGGACATACATGACAAAGAAGAACCATGACGCAGACGTGGCCTTTATCCAGGCCCTCGCAGAATTGCTGCGCGAGAACGATCTGACCGAATTGCAGGTAAAGCGTGAGTATAGCGCAGATGACAGCCTGAATGTCCGCGTAAGCCGCCATCAGCAACAAGTCATAACCCAGGTTTCGGCGCCAGCAGCCGCCCCAGTGGCACCCGCTCAACACGCGCCGACCGCCCCGGCTCCAGCAGCCGAGGATCCGGCTGAATTACCCGGCGCTGTCACATCGCCCATGGTCGGGACCGTTTACATGCAGCCTGAACCCGGTACGCCATCCTTCATTTCTGTTGGTTCAACCGTCGCTGAAGGCGACACGCTGTTGATCGTTGAAGCGATGAAAACCATGAACCACATTCCAGCGCCGCGCGCAGGCACGGTGAAACGGATCGTGGTCGAAGATGGAGCCGCAGTCGAATTCGGCACACCTCTCGTCGTCCTCGAATAGGAGGGCAGCCGATGTTCAAAAAAATTCTAATTGCCAACCGTGGCGAAATTGCACTGCGTGTCGTCCGCGCCGCGCGCGAAATGGGCATTGCGACAGTCGCCGTTCATTCGACTGCAGACAGTGATGCGATGCATGTGCGTATGGCGGATGAGAGCGTATGCATCGGCCCTCCTTCAAGCACCCAGAGCTATCTGTCGTTTCCCGCTATCATTTCGGCATGTGAAATCACAGGTGCAGAAGCGATCCACCCCGGCTATGGGTTTCTGTCGGAAAACGCTGAATTCGTACAAATCGTTGAAGACCACGACATCACCTTCATCGGCCCCACAGCTGAACACATTCGCATCATGGGCGACAAGATCACCGCCAAAGACACGATGAAAAAACTGGGTGTGCCTTGCGTACCAGGATCTGATGGCGGTGTTGCTACTCTGGAAGACGCGCAACGTATTGGTGCCGAAATTGGCTATCCGGTCATCATCAAAGCCACGGCTGGTGGTGGCGGTCGCGGCATGAAAGTAGCTCAGAGCGCGCAGGACATGGAAAAGGCCTTTATGACGGCGCGCGCCGAAGGCAAATCCAATTTCGGTAATGACGAAGTCTATATCGAAAAGTATCTAACCACACCGCGACACATCGAAATTCAAGTTTTCGGCGATGGCAAAGGCGGTGCTGTGCATCTGGCTGAGCGCGACTGCTCTTTGCAGCGGCGCCATCAGAAAGTATTTGAAGAAGCGCCAGGGCCTGCAATATCTGCGCAAGAACGTGCAAAGATTGGCGCTGTCTGTGCCGACGCTGTGGCGCGCATCAATTACATTGGCGCGGGTACGATCGAGTTTCTATATGAAAACGGTGAGTTCTATTTCATTGAAATGAATACACGGCTTCAAGTCGAGCATCCTGTGACGGAAGCCATTTTTGGTGTCGACCTTGTTCGCGAGCAAATCCGCGTGGCAGCCGGCTTGGATCTGTCTTTTCTACAAGAAGAGCTGACGATCACTGGACACGCTATCGAAGTGCGCATTAATGCGGAAAAGCTACCAAATTTCTCACCCAGCCCGGGCCGGATTACGCAGTATCACACGCCTGGCGGTCTGGGTGTGCGCATGGATTCTGCACTGTATGATGGTTATTCAATACCGCCTTACTACGATAGCCTAATTGGCAAACTGATCGTGCACGGGCGCGACAGACCTGAAGCGCTGGCGCGCTTGCAACGCGCACTTGGCGAGTTGATCGTCGACGGCGTCGATACCACCGTACCGTTGTTTCACGCGTTGCTCGAAGACGACGATGTGCTGACCGGTGCCTATAACATTCACTGGCTGGAGCGTTGGCTGGAAACCAATCTCGGTCAGGCCTGACGGCGGCACGCGATGCGTCTGACCCCTGATCTGCTGATGCAGGGCTACGCCACGGGCATCTTCCCCATGGCCGAACACCGGGACGATCCAGACGTCTTTTGGGTCGATCCGCAACGCCGTGGTGTTTTGCCGCTGGACGGTTTTCACCTTTCACGGTCCTTGCGGCGTGAAATGCGCCGAACCGCATTCGATGTCCGCATCGATACTGATTTCGAAGCCGTTCTGGATGGTTGCGCTGATCGTGTTGATACCTGGATCAATTCGGAAATTCGCGAGCTGTACATCAGGCTGCATGATAGAGGCGAAGCACATTCGCTAGAAATCTGGTCAGACGACGTGATTGTCGGTGGTGTTTACGGCGTGACGTTGGGTGCAGCATTTTTTGGGGAAAGTATGTTTTCGCGTCGCAGCAACGCGTCCAAAATCGCGCTGGCCTGCCTGGTAGATCGGCTCAATGATGGCGGCTTCCTTCTCTTTGACACGCAATTTTTGACGCATCACCTGGCATCATTGGGTGCCATTGAAGTAAGTCGGGCCATGTATCAGAAAGCGCTGCAACACGCTTGCGCACGCCCCGCAAGCTTCACCACGCCACCCACGCGCGCGCCTCAGGAAGTGGTGCAACGCATGACCCAAATGTCGTAGCGCGGGTGATCCATCGCGGAAAGTGCGGGTGAGGAGCCGATCATCCAGCCGACGAATAGGTACTTGCCGCTTTCGCTTTCCCAAATTTCCAAAGAAGCAAAAGCGTCTCCTGCTGGATTGCCGGCGGGATACCTGCAGGCGTTTAGCTTGATTGCCATATTCTGAAAGCGCGCCGTCGCTCCAGCTGGCACAATAATTTCAAAAACTTCGCCATTAATTCTGTCGATCCCGCGCAGCTGTGCCCCGGTCGCTTCAGTTGCGGCCTGTTGTGCGGCTGCTGGCGAAGCCAAAAGCAACAACAAGAGACCTAATCGCCCGATCATTCAGACGCGCCGCCAACGAACTTTAGCAGTAAGGACACAAGACTGACGGCCCCTTGCGTATCTTCAATCGACGCACCAGGCTCAAAAAAGAAAGGGGATCCGCCAGGAACAATCTCGACGAAATTTCCACCCAGCAGCCCTTCAGAGGAAATAATAATCGCACTGTCATCTGGGATCTCAATACCGGAGAGTACTGAAACGGTCGTGTCCGCACGATAAGTTTCCGGATTAAGCTCAACCTGCGCGACACTACCGACCTTTACGCCCGCAAGCCGTACATCGGTCCCAACACTGACACCTTCAAGGCTTCGAAAGCTTGCCTGCAATGGGTAATTCGCGCTGCCACCGGAAAAACCGGTAACTTGTCCCGCATAGATAACAAAGGTAAACGCAGCGGCTAGAACACCGGCGCCAACCAAAACTTCTGTGGTATTCTCAGACATTCCCGCTACTCCGGCGTCCAGGCCTCATAGTCGCTGCGCGGCGCAGGGTCCGCACGACGGATCGAACCCTTGGGCGCATACGCCAATGCTGTCCCTGTCAGGTTTTCTTGATGTGGTTTTTCCCAAGCCTTGTGCACCAGTGGCGTCTCGGTCGGCGCCGCATCCCAAGTACGATGCAGCCACCCATGCCAATCAGGATCTACTCGGCTTGCTTCGGCTTCACCGTTGTAAATTACCCAGCGACGAGTTTTATCTTTGTTTTCGTAAAAGGTATTGCCTTGTGTATCTTCACCAACCTTCACACCGTTGCGCCATGTCCATAGCTGCGTGTTCAACGTTTGACCGTTCCACCAAGTCACGGTTCGTAAGATTGAAGTCAAAAGGCCCATGGGTCGCTCCGATCACACTTTGGATTTACATATGGCGGATTGCAGAGGAAACGTCCAGACAGATGCGTTTTGTGCCACTGCTATTTCGGCATTACTGCTGTTACTTCTATTTCGATACGGAATTGGGGGGCAAGCAAACCACATTCAATCATCGTGGCCGCGGGCGGGTTATCCCCAAAGGCGTCTCGCAACAACGGCCAGCAAGCCGAAAACTCTTCGCGATCCGGCAGCATGTACGTAACACGGACGACATGGGCGAAATCTGTGCCCGCATCCGATAATGCCTGCCCGATGATATCCAGCGCCGATTGGCATTGCTCAACAACTGTGGCGCCATGCCCGACGGTACCGGCAACATGGACAAATCCGTTGGCAACAACCGCACGACAATACCCGATCTTGGCCTCGAATTCGCCCCCCGAATGCACACGCTTAATCATTGTAGTAAACCCTGTTTGCACGCCTTGATCCAAATGAGAAACAGGCCGCGTGGGCCTGTTTCACTATGTTTTCAAGGAGGGGTGCGCATTAACCTACGCTGGCTGGCTCTTTTTCCGCATCCGCATGGATCATGAGCGGCGCCGCTTCTGAAGTTACAGCTTCCTCATTGACAACAACTTCCGTCACACTGTCGAGCCCTGGTAGGTCGAACATTGTATTCAGGAGAATGTCCTCGAGAATTGAACGCAATCCCCGCGCACCGGTTTTCCGCTCGATAGCGCGCTTAGCAATGGCTGACAAAGCGTCATCGGTGAAAGTCAGTTGCGTGTCTTCGAGTTCAAACAGGCGCTGATACTGTTTAACCAATGCGTTTTTTGGCTGCGTCAGGATGGTGACCAGCGCATCTTCATCAAGGTCTTCTAGCGTCGCCAATACCGGCAAGCGTCCGACAAATTCAGGGATCAAGCCGAATTTCAGAAGATCTTCCGGTTCAAGATCAGTGAAAATTTCGCCAACGCCCCGCGCGTCATTGTCGCGCACGTCGGCACCAAAACCCATCGCTGAGCCTTTACCACGCGCCGCAATAATGCGGTCAAGGCCCGCGAATGCACCACCACAAATAAACAGGATGTTCGTCGTATCTACCTGCAAGAACTCTTGTTGCGGATGTTTGCGCCCGCCCTGTGGCGGAACGGATGCAACCGTCCCTTCCATTAACTTAAGAAGCGCTTGTTGCACCCCTTCGCCGGAGACGTCACGCGTGATAGAGGGGTTTTCAGACTTGCGCGTGATCTTATCGACCTCGTCAATGTAAACAATGCCGCGTTGCGCTCTTTCGACGTTATATTCCGACGATTGCAGAAGCTTGAGGATGATGTTCTCAACATCTTCGCCAACGTAGCCAGCTTCGGTAAGCGTCGTCGCATCCGCCATTGTAAACGGCACATCCAGAATGCGGGCAAGTGTTTGCGCAAGAAGCGTTTTGCCACAGCCCGTCGGGCCGATCAGTAGAATGTTGGATTTAGCGAGTTCAATATCCCCGCCCTTTTGGGCGTGATTGAGACGTTTGTAATGGTTGTGAACCGCTACGGACAGCACGCGCTTTGCCATGGCCTGGCCAATGACATAGTCATCCAAAACGGCGCAGATATCACTGGGCGTCGGCACCCCATCCGTTGCCTTGAGCCCCGAGGCCTTTGTTTCCTCTCGGATGATGTCCATGCACAGTTCGACACATTCATCACAGATGAATACAGTTGGGCCTGCGATCAGCTTGCGCACCTCATGCTGGCTTTTGCCACAAAAGCTGCAGTAAAGTGTATTTTTGCTGTCTCCGCCTGAATTCGTTGCCATGACCAGCCTTTCCCGTCTCGCGTGTGCTAGGACGCACTGTTTTTCAACGTGCGCTCATGTTTCGTAACAGCTTATGGCAGCATAGAGCAGTCCACAATCGATAAATGGTAAACTGCTTGTGCATGCAAAGCCGCGTTTTTAAGTTTCAGCGTCGTCTTTTCCGCGGTTTTCGACGATTTCGTCGATAAGACCGAAGTCTTTCGCCTCATCCGGCGACATGAAGTTGTCACGCTCCAATGCAGCTTCGACTTTTTTCAAAGTCTGACCGGTGTGGCGCACATAAATCTCGTTGAGCCGATCCTTGAGCTTTTGTGTTTCGGCGGCGTGGATCATGATGTCAGTCGCCTGACCCTGGTAACCTCCAGACGGCTGGTGCACCATAACGCGCGAGTTGGGAAGCGAGAAGCGCATACCCGCTTCGCCCGCCGTCAGCAGCAGCGATCCCATTGATGCCGCTTGCCCGATCACCAGTGTCGACACTTTGGGCTTAATGTATTGCATCGTGTCGTAGATCGACAGACCAGATGTAACCACACCGCCGGGGCTATTGATGTACATTGAGATCTCTTTCGACGGGTTTTCCGCCTCCAGGTGCAGCAGTTGTGCGACGATCAGTGAAGACATGCCATCATGCACCGGACCATTCAAAAAAATGATCCGTTCTTTGAGCAGCCGCGAGAAAATATCGTAGGCACGTTCGCCCCTGCTGGTTTGTTCCACGACCATCGGAACAAGATTCATATAGGTTTCAATAGGATCATTCATGAGGGGTGCCTGTCTGGTGAAGTATTGGAGAGACCATACTCTCCAACCGTTGATAGAACATTAGTCTTGGCGCGGAAGGGCTTCAAGGGGGGCAACAAACTTTGACGTGTTGCGTTGATACGGGGCCGCAGCCGACTAATTAGCCCGCCATGAGCACGCAATTCCCCCCCACCCGAACCGCCGCCTTAGAGCGTTTGTCTGACTTCTTGCCAAAGGCGGGGCGCACCTATGCCGCGCGGCGCAATTTCGACATGGGTGCCGGCGCACATGCCGATGTTTCCTGCCTCTCTCCCTACTTACGCTGCCGCCTGCTGACAGAAGAGGAAGTAATCGTTTCTGTTGTCGCAAAACACGGGCCGGATACAGCTGAAAAGTTCATCCAGGAAGTATTCTGGCGCACCTATTGGAAAGGGTGGCTTGAGCTGAGACCCGGTGTTTGGGCGCAATACCAGAACGGCTTGCAAAACGCCTGGAACGACGTTCAGACACAGTCTGGCCTGCGTACGCGGTGGGAGGCGGCCTGTCACGGCAACACCGGTATCGACTGTTTTGACGCATGGGCAGAGGAATTGGTGCAGACGGGATATCTGCATAATCACGCGCGCATGTGGTTCGCCTCGATCTGGGTTTTCACATTGGAACTCCCCTGGGAACTAGGTGCCGATTTCTTTTTAAGGCACTTACTGGACGGCGACCCGGCCTCCAATACGCTCGGCTGGCGGTGGGTGGCGGGCATTCAAACCCCAGGCAAAACTTACCTTGCGCGTACAAATAACATCTCGAAATTCACCGAAGGCCGCTTTCACCCCAAATGGCAGTTGGCAGGCGAAGCGCCCCCCCGCACCGCGCCCTTACCGCCAGACCCGCGCGATTTTCCATCGTTCAACGCTCCACAACCAGACCGGCGCACCGGATTCTTGCTGCATGAGGAAGATCTCAGCCCGGGATTCGCGCTAAGGGAGTGCGATGTCGAGGCCTGCGCTGTCATGACACCCCAAATCGGGATCGGTCCTCTCGCTATGGCGGAGCATGTCATTCAATTTCGCCAATCCGCCCAACGGGATACATTGGCGCGCTATTGCGACCGACTTGGTGTAGCCGCATCAGTGGACACCGCAAAAGCGCTACTGGACTGGGCGCAAGCCAATGATATTCAACAGCTTGTGACGCCCTATGCGCCAACCGGCCCCACCGCGACAACACTGGACCAGTTTGCCAAAATGGAGGGCGCACCAAGGCTTTGTCGTATTGTTCGAGATTACGATCGTTTGACTTGGCCTAAGGCGACAAAAGGGTTTTTCTCTTTCAAATCCAACATTCCAACGTTTCTGCACACCATTGACGGGAATCGCGCGGCGTGAAATCGTAAAGGTTAAGGTCTCCACCAGCCCTCTTGTTATGCAGTCGTTACAATGGGGCGTCAGACGAGACCGAGAGGGTCGACGGTGGGATTCGCCCGTCTCAACGGCCCGTCACATATCACCAACACGGAGACCAGAATGGACCGCAAGGACATCTTGAATGACCCAGCAATTGGCAACAAAGCAGAAGCCTTTGAAGCCTTTGACGACATTCCGACCAATCCCAATCTGACACGCACAATCGGCGATGTGATCAACACCCGCTACGGTCGACGCGATATGCTTAAAGGTGTGTTGGGCGTCACTGCCACCACCGCACTTTTTGGCACCTCGGCCATGATCGCCCCGAAATCCGCGTCTGCAGCGGCCGCCGACAGCAGGTATGTTTTTGACGAACTGACATGGGGTAATGATACCGAGCACCACATCGCCGAGGGCTATAACGCGGACGTTCTACTGCGCTGGGGAGACCCGATTACGGCAGATGCGCCGGATTTCGACGTTATGAACCAAAGCGCTGACGCGCAGCTCAAGCAATTTGGATACAACAATGACTACGTCGGTTTCACAGCGCTGAATGACGAAGGTACAAATGGCCTGCTCTGCGTGAACCACGAATATACCAATGAAGAGGTGATGTTCCCCGGTCTTGGCCGTCAGGACCGCGCAGGCTTTGAAGGGATGACAAAAGCGCTGGTGGATATCGAAATGGCGGCCCATGGCGGCACGGTTGTCGAAATTGCCCAAGGGAATGATGGCAAATGGGCCCTCGTGAGAGACAGCGCATACAACCGTCGGATCACACCACTGAACACCGAGATGACCATCGATGGCCCGGCAGCTGGTCACGACCGAATGAAAACCAATGCGGATCCGGCTGGCATGACTGTGATCGGCACGGTCAACAATTGCGCGGGCGGGATGACGCCCTGGGGCACCTACCTGATGGCCGAAGAAAACTTCCACGGCTATTTCTGGACCGATGTGATGGATGCGGATGGTAAACCGGACATTTCTGCCCACTCTGACGCAGCCAGCAAGAAACGCTACGGCGTGCCCGGTGGCTGGTACGCATGGGGTAAGTTCCATGATCGCTGGAACATTGACAAGGAACCCAATGAACCCAACCGTTGGGGCTGGATCGTTGAAGTGGACCCCCGCAATCCCGATGCAGCACCTATAAAGCACACAGCACTGGGTCGGTTCCGCCATGAGGGTGCGGAGACAACGGTATCCTCCAGTGGCAAACTTGTGGTCTATTCCGGTGACGACAACCGGTTTGATTACCAATATAAGTATGTTTCGGGCGGCTCGGTCACCGATGAAACTTCTGGATTTGGCAGTTCGCTTTTGTCGGATGGCACACTTTATGTGGCCCGCTTTGACGAAGACGGCACGGTCGAATGGATGCCACTGGTGCACGGGCAAGGTCCACTGACCGCCGAAAACGGTTTTGACAGCCAGGCGGATGTAATGATCGACACCCGTGTTGCAGCTGATTTGCTTGGCGCTACCCCTATGGACCGCCCGGAAGACGCAAACCCCGGCCCCAACGGCACCGCCTACATTATGCTGACGAACAACACACGTCGCAAACCGGATCAGGTCAATGCTGCCAACCCACGCGCCGAAAGTTCCTTTGGTCATATCATCGAGATCAAGGAAGCCGATGAAGATCATGCCTCCACCACGGGGACATGGTCGATCCTGGTCAAATGCGGGGATCCTGCGATTGATGAGGTAGGTGCGCAGTGGAACCCTGAAACCTCTGAAAATGGCTGGTTCGGCAGCCCTGACAACTGTGCCATCGACGCAGGCGGCCGCCTCTGGATCTCTACGGATCAAGGGTCCAGCTGGGGCAAGACAGGCAAATCAGATGGGCTTTACTCCCTTGAGACTGCCGGCGACCTGCGCGGTCATTCCAAGCTGTTTTTCCGTTGTCCGGTCGGGGGTGAGCTCTGCGGTCCCTATTTCCACGACAGTGGGGAGACACTGTTTCTTGCCGTCCAACACCCCGGAACGGACGGTACGAAAGACTTCGTAGGGTTTGAACGCGACTCAACGTTCGAAGACCCTGCAACCCGTTGGCCCGACTTCGACCCCGCGATGCCCCCGCGCCCCTCGGTCGTCGTCGTGACCAAACAAGGCGGTGGCAAAATCGCTGTTTAAACAGTTTGAATAGTGTGTTCTGTAGCCAACTGGCCCCGCGTTCTGCGCGGGGCCTTACTCGTTCAAGAAGCACTGCATCCAAATGATCAAAGCTCGTCGCAACAGCATCGCTTTCCTCAGGCGATGTGGAAAAATGTCAAAGGCAGTCGATTGACCCTCACAGCCGCACGCGTTGCATCAAGTTAAATACCCTCAGGCACAAGTGCCACTATCAGGTGAACTGCATGACCCAGCATGCCAATCTCTAATCGCGGGGCCAACCGATAGCCTAGGCAAAAAACCAGGCCGATGCGATGAAACCGCCAGCCAATTTGAGACGGACGAAGACAAGGCGACACTTAAGAAAAAGCAGCACACGCTGGCGCAACAGCAACCATCAGAGAAAGCCATCCGCTGACTGATCCAAACCGATGGGCGCGTAAATCGCTGCGCCCGCACAGTTGGCCTGGCACTCAATCAGTCGCCTGTAAAAAACGCCGTATGCACGCGGTTGTGTGTTAGCGCAGCCTAAGACCGGTTTCGTGATCAAACACCATGGCACGACGCGCTTCGAAAGTCACATCAACCGTGTCACCTTCCACAGCGCGCTCGTCACCGCGTTCTTCGACAATAATGCGTTCACCACTCGGCGCATCCAGATGCAGGTACGACACGCCGCCAAGCGCCTCAGAGAGCTCCGCTTTCAAAGCGCCTGCATTGCGGTGAACCTCTAGGTGTTCAGGGCGAATCCCCAGGGTTATGGGCGCACCAATTGCTGGCAGGGCTGCATCCACGGCAACAATACGCCCCAGGCCAGGCACATCCACGCCGCCCGCAACCACAGTCCCCGCAAGGAAATTCATGGCGGGTGATCCGATAAAACCTGCTACAAATTTATTGTCCGGATCTCGATAAAGCTCCAGTGGCGCACCGACCTGTTCGATCGATCCTGCACGCAGGACAACGATCTTATCCGCAAGCGTCATCGCTTCCACCTGATCATGTGTCACGTAGATCATCGTTGCGCCTATTTCTTTATGTAGCCGCGCGATCTCAACCCGCATTTCAACGCGCAATTCTGCGTCTAGGTTGGAAAGCGGTTCATCAAACAGAAAGACTTCGGGACCCCGCACGATGGCGCGCCCGATGGCCACGCGCTGACGCTGCCCGCCAGACAGTGCTTTTGGCTTGCGACTGAGATAGTCGTCCAGCTTGAGGATATCGGAGGCCGCCGACACTTTTGCCTTGATCTCGGGCTTTGGCACCCCATTCATTTTAAGACCGAAGCCCATGTTTTCTTCGACGGTCATATGCGGATAGAGCGCATAGGTTTGGAACACCATCGCAACACCGCGTTCCGCTGGATCCATTTTGGTGACATCTCGCGCGCCGATATGGATCTGACCATCTGATGTCTCCTCCAAACCGGCAATCATGCGCAGCAACGTGGATTTCCCACAGCCCGACGGGCCGACGAAAACGCAAAATTCACCATCGTCAATGGTCAGGTCGATGCCATGGATCACTTGCGTTTCCCCGTAGCGTTTGATGGCCTTGTCGAGCGTAACACCCGTCATAATTTACGTCCCCGTTGTTTGCAGTTTCGTGTCCGGAAAGCGCCAATCTTGTGCATCTGCTGAAATAGCATGTGCCGTTTTGGCAAGATGCGGCACGAGCCGTTCCAATTGATCGAGCGAAGTTTCTTTCGTTGTCCCCGTGACAGACAAGGCGCCCAGCACGCGCCCGCTTTCCGTCAAAATGGGATGCGCGACACAGATGATACCCGGCTCGTGTTCCTCGCGATCAAAGGCGTAGCCACGCTCACATATCGCTGCCAGCTCCTGCTCAAGCGCCTTGGCGGAGGTGTAAGTGTAAGGCGTAAAACAGTGAAAAGACTGTTGTTTCACTGCCTGATCCTGCTGGTCGCACGGCAAGAACGCCAGCATCGCTTTGCCTACCCCCGTGCAATAGGCCGGACCAACTTTACCCGCATCGCTGAACATCTCCACTGGATGCACAGCGTTCCTTTTATCGACGTATAGCACCTGTGCGTTATCGAGCTGTGCCAAGTGTACTGTGTGACGTAACTGCGCGCTCAACCGATCAAGGAAGGGCCGCGCGATGGGCGCCAACGAACTTTGCGTCCAAGCCCCATGCGCCAGCCGCACCAGACGCATGCCCAGACTGTAGGTCTGATGATCGACGTCATACTCCAGCATGTTCTGACTGGTGAGCGTTTGTAGCAAGCGGTAGAGCGTCGCCTTGGGATAGCAGCTGTCGGACAGCAGCGTCGCAAACCGGACCGGCCGGCCGTAGTCCGCAACCTGATCCAGCACATCAAGCGCCTTGCCTACCGTACCGTCGCCACTCACCCTCGGCATCCTCCCTTAAGTTCGATTCTCGCGCCCTGCGCCTCCCCGGCGTAGGCTGGCCTGCCACATGCGGCTCGAAAGAACATGGTTGACAGTGTAGGCAGAGTGCGGTGTAGTTTTCAATATATAAAACATGGTTTCATTAATTGGAACCAATTTCAAATCAGACGATGCAACGTACCCTAGGGAGGACACCATGCATTTCACACCCAAACCGGTGCTCATGGCACTTGCCGGTTCGACGATGATGGCCGGTGCGGCAATGGCCGAGCTGTCAGGCGATCTTAGAATTTTCCTCGACACGTCCAATCCCGCGCCCCGTGCAACAATGGAAAAGATGATCGGCGACTTTCAGGCCTTGCACCCGGATCTTGCGGTTGAAACGACCGTCATCGACCGCGAAGCTTACAAGACCCAGATCCGCAACTTTTTGACTGCGGATGCACCGGACGTTGCCACCTGGTATGCCGCGAACCGCATGACGCCATACGTCAATGCAGGTCTGTTTGAAGACGTATCCGATCTGTGGTCAGAGCCCGAAATTGCGGAAAACCTCGCATCCACCAAAGGTGCGATGACGATTGACGGCAAGCAGTGGGGCGTACCCTACACCTACTACCAATGGGGCGTTTATTACCGCAAAGACATCTACGAAGAGCTGGGCTTGAGCGAGCCCGCGAACTTCGACGAGATGAAATCAAACTGCCAGGCGATCATCGATTCAGGGCGCGCCTGCTACACCATCGGGTCGAAATTCCTTTGGACAGCCGGTGGCTGGTTTGACTACCTCAACATGCGCACCAATGGGTTTGATTTCCACATGCAGCTTGCTGCAGGCGAGGTAAAATGGACCGATGACCGCGTCAGGCAGACCTTTGCCAATTGGCGTGAACTCATCGATATGGGTGCCTATGTTGCCAACCATCAGAACTACAGCTGGCAAGAAGCACTGCCGTTCATGGTCAAAGGCGAGGCTGCAGCCTACTTGATGGGGAATTTTGCTGTCGCTCCCCTGCGTGAAGCTGGCCTGACGGACGATCAGCTGGACTTCTATCAATTTCCAGCAATCAACCCAGATGTGGCATTGGCTGAGGATGCGCCAACCGATACGTTCCACATTCCGGCGAACGCGCAAAACAAAGAAGCCGCGCGCGCTTTCCTGCGCTATGTGGTCTCCGCTGATGTGCAAACAGAGATCAACAACGGTGCCAACCTGGGTCAGCTTCCAGTCAATGCGAATGCTTCAGTCGATGATGACAAGTTCCTGAACGAAGGCTTTGCAATGCTGTCTTCGAACAGCCCTGGCGGTGTTGCACAGTTCTTTGACCGGGATTATCCGGCAGAGATGGCCGCAGAAGCCATGCAGGGCTTGCAGGAATTCATGGTGATCCCGGACAACCTCGACGACATTCTGAACCGTCTCGATAAAGTCGCCGAGCGCGTCTACGCCGAGTAACACCAAAGCGGCTCGGGTGCTTCAGTGCCCGGGCCCACCGCTGACCGGCGCAGCCGCCAGCGCGGGACCATCCCGCCCTGCCGCCTGCCCCGCGCCATTCTGGGAGGACTGCCCGCGATGACAGCCATGGACCAAAACGCTCAAGCACCCAAACGCAGCTGGTACAAGCGAAATGAAATCGCGGTGACCCCGTGGCTTTTTTTGGCTCCAGCGATCCTCTTTTTCGCAGTGTACGTGATCTGGCCAATCTACCAGTCGATCTCTATCTCCTTTTACGCGTGGGACGGGCTGGGTGACGCGCGCTACGTGGGGCTGGCCAATTACAGCGAATTGATGGACGACAGAGCGTTCGAAGTCTCTCTCTGGAACAACCTGAAATGGCTTCTTTTCTACTTGCTTGCCATACCCGGCGGGCTTTTCATCGCGCTTTTCCTAAACCAGACGGTCACTGGCATCCGCATCTACAAATCCCTGTTTTTCTTCCCCTTCGTGCTCAGTCAGGTCGTCGTCGGGCTGGTGTTCTCTTGGTTCTATCTGCCCAACGAAGGCCTGCTCAACAGCATGCTCGGATTTATCGGCATAGACCCGATCAATGTTTTGGGTGATCCGAATTTAGCCACATATGGCATCATTGCCGCCGGGCTTTGGCCGCAGACAGCCTATTGCATGATCCTGTATCTCACGGGTCTAAACGCCGTTGACCCCGAGCAAATCGAGGCAGGCCGCTTGGACAACGCCAAAGGTTGGAAAATGCTCTGGTACATCATTATTCCGCAGCTCAAACCCGCCACATTTATTGCCTTCGTGGTCACGATCATCGGTGCTCTGCGCTCGTTCGACCTGATCTCGATCATGACCAACGGCGGTCCCTTCGGCCAGACCCGCGTTCTCAGTTTTTACATGTTCGAAAAAGCGCTGTCCGAATACGGGTTCCGCATGGGGTACGGCGCGGCCATCGCCGTGGTGTTGTTCCTGATCATGCTGATCTTCATTGCGTATTTTCTGTGGTCCATGTGGCGTGAGGAGCATGGCCGATGACCCGCACACAATTCGACAGCCTTTGCAAAACGCACCCCGGTGCCACGCTCTCTGCCCCAGGGGAGCTTGACGCCTGGAAAGTCGGCGGCAGGATGTGCGCCTGTTTTGGCCACGCAGAGAAACGCGATGCAAACACAGACTACGTAGCGGTAAAATGCGTTGATGCTGAAACGGCGGCGATGCTGATTGACGCAGGCGCGGCACGCAAAGCGCCCTATTTTCACCGCTCCTGGGTGCAGCTGGACATTCCCAACCTAAAACAGGACGAAGCGAGCCACCGCATTGCAATAAGCTACGACACCATTTGCCGCGGCTTGCCAAAATCCATTCGGGAGGCGCTCTGACATGTTCCCAACACCCATTGAAAAAACGTCCCGCCAGTGGCAGCTCACGTACCAGTCGCTTTTGCCACTTGCACTGGTCATGTGGCTGCTGCCGCTCATCGCTGTCGCAGTCTTTTCCATAAAACCGGCCGAGGATTTCACGCAGGGCAACTATTGGGGCCTGCCCTCTTCCTTTGAGATGTTCAACAACTATGGGCAGGTCTTTTTTAACTCTGACATGCCCCGCTACATGCTGAATTCTGTGCTGATCACGGCACCTACGGTGATCGGTGCGGTCACACTCTCTTGCCTGGCAGGTTTTGCGCTCGGTATCTACAAATTCAAGTCGAACATCTGGATCTTCTTCATGTTCGTTGCGGGCAACTTTGTTCCGTTCCAGATCCTCATGGTGCCGGTCCGCGATCTCACGCTGGAGATAGGACTTTACAACACCAAGACCGGGCTAGTGCTCTTCCACATCGCCTTCCAGACCGGCTTTTGCACGCTTTTCATGCGTAACTTCATCCGTGCTCTGCCGATTGAGTTGATCGAGGCTGCGCGCGTCGAAGGGATCGCTGAGTGGAAAATTTTCTGGTACGTCGTGATCCCGCTGATGAAGCCAGCGATTGCAGCCCTTTCCGTGCTGATCTTTACCTTCATCTGGAACGACTATTTCTGGGCGGTCGTGCTGACCCAAGGACCGGAAAGCCAGCCAGTGACCGCAGGGATCACCTCGTTCAACGCGCAGTTCCGGGCAGCATATCACCTGATGAGTGCCGGTTCCATTGTCGCGGCGCTACCGCCTGTGCTGATGTTTTTCCTTATGCAGCGACACTTTATCGCCGGCCTTACGCTTGGGGCCGTTAAGTGATCCAATGTTGGCGACTGGACGATGCGCGTCAAAGCTTTGTTTTGGCCTCAATCAACGAGCGATGTCCGCAAGTGGTCTATTGGGGCGCGCCACTGCCAGCCCAAGAAGACCTTGAGGCCCTCGTCGCGGCACAAACCGCTGATGTGACGGGCGGCATGCTCGACGCGTATCCGGACCTATCCCTGTGTCCCGAAGCTGCGCGCAGTTTTCCCGGTCAGCCCGGGCTGGTGTTGCGGGCAGAAGACGGCAAACCACTTGTTCCCAAGTTCACGCTGGACGGGGTCAAAACCACAAGTCAAAACCTGATCATAACATGCGCGGATGCAGAACAAGGCCTGATCTACACCGCAGAGATCGCACTTGATCGCGACACCCACGTGCTCACATGTACCGCGCATCTCAGGGCGCAAAACCCGGTCTTTCTGGATTGGTTGGCAGCCCCGGTCTTGCCCGCACCTCAGCACAGCGACGAAATGATCGATTTCGCCGGGCGCTGGTGTGGTGAATTCCAGCCCAACACAACGCCTTGGACCGCCGGGATACGACTGCGCGAAAGCCGCACAGGGCGCACGGGGCACGAACATTTCCCAGGGCTCATCCTGCCGTGTCACGGAGCAACAAACACAGCGGGCGAGACATATGCATGCCATTACGGCTGGTCCGGCGGACACCGTATGATCGCAGAGGAACTTCCCGACGGGCGCCGGCAAATCCAATTCGGTCATGCCAGCCACACTGAAATCGAGTCTGGAACAGAATTTTCAACAGCGCCCCTTTTTGCGGTGTACGCCCAAGATGGTCTCAACGGTTGCGCTGTGTCATTCCAGCGGCACCTGCGCGACCGGATCGTGCGATGGACTAAAACCGGCCTGCCACGCCCTGTGCATTACAACTGTTGGGAAGCCGTCTACTTTGATCACAATCTGAGTGAACTCAAAGAAATCGCAACCCGTGCGGCCGATCTTGGCGCAGAGCGGTTCGTACTTGATGACGGGTGGTTCGGGCAGCGTGATGATGACACCACGTCCCTTGGTGATTGGGAGGTGGACCCGCGAAAATATCCCGACGGTCTTGGGCCTCTGATCAACCATGTGCACGGCCTTGGTATGCGGTTTGGCATCTGGTTCGAGCCGGAAATGGTCAACCCCGACAGTGACACCTTTCGGGCACATCCCGACTGGGTGCTGGGACCAGATGACCAGATCCTAGGGCGCCAGCAGATGGTGCTGAACATGGCTCTGGATGCCGTGCAGGATTACCTCTTCGCCCGCATTGACGCGTTGCTCAAAGCGCATACCATTGACTACATCAAATGGGATCATAACCGCGTGCTGCCTCTTGCGGACGCGGCACAGGCCCGCGGAATCTATGCTCTGCTGGATCGGCTGCAAATGGCATTCCCAGAGGTTGAAATTGAAAGCTGTGCGTCGGGTGGTGGACGGATCGATTTTGGCATCTTGCAGCGCACACAACGCGTCTGGCTGAGTGACAGCAACGACGCGCTTGAGCGGTTGCGCATGCAACATGAGGCCGCTCTTTTTCTTCCTACCGCCGTCACCGGCAGCCACGTGGGACCCCGGCATTGCCACACCTCTGGTCGCACCCTTGGGATCGAAATACGGGCCTGGGTTGCCGCGCAACGACATATGGGGTTCGAGATGGACCCGCGCGAGTTGACACCCCACGAAACCGATGTTCTGCGTGACGTCACAGGGTGGTGGAAGGAAAACCGGGATTGGCTCTTTCATGCAGATATCTTGCGGTTGGATAGCGCCGATCCATCTGTTATCGCAGAACAACAGATCGACCGCGCTGCGACGCGATTTGTGGTTTTCGCCGGGCAATCCACCCCTTCCGCACAAATTGCGCCTAGGCCCCTGCGTCTCACTCAGTTGGACCCGGATGCCTTCTATCATGTGCAATTGCGCAATCGAGGCTCGGCCGTGGGCCTGTCGCGTGCAGACCTTGCCCTTAAGGAAGGGCCCGTGACACTTTCGGGCCGTGCGCTGATGACTGCGGGGATTCGACTGCCTTGGCGGTTCCCAGAAACGATCTGGGTCGTTGAGGGGTACCAATGCGCAAGACCAACATGAAACGATACCGCGGCATAGATGGCGCGAAACCGACAAGGACAAAGACATGAGCAAGATAGCAACCTTTCACGATCTGGAAGGCGCATCCGTCTACATTACCGGCGGTGGATCGGGCATCGGCGCTGATCTGACGGACGGATTTCTGGCGCAGGGTGCTAAGGTCGCCTTTATCGGCCGTTCAGATGCGACCGGCTTCGTGGAAGAGATGACCGAAAAGCATGGGCGTGCACCACTCTTTTTTCAGGGCGACATCACGGATACAAACCGTTTGCGCGAATCCATCACGCAGGCCGCAGAAGCGCATGGGCCCATCACGACGCTCGTCTCGAACGCAGCGAATGATGTACGTTTCGAATGGTTGAAACTGTCGCCCGAAGAATGGGACGCGTTGCTGGCCATCAACCTGAAGGCCTATTTCTTTGCAGCACAGGCAGTCGCCCCCAGCATGGTGGAACGCGGCGAAGGGTCCATTATCAATTTCAGCTCAATCAGCTACATGATGGGGCTCGCAGGCTACCCCGCATATACAGCAGCCAATGGCGGGATCACGGCGATGACCCGCAGCCTTGCGCGTGAACTCGGCCCTTCCGGCGTACGTGTGAATGCACTAGCACCCGGCTGGGTTCTGACACAAAGACAGATGGATAAATGGGCAACGCCCGAAGGTCTCGCCGCACATCTGGACCGACAATGCCTGAAAACCCACCTTGAGCCGCAAGACGTGGTTGACGCGGTGCTGTTTATGGCCTCCAAGACCAGCCGTATGATGACCGGCCAATGCATGGTTGTTGACGGCGGAGTGGTAACAACCGGGTAGCTTGCACATGACGCGCACAAGCACAGCAGACTGGATCGCAGTCGATTGGGGAACGTCAAACCTGCGCGCATACGCGATGCAGGGAGCGACGGTTTTGGCGCGTGCGGAGTCGCCCGACGGCATGAGCAAACTAACCCCTGACGCCTTTGAACCTGCGCTGATTTCACTGATTGCAGGCTGGCAGGCGGAGGATCTGCCTGTTGTCGCCTGTGGCATGGTCGGATCGCGTCAAGGCTGGGTCGAGGCGCCCTACCGTTCTGTTCCCTGCACCCCCTTGGCCCCAACTCTGACCCGCGCACCCGTACAGACCTTGCGTTCGGTGCATGTCATATCCGGTATTTCTCAGCAATCGCCAGCGGATGTGATGCGGGGTGAAGAAACCCAGATCGCAGGTTTTCTCAGCCTGAACCCCGGCTGGGACGGCGTTTTATGCATGCCCGGAACCCACACCAAATGGGTCCACCTGAGTGCTGGCGAAATCGTCAGCTTCCAGACTTTCATGACGGGCGAGTTGCACGCGCTTCTGAGCGGATCGTCGGTTCTGCGCCACTCAATCGATGTCGAAGGCTGGGATGCCGACGCGTTTGAGGCCGCTGTATCCGAGGCAATCAGCCATCCGGAACGCTTCGCCGCACGACTGTTTACGCTGCGTGCACGCGGTCTGTTGCAGGGCCTAGATGGTGGTTCAGCGCATGCCACAATGTCCGGATACCTGATCGGCGCGGAACTGGCCGCTGCCCGGCCCTATTGGCTTGGACAAAACATCGCCATTCTGGGCACCGGACCACAGGCCAAAGCCTATGAAAACGGCCTGTCACCGCAAGGTGTACCTGCCATGCTGGTAGACGCGGAACGCGCCACGCTGTCTGGCCTGACAGACGCCTATCGTTCTCTGAAGGAGACAACATGACCCTGCCGCTTATTGCCATCCTGCGCGGTGTTACTCCGGCTGAAGCGCCCGCGATTGCCGATGTGCTCATTGAGGCAGGCATCACGCGGATCGAAGTCCCCTTTAACTCACCTGACCCGCTGGACAGCATCGCAACGCTGGCCAAAGCATATGGCGCTACTGCGCTGATCGGTGCAGGCACAGTTTTGACCGTAGAACAGGTACGCGCAGTAGCAGAGGCGGGCGGCAAACTCATCGTTTCGCCCAATTGCGACACAGAGGTCATCACCGCGACGAAAGCGCTCGACATGCAGAGCTGGCCCGGCGTTTTCACACCTACCGAAGCCTTTGTCGCACTGAAGGCTGGCGCTGATGGACTCAAGCTTTTCCCCGGATCCATGGCCGGGCCATCGGGGCTTGCGGCCATGCGTGCGATCCTGCCCCAGGGTACTCAGGTCTATGCGGTGGGCGGTGCCGGGCCCGAGAATTTCGACACCTGGATCAAGGCCAGTGCAGATGGCTTTGGCCTGGGATCCGCGCTTTACAAACCTGGACTGACGGTTTCCGACGTCACCGCACGGGCACAGGCCATCGTCGCCGCCTACCGGAGCGCCGTAGCGTGAACCCAAGCCCTTTTGATATCCGCCCTTGCCAACTTGGGGAGGGGCCGCTCTGGCATCCTGAACGCAAACAGTTGTTCTGGTTCGACATTACCGCTCAGCGCCTTCTGACAGTTGATGGTACGGGTCCGCGCCACTGGTCTTTTGATGACATGGTCTCTGCCGCAGGCTGGATCGACCACAGCACACTTTTGATCGCCTCGGCCAACGGTCTGTGGCAGTTTGACATTGAAACCGGTGGCCGCGCATTGATTTGCCCTTTGGAGGCAGACAACGCGGCAACGCGTTCCAATGATGGGCGGGCGGATCCTTGGGGCGGATTTTGGATTGGTACCATGGGGCGTAACGCAGAACAGGGTGCGGGTGCGATCTACCGGTATTATCATGGCAAACTGCGGCTGCTTGTCGACGGTATCACGATTCCAAATGCTATCTGTTTTGCACCAGACAAATCCTGCGCCTACTTTGCCGATACCAACTTGCAGAAAATCATGAAAACAAAACTGGACGCCACTGGCGCTCCGGAAACGCCGCCAGAAGTGTTCATCGACATGAAGAAAGATAACTTGAACCCGGATGGCGCAATTGTCGATGCCGACGGGACCCTCTGGATTGCGCTTTGGGGCGCTGGACAAGTCGTGGCCTACAACGCAGATGGGTCGCTTCAACGCGCCGTCAATGTGCCAGGCGCGCACACAACATGCCCCGCTTTCGGCGGCAACGACCTGCGCACACTTTTTGTGACGTCAGCACGCCAGGGGTTGCCCCAGGAGGCAATCAGCCGGATCCCGGAAAACGGCATGACTTTTGCAATAGAAGATCTAAGCACGGGCCTTCCCGCGCCACAGGTGCAGATATGAAACGCGCCCTAGGGGTCTGTTACTACCCCGAGCACTGGCCAGAAGAGATGTGGGCGCGTGATGCTGCACGCATGGTGGCGACCGGGATCAGTTGGGTTCGGATCGGCGAATTCGCCTGGAGCCGCCTGGAACCGATCCCGGAACATTTCACCTTTGACTGGCTCGACCGCGCCATCGACGTCTTGGCAAACGCCGGTCTCAAGATCATACTAGGAACGCCTTCCTGCACGCCACCCTGCTGGATGCTTGAACGATTTCCCGACATGTTGGCGCTGGATGCTCAAGGACGCCCGCGCGGTTTCGGTTCGCGTCGGCACTATTGCTTTAGCCACGCGGGATACCGTGAAGCGGCAGCACATATGGCGCAACAACTCGGCGCGCGATACGGGCGCGACCCCCGTATCCATGCCTGGCAGATCGACAACGAATACGGCTGCCACGATACGATCCTGTCCTATTCTGACGCAGCGAGAACCGCATTTCAAAATTGGTTGTCAGATCGTTATGGGCAAATTGACACCCTGAATACAGTTTGGGGTAACGTCTTTTGGTCGATGGAGTATGCCCGCTTTGATCAGATTGATCTGCCCAACCTGACCGTCACGCAGGCCAATCCGAGCCACGAATGGGCCTTCCGCCGCTTTTGCTCCGATCAGGTTGTGGCCTTTCACGAGGCGCAGGTGACCGTTTTGCGGGCTGCAACCGACGCGCCGCTCATTCACAACTACATGGGCCGCGTGCTGGACTTCGATCATTTCGAAGTTGGTGCCTCAATAGATATCGCCAGTTGGGACAGCTATCCCATCGGGTTCCTCTCGGATCGGTTGGAGGCCACGGCTGAACATAAATCACGTTACCTGCAACAGGGTGATCCGGACATGCAGGCCTTTCACCATGACCTTTACCGCGCGGTCGGGCGTGATGGGCGCTGGTGGGTGATGGAGCAACAGCCTGGTCCTGTAAACTGGGCTCCTTACAATCCTGCCCCGCTGCCTGGCATGGTCCGTCTCTGGACATGGGAGGCCTTTGCCCATGGGGCTGAAGTCGTCAGCTATTTTCGCTGGCGTCAGGCGCCCTTCGCACAAGAGCAGATGCATGCAGGATTGCTGCGCCCCGACGATGCCGCAGCACCTGGGCATTCCGAAGCCGAACAGATCGCGCGCGAAATGGCCGAGATCCCAGACGTTGGAACGGCGCAGGCCGAGGTCGCGCTCATCTTCGATTACCCATCCGACTGGGCCTGGTCAGTGCTGCCGCAAGGCGCTGATTTCAGCTATTTCCGTCTGATGCTGGATGCCTACCGCGCGCTGCGACGCCAGGGTCTTTCCATCGACATTGTGCCATCTACCGCGACAGATTTAAGCGCGTACAAACTCGTGCTGGCACCGGGTCTTGCATCTCTTCCAGAGAGCTTGCGGTCCGCCTGTGTCGCCACGCACAGCATTTTGGGCCCCCGGACCAATGCTGTCACGCCAGAACTGACCATCCCTTCCCCAATGGGTCCAGCGCTGCCAGGCCTCGACTGTTCCGTGACGCGCGTGGAAAGCCTACCACCAGACTGCACGCGGCCTGTCGACGGCGGTGGAACCGTCAAACACTGGTGCGAAACGCTCGAAGGGGACGATGAAGTATCGTTGCGTTACACCGACGACACCGCTTTCGCGATGTGCGCTGGCAAGACCACCTACATCGGAGGGTGGCCGGACGCGACCCTTTGGGACCGCCTCGTGGCTCAAGCCGCCAAAAAATGTGGGATCGACACGTTGCACCTGCCAGAAGGGATACGGCTGCGAGATACCCCAACCCACCGCTTCTATTTCAACTACGGGCCCAAGCCGTGCCATTTTGAAGGCATGACCCTCCTACCAGCTGGAGTTGCCTGGAAAGCGCTGTGACGATTAGGTCGTCACATCGGGGTCCGTTCGCCCGATGAACTGCGCCATATCAGTGATCTCAAGCACCGCCTGACGAACCTTTTCCAGGGCTGTGTCGACTGCCATCCCGTGGTCGCCGTCGACATCAACGTACTGCTCAAGATAGACGCGCAAGGTCGCGCCCTCCGTGCCCGTTCCCGAAAGACGTAAAACCGCACGACCGCCCCCTTCAAACACCAGCCGCAATCCCTGATTGTGACTGACTGAACCATCAATCGGGTCATGATAAGAAAAATTGTCCGCTTGCGAGACTGTCAGCCCTGCCCGTTTAGCACCAGGCAAGGCATCCAATTGCGCCTCCACCGCAGATATCAAGGCTTGCGCCTGCTCTGTGGGAACCGCTTCGAAATCATGGCGCGAATAGTAGTTGCGTCCGAATTGCGCCCAATGATCCTTCAAGATGTCCGAAACAGACTGCTGCCGCTCCGCCAGTACATTCAGCCAAAGCAACACCGCCCAAAGACCATCTTTTTCCCGCACGTGATCGGATCCGGTGCCAGCACTTTCCTCGCCGCAAAGTGTGGTCTTGCCCGCATCCAGCAGATTGCCGAAGAACTTCCAGCCCGTGGGGGTTTCAAAACTGCCAATGCCGAGCTTTTCCGCCACGCGATCACAGGCCCGACTGGTCGGCATGGAGCGCGCAACACCCGCCAGGCCACTCTTATAGGCGGGCGCCAAATGGGCGTTCGCTGCGAGCACGGCAAGACTGTCGGACGGCGTCACATAGGTGCCTCGTCCCACAATCATGTTGCGATCCCCATCCCCATCCGAAGCCGCGCCGAAATCAGGCGCATCAGGTGACATCATCTCATCCATCAGCACTTTGGCCCAAACCGGGTTTGGATCCGGATGGCCACCGCCGAAATCGACGCTTGGCACAGCATTGATCACAGCGCCTGCAGGCGCACCTAGGCGGGTTTCGAGAATTTCTTTGGCGTAAGGTCCAGTCACCGCATGCATTGCGTCAAAGCGCAGAGAAAACCCACTTTGAAAAAGCTTGGCGATCTTGTCAAAATCAAACAGCTTTTCCATCAGTGCAGCATAGTCTGCAACCGGGTCAATCACCTCGACGGTCATGCCGTCCAGATCCAACGTTCCGAGCGTGTTCAGATCCACATCTGCTGCGTCAGAGACCTGATAGGTCGTTATGCTTTGGGTTTCTTCAAACATGCGCGCCGTCACCGCTTCGGGCGCAGGGCCGCCGTTGGAGATGTTGTACTTGATACCAAAGTCTTCATCGATCCCGCCAGGGTTGTGGCTGGCTGAAAGTACAAGCCCGCCGTCCGTTTCACGCTGACGAATAAGATTGGAGACCGCAGGCGTTGATAACAGGCCGCCTTGTCCAACGATCGCACGGGAGGCCCCATTCGCAGCAGCCATCTTGAGGATCATCTGGATTGCTTCGGCATTGAAAAACCGCCCGTCACCGCCAACAACAAAGGTCTTGCCCCCAGCCCCCCCAATGGCATTGAAGGTGGATTGAACAAAACACTCCAGATACCCGGGTTCCATGAAAACGCGTGTCTTTTTGCGCAAGCCGGATGTACCGGGCTTCTGCCCCTCAAATGGGCCTTTTGAAATGGTCAATTCGGTCATGAAGCATCCTTTCGTTTCAGCGCATTGCGGCCAGCATGTGCCATGATATTGGCCGTTTTCTGCAAATCGGGGCTGTTGATCATTTCGGATATCGTCTCCGGATAGACCCTGCGCCAATTGGGGTGTTCTTGGATGGTGCCAGGCAGGTTTTGCGCGTCCCGGACGCCCAGAACATCATCCAGTTGAACCGCGACCAAGGCGGCGGGGCTTTCGGCCAACCGCGTGTGAATTGTATCGCGTATGCCGGACGTGGCTTTGCGCGGCAAGGGATCGGGTGCTGGCATTGCCGCTAACTGTCGTTTCTCAGCAAAACGCGTATCCGTCACGCGCGCCGCTTCTGTCGCATCGATCCAGCCCAGCTTTTCCCACCAGGCAATATCTTCGCCATGCCAGAAACCGGCAAGCGTTGGCGTATCATGCGTTCCAAAACACGCCAGCGACTGCGACCGTAGTCCTTCACTTGGTAAAAAGCGCCCGCCCGCATCTTTTTCGTACTGCAGCACACTATAGCCATAAAGACCGCGTTCCGACATTTCCGCGCGAAAACCCGGCGGCACGAGCCCGAGATCTTCGCCAACGATGACTGTGCCCGCCCGCGTGGCCTCGATCGCAATGATCGCCATAAGAGACTGAAAAGGCTGCTTCATATAGGCACCCGGGCTGCCATCCTCGGGCAGCCAAAAGCTGCGGTTCATCCCCAAAGCGTGATCGATACGCAGCACTCCCGCGTGCCGCATATTTTGCCGCAACACAAAGCGGAAGGCGTCATAGCATGTCGCCTGCGCCTTGTAGGGAGAGGATGCTGCAAGCTGCCAGTCTTGGCCTGCGGGGCTTAGATGATCAGGGGGGGCGCCCAGCGTTACACCGGGTGCTGTCGCCGCAGCGTGACCCCAGCTTTCCGCCCCACCGACGCGCGCGCCCACGGCAAGATCAAGATACAATCCCAGCGACATTCCCGATGTCGTCGCACCCCTTTGGGCCGCGGCCATCTGTACATCAGCCTGCCATTGTAGCCATTTGTGAAAGGCCGTCCCGTCTGGGTCCAAAGGCTCCGAATTTTCTGAAGCACTTGGCCACTTTCGGCTGTCTGAACCATACGTTTCGCTAAGCGTTTCAAACCGTGCAAAGTCACCCAACCTGCTGCCACCTGCCTGACAAAAAGTGTCAAAAATTGCATGTTCCACCGTAGAGGCGCTGTGCACAAAGCGCTCGTACGCGGCTTTGAGCGCAGGTCCATGAGCATCGCGGTGCGCCGCATAATCCAGCAGATCACGCGGTTGCACTGGTTTGTTAGCATAGCTTAGCGCAACGTAATCCGTGTTGAGAAAACCCCTGTGCGTAGGCGAATAAGGGCTGATCGTATCTATGGCGGCAATGCCGAGCGCGTGAACCGGGTTGATACCGAAAAAGCTGGCACCGGTGCCGGCCAGACCGGCAACACATGCCGCAAGATCCGCGTAATCGGCGAGTTCCTTGTGATCGGTCCCGCGCAACCCATAGAGAGCCGCCATAATGCCCCAGGTTTTTTCCGGGCAGCCCATGTCACGCAACCTCGGCACACGCACGGGTGCGCAAATCAAACAGACTTCCTGAGGTCCGCGTGCACCCGTCAGGCACAGACGGTGCACACCATCAGGCAAAGGCGGCAGATCTAGAATATGATCCGCCTGACCTTCCGCCAAAACCGCATCATCCGCTTCTGACAGGACCTGCCACTGCGCAGGTGCGGCAAGGCCCGTCTGGCTGGCAAGGCCGGTTTCAACGACGAGATCGGGCTTGAGATACTGCCGTTGTACCTGGGCTTTTAGAGCGGCATAGGTTTCTGAAACTTCGGCCCCGGTATCTGCGGCAAAACCGTTGGCGCGCAAGAATGCGCGCTGCGTTGGTGGTGTCGTCTGATGCAGGACGCCCTGCATATCCTTGAACTCGGGCAGAACGCCCACCTGAACGGCAAGCTGCGCCAAAGCCTCATCAGCCGTCACGCGGTTACTCCGGTTTCAGCAAGGTACAACGCCACAACCTGTTCCGTACTGACCACCAGTCGTCCCTGCGGCAAAGGCTGGGGAAATTGATCTTCCTGAGCCGTATCAATGCCGATTGTCCAAACTTTTCCGGGCGGGCATTCAGGCAAGGTCACCGTTTCGCTTGTTGTGCTGCGGTGAAGTACAATGAAAACCGTATCCGTGTTTTCCACTTCCAGAATGGCCTCAGCCGAACAGCGATAGAGCACACAAAGCGAGGCCAACCCCGGGTCCCGCCAATTCAGCGCACGTCCTTGAAAATCAAACCACTCGACATCTGGAAGACCATCGGGCGCACGCAGGTTCCCATGCAAGAAACGGGTCGTGCGCAATGCAGGATGCGCACGGCGAAACGCCGAGAGATGCGCAGCAAAGATGTTGCGATCCGCAACATCCTTGGGCCAGTTAATCCAACCGATGGCATTATCCTGGCAATAGGCATTGTTGTTGCCGCCTTGCCCGTTTCCAATTTCATCCCCCGCCAGCAACATCGGCGTGCCTTGCGACAAAAACAATGTGGCCAGCATATTGCGTTGGCGTCGCGCGCGGCGCTCCAGAATAACGGGGTCTCCTGTTGGCCCCTCGGCACCACAATTGTCAGAGAAATTCGCGTGGTGGCCATCCTGGTTGTTTTCTTGATTGGCCTCGTTGTGGCGCTCGGCGTAGGCGGTTGTATCGGCCAGCGTAAACCCATCATGTGCCGCCAGAAAGTTGATCGAGGACCAGGCACGCCGCCCACCATGATCAAATTCGCCAGCGGACCCCAAAAGGCGCGCACCAAGTTCCTGCGCGCTATGCGCATCGCCCTTCCAGAAACGCCGCACAGTATCGCGGTACGTATCGTTCCATTCAGCAAATTTCGGGGGGAACGCGCCAAGTTGGTAGCCACCAGGGCCAATGTCCCAAGGCTCCGCAATCATCTTGACGTTTGAGAGTACAGGATCCTGCCGCAACGCGTCAAAAAAGCCGCCACGCGCATCAAACCCACTGTCCTCACGCCCCAACGTGGTCGCCAGATCAAACCGGAACCCATCAATCCCCATGCATTCGACCCAGTACCGCAGACTGTCCAGCACCATACGCATCACCAGCGGATGCGCGACATTCACCGTGTTACCTGTGCCCGTGTCATTCACATAGTAGCGCGGTTGACCGTGCAACAATCGATAGTAGGAGGCATTGTCCAACCCACGAAAGCTGAGCGTTGGACCACGATGATCGCCCTCGGCCGTATGGTTGTAGACAACGTCGAGGATCACTTCGATCCCGGCCGTATGGAATTTACGCACCATCTCGCGAAAGCCGTGGATCCCACTGGGTCCAAAGTACCGAGGTTCCGGCGTGAAGAAGCCGATCGAATTGTATCCCCAATAGTTCGTCAGTCGTTTGTTCAACAAAAACCCGTCATTGATAAAGCTGTGCACGGGTAACAGCTCGACCGCCGTAATCCCCATCTTCTGCAGATGCTCCAACATGGGTTCGGTCGCGAGCCCTTCATAGGTACCGCGTACGTCATCCGGCACATCCGGGTGCAACTGCGTCAAGCCTTTGACGTGCGCCTCATAAATCAGGGCCTCACCCCATTCCGCGCCCAAGCGATCTGCATCTGCAGGGAACAGGCCCGGGTCAGACACAACCGCTTTTGCCACATAGGGCGCGGAATCCGTCGTATCCATCGTCATGTCCCTGCCGGGTGACGTTTCGTCATAGCCCAGAAGCGCGGGATGATTGACAAATTGCCCCTTCAACTCGCGCGCGTAAGGATCCAGCAGCAGTTTACTGGGGTTGAAACGATGGCCATGGTCCGGGGCATAAGCGCCATGCGCCCGGTAACCATAGACCGTTCCGACGGGCAGACCGTGCACGTAGCCATGCCAGATATCGCCCGTTCTTTCCGGCAGCGTGATGCGGTCTGTCTCGCGCGTGCCGTCCGGGGAAAAGAGGCAGATTTCAACATGTGTCGCATGCGCCGAGAAAACGGCGAAATTAACGCCATCGCCATCGTGATGGGCACCCATTGTGTATGGGCTTCCGGCGGACACAAAAGGCGTTGTCATGCCTGATCTGCCGAACGACGTGTCAGATCTGAATACACCGCTTGGTAAGCCATGCAGGAGGTTTCCCACCCCACTGGGTGCCGCATGGCACGCCGCATCATTGCAGCCCAGACCTTTGGCTGCGCAAAGAGATCACAGGTGCGATGAATGGCCTGTGTCAGCGCCGTTGGTGTCACAGGCGCAAACTGAAATCCCGTCGCACAGCCTGCAGTGACCGCTGCTTCGTTCGCGTTGATCACCGTGTCCGCCAGCCCGCCCGTACGTGCGACCAAAGGGAGTGTTCCATACCTCAGACCATAAAGTTGCGTCAGACCACAGGGTTCAAAACGGGACGGGATCAGGATTGCGTCGCTGCCGCCCTGCATCAAATGTGACAACGCCTCATCATAGCCGATGACCACACCAACCTTGCCTGGGTAAGCATGTGCCGCCGCAACAAAACGCGCCTCAAGATCGCGATCTCCGCTGCCGAGCACCGCCAGGCGCGCGCCGCGCTCCACCAGCGCGGGGATTGCATCCAGCAGAACATCAACGCCTTTTTGGGTCGTGAGCCGCGAGATGACGCAGCAGAGCGGTCCTTCGGGCTCCGGATCAAGTCCGAAGCGTGTCAGAACCGCATCGCGGTTTGTGCCTTTGTGTTTCAGTTTATGCACAGAGTAATGCGCTGCCAGATCAGTGTCTGCCTCAGGATCCCAAACGTCCAGATCAATCCCGTTGAGAATGCCTGAAACATCTGCCTGTCGGGCCGCCAGCACCCCTTCCAGACCCATGCCAAAAGCCGGTTCCAGAATCTCACGCGCATACGTGGGGCTCACGGTTGTGATCTTTTCGGCATAGGCAATACCTGCCTTGAGGAACCCGATGTGCCCCCAGAATTCCAACCCCTCAGACGAGTAGAGGCTTGGTTCAAGACCCAGCGTGCTCATGAGCTCCGGCGCGCACAGCCCCTGAAACGCAATATTGTGTATCGTTAGCACGCAGGGCGGCGTGGCCTGTGGCATCTGATGCAGATATGCGGGCACAAGGCCCGCCTGCCAATCGTGAACATGTACGACATGTGGTCGCCATCCTTCTGCACCGTCCACCGCAATGTCTGCCGCAGCGCGTGAGAGGCCAGCAAAACGCATGGGATTATCTGGCCAATCCTGCCCGTCTGGCCCAAGGTAGATGTTGCCTTCGCGCTCAAAAAGATGCGGCGCGTCCAGCAAAAGCAAATCGATGCCCTCGGCTGATACGCTCAGCAAACGTGCCGGTCCGCCCATCAGGTCCGGCCAATCCCTGACAGGCTTGGCAGCCTGCGCAATTTCCCGCACGGTAGGGTAAAGCGGCATCATCACACGAGACTGAATATCTTGTGCCTTGAGGGCTTTAGGTACAGCCCCGATCACATCGGCCAGACCACCTGTCTTGACAAAAGGCGCACATTCAGAAGCAACGAAAAGGACGTTCATTACAGATCCAGTTTATCGATCATGGGCTGCGTAATCAGACAGATCCCGTTGTCCGTGCGCCGGAAGCGCTTCGCGTCCAGCTCCGGATCGTCACCCACCACAAGTCCCTGCGGGATCACAACACCTCGGTCGATCACAACGTTCTTCAGACGCGCCTTGCGATTGATCTCGGCGTAAGGCATCGCGACGACCCCTTCAAGTTCAGAGAACGAGTGTGTGCGCACCCCGGTGAAGAGGAAACAGCGGTTAAGTTGCGAGCCGGAGATAATGCAACCTCCCGAGACCATCGACGACACCGCATGGCCACGGCGACCTTCTTCATTGTGGATGAATTTTGCGGGCGGGGTCAGTTCGGAATAGGTCCAGATTGGCCACTCGGTGTCATAAAGATCCAGATCAGGTTCAAAATCTGTCAGATCGATGTTGGCCTGCCAGAACGCATCAACCGTACCGACATCGCGCCAGTAGGAGCCTTCTTCGTTTTCGGTCCGCACACAAGATCGGCTGAAGGGGTGTGCAATCGCCTTGCCTTCGCGCACGATCTTGGGGATCACGTCGCCACCGAAATCGTGATTATACCCGTCCTCCGCGGCGCACTCATCCATGATTTTAAAGAGATATTCCGTTTCAAACACATAGATCCCCATGGAAGCCAATGCCTGATCAGGATCGTTGGGCATGGCGGGTGGATCTTTTGGCTTTTCAACGAACTCGAGAATACGGTCTTCGGTATCCACCTTCATGACGCCAAAGGCAGTCGCCTCCATGCGGGGGACTTCGATACATCCAACAGTCACATCAGCACCGCTTTGCACGTGCTGTCTGATCATCAGAGAATAGTCTTGCTTGTAGATATGATCCCCGGCAAGGATCACGATGTACTTGGGGCCATAGCCTTCGATGATGGACCGGTTTTGAGCGACTGCATCCGCGGTGCCTTTGTACCAGTTCTCGTCGTTCATCTGCTGGGACGCGGGCAGGATATCGAGGCTCTCGTTGCGCTCGGCGCGGAAAAAGCTCCACCCTCGTTGCAAGTGGCGGATCAGACTGTGTGCCTTGTACTGCGTCGCAACACCGATGCGCCGGATGCCGGAGTTCACCGCGTTGGACAGGGGGAAATCGATGATGCGGCTTTTGCCACCGAAATACATTGCGGGTTTGGCCCGCCTGTCGGTCAGTTCATAAAGCCGGCTGCCGCGTCCTCCCGCCAGAACAAAGGCCATCGTCTGCTGTGCCAACCGTTGTGATTCACGATTCATAGTCGGTTCTCCCCCCAAAATTCCATCTCGACTGTGGTCAAAGCCCGCAATTCAGTCGAGTTCAAAAAATAGCGTCGTCAATGGCGGCAGCTGAATGCTGATCGAATGCGCGCGTCCCTGCGCCGCGATCTCATCGCTGTCCACCCCACCCAAATTACCGCCGCCATCTCCACCATATTGCGCCGCATTGGTATTCAAACGCTCCAACCACCTGCCGGGTTCCGGCACACCCATGCGAAACGCTGGACGCGACACTGGCGTAAAGTTACACACCACCAGAACAGGCGCTGTATCAGCCGTCCCGCGCCGTACCCAAGCAAACACAGACTCGTCCGCATTATGCTGTTCAACCCACTCGAAACCCTCGGGTTTCGCGTCCAACTCATAGAGCCCAGGCGTGTCGCAATAGAGCGTGTTAAGATCCCGCACGAGACGCTGCATGCCGTGGTGCAGTGGATGCTCCAGCAGATGCCAGTCAAGGCTCGCGTCATGGTTCCATTCCACGCCCTGCGCGAATTCGCAGCCCATGAACAACAGCTTCTTGCCCGGATGTCCCCACATAAACCCATAATAGGCACGCAGGTTGGCAAATTTTTCGTCCCCCTGCCCCGGCATCTTGTCGAGCAGAGAGCCCTTGCCGTGCACAACCTCATCGTGGCTGAGCGGCAGGATGAAGTTCTCAGAAAACGCGTAATGCAACCCAAACGTCATTTTTGAATGGTGATACTTCCGATGGATCGGATCTTCGGCCATGTAGCTGAGCGTGTCGTTCATCCAGCCCATGTTCCACTTGAAACCAAAACCCAAACCCCCTGCATCTACCGGTGCACTGACACCCGGAAAGGCGGTGGATTCCTCGGCCACCGTCATGATGCCCGGCACCTCACCGTAGCTTTGAATGTTCATCTGCTGCAAAAAACCAATGGCTTCGTAGTTTTCGCGGCCCCCGTCCTTGTTGGGGACCCACTCGCCATCTTTTCGCGAATAATCGCGGTAGAGCATCGATGCCACCGCATCAACACGCAAACCGTCCACATGATGTTCCTGCAGCCAATAAAGCGCGTTGGCGTTGAGATAGTTTTGTACTTCGGCACGCCCATAATTGAAGACAAGCGTGTTCCAGTCGGGATGAAAGCCTTCCTTGCGATCTTCGTGTTCATAAAGTGCGGTGCCATCAAATCGGCCTAGTCCATGGGCGTCTTCAGGGAAATGACCCGGCACCCAGTCGATCAAAACGCCCAAGTCTGCCGCATGGCAAGCGTCGATCAATGCCCGGAATTCATCTGCTGTGCCGTGCCGGATGGTTGGTGCAAACAGACCCACCGGCTGGTATCCCCACGACCCGTCGAAGGGAAATTCCGAAATGGGCATGAGTTCAATATGTGTGAACCCGAGGTCCTTTACATAAGAAACCAGATCACGAGCCAGTTCCGCATAGCTGAGCGCGCGATCACCTTCTTCGGGTACGCGGCGCCACGACCCCAGATGGACCTCGTAGATCGACACAGGCTTGTCGGCGCGCTGGAGCGCGGCACGCTTGTCCATCCAGCCGGCGTCTTTCCAGGTGTACCCGGTCAGATCCCGCACGACAGAGGCTGTCTGTGGCGGGTGTTCAGCCCCAAAGCCCATCGGATCCGCCTTGAGTGGAAGCACAGTACCGTCGCCTGCAACGATCTCGTATTTGTAGGTTTCCCCTGCCCCGATTCCGGGCACGAACGTCTCCCAAACGCCGGTTTGACCGCGCCGCCGCATCAGCGTGCGACGCCCATCCCAGACGTTGAAATCACCAACCACAGAGACTCGCTGCGCGTTTGGTGCCCAGACAGCAAAATGCGTGCCATGAGCCCCTTCATGGGTCACCACATGCGCGCCGAGTACCCGCCAGAGCTGCCGATGCGCACCTTCGCCGATCAGGTATTCATCAATCTCTCCCAGCACCGGCCCAAACCGGTAAGGATCATCCATGATCCATTGCTCATCGCCCTGCGTGACACGCAGGTAATAGGCAAATTTTTTGCGTCGCCGCGTTGCAACCCCCTCGAAAACGCCCTCAGCCGCAGTTGATGGCGATAGTGCGACAATCCGGCGTTTGGTTTTCGGATCTATCGCCTCGATGGCGGACGCACCCGGTACAAAGGCGCGCAGGCACCACTTGCCCGCGACCTCATGCAACCCGAGGATCGAGAACGGATCTTCATGTCGAGCAAATGCGATTTCTATAGCGTCTTCAGTCCCAACCGGCACGATATGCCTCCTTTTAGGCCACGTCCTGGCTTTGCTTACTTGCGTCAAGCAGGCTTTCGGCCTGCCAGATATCTTGGGCGTATCCCCGGATCGTGCGATCAGATGAGAACCATCCAACCCGCGCCGTATTCAACGCCGCCAATCGCGTCCAGCTGCTGCGCGCCATGAAGGCTGCATCCACATCACGTTGCGTGGCGTAATAACTGTCAAAATCACACGTCACGAGGAAATAATCGTGCGCATAAAGCCCATCGACAAGACCAACGTAGCGATTTTTGTCATCCTGAGAAAAGCGGCCTGTGCGGATTTGATCCAGCACCTCTTTCAACGTGGCGCTGGCTTCAATGGCACGTCGCGCATACTCAGGTTCGGACCGGCGCGCCGTGACTTCAGCAGCAGTCAAACCAAAGAGAAAGAAATTCTCCGCTCCGACACAATCGCGGATTTCGACGTTCGCCCCGTCCAACGTACCAATCGTTGGCGCGCCATTGAGTGCGAATTTCATATTGCCGGTGCCGGACGCTTCCTTACCTGCTGTTGAAATTTGTTCTGACAGGTCAGAGGCCGGGATCAGCACCTCCGCCATGGAAACATTGTAGTTTTCCGGATATACCACCTGCAACAGATCCTTTGTCGTTGGATCGTTGTTGATGACCTTTGCAACATCGTTAATCAGGTGGATGATCTGCTTGGCGACAACGTATCCTGGTGCCGCCTTCCCACCAAAGATCTTGACGCGCGGTGTCCAATTGCCCGATGGGTTGGCGCGGATATCATTCCAAAGCGCCACGGTCTCAAGGAGGTTCATCAGCTGGCGTTTATATTCATGGATGCGTTTTATCTGCACATCAAACATGGCCGTAGGGTCGATGCTAATCCCATCCCGCGCCTTTAGCCAATTAGACAGATGCGCCTTGTTGGCATCCTTGGCCGCCTGAAACCGTTCCAGAAAAGCTGCGTCATCCACATGTGCGGTCAGCCCGGAGAGCTGATCGAGGTTGTCGGGCCAATTGGTGCCGACAGTTTCGTTGATCAGACTGCGCAATGGGCGGTTGCAGGAATAAAGCCAACGGCGGGGCGTGATCCCGTTGGTCTGATTGACGATCCGGTCCGGATAGGTCGCATGAAGTTCAGAGAAGACGGTTTCCTTTACGAGTTCGGAATGCAACGCCGAGACTCCGTTCACGTGATGGGCCATGACAAAAGCAAGTTCTCCCATTTTCACTTCACCGTTCTCGATGATGCGAACGGCATCACCGGCCGTTGCGAAATGGGCTGCTTCGATGAGTTGGATGATCCGGTAGTGCCGCGGCAAGATGCGCGCAAAGAGAGTCTCGGGCCAGCGTTCCAGCGCCTCTGGCAACAGCGTGTGGTTTGTGTAAGCCAGACATCCCCGCGCCAGTGAAATCGCCTGCGCAACCTCAACACCATGTTCATCCATAAGCAAGCGCACCAGCTCCGGCCCCGCGATCGCAGGGTGGGTATCATTCAGCTGAATGGCAACTTTGTTGGGTAGATCGACGATCTCGCCGCCTTCACTCAGAAAACGTCGCAGCAAATCCTGCAAGGACGCCGCCGTAAAGAAATATTCCTGTTTAAGCCGCAATTCCTTGCCGACCTCTGTTGTGTCATCAGGATAAAGTACGCGGCTGATCGTGCGCGCCAAAGCTTCAGGCGCGCTGGCCGCGATGTAATCACCGCGGTTAAAGCTCTCCAGGTCGAAATGCACAGTAGGTTTGGCCGCCCAGAGCCGCAGCGTATTCGCCCAACGGCCCTGCCATCCAACCACTGGCGTATCATAGGCAGAGGCAACAACGGTTTCCGAAGGCTCCCAGACAGATTTCCCATCAACCGACTTTAAATGCCCACCGAAGTGGATCGGATAGGATACTTCTGGCCGTTCGAATTCCCAGACGTGACGCTGTGCCAGCCAGGTTTCCGCAGTCTCAATTTGTACACCGTCTTTGAAATGCTGCTCAAACAACCCGTGTTCGTAGCGAATGCCATAGCCATAGGCGGGAATGCCTAACGTGGAAAGCGAGTCCATGAAACAAGCTGCAAGCCGTCCTAAACCACCGTTTCCCAGTGCCGCGTCGGGCTCATTTGCAACCACTTCGCTGTAGTCAAGGCCAAGCTTGGTAATTGCTTCCTCGGCCATGTCCTCAAGACCCAGATTGACCGCAACATCTTCAATGAGGCGTCCAATCAGGAACTCCATCGACAGATAATAGACCCGCTTGCCACGTGCTTCATAGGTTTTGCGCGTACTTTCAAACCAGGGATCCACAACGTGATCGCGCAGGGACAATGACAGCGACATGCGCCAGTCATAGAGTGAGGCATGTGCCGGGTCTTTGCCCAGCGAATGCTTAAGATGGCGCAGGATTGCCGTGCGCAATGCGTCAGCGTCGATGGCAGGCGTGCTTTGAGCGGACATCGTTTCTAGGTACTCCAACTGAATTCGAATCTGATGCATGTCATACTATTCATAGTCGCTATTGCTCGTTTTGACACGCAGTTAGGATTGCAGAGCGCTCTCAAGTTCATGCGCCCATGGTGGGTTCGCACCGGCACGCGATACGGTGACCGCAGCAACTGCAGCCCCTTTGCGCAGGGCTTGCGAAGCAGTTTCTTCCGACAACGTGGACAGGTTTTCTTTCTGGATAACCGATAGATCGCTCAAGGCTGCGATCATACCAGCGTTAAAGGTGTCGCCCGCGCCGACAGTATCCACAACTGTCGCTTTGGGCGCGGCCACGCGCACCTCCTCGTGGCCAGACAGATACGCCGACGCGCCAGCGCTACCCCGGGTCACCACAACCATACGGGGACCGAAAGTTTGTAATTGCATGACTTTTTTTGCCATCGGGGCATCACTATCAATGATCCAATCCAAATCTTCGTCAGACACTTTCACGATATCAGCCACAGCCAACATTCGTTCCAACCGGGCGCGGTAGCGCGCGGCGTTCTTGATGAAACCCGGTCGAATATTGGGATCAACCACGATCGTCCGGCGTCCGCTTTCCGCCTCGGCCAGTGCCGCATAGAAATCCGCGCAGGGTTCGCTGATCAAGCTGATCCCGCCAAAATACAGCGTGCTCACGTCAGCAGGCAATGCGGGCAGTTGATCCGGGGTCAGGGATCGACCGGCCGTGTTTTCATCATAAAACGTATAAGTGGCGTGACCGTTTTTCAGACTGACAAAAGCCAGCGTAGTGGGCAAGTCTGAGCGAATGGCGAGGCTGGCATCGACATTGCTACGTTCCAGATCTGCTTCGAGTTGCGTGCCAAAAATATCTGTCGAAAGGCCCGTCAGAAAACCCGTTTTGACACCAAGCCGCCCCAGTGCAATCGCCGTATTGAAAATCGCACCGCCGGAATGCGGCACAAATCCTGTCCCACCAACACGTGTTGGTGTCGGGATCATGTCAATCAGCGCTTCGCCGCAACATAGGATCATCGCTTTACTCCTTTGGCGCATTCTATCGCCGGGGCCGCCTTGATTTCAGGTCATTTGCCCAATTGTGATGCCGCACGGGCGAGTTCTTCGATCGCCGCCCAGTCGCCTGCATCGACAAGATTTCCAGGTGCAACCCAACTGCCCCCTGCGCAAACAACATTGATCAAGGACAAGTAGCTCATCGCGTTGGTCGGGCTGACGCCACCCGTCGGGCAAAACGAAATCTGCGGCAGGGGCGCGCCAATGGCTTTCAACGCAGGCGCACCGCCAGAGGCTTCGGCCGGAAAGAACTTAAGCATATCATACCCACGCGCCAGAAGACGCATCGCCTCGCTTGCTGTTGCCGCCCCGGGAAGAAGTGGCAATCCTTCGGCTTCGCATGCATCCAGAATTTCGTCGGTGGCACCGGGCGATACACCAAACGTCGCCCCCGCAGCTTTGGCTGCGCGCACATCCTCTGGCGTCACCAACGTACCGGCACCCACGATCCCGCCCGGAACATCGGCCATTGCAGCAATCGCATCCAGTGCGGCGGGCGTGCGCAGCGTAATTTCAAGCGCGGGAAGGCCACCTGCAACAAGCGCTTCGGCCAGAGGGCGCGCCGTGCTCGCATCTTTGACAACTAGCACGGGCACGATGGGTGCGCGCGCACAGATCTCTTTGGCACGCTTGCTGGCGTCTTGCGGGGTCATGGGGTCAATCCTTCTTCAAAAAAGTACACAGGCACCGGTGTCGGCCGTACCCACTTCACGGCGGAAACTCGCAAACAGCTCTCGCCCTAGGCCATGACTGTTCGCAGACAGATCCGCAGTTGCGACCGTGCGATCTAGAACACCGTCCGTTACAATCTCCAACGTTCCCGCCTCCGCATCCAAACGCAGGATATCGCCGTCTTGCAGCTTTGCAATGGCGCCTCCATCGAGCGCCTCCGGGCTCACATGGATCGCGGCCGGCACGGATCCCGATGCGCCCGACATGCGCCCGTCTGTTACAAGCGCCACATTCAAGCCACGCGCCTGCAGATTCTTGAGCGGTGGCGTGAGACTATGCAATTCAGGCATTCCATTCGCCTTTGGCCCCTGAAAGCGCACGACAATGATCGTGTCTTCGGTCACTTCTCCGGCGCGGCACGCCGCTTTCACCGCATCCTGATCGTGAAACACACGCACGGGCGCTTCAACGACCCGATGCTCCGGTTTCACCGCAGATACCTTGATCACTGCGTTCCCCAAGGACCCTGAAAGGCGCTTGAGGCCGCCAGTTTCCTGGAATGGATCTGCAGCAGGTCGCACGATCTTGGTGTTCAGACTTTCTGTCGTCCCAGGCTCCCAGACGACCGTGCCGTCTTTGAGCTTTGGTTCTTGTGTGTAGAGCTCCAACCCCCCGCCCGCGACAGTTGCCGTATCCGGGTGCAGCAAACCCGCGCCAAGAAGTTCATGGATCATGTACCCAAGCCCCCCGGCTGCGTGGAAGTGGTTCACATCAGCAAGGCCGTTCGGATAGACCCGCGCCAACAGCGGCGTGACATCCGACAGGTCCGAAAAGTCCTGCCAGTCTAGGATGATGCCACCCGCACGCGCCATGGCGACCAGATGGATCAACAAGTTGGTGGATCCGCCCGTCGCGTTCAAGCCAACGATGCCATTCACGAAAGCCTTTTCGCTCAAAATATCGCAGACCGGAGTATAGTTATTGCCCAGGTCCGACAGCGCCAGCGCACGCTTCGCCCCCGCTTGCGTCAACGCATCGCGCAGTCCCGTGTTCGGCGTCACAAAGCTTGTGCCGGGAAGGTGCAGCCCCATGAATTCCATCAGCATCTGATTGGTATTCGCTGTTCCATAGAACGTACAGGTGCCCGGACCGTGATAGGCGCCCATTTCGGCAGCCATCAATTCTTCGCGCCCGACTTCCCCGGCGGCGAACTTCTGACGCACCATGCTTTTTTCATCATTGGAAAGGCCCGATGTCATGGGGCCTGCGGGCAAAAATATCGTTGGAATATGGCCAAAGGTCTGCGCCGCAATCACGAGCCCTGGCACGATTTTATCGCAGACGCCCAGATAAACTGCGGCGTCGAAGGTATTATGGCTCATCGACACGGCGGTCGCCATGGCAATGACATCGCGGGAAAAGAGACTTAGTTCCATCCCCGGCTCGCCTTGCGTCACCCCATCACACATCGCTGGCACGCCACCTGCTACCTGCGCTGTACCACCTGCCTCACGTGCTGCATTCTTTATTAGCTCAGGAAACCGTTCGAACGGCTGATGCGCAGATAGCATGTCGTTGTAGGTGGTCACAATACCAAGGTTGCCGGCACTTTCATGCACCAGCTTCCCCTGATCCGTACCAGCACCCGCGTAAGCATGTGCTTGACCACTGCAGCTCAGATGCGCCCGCGCCGGGCCTTTGACACGCGCTGCCGCCATCCGGTCAAGGTAGTCGCGCCGCGGACCTTCGCTGCGCGCGATTATCCTCTGGGTGACGCGTTCAATCGTGGCATTCAGTGTCATGTCAATGTCTCCTACGCCGCATTTCCTCTCGGAGCTACGCCGATCCGGTTACTGCGCCAAAGTGGCAAGCTTGCGACCCGTGTCGATCATCCGGTTGGCGAAACCCCACTCGTTGTCATACCAACTAACAACACGTACCAGCCCATCCTGCGTGACCTTGGTCTGAGGCGCCGCAAAACAAGAAGAATGCGGGTTATGGTTGTAATCCATCGAAACCGTTGGATCCGTTTCATAAGACAAAACGCCTTTCATCGGACCTTCTGCCGCCGCCTTCATCGCCGCGTTGATTTCTTCCGCAGTTGTCGATTTTTCGGGAATGAAACACAGGTCCACGAGGGACACATTCGGCGTTGGAACGCGTACAGACGACCCTTCAAGCCGGCCTGTCAGATGCGGCAGCACGAGCGAAATCGCTGTTGCCGCGCCGGTTGATGTTGGCACCATCGACAGCGCAGCGGCGCGCCCGCGATAGGGATCGCGATGCGCCGAATCATGGGATGGTTGATCACCTGTATAGGCATGAATCGTGGTCATGTAGCCCGTTTTGATACCCACTGCCGCGTCAAGTACGGCAGCCACAGGTGCCAGGCAGTTTGTTGTGCAGGACGCATTTGAAATAACGATATCTTCAGATGTCATCTCTTTGTCGTTCACGCCAAAAACAATCGTTCGATCCGCCCCAGCACCCGGTGCAGAAATCAACACACGCTTGGAGCCGTTTTCCAAGTGCGTTGCGGCTTTTTCGCGTGCCGTGAACAGACCAGTGCATTCCATCGCAACGTCCACATTGCTCCATGGGAGTTCAGCGGGGTTACGCAATGCTGTTACCTCGATGATTTTACCGTTCACAATCAACGCGTTGCCGCTTACTTCAACGTTTCCTGCAAAACGACCATGCACGCTGTCATATTTCAGCAAATGCGCCAGCGTTTCCGGGCTCGCGAGATCGTTGATTGCCACGACTTCAACATCGGACACATTGTTTTCCACCAAGGCGCGCAGCACGCCACGACCGATACGGCCAAAACCGTTGATTGCAACTGCGTGGGACATGTTCATCTCCTAATTTCACCGCCTAGGCTTGCGGTATTTTCAGCTGACCGACGTAGGTCAATTTCTGTGTTAGCGCTAACAAGCATAAATCGCAACAAACCTCAATGGGCAATTTCACCGATCTCCGCGCCCTTTCTGGAGACCATTAGAAAAAACCTCATAGGTGCCAATTAGAACTGCAGCGTTGCCTCGACAGCGCGTCGCCATGCCGCATATCGGTCGTCACGTATCACGTCGTCCATCTGGGGTGTAAACGTTTTTTCCAACGCCCAGTTTCGTGCGAACCCTTGCTGGTCAGGGTACAGCCCTGCACGCTGACCGGCCAGCCAAGCAGCACCTAAAGCCGTCGTTTCCAAGATAGAGGGGCGGTCGACAGGCGCCCCGATCACGTCTGACAGAAACTGCATCGCCCAATCGGAAGCCGACATCCCGCCATCAACCCGCAACGTGGCCCGCGCGCCGCTGTCGGCCCAATCCGCTGTCATTGCCTCCAGCAGATCACGGGTCTGATATCCGACGCTCTCCAATGCGGCGCGGGCGAATTCCTCAGGGCCCGAGTTGCGGGTCAGGCCGAAAATCGCACCACGACATTCAGCGTTCCAATACGGCGCGCCAAGCCCGACAAAAGCAGGCACAAGCACCACATGCTGAGTGTCGTCTGCATTGTCGGCTAAAGCGTGGGTTTCTGATGCCGTCCGAATGATCTTCAAGCCGTCGCGCAGCCACTGGACGACAGCACCTGCAACAAAGATCGACCCTTCGAGCGCATATGTAGGCGTGCCATCAAATTGGTAGGCAATGGTTGTCAGCAGTCGATTGCGCGAAGAGACTGCTGTTTCTCCTGTATTCAAAAGCGCAAAACAGCCTGTCCCATAGGTCGATTTCAACATGCCTGGCTCAAAACAGGCTTGTCCAATTGTTGCTGCCTGTTGATCCCCCGCAACGCCTAAAATAGGAATGGGTTTGCCGAAAAGATCAGCGCGTGTCATGCCAAAATCCGCCGCGCAATCATTGACTTCGGGCAGCATGGATTGCGGGATGTCAAACAACCTGCAGATTTCGGAACTCCAACACCCTTCGTGGATATCATAAAGTGACGTCCGCGCCGCGTTGGTGGCATCCGTGACATGTGATGCGCCACCCGTCAGCTTCCAGATCAGAAAACTGTCGACTGTGCCAAAGAGTAGATCACCCGCTTCGGCGCGTGCACGCGCGCCCTCGACATTGTCCAAGATCCACTTGAGCTTGGTGCCCGAAAAATACGGATCTGCAAGAAGGCCCGTACGCGCTGTTATCATTGCGTCATGCCCTGCAGCACGCAGGTCGCGACAGTAATCTGCGGTACGACGATCTTGCCAAACGATAGCATTATAGACGGGCTGTCCCGTGTGCTTGTCCCATACCACTACGGTTTCGCGCTGGTTTGTGATACCGATCGCAGCGATATCATCCGGCCCTAAATCTGCTTTTTCGATCGCGGCACGACAGGTGCCTGCAGCCGTCGACCAAAGATCGCCAGGATCATGTTCAACCCATCCACTATTCGGAAAATGCTGGGTAAACTCTTCCTGCGCACTGGAAACGATTTTGAGATCCGCATCGAAAACGATTGCGCGTGACGAGGTCGTGCCCTGATCAATGGCCAGTATGTGGGTCATGCGCCCCCCTTTATGTGTTTATTCAGCAGCAGCCGTTGTCCCACCGCTCAGATTTTCTCGCATGAACAGGTCCAAGGCCGCAAGCTCCTCCGCCTTCATGCGCAAGCCAAGCTTGTTGCGACGCCAAACGATGTCTTCGGCGGTACGTGCATATTCATTCGCCATGAGCCAACGCACTTCTCTTTCGGTCAAGCCGGCTCCAAATTGTTGCCCAAGCTCTGTTTCGCCTGCAGCACCAGCCATAACCGTCCACGCGTCTGTTCCGTAGGCCCGCACCATTCTACGCGCTGTAAATGGAGACAGAAACGGAAAATCCCCTTCAAAACGCCCGACCAAAACGTCAAAATCATCCAGAGCGAAATCACCGCCAGGCAACGCAACGCCCGCTGTCCAATGCCCTGAAGTTTTGGGAAAATATCCCACGATCTGGTCCATCACATCCTCGGCCAATTTCCGATAAGTTGTGATCTTTCCACCAAATACGTTCAGGATCGGCGCACCACCGGCCTCGTCCACTTTGAGTGTGTAATCCCGCGTCGCTGCAGTCGCGCTGCTTGCGCCATCATCATAAAGCGGGCGCACGCCAGAGTAGCTCCAGACCACGTCATCTTGTGTAAGAGGCTGTTCGAAATAGGTATTTGCAAATCGGATAAGATAGTCGCGCTCTTCATCCGTACAGTGAGGTTTTTCATGCGGATCCACATGTTCGGCATCCGTTGTTCCGATTAGCGTGAAATCTGTTTCATAAGGGATGGCGAAGATGATCCGCCCGTCCGTGCCTTGGAAAAAGTAGCATTTATCATGCGCAAAGAGCTTGCGCGTCACAATGTGACTGCCCCGCACCAACCGCACGCCTTCGGTGGAATTGATGCGGACTTTTTGCTGAATGATATCGCCGACCCAAGGCCCTCCCGCATTGACCAGCATTTTGGCGCGACGGTTAAAGACAGTACCTGACGCCTGATCTTCTAAGGTTATGTCCCAGACATCCGAAACCCGTGTGGCCGATAGAACTTTGGTGCGCACCAAGATTTCAGCTCCGCGCGTTTCGGCATCGCGTGCATTGAGAACGACCAGCCGCGAATCTTCGATCCAGCAATCCGAATACTCAAACGCTTTTTCAAATTTGCCTTTGAGCGGTGCGCCTTCAACGGTGTTTTTCAATTGCAGCGTCTGTGTTGCCGGCAATATTTCGCGACCACCCAAGTTATCATACATCATCAGACCCAGCCGAATAAGCCATGCCGGACGCCGCCCCTTCATCCACGGCATGATCGTATTCAGAATACGCGACACCGGCGTGCTACCTTCAAAACGCATGTCCGCGTGATACGGCAGCACAAATCGCATAGGCCAACTGATATGGGGCATCGCTTTCAACAAGATCTCACGCTCCGCCAATGCATGTTTGACCAGGTTGATCTCAAAATACTCAAGATAGCGTAGCCCGCCGTGAAACAGCTTTGTTGAGGCGGACGATGTGGCAGAAGCCAGATCATTCATCTCAGCGAGACCCACACTCAGACCGCGCCCGGCTGCGTCCCGCGCGATGCCACATCCATTGATGCCCCCGCCGATGATGAAAATATCGACTGGTTCGCTGTTTTCAGCCTGCGTCATCGCCGCCTCCACCTTCGCCTCTTTTGCGGCATGGGTATCTTAGCCTCCAAAGCCGATCAAGCGCAGATCTTCGTTTACTTTCGCAATTGTTCTCTTTTATCTTGCGGCTCTATCAGACTTTAAAACTACCAGTACACGCAGACAACACTGAAAGCACGCGAGGGAACGCTTTGAAATGGCTCATAACTTTCGCCAGAATGACATTCTAAAGACACTTCAACAAGAAGGTAAAGTCACTGTAGACGCCTTGGCACAGCGGTTTGAAGTGACCTTGCAAACCATTCGGCGCGATTTGGCTGAGCTGGTTGAAACGAACAAAATCGAACGTGTGCATGGCGGTGCGATTCTCTCTTCCGGCACGGAAAACATTGAATATGATGCGCGCCGCACACTAAACGCAGATGCAAAACGCGCCATGGCAATCGCCTGCTGCGCTCAAATTCCACACGGCTGTTCAGTGTTTTTGAACATTGGAACAAGCACTGAGGCAGTAGCGCGTCAACTGTTAAGACATCGAGATTTGATGGTTGTCACCAACAATATGAATGTCGCCAATATTCTGGTCGACAACACGACCTGTCAAATCATCGTAACTGGGGGTAGCCTGCGGCCCAGCGACGGCGGCTTGACCGGACGGGTTGCAACCGATGTCATCCGGCAGTTCAAATTCGATATCGCCGTAATTGGGTGTTCAGCGATGGATGACACCGGCGATCTATTGGATTTTGATGTTGAAGAAGTCGGTGTGAGTCAAACCATTATCGGTCAAGCCCGGCGCAGCATTCTGGTTGCGGACCAATCCAAACTCAGCCGTACAGCTCCTGTACGGATCGCATCGATGCAGTCATTGGATGCTGTCATCACAGACACCTCCTTCCCCCAATCGCTGCGCGCAAAATGCGCGGAATGGGAGACGGAGTTAATCGTCGCGGACTAACCATCACCTTGTTCAAAAAGCGTTTCTTTCCAAAGGGTGAAACAGGACAACAAGGCATTTGGTGCACAGAGCACGAAAATTACAATTCCCTGAACGTCTGCACGAATGACGGCCTGCCCGTCTTCGAATGCACCATGCCACAATGAAACTTTTACATCATCCTCAGGGTTTCCAGGCCGATCAAAAGCAATTTTTGCAAACCGAGCGCAAGCGTCTTCGTCCCCCCAAGTTGAAAAAGCATCACCGTTTTTCGCAGCAACTATAGCGATGGCATGCGCACGACATGCGTCAAGACCAGCCGCAAGATGAGACGGCATGTCGGCGGGCCGTGTTTTCTCAATCTGATCATGGAGCATTCGCGCAGAAACACCGTCAAAAACAGCAGGTGTTCCCGGATCGGGTAAATGCGTTGTGATGTAGATTTCCGCGTCGTCTGCGCACATCGCTTCAATGACGCGCAGCAGCAATCCAACGTCGTTTTCCCCAAGGTTTCGGCCAGTAGTGGCGGCATGGTAGGCAGACGCCGAAGGTGGTGTTTCAAGCACCATCAAGACACGTCGCTCCCCAACATCAAGCACCAGAGTGACATCCCCACCTTGGGTCAGGGTTAATTTACGCCGCAACACTGTTTCGTTGATTTCGTTCAGAACAGCATAGAGCGCCCCTTCGGACGGCTTGGGCAACAAACGGCCCAATGGCGTAACGCGTTCCGGCGCTGCAGAAAAGACCGCGATCGCACGCATGAACCGATCCATGTCACTGTCAGGTTTCCCCTGCATGCTCATCCGTCAGACGCCAGACGGGTAAGCAAATACGCCGCATCTGTGCTTAATTTATCGAGCGAAACATCCATTGATGTGACGCAACACAACGCTTCTGCAGCAGGATGTGGTAATTTGATAAAGCAATGCACACGGTCGACTTCGGCCTGCCATGCCAAGGTCGGCTGGCAGGTTTTGTCACGACCAAAGGCCACCACAAAAGCAGCTGTTTCTGCGCTGCTTAAACAGGTTGTCGCACGTTCACACAGCGCATCGAGCCGCTCCTGTGTGGTTTTTTCCGACGTACTGGACGCAAGCACCATACCCGTGGATAAATCAGCAAAGGCCACAGTAAAGCAGCCCGGAAACCCGGCTCTAAACTCGGCCAACTCTTCGCTGATCGTCACTTTCGTCACCGTATTCCGGGTTTTCCACGCTCTGGTTGCTATTTCACAGGTGCTTCTGCCTAGCGGTTGAACATGTGTTTCCGGTTAACGGGTCACGAAAATTTTGGCATGAAAGATAATGGATCCGGCATGTCAGGGGATCTCTCGCGGCTGTCTTGTGGCTCTGAAACCCGCAAAGCGGGGCGTCTTGGCACAATCGCATCTGCTTTAGGTTCTGGTGCCGGATCGAGTGTTATTTCCAGACGCGATGCCATTTTGTCAACCGAATGGGACGCTACTTCTGCGGTGTCTCCGTCGATTTGTGTTGCCAGGGTATCAACAAGTTCAAGAAACCGGGCCACAAACTCGTCAGCACCGCTGCGGGTCCACATTTCTTCATCATCGCCAGCATCTCTCGCTAACGAGAGTGAGATCATCAACACTTCTGCAAAGAGACCGCCCGCTTCGGATTTTACGCGCCTCATGACCTTAGATTTATCCATATCCGTCAAAAGCATGTCACCGCGTGTGAGAACCAGCAATGAGTTCTGGCGCACGCGTTCTTCCATGCTATCCCAAACCGCGGCTTCGCTTTGGCGCCAGGCTTGCGTTGAAGGGCTGCACCAAAGCACGCCATCGGCAAACGGCATGATACGTTCCCACACCGCACTGGACATATTCGGATCGGAAATACCCGGCATATCGATGATATCGCATTTCGTCAGCACTTCTTGCTCGCAATAAAATCGAATGAAAGCAACTTCCTGGGGATCGATATCCTGCAGCAATTCAAAGTCACATGGCGTTTCATTGCCTTGCAAATCAACGATGACCGGTGGCTGATTGCCATATCGAATCCACACTGGCGGCAGTTGCGTCGCGACCACCTGCACAGGCAAAGGGCTGGTCCCGATCATGAGGTTGGCCAAGGTACTTTTCCCCGCACTGAATTCACCCATCAACGCGATCCGAGGGCGCCGTGGCCCCTCGGGTTCAATCCAGAAAGCAGGCGCTTGCGGTGCGAGGTCGTGTGTCATGTTACTGCGTACTCATTCAGGGTCGAAAGCGTCTTTTCCAACAAAGCCCGGCGTTCACGCGGCGAGTTGCGCGACACAAAGGCCTCCATTTCTTCCGGGCTGGCCCGGTGCATACGGTCAAGCGTTTCGAACACAGAAAGTTGTTCGTTCAAAAAGGACTCGAACGTTGCCACCGCCTCGTCCCGGACCCCTTTGGCCAGATCGTCTCGTAGCTCAGATATCACGGGATCGGTTTCAGATTTGATAAGATCGTGGAAATTCGCCGCGTAGGCTTTGTAGCCCTTCCTTTGCAGCCACCAGCGCTTCCACCAGCTCGCATTCAGATCGAGCGCAATCGTGCGTCCCAAAGAAACTGGCGCGGGCACCTGAGGCGGCCGCGGCACCGCGATGTTGATATCATCCGGCCCTAGAGAAAACGTCCGCGCGTATATTTCGGAAAACTCCCTCGATGCCATTTGCGTCGCTTTTTCGAAGGCATTTGTACTGTTGCGTGCCAGAACCTTGTGCGATGAGCTCAGCAATACCCGCAGCCCGGATGGGTCATAGGTCCAAGGGCTTAGCTCGCCAAACCGCTCCAAGTGATCCACCAGCGATGCGGTCGCACGTTCGAGGAAGCTGTCTTGGACCCGCGCCATGCGTTCGCCAAAGTTCGCCAGGATCGTGTTGAATTCCGTTTCGAATTTAGCAAGCAACTCTGTCGAGCGCGCACCAATAAGCTTTTGTGCGTCGTCACCAGACAAGCCATCGCTGTTTGCCGGGTTTTGGTCTCCAAGACTTATACGATCTGCAGCAGCGAGACCCGCTGCAAGGTTTTGTGCACTCGCGCCGATACGTTGTAAGGTCGCAGCGCCTGTACCGCGCGCCACACGCGACGCAATTGCCCTTTGCAACTCAGGCACGCCGGAGGCTTCCCAAACCGCTTCTTCAGAAGCCGCTAAACGTATGTTTGCTCCTTGATCAATCCAATTTTGTAAAGCTGCCGCACTTCCCTCAGGAAGGCCATCCAACCGCATCTGCAACGCGTGTGACGCCCAAAGCGCACTTCCGAAAATGACCTCGGCATCCTTGGGGCCTTTGTGTTTCTTGAGTGTGGCTGCGATGCTTTCGCGGATCTGCGGAATTTGCGAGGTCGGATCTGAAAGCTCGTCAATCCGATTGACGAAGACAATGATATCACGTGACTTTGCGTGCGAAATCAACCGGATCAAAGCCATATCCGTTGATGACAAAGCCTGATGCGCAGAAAGTACAACAACACATAAACGACTGTCCCGCACGGCCCGGATTGTGATCTGCTCACGCATCATGAAGGTGTCATTCACACCTGGTGTATCCCGAATACACAAAGGTAATGGCATGGCTGCGCGCGTCATGTGCAGGTCTGCCGACTTTGTGATGTCCGCAAAACGCCCTTGCGCATCTGCTGCGGGGTCTTCGTCGCGTTCTGGCTCTTCACCCAGACAGACGTAGCGTTCGATCAAATCCTTGTCGAAATACCCATAATCACGCTGCTGGCCTAGTAAAACCTCAAACTTTCGCCCCAAGCGCGCACGGGATTTTTCCCGCATTTCCGCGACCTGATGCTTGATTTTTTCCAACTCTTCATCCGCACCGGCGCGACTTGCCAATTCGCCAATACGCCCACCGCCAGAGATCAGCTTGTCCCATTCGTCTTCGTCAAAGAAACGAAAGGACGCGCTGTTTTCAAAATTTGGTGTTTCGGGATGGATATGCAGTGACGTCACAACAGACGTCCACGGGTTCACATCCGCAGGCAAAAGATCCGGCGCGCCGATCAACGCATTGACCAGGGATGTTTTGCCGGATTTAATCTGCCCAATCATTGTGATCGAGGGTTCCATTGCATCCAATTGGCGCAGCATGCGCTCAGCTCGGCGCTCGGCGTTCTCATTGCCAAAGGATGCAAGAATTTTCAGAGCGTCTCGCAGACTGTCGACGGAATGCGCCAAAGCGCGCAGGTCCTCAAGACCGCTGCCCAGCAACTGCTCTTGCTTGGCTTTATGGAAGGCCAGATCGTCGTTTGTATTTAGAACATTCATATCGCCCTCCCCTGCACTTGCGTACAGTGGCACTGCGGAACTCTGACGGTACCACTCAATTTATGTATCATCTGTTGCCACCCCACGTAGAATTTTACTGTTTACAGGATGGCGACAAAATGTGCCTCTATTGTGGCTGGACACGGGCTGAAAAGGATAAGTGTCACTAAAGTTTTAGTGACATGAAAGCTGGTCAATGTCGCGCCGCAACTGGAGCAATATCGTTACAGCGTCTGCTGCCGAACGTGTATCATTCTCCATCGTCATCAGCATAATCTTGTCAGAAGCTTCCTCGAAAGCCAGACACCAAGGCGCCATATATGGATGGTCTTCCGCATCTCCCTGCAGGCGATCTACGAAATCCACCGAGACTTCACTACACAGTTCAAGTACCGCTGACAGATCACCATCCGCCTCGTCAAAACCAAGTTCAGCCAGATCGAATGCCCGCTGCATCAAGATCTCACGGGCGGCTGCAAAACGCGGCGTACTCGCGTCTGCCTCTTCTGGCACAGGCTCTTTTGCATACCCGTCTTGAGCGGAGGCTGCTTCTTCAAGTTCTGCACCCGTCGCTTTGCCGTACCGCTCGAGAAACAACAGTGCACTATCAATATCTGCCAATTGACCTGACCGCACGATACCCTCAACCGCTGCCGTCAACGCCTTGAGGCCGCTGGCGGCAATCTGCCCGTCCGTCACCTCTTGGTCGTCCGTTTGCGCCTGTCGAACATGCGACGTCATCACCGGGACAATGCTGTGGAATTCCTCGCTCGCGATTGGATGCAAAGACGCAAGACGCTCCTGCAGCACGCCCTCCTCTGCGAGACAATCGGCCTTGGTCAGCACCAAGAAACTGTGATCTTTCAACGCGTCACACGCATCCGCCCAAAGGGCTGTTTCCTCGGGCTCAAAGCTCTGAGTGCACCACAAAACGATATCGGCGAATTCGAGACCTTCAGCCACCTGCTCTTCGTAGCGCTCAAAGTTCTCAGGAACGGCCATATCAACCACTTGCGCCGGACCAAAGGGCGCCACGCTTGTTTCGACGTAGCGCAATGTTCCGCCCAGGGGGATGTCGGCCAATTCAGGCACCTCTGGCGCAAAAACACGCGTCTCCGTTTGCGTGCCCGACGGCTCGGGATTGCAAAAGAACGCGTCACAAAGCGCAGATTTTCCAGTAGATTTTGGCCCCATCAGGACAATGCGCACGCCACGCGTCAGCCGGTCAGCCAGATCACACGCCTGCAGACGCGCGCTGTCGGACAGGTCGAGGTCTTTTGAAGCCAAGCGCAATCTGGCAACCGTTACATCTGTTGAGGGATCATCCAACACGGCGTATCTCCACCTGAGGTTTGTCCGCTGCGGCTCCACATCCCACATTTGCGGAATCGTCCATTTTAATCACTGAAAACGAGACGTTGTCCTGATCCGGATCGTCCAGAGACGTCACTTGATGCAACAAAAGGTCAACGATTTCGTCACTGCGCAAATGGCTGTTACGCTGAAGTTCAGTCTCAATTTGTGTGTTTGATAAAAACTGCAACCCGTCACTGGCAACGATCACAATATCGCCACTTTTCAAAGCGGTCGGGTCTTGCGGGCAATCAATCTTGGGAATGTCTTCGCCAAACAGGACCGACGTCAACGTACTGCGATCGGGATGCCGCGCCGCCTCTTCCATCGGCATCAGGCCCGATTTCACCATGAAGTCTATCTGGGGCGCCATCGAATGGTCTTCATTCAATTGCACCAACACGCCATCACGGAACAAATACAATGGTGAATCGCCGATCGATATCCAGTGAAGTCTGTCGCCGATGACAACACACGCAACGAGCGTCGCGCCCATGCCATGCGTTTCCGGACACGCTCTGACGTGTTCTTTCAAACAGGTGTTGGCGGCCATCGCTGCGCAAAGAAGGCTTTCGTGGACACGCTGCGAAAAAGTGTCCAAATCCGCGCGTTGAAAGAGCAACTCGCTGAACACTTCCGTAACCACGATCTTGCTCGCAATGTCCCCGGCTGCATGCCCACCCATTCCATCTGCAAGCACGACAAGCCCATTATCCGCCCCCCGCGCAAAGTCAGAAATGAGCGCGTCTTCCTGATATGCACGTTGGCCCTTGCTCAGTGCCGACGCCGCATCGAATTCAAACTGCGGTGTCATCTGAGCCTCCGGCGATGTTCCATTGAAAGTCCGATCCGCACAGCGCCACGAAGCGCAGGGTCGTCTCTCCGATCCGGATAAGGTCTGCGTGGTGCAATTCTTCTGTGCTCAGAACCGGGCGTGCGTTGCGTCGAATGATATTCGATTTGCCACCGTGTCCAATGTAGAATTTGTTTTGCTCTTCGTCATAGGCGATGGCCGCATGGTTCTGACGCGAAATAGAGGTGTCTCCAAAGTCGAGGCGAATGACTTGATCCTCACCCCGACCAATCATCGAAGCCCCCGTGAAAAGACTGAAGGAATGCCCAACCCCAGGTCCTTCGACGATCACCAGCCAGCCGACTGGGTACTTTTCTTGCTGCGCCGTCGCTGTGGCCTCTGGTGCTTGACCAAAGGGGTCATGCTCTGAATCACCCGTCCGATTGAAACCAAGCAGCCGCGTTTTGACACGCCCTGCACGTCGACCCGCGCGCCCAGTCGCTGGTGCGGGCACAGCCTCAATATCTGTTACAAAAGGTTCAGTATTGGCCTCTACAGGCTGCGGAACTGGCCTCAGCGCTGTAATCTGTTCCTGTGCAAAACGCGCGACATCCAGACCCGGATCATGATCACCGTCCGGCGCATCTTCTGGCACGGCATGTACGGCCTCAACATCTGCATCGGTATAACTTGAACCATCTGCGGCCTCAGCTTCTGTATCAGAGGTTTCAGCCTCAACTGCCTGCGTTTCCGGTGGATCGGACGCCAAAGCACGGCCAAGACAGGCTGCGATCTCTTCGTCAGATTGCACAGCTTCCTCATAGGAAGCCGCCTCAATATCCACTGTTTCTTCCGTTTCAGCCACAGCGCTCGGCGTTTCATTTACCAAAGATAGATCCGCCTCGGTATGGACAGCATCTGCAGCACTGCCAAACGCATCCGCTTCTTCGCAGAACCCGTCGGTTTCGGCCGCTGCAATGCTGGCTAGGTCATCATCCTGTGCTGCGTCCTCCGGTCCCAACCTCTCTTGCGCAAATGGATCCAGGTCAAGCGGAGCCGCCTGTTCTGGTTCTTCAGTGAAGGCCTTGCGCAGATCAACTTCTGCCGCATCGACGCCCGCAGGATTGGCTTGGCTCGGGAAGACTTTCTTGAACAGTGTCATGTATCTGCCTTTCTGTTGGGCTTGAGTGAGGGTCTGCGCGGGTTCTACGCCGGGGCGCACGCATCGCTTGGCGTCGTGCGTTTTTCCGTCATCCGCCAATACCGCGGCGTACGCTAACCGTTGGGGCGGAAGGTTCGTTCCAGGAGCCGATTTCCTCTCCAAAACTGACGATCGGTTCGACAGTCGCCGCACGCACGACATCGAATTGCAGCATAGTATGGGCGTAGAAGAAATAGGCGCAAAAAACGACGGGCACTGTTGCCACACGCCTTAAGTCCTGCGGCACCCAACGCTTTGGCGTCGGCACCGGTTCGACACGCTCTGGCTTGACAGCTCGTGACGCCACTCGCATGTAAGGTGTCGGCTTTGCTTCCTTTTTAGGTAACACAGGGGCTGCCGAAACCCTCATCTGATCGCCGATCGGCACATCAAGATAGGTGTCGTCCTCAGGTGGCTCGATCAAATCCAGTACCGCTTTGATGGCCGCTTCAGCTTTTTCGGCCACCTGATCGACAGGCGCGTCTTCGATCGCACGGATATTGGAACTTGGCTCTATCTCTTGAGGGTCCGGTGCAGCACCCTCTGATTTTACGAGTTGCATGATGGTCTGATCGATTGACTGATCTTCCTGCGCGCGTGCGCGGGCCAGTTCAAGCTGTTTGGAGCGGTCGATCATGAGCGCCCAGTCTTCAGCCGATTGCAACCGTTCAGCAGGCACAATGGACATTGCCTTATCGATCGCTTCAAGAAACACTGCATCATAGCCGGGGAAACGCCCTGCCAATGGCACGTAAAGATCAGGTTGGCTGCTTGCGAGCGCGGCAAGGCGGGCCTGACTGTTTGGCGGCGCATCACCTGAAATCAGATGCGCCAACGTGGCCGCCAACGCATAAAGATCGCTGCAAGGCGCCTGCTGGCTGCCCGTTACATAAAATTCCTGCGGTGAATACCCGTCCTTGACCACAAGTACCGAAGACAGCACACGGCTTTTGCGGCTCGCCTCTTCTCGTGCAGCGCCAAAGTCGATCAGGACCGGGTGGCCCTTTTTGTCGATCAGGATATTGTCGGGCGAGATATCGCGGTGCAGCAGATCCTGCGCATGGACGTGCCCGACAGCATCCAGTAATTGGAGGGTAAGCGCGCGCACCTCATCTGGTGACATCTTGGGCGACCCGCTCTCGATAATATCGAGGAGATCTTTCCCATCAATGAGATCAAGCGCCATATAGGCAGTCTCATTGTCTTCAAACACCTGGTGGACGCCGACCACACTGGGATGATCCAGGCGCGACAATGCATGTGCTTCGCGCACGAAGAGCTTCACGATCGAGCGGAAATCATCCAGATAGTTCTTTGTGCGCGCCCGCACTGTGCGGTTCACACGACTGCAGAATGCCTCCGGAAAGCACTCCTTGATCACGACCGTTCTGTTGAGGCTGTCGCTGGCAAGATAGGTAATGCCAAAGCCACCACTGCTGAGATACCGTTGGATCTCATATTGGCCACTGAGAAGCTTGCTTCCCGGTGCTAGGGCGTCATCCCCAAGCTCGTGCGCCTCTGTCTCCTCAAAATCGCTCACGGTCAATCACTCATCCAATCAATCGCTCGGGCGGGTCACGTCGAGCGGCCCAAACGGGCAAAATGCGGGTCTTGAGTGAAGAAAGCCGGAATCTTGTGTCGAAAACGTGGCACACAGAGGGAAGAGGCGTGTAGCCGAACAAAAATTTTAAGAGAAATCAGAAGAAGTTATTCATAAAATCAGCGCCGGGCAGGCAATGGTTCGCCCGACGCTGTTGTTGTATTGCCTGGCCGGTTTTCAGAGCGCAACGCGCCCTACCTTACCCAAACGCTCTGCCTCACGCGCGGCGACAGAGGCAACGGCCAGATCCTGCAATCCAACCCCTGTACCGTCAAAGAGGGTGATCTCGTCAGCACTGCTGCGACCGGCGTGATCACCGTTGATCACCGCACCGATGGGCGTGATATCCTGCTCTGCAATCAACCCTCCGCTGATTGCATGTTGCGCCTCACCGATGGTGATGGATTGCGCAATTTCATCGGCAAAAACAGTTGCAACCTCCAAAAGCGCGGGATCTACTTCCTGTTTCCCCTTGGTGTCGGTGCCCATGCAGGCGATGTGCGTGCCTGGCTTGATCCAATCCTTCATCAACAAGGGCTCAAAGGCGGAGGTAATCGTGATGATCACATCGGCTTGCGCGCCCAGTTCTTCTTGTGTCACGGCCTCAAATGCCAAGCCAAGTTCCTCGGCCACAGCGCCCAGACGGGGCAACATGTCGGGATGTGGGTTCCAGGCGACAACCTTTTCGAAATCCCGTTGATCGACCGCGGCCTTGAGTTGGAAGGTGGATTGGTGTCCCGCCCCGACCATGCCCAGCACCTTGGCATCCTTGCGCGCCAGATGCGCAATCGACACGGAAGAGGACGCTGCCGTACGGACGGCCGTCAAGTAATTTCCACCTACCAGCGCATCGAGCATACCCGTATCCGGGTCGAACAGGAAAATAGTCGACTGGTGGTTCGTCAACCCTTTATCCATATTGCCCGGCCAGTAACCACCAGATTTCACACCCAGCGTCTTGCCTGCGCGATCAAAGCCCGACTTGAACCCATAAAGCGCATCGGCATACCCGATCGCCTCGCGAATGACGGGGAAGTTATAAGCATCGTCCCGCGCCATAGCACCAAACACGGATTCCACCGCTACAAACGCGTCCTTACTGTTGACGACCTCAGCACAAATGGCTTCGCCGACGATCAACAGTCCCTCGGCTTTGGGTTCCGCATCAAGCATATCGCATTCCTGTTATTTAATTTGTTCAAAAGCGTGCCCGGTAGAAGCCGGACACGCTGGTGTTCAGATCACATCTGTGTAGATCAGTAAGCTTTGCCGCGTGCGGACACCGGCCAGATGCTTTCTACTTTGCCGCCGCGCACACCGACATACCAGTCATGCACGTTACAGGTCGGGTCACAGTGGCCCGGCACAAGCTTGAGCTTGTCGTTCACCTTCAGAACGCCATCAGGATCCGCGACCACACCGTGTTCGTCAGAGCATTTGACATATTCGACATCTGAACGACCGAAAATCACCGGCAAGCCACTGTCGACGGACTGAGCTTTCAGCCCAGCATCCACGATCGCCTTGTCAGTCTTGGCGTGGCTCATAACAGAAGTGAGCAGGAACAACGCGTTCTCCCATTCACCCCGGTCGATCCGGTTACCGTCTTTGTCAAGGATGCGTCCATAATCCGCGTCCATAAACGCGTAGGATCCACACTGCAGTTCATTGTAGACGTTCGAGTTCGACTCAAAGTAGTAGCTCCCCGTGCCACCACCGCCGACGATGTCGCACTCAAGACCTTCGGCCTTCAGCGTATCGACCGCATCCTGCACCATATCAATGGCAATCTGCGTTTTAGATTTGCGCTCGTCATAGCTGTCGAGGTGCTGCATCGCGCCTTGATATGCCTGAATACCAGCAAATTTCAGCCCCTGCGCCGCATCAATTGCCTTGGCCAACTCCACCACTTGAGGCGTGGTCGTGACACCGCACCGACCCGCACCGCAATCGATCTCCACCAAGCATTCGATCTCTGTACCGTGACGTTTTGCAGCTTCGGACAGATCCGCGACGTTGCCAAGCATGTCGACACAGCAAATCGTGCGCGCGCCAAGTTTTGGCATACGTGCCAGACGGTCGATCTTTGCCGGTTGCGTCACCTGATTGGACACCAGAACATCCTTGATGCCGCCACGTGCAAATACTTCCGCCTCAGAAACTTTCTGACAACAGACACCGACAGAACCGCCCAAGCTTTCCTGCAGCAAAGCTACATCGACTGATTTATGCATTTTACCGTGCACCCGGTGGCGCATGCCATGGCTCTTTGCATAATCGCCCATCTTTTTGATGTTGCGCTCCAGAGCATCCAGATCCAGCACAAGGCAGGGCGTCTGGATCTCAGCCTCATCCATACCGATAGATGCGGGGATGTCGTATCCTACTTCGTAATCTTCGAAATTAACTTGCTTGTTCATGTCAGGCTCTCCTCAGCTCGTTGTCCAGGGCAGTTTGTTAAGATCCACGTTTCCACCGGTGATGACGACCCCAACCCGTTTGCCCCGAAAGACATCTGGATTGCGCAGGATCGCCGCCATAGGCACGGCACAGCTTGGTTCCATCACGATCTTCATACGTTCCCACGTGATCTTCATCGCGTCGATGATCTCTTGTTCAGAAGCAGTCAGAACGTCGGTGACAAAATGTGATACAAAATGCCATGTGTTCTCTTTCAACGGCACTTTCAACCCGTCTGCAATCGTAACAGGCGCATCATCGGCGATGATATGACCCGCACGGAAAGACCGCGCCGCATCATCGGCCTGATCCGGCTCAGCCGCATAGATTTCCATCTTTGGCGCAAGGTTGGACAACGTCAGACATGTGCCTGAGATCATCCCTCCACCGCCGATTGGCGCGATGACCGCATCCATGTTTTCGACCTGGCTCAGCATCTCCAACGAGCAGGTCGCCTGGCCACAAATCACGCGCGGATCGTTGTAGGGATGCACAAACTCGGCACCTGTCTCCGCTTGCACCTCGGCAAATACAGCCTCGCGACTGGTTGTAGAAGGTTCACATTCCGTGATGATCCCTCCATAGCCGCGCACAGCGGCCTTTTTCGCTTCAGGCGCTGTGCGCGGCATCACCACGTGGCACGGGATCCCCCTCCGGCCCGCAGCGTAGGACAAAGACAAAGCGTGGTTGCCAGAAGAGTGCGTCGCCACACCCTTGGCCGCCACTGCATCACTGAGCCCAAAGACAGCGTTGGAAGCACCTCTGACCTTGAAGGCGCCCGCTTTCTGAAAGTTTTCACATTTAAAAAACAGGTCCGCCCCCGTCACCTCGTTGAAGTAGCTCGACGTGAGGATGGGCGTTTCATGGATGTAGGGTTTGATCCGCGCATACGCCGCACGCACGTGATCAATGGTCAGGTCTGGTCCCGTCATGGCATCCAGCATATCCAGGCTCCTTATGCTGCCGATTTGATTTTGGCGGCGTTGCCGACGCGATAGTATTCTTGTGCCGCGGCCACACCGCTGCCCAGCTTGATCGGGTAGTCGAGATCGGCCATTGCCATCTCTATTGTTGCAAGGCCCGAAAGCATCATCACATCCGTCAGACTGCCCAGGTGCCCGATCCGGAAGGCCTTACCGTTCATCTCACCGAGCCCAATGCCAAAAGAAACTCCATATTGAGCAAAGGCGTGTTCCGTCAGTGCATTGCTGTCAAAACCCTGCGGCACGAGGATCGCGCTCACCGTGTCCGAATAGAGATCCGGGCTCTCAGCAACCAACTTAAGTCCCCAGGCGTCCACCGCGCGGCGCACACCTTCGGCAAGACGGAAGTGACGCGCATAGACGTTGTCCAAGCCTTCTTCAAAGAGCATTTTGAGGCTCTCGCGCATGCCATAGATCAACTGGAGCGGTGGCGTATAGGGAAAGCCGCCGGAGGCATTCGCGCCCATCATGTCGCGGAAATCAAAGAACGTGCGGGGCAATGTCGCGGTTTCCATCGCAGCAAGCGCTTTGGGGCTGACCCCGAGGATCGCCATACCAGTCGCCAGCATAAACCCTTTCTGGGAGCCCGACACCGCGATGTCCACGCCCCAACCGTCCATGTCAAATGGCATCGATGCCAGAGAGCTTACCGCGTCCACAAACAAAAGCGCGGAATGGCTGGCCGCATCCATGGCCGCACGCACGGCGCTGACATCGGAAACGACGCCAGTGGCCGTTTCATTGTGGGTGACCAAAACCGCCTTGATCTCGTTGGACTTATCCGCAGCAAGTGCTGCTTCGAATTTGTCAGCAGGCGCGCCACTGCCCCAAGGGCATTCGATGACCTGAACGTTCAACCCATGGCGTTCACACAAATCAATCCAGCGGTGGCTGAACATGCCATAGCGCGCCACGAGTACTTTATCGCCAGGAGAAAGCGTGTTGCAGACCGCAGCTTCCCAACCACCTGTGCCGCTTGCCGGGAACGTAATTATAGTGCCCTCAGTCGTGCCAAAAACCTTTTTCGTGTCGTCCAAAATTGGCGCAAATGTCTTTACGAAGTCGGGTGCGCGGTGATCTTGTGTCTGCACGTGCATGGCCGCGCGCAAACGATCCGGAATATTCGTTGGGCCTGGAATAAACACTGGGTTTTGGTCTGACATGATGTGGTCCTCCTGAAAACTTCCCTTGTGTTAAAGGAATAGCGCCTCGCTCGCAATTTTCTCGAAATCATTTTTCAAAAATCAATTATAATCTATAAGATATTGTTTTAGGGATATTATTTCGATTTCATTTTTTTCATTTAGTTTGTTTTGAAAAATATTTTTATTTCTTTATGGTGTGGAAATGGCGAATTCAGGTGATGTGACATGAATATTCAAAAACGGCAACGCGGCAGACCCAAGTCCCAATTCAAGGAAAGTTCCGCCGGCACACTGCAATCACTGGACCGCGCTTTGGGCGTGCTTGTCGCCGTGTCTCGCGCCGGTCGCGGGACGCTCACAGATCTGTCGATGTCGTTGGGCGTGCCCACCGCAACCACACACCGGATTCTCACAACGTTGCAAAAGCACGGTTTTGTGACCTTCAACGAAGATCATCAGGACTGGAGTATTGGCATAGAAGCTTACCGCGTTGGGGCGTCCTTTATGAACCGCACCAGCTTGATGGAGGTCAGCAGACCCACGATGCGCAGACTGATGGAGAAAACCGGCGAAACCGCGAACCTCGCCATTCCTGAGGGCGCAGAAGTTGTTTTTGTCGAACAGTTTGAGACGACCAACCCGATCCGTGCTTTCTTTGCGCGCGGCACAAGAACCTCCATGCACGCGTCTGGCACGGGCAAAGCGATCCTTGCTTCATGGCCCGAAGAACGCGTCCGGCGCCTCTTGATGGCATCGGGTCTTACTGCCTTCACTGAGAAGACGTTGATCCAGCCCCCCGACCTATTCGAGGATCTAAGGCTGACAGCGGAGCGCGGGTATTCTTTTGACAGTGAAGAACGGCACCTTGGCATGTCCTGCATTGGCAGCGTCATTTACGACGAGCACCAAGAGGCTTGCGCCGGTGTATCGATCTCTGGCCCCAGCACCCGTTTTGATCCATTGCGTATCGCAGAACTTGGCGCTTCAGTCACCGATGCCGCGGCAGAAATCACGCGCCTGATCGGCGGTCGCTTGCCCGTTGGTCACATCATGACGGCGCAGCCCGCTTGATCTTACGCTAAAGAATGCGGCATCAATCTAGGCGTACTGATCCACCTGTGGTTTGGTCTTGAGAAGAAAACCCAACCTCTTGAAGCCCAAAGCTGGCCCCAACCGAGATCACTGCCATCGCAATGAAAGCCAGTACGATCTCTTTCATGGCGTGCCTCCTGCTTTGGCTTCCTTGGCCTTCACTTCTTCGACCCAAAGGCTGTGGTGCTCGCGCGCCCATTGTTCTTCGACTTCGCCAGACCCCATGGCATCATAGGCCCCCTCCATACCGACGGAGCCGATGTAGATATGCGCGATAATGATCGCCATCAGCACGAAGCTGACAATCGCATGCCAAAGCTGAGCGTATTGCATTTCCGTGTGCGGCGCGAGGTTGGTGTTCAGTTCTCCCAATCCTAAGAGTTGCGGCAAACCAAGCGCGTTTAGCTTTTCAAAGGTCGCCGCAAACATCGGCAACTCAAACGGAAACAGCAGCGCAAGACCCGAGGCCGAAATGGAACCACCAAGAATAATAACGGACCAGAAAATCAGCTTTTGGCCTGCGTTGAACTTCTTGGCCGGTGGGTGCCCCCCCCCAAAGATACCGCCACCTTTGATAATCCAGTTGATGTCAGACCGATCCGGCAGGTTGTGCACCACCCAGAGTACGAAAATCATGATGATCGCCAACATGAACGCCCAGGAAATATTGTTATGAACCCATTTGGACGTCACTGCGATGGTCGCAAATGCATCCGGCCCAAAAGCTGGAATCAGGAACTTCCGGCCCAAAAGCACAACAATCCCCGTGATCCCAAGAATAATAAAGGACCCCGCCAGCAACCAATGGGCAAACCGCTCGATGGATTTGAACCTTAAGATGGTCCGGCCGGTCTTTTCCCCATCGATCTGGATACGCCCGCGGATCAGGAAAAACAGCACTAACAGGCCGACCGTTCCCAAAAGCAAAGCCGGTCCATAGGTCGACAGCGGCCCTTCTCGGAACTGCAGCCACCACATGCCTGTGTCCTGGATCAGCACGGTCGCTGCAGGATGTTGCACTTGTGTCGTGATATCCGCGCTGTCAAAGCGCAGGCCGCGCCACAGGTCAGGGTCAGACGCGCCGCCCAGCGTGCCCAGTTGGTCCGTGGCGGACGCACCCCCGCCCGGATCCCCCGTGACCGAACTTCTGAAATCGTTGTCCACGTCCAGACCTTGCTGACGGCGCATGATGTCTTCCAACGTCTGCGCACCGCCTGTGGCAGAGCGGTCCGGTTCAGGCGCCGCTTCCTGCGCAGCAACGGGTAGAGCACAAAACATCGCGAGAAGGAGAACGGAAAGAAGGCGCAGCATGGCATCATCCTGTCAGAGATAGTCAGGGGCGGCTCTGATGAACCGCCCCGTGAAGAGTAGTGCGAAAAAGGGACGTATCAGCCGCCTTTTTGGTCGTAGGCCGTACCCCAGCCCCAGGCACCGGATCCAAATCCGCGTGCGACGACACGCTCGCGGTAGATCCCCGAAACCACATCGCCATCACCGGCCAAAAGCGCTTTGGTTGCGCACATTTCGGCACAGATCGGCAACTTGCCTTCCGCGATCCGGTTGCGTCCATACTTCTGGAATTCGGCGGTGGAGTGGTTCTCTTCGGGTCCACCGGCGCAGAAGGTACATTTGTCCATCTTGCCTCGGGATCCGAAGTTGCCGGCTTGCGGGAACTGCGGCGCACCAAAGGGGCATGCATAAAAGCAGTACCCACACCCGATGCAAAGGTCCTTAGAGTGCAGGACCACGCCCTCTTCGTTCTGATAAAAGCAGTCCACTGGGCAGACAGCCATGCACGGCGCGTCTGAACAGTGCATGCACGCAACGGAAATCGAGCGTTCACCCGGTTTACCATCATTCAGCGTGACGACCTTGCGGCGGTTGATGCCCCACGGTACTTCGTGCTCGTTCTTACAGGCTGTGACACAGGCGTTGCATTCAATGCAGCGTTCAGCATCGACGAGAAATTTTGCTCTAGCGGCCATTGTTCATGTCCTCCCTTATGCTGCCCAGATTTTGCAGAGAGTGGCTTTAGTCTCCTGCATCTGGGTTACGCTGTCATAGCCGTAGGTTTGTGCCGTGTTCGTGGATTCACCCAGAACATAAGGGTCGGCACCTTCGGGGTACTTGTCCCTCAGATCGACGCCTTCCATGTGCCCACCAAAGTGGAACGGCATGAATGCCACACCTGAAGCCACACGTTCCGTGACCATGGCCTTCACCTTCACTTTACCGCCTTCTGGTCCTTCGACCCAGACGTCCGTGCCATCGCGAATGCCAAGGTTATTGGCGTCGCGGGTGTTGACCTCGACGAACATGTCCTGCTGCAATTCCGCAAGCCAGGGGTTCGACCGTGTCTCGTCACCACCGCCCTCATATTCGACCAACCGGCCAGAGGTCAGAATGATCGGATAATCGCCAGAGAAATCCTGATCCTGGATCGACTTATACATGGTCGGCAGGCGCCAGAACTTCTTATCCTCATAGGTCGGATAATCGGCCACGAGGTCGCGCCGGTTGGTGTAAAGCGGTTCGCGGTGTACCGGCACTGGATCAGGGAAGGTCCAGACAACTGCGCGCGCCTTGGCATTCCCAAAGGGCGCACAGCCATGCTTGATCGCAACCCGCTGGATCCCGCCCGAGAGGTCGGTTTTCCAGTTGGTCTTAGGCCCAGCCACGGCATCGATTGCTGCGCGTTCGTCGGCCGTCAGATCGCCGTCCCAGCCCAGATCCATCAGCATCTGCATGGTAAACTCAGGATATCCGTCCTGAATTTCCGCGCCTGGGTTCGAAACACCTTCCGCAAGCAAGTTATCACCATCCCGTTCGACACCAAAACGTGCCCGGAAAGCCAGACCGCCCTCTGCCACCGGCAGTGACATGTCATAAAGGTTTGGGGTGCCTGGGTGGTTCATCTCGGCAGTACCCCAGCTTGGCCATGGCAAACCGTAGAAGTCCCCATCCGCCGGTCCGCCAATCGCCTGCAGGCTGGTGCGGTCGAAGGTATGCTGGTTCTCCATATGCATCCGCAGACGCTCCGGGCTCTGACCCGTGTAGCCGATCGTCCACATACCACGATTGAACTCACGGGTAATGTCTTCGATCAGCGGCTCTTCTCCGTTCACTTCGATATTGCGGAATATCTTGTCCGCAAAGCCGAATTTAGTTGCGAACTTATGCATGATCGTATGGTCAGGCAGGGATTCAAAGAGCGGCTCAACCACTTTCTCGCGCCACTGCAAAGAGCGGTTCGAGGCGGTCACGGACCCGTATGTTTCGAACTGTGTACAGGCGGGCAGCAGATAGACGCCATCCGTGCGGTCCTGCATGACAGCGGACACCGTCGGATATGGATCCACGACGACAAGCATGTCGAGCTTTTCCATCGCCGTCTTCATTTCCTTCATCCGGGTCTGCGAGTTTGGTGCGTGCCCCCAGAAAACCATGGCCCGGGTGTTGTCCGGCTGGTCCATGTTCTCGACGTCTTCCAGAACACCGTCGATCCAGCGTGACACCGGAATACCGGTCTGGTTCATCATCTTCTTGTCGCCAAATTCGGCATCCGAGAAGCGACCCTTCAACCAGTCCAGGTCTTCTTCCCAGACCCGCGCCCAATGCGCCCAGGATCCGTCGGACAGACCGTAGTAACCGGGCAGCGTGTTCGCGAGAACACCAAGGTCCGTCGCGCCCTGCACGTTGTCATGGCCGCGGAAGATGTTCGTACCTCCCCCAGCAGTGCCCATGTTTCCAAGCGCCAACTGAAGCACACAATAGGCGCGCGTGTTGTTGTTGCCGTTGGTGTGCTGCGTGCCGCCCATGCACCAAATCACGGTGCCGGGACGGTTGTTCGCCAGTGTCCGCGCGACGCGCTTGAGCTGGCTGCCGGGTGTCCCGGTGACGCGCTCAACCTCTTCAGGGTTCCACTTGGCGACTTCTTTCTTGATCTCATCCATGCCCCAGACGCGGGTCCGAATGAACTCTTTGTCTTCCCAGCCGTTCTCAAAAATGTGGTACAGAATACCCCAAACAAGCGCCACATCCGTGCCCGGACGGAAACGGACATATTCGTCCGCATGCGCCGCTGTGCGCGTGAAGCGCGGGTCACACACGATCAATGGTGCGTTGTTCTGCTCTTTGGCTTTCAGCATATGCAGCAGCGACACAGGGTGCGCTTCTGCAGGATTGCCTCCGATAAGGAACATCGCCTTTGAATTGTGCATGTCGTTGTAGCTGTTGGTCATGGCGCCGTAGCCCCATGTGTTTGCGACACCCGCTACGGTCGTAGAGTGACAGATCCGCGCCTGGTGGTCGACGTTATTGGTGCCCCAATATGCCGCGAACTTGCGGAACAGATAGGCCTGTTCGTTGTTGGATTTCGCTGAGCCAAGCCAGTAGACCGAATCCGGCCCGCTTTCTTCGCGGATTTTCATCATCCCATCGCCGATTTCATCGATGGCCTGATCCCAGGAGATGCGCACCCACTCGCCGTTTTCTTTCTTCATTGGGTACTTGAGGCGGCGTTCGCCATGCGCGTGCTCGCGCACGGCTGCCCCCTTGGCGCAATGCGCTCCAAGATTGAACGGGCTATCCCAGCCAGGTTCCTGTCCTGTCCAGACGCCGCTCGCGACTTCGGCGATGACCGTACAGCCAACCGAACAGTGCGTACAAACAGATTTGACGGTTTCCACTGCACCTGCGACCGACGCCGCGGCGGATGCTTGGGTCACCGACCCGCCGGTTGCGGAAATGGCGGCCAGGCCACCAATGGCGAGCCCTGATCCACGCAGGAATGCGCGACGATCTACAGATGTTTTTGCGACGTCGCCCATGACACTGGTGCGTCCGGCGCGTTGCGTGACCGAGTTGGTCTTCTTTCTAAGCATGTATTCCTCCCTTGCTGCCCCATTGAGGTGGCTAGGTTGTTAAAGTCACGGCGCTTTGTGCGTGTTACTCAACGCAGTGCGGCGCCGTTTCGAAGTCTAAAATCGCGTACTTTCGAGATAGGCCCGCGTATGCGCCGTGTCTTGGATCTTGTTGGAGGCCAGATCAGGCTCCGCTGCCTCTGCGGATGACCCGCCTGCAGCAACCGCAACCGCAGCCGCCGGGGCCACCGTTCCCGCCATTTTCAGAAAATCGCGGCGATTTGTGTCGCCTTCCACTTTCTTTGACATCTATCTTCTCCTTTTCATCCGTTGAGGCGGCGTCCCGCCCTGTTTAAGCAGTCGATCCTGCTGACATGCGAAATGCTTCGCGTTCGATGGCCATAAACTCGCGCCCTACCGCCCCAACTGAGGCATAGAGCACGGAGGTTTTGGCCGCTTCGAGATCCGTGTAAAAATGTGTCGCCCAAGGGGCGATGTGATTGTTGAAAAAGGTGCGTTGCCGCTCAAGTGAGACTGATCCGCCAAAACGCCCCACGATCAAACCAGCCATGGTCTCCATCAAGGACGCCATGCTATCCTCGGGCTCAAAGACGTTTTCCGCGCGCGTTACTTGCAAGGCGGCCATGTCCTGACGCAGCCGCGCCAGAGGCTTTTCATTGAGAAAACCCGTCAGGTAATAGCTTGCGAACGGCAGCAGTTCGCCGCGACCAAGGCCAATGAAGAGTGCATTGAACTCACGCTCCACAGATTTGGGTTTGCTCGCCTTGGCAACGCGCGCCAATCCGTCAATCGCCTGCCCCAGAGGGCTATCATCACCAGACAAACTCGCAGTTTGCTCAAGCAACATGTCATCGGCCGGTCGCGCAAGCAGCAACCCCAAGAAATTATATAGGTCAGCGCGCAACCGATCTTCGTGATCGATGTCCAACGTTTCTGCCTGAGGGCTCATGCGGATACTTCCTCAAACCTGAATCGCATCCGACGTGCCGAAACCGGTACATCTTCGGCATCATCCGCAATAGGCTCGACGTCCATCAACGTCGCAGATTGCTGCGCCTCGATCGCGTCTACCGGCTCCGTTGAAATGGGTTCATCTGGCTCCGCACACGCAGTCTCGATGCTCTCGCCTTCGAACGCGTCAGCGTCCTTCTCAGCTTGCTCTGCCTGGCGGGCCATTTCTTCGACGTGCTTAAGCATGCCTTTCCCGACTTGGTACGCGGTTTTGATCGGACCTTGCAGCAGCATCGCCGCACGGTAGTCATCATCATATTCGTTTAAACCGTCGACGCAGGCCAGCACCGGGTTGCTCCGCCAAAGACGGCGCAACGCAACGCGACGCAGATGCTCGGGCACATCATTGTTCAAAAATGCTGCAAAATCGTCACCCGATTCCAACGTCTGCGGATCGGGCAAGCCAAGCTCCGCTAAAATTTCTGTGTCATCTTTTTCCGCGAGCGCCTCTGCACGCTCGGCCGATTCCGCTGCAGCCAATGCGTGCGTGTCCGCCTCTGCTTCGGCCTGAACGGCAGCACGGCGACGTGCCCAGAAATCCATCCCGCCCCTCATTCCGCAGCCTCGTGACGTTTCGCCGTGGGTGCGCGATATACATCCGTATCCTGCGAAATGCGCGCATCCCCTATTCCGTTATCCTTGCGATCCGTACGCTCTTTGTTACGGCGACGCTTTACAAAGACTTCTTCAGTGTGGTGCTGCTCAACAAAATGCGCGACCCAAGACAGCAGGCCCTCCGGCATCGGGACTTTTTCGACGATCTCCTCGCCGCTGTCCGCATAATCCTGCGCTTCGTAAGGCGAAACGGTAATGTGCGCCACCTGCAGGCCCGCGGGCCCCGCATCTTCGTCCGCACGCAGGATTACGTAAACCGATGGCGTTTCGGCACCGAGTTCGTGCGCGTAGGCTTCCGTATCGGAAACGTAAAGCCACAGATCCATCGTCGCAGCGTGAAAATCAGTGACATCCCCGTCTGAGCGCAGCAGCTTCCAGTCAGCATCAGGCGCCCCCGGCAGAACGGCAACAGCCTTCCAACTCCAAGCGGCCCAGCGGGTGACACCAGGCGTTCGTCTCATAACTGCCCCCAATCGGATCGACCGGGAGTTGGGGTATTTCACAACCAAAGGGAAACCTCGCACTGTTCCTTTGTCCTGCTACCCTATCAAATCATCTAGAACTTCAAAGGGAAATATTGCGCATTCTTGGATACTTACACGCTGCAGCGCAGCGAAGCTTACGATTGTTTTTCACCAAAGACCTGAAAATACAGGTATTTGGCTGGCTTGCACTTATGACCGCTGGGACCAGAAAGCAGGGCCAAGGACGGCCGGGTATCTTAAAGAAGCCCCGCATAAGACGAATCCGGTTTACGAGCACCGTTATTCCTGACTACCTAGTGCGCGGCACAGCCACGAAAGACTAAAACTGCGCGTCGGCTGGGGGGAGAAAAATGACTAAAAAACTGCTGTTGTGCGATTGCCTGGGCACCCAAACCATAGATCCTGACGCGCTTGGCTCAGCGACGCAGATGCCCCACTGCGGCGTGATGTCCGAAGCCTGCGGCGCGCAGATCCAGGAGACGGTCAAGGTTTTATCCGACGGAGATGTTTTGATCGCTTGCCAGCAGCAAGCGCGGCTTTTCAGCGAACTTGCCGATGAAATCAGCGCACCGGCACCAAGCTTCGTAGATATACGGGATCGGGCGGGCTGGACCGCGCCGGGACAGGATCCAACTGCCAAGATGGCGGCACTGATCGCCGAAGCCACACTCCCGCAACCTCAGGAAAAAACTCTTGATATCCAGTCCCATGGTGCCGTTTTGATCATCGGAGGCTCGGACGCTGCGACAACCGCAGCGCAGCATCTGAGTGATATGCTCGCAGTGACTCTATTGAGGCCTGAAACAGAAGACGCAGAGCCTCATACGTCGTATGATACTGTCGCCGGACGACTGGCGCGCGCTTCGGGCAGCCTTGGGCAATTTCAGCTCAGGATCGACGCGTTCCAGCAAGTTGTTGCAGCTGGGCGCGGTGCGCTTACGTGGACAGACGCAAGGGACGGCGCCGTCACGGAGTGCGACATCATCCTGGACCTGACGGGCGGAACACCGTTGTTTCCGGCCCCCGAAAAACGCGACGGCTACCTGCGTGCCGACCCTGGCAGCACAACCGCAACGAATGAGGCGATCCTGAAGGCCGCACAATTGATCGGCACCTTCGAAAAGCCATTGTACGTCAGATTGGAAGAACCGCTCTGCGCCCATTCTCGCGCCCAGCAAACCGCCTGCACCAAATGTCTGGATATCTGCCCCACAGGGGCCATCAGCTCTGCCGGGGAGCATGTCGCAATTGATCCACTCATATGTGCCGGTTGTGGCGCTTGTGCCGCGCTGTGCCCTTCCGGCGCAATCGGTTATGATGCGCCGCCCGTTGCGACGCTGTTTCAGCGGCTGAACACGTTGGCGCGCGCCTACCGACAAGCAGGCGGCACAGCACCACGTCTGCTGGTCCATGATGAAGACTTTGGCGTTGAAATGATCGCCCTCAGCGCGCGCCACGGGCGCGGACTACCGGGCGATGTCATCCCGTTAGGGGTCTCTGCTCTTGCAGGCTTTGGGCACGCCGAAATGCTGGCGGCCTTGGCCAGTGGGTTTAGCCGCGTCGATATTTTGCTGTCGCCAAAAACCGAAAGGGATGTGGTGCGCGCCGAGGCAAACCTCGCCATTGCGATCGCAGGAAGCGATACCATTGAGGTACTGGATATTGCCGATCCGGACATCCTGTCTGACGGGCTTTATGACGCGCATGCAGGCCGCGCACTTGCCGAACCAATTCTACCCATGGGCAGCCGCCGCCAAGTCGCACGGCTTGCAGCCAAAGCAATGCAGCCAGAACAGGAAGTGCTGCCGTTGCCGGCCGGCGCACCTTATGGGGCGATCATCGTAGATCAGAACGCGTGCACTCTTTGCTTGTCATGCGTATCGCTTTGCCCTTCGGGTGCTCTGGGCGACAACCCAGACAACCCCCAACTCCGCTTTCAAGAAGATGCCTGCCTGCAATGCGGGTTGTGCAGCAATATCTGCCCTGAACAAGCCATCACTCTCGCGCCGCAGCTCGACCTTACCGATGCGGCCTTCACGCAAAAAGTGCTGCACGAAGAAGAGCCTTTTGCCTGTATAGAATGCGGCGTGCTTTTTGGGGTAAAATCCACTGTGGAACGGATCACGGAAAAGCTGGCAAACAACCACGCCATGTTTTCGAGCCCCGATACCATCCGTATGATCCAGATGTGCGACAATTGCCGGATTCAGGCCCAATACCATTCAGACGACAATCCCTTTGCCAGCGGAGAAAGACCAAGGGTCAGAACAACCGACGACTACCTCAGCAAGCGCAAGGATCACTGAAATTGCAAAGGTGCTCCAAGATCCGCAGGCACGATGCCCGCGACATAGGCCAATATGGCGTCCAGATCGTCGAGCGTCATGCTGACGGGAACGATGGGTGGCGGCAACGTCGGGTCGAAAGGATCTGTCACACCTTCAATCTGCGTAAAGCTCGCGTGTGGCTTGAGGATGTGGAACGTGGCGAAACGGGCCTCCCAGTCTTCGAAGGTCCGCATCAGTGCAAAAGAGGGCGTGGACCCCATGCCCTTCATCCGATTGGTGTCATTGACCACATGGCACCGCCCGCATTTGTCCAGCGACAGCGTTTGACCCAATGCCACATCGCCCGTGAAAACCGTCGCAGCAGCAGCAACTTCCGCGACCTGAGGTGCCGTGAAAACCGTACCATCAGCCGCCTTGAAACTTTCGATCGTGCGCACGCCAATATCGGACGTCAGCCAGTCCAGAAACCGCTGCGCGCGTGCGTCCCCGTCATGAGACAGGTGCCAGGTCTGGTCGGGTCCGGAAAAGACAGGCGTGCCAGTCTCACCGAATGCCATCAGCGCCGCGGCGTCACCGGCAACGCGTTTAATCCGAATGCTGGTCTTGAGCGAAAAACGCGGCAGCAGGTATTGCATGAAACCGGGCGCTTCCAATGGCTGCGGCACCGCGAGCGTCAACTCCGCCTCATCTGCCTGAGCGCCCCCTGCGCTGAAAAGCGCCAGCGCAAGCGACCGGAACAGTGTTTTCACCGACCCCTCCCTTCCTTAGAACGATACCAGCCAGCCTAGGGGCACCGTCGCGGTAGCGTCAAGGTTTGAACCAAAAAGGAGAATACTCATGAATGAAGACTTTAATATGTCGATGCGCAAATTCCTCAAGCAGGTCGGAGTGACCTCTCAACAGGCGATCGAAGAAGCAATGCGCAGCGCGGGTGAAACGAGCGGCAAAACCTACAGCGCAAAGGTGGTTTTAACGATTGAAGGGCTCGACATCGAGCATGTGGTTTCAGGTCAGATCACCGGGCCGTCCAACGCATGACCGTGACCCGAGAAAGCGTCCTGGCTGCCCTTAAGACGGTCACTGACCCGGTTTCAGGCAATGACCTTGTCGCCGCCGGGCTGGTCAAGGCTCTGACAGTTGCGCACGACGGTGCAGTGCGCTTTGTGATGGAAGTCCCCCCCTCTCAAGCCGAGACCTACGGCAGCGTCAAAGACGGAGCAGAGACAGCACTAAGCGATGCTGGCGTGACACAGGCGCAGGTGCTCCTGACGGCGCATTCGGCACCCGCCGCACCGCCCGACCTTAAACCGCAGCGTAAATCTGAACCACAGGGTCCGCAAAAGATCCCGGGCATTGACCGAATCATCGCCATTGCCTCGGGCAAAGGTGGCGTTGGGAAATCCACGGTGTCCTCCAACATCGCTTGCGCTCTCGCCGCAGAAGGCCGTCGGGTCGGTTTGCTGGATGCGGATGTCTATGGCCCGTCACAACCCCGCATGCTGGGCGTGTCCGGACGCCCTGCGTCCCCGGACGGCAAGATCATTCTGCCAATGCGCAATTTCGGCGTTACCATGATGTCCATTGGCTTGATGACAAATGACGACCAGGCCACCGTCTGGCGCGGTCCGATGTTGATGGGCGCGTTGCAGCAAATGATGAATCAGGTGCAATGGGGCGCACTGGATGTCTTAATTGTCGATCTGCCACCGGGAACAGGTGATGTGCAGATGACCTTGGCCCAAAAATTCCATGTCGATGGTGCTGTTGTGGTGTCCACCCCGCAGGATGTCGCCTTGCTAGACGCCCGCAAAGGCATCGACATGTTCAATCAACTGTCCACACCTATTCTGGGCATGATTGAGAACATGTCGACGCATATCTGTTCCAACTGCGGGCACGAAGAACATGTCTTTGGCCATGGCGGCGTCGCAGCGGAAGCTGAGAAGATTGGCGTGCCGCTGCTGGCCGAAATCCCATTGCACCTCGACATTCGAATGGCGGCAGATGGCGGTGCGCCCATTGTTGTTTCCAAACCCGAGAGCACGCAGGCGACGGTGTTCCGCGACATCGCAAAACGCCTGATTGCTGACGGACACGCATGAGCGGTCTTTCGTTCCCGCCCTTGTTTCGGGGTCTTGCCAGTGCAGGAAAAGATCCCTTCGCACTGGCTTGCGCACAGGCGAAAGCCGGATGTGATGCGGGTTTGGTCGTCTACGACTTGCGTCCCGACACCCTGCGCGCTGCATTGGTTTTCGCGCCCGAGGTTCTCCTGCGCGACGCGATGGTGATGCTGCCGCTCTGCGGTGTTGGCTTTCAAAACGCGCTGGGAGCCCTGGCCCCCCCGGAAGTCAGCGTTCACCTGGATTGGGACGGCACCATCCGCATCAACGGAGCGACCGCTGGCGCTCTGAGCGTCGCCGCCGCGCCAAAAGATCAAGAGACGGAACCTGATTGGCTGGCGGTCGGCCTTGAACTCGCGCTCTGGCCCGCGGATGAAGAAGGCGGCGTAAACCCTGACGTTACCGCGCTCTTTTCAGAAGGCTGCGCGGATGTAGACGCGCCAGCGCTTTTGGAAGCATGGGTGCGGCACACTTTGGTCTGGATCAACCGCTGGCTCGAAGAGGGCGTGCGCCCGCTCCACAAGGAATGGCAAGGGATTGGCCATGCGGTTAAATCCGACGTGTCATTCGGTGCCCACACCGGAACGTTTCTTGGCGTGGATGAGACCTTCGGAATGATCTTGCAGTCCGAAGGGAAGACACAGATCATCCCGCTTACCGAAATCCTGAAGGAAGTGCCATGAAACTCGCGCGCGCAATCCATTTTGATGACAGCGACACACGTGTCTTTCACAGCCCCGCGCGCACCGGAGAATGGTGTGTTTCGGGCGGCTTTGAGTTTTCGAATTGGTCAGACGGCGATCTCGTCGGCAAGGCGAAGCAGGCGTTTTCAAACGGTTGGATGGGGTTGGAAACATTCGGACGCACAAGCATCGTTGCGGTAACGCAGCTTGAACCGTTCGAGCGGGACGCCCTAGCCGCCTCCCTCGCACAGCATTTTGTTGATATCTATGGCGCGCCCTCGATTGAAGCGGCCATGGGCACAGCAGAGGAAGAAATCGACCACATGATTGACCTGTGCGAAGAGCAGCCCCCCAACACCCTGTTGACCGTGTCGCGCACGCTTACTGGTGCAGGTGTCAAGGAAAGCTATGGCGTGATCGAACCCCAAAGCGCAGGCATTGAACAATTTGCCGTGCATGGGTCACTGGATGAAGATCCACACCAGCACTAAACAGAGTCAACCTGCGTTAAATGTGAACAGCGTCTGCCCATCGATCTGGTAATTGTTAATTATCTCTTTAGCCGAGATACTTACCAACCACTCCTCAAGTTCAACGGCCAGTTCATATTTGACGTGATCGTACTTTTCCGGGTTTACCGGCAGGTAAGCATATTGGTTGAACAGCACAGGATCACCCGCAAAGAGCAGATCAAGTGACGCTTTGTTACCAAAATTCAGCCAACTGGCGCGATCCGCAAGGATATAGGCGTTCAGCCCGGCTGACGTGTTCAGGCTTGCGCCCATGCCCGCGCCCACCGCACGATACCACGGCCCAAATGTTGCAGGATCAAGACCCGCAGCGCGCCACAGCGACACTTCCTTTTTATGTGTGCCGCTGTCATCACCCCGGCTGACAAATGCAGGCATCGCCCGGTGGATTCGAACCAAGGCGTCAGCCGCTGAAGCCGATGCCTGAATGCCCGCAGGATCATCCGCTGGACCAATGAAAACAAAGTCATTGTACATGATTTCCCGGCGATGCGTCCCGTGGCCCGCCGCGACGAATTCTTCCTCTGCTGCCCGGGAATGCACCAGGATCGCATCCACATCACCCGCCTGCCCCAGACGCAACGCCTGCCCTGTTCCGACAACGAGCAGCTCTACCGTCAGTCCAAGATCCCTCTTGATCGCGGGCAGCAAAGCATCCGCCAAACCGGAGTTTTCAAACGATGTTGTGACGGCAAGGCGGATGCTCTCGGCCGATGCAGGTGACACGGTTGTTGCAGCCATGAACAACCCCGCGATTAATCCCAACAGACGTTGTTTCATGTGATGATGTCCCCCCTGAAGAATGCTCGCAACTCATCGGTCTGTGGCGCGTCAAAAAAGCCTGCAGCTGGTCCCGCTTCGTGGAGGCCACCATGCAGCATGAAAATAGCGTCTGTCGCCAGACGTTTGGCCTGCCCGATATCATGTGTTGTCATCACGATACGTGTCCCCGCACGATGCGCCTCTTGCAGCAACGATTCGATGTCACGGGTAGAGGCGCCGTCCAGATTGGCGCAGGGCTCGTCAAGAAAAAGCACTTCTGGCCGCCGGATCAAAGCACGTCCAAGCGCAAGGCGCTGTTTTTCGCCCCCCGACAAACGCGTGGCCTGCAGCGTGAGCCGATCGTTCAAACCGATCTTGCGCGCCCATTCTGCCACCCGCGCCTCCCGTTCGGTTCTGGCGATGCCGTGCAATTGCAACGGGTACCGGAGGTTATCGATCACTGTCCGCCGCAGCATAATCGGCGTCTGAAAGACATATCCCTGGTGATGTTGCGCCTCTGCGTCTGGCGCAGCCCAACGCACGCGCCCGGCACTAATCCGCTCCACACCATGCATGATCTTGAGAAAGGTCGTCTTGCCACTGCCGTTTGGACCCAAAATCATTGTCACGCCCTGCGTGGCAAGTGTCATGTTAATAGGACCCAGCAACCGTTTACCGCGCCGCTTAACCACCACATCTTCGAGCGTGAGAGGAAGGATGCCTGTCACCACCTGCCCTCCCGTTCAGTGCGCGACAACCAGTGGATTGCAACATTCACGCCAATGGCCAACGCAATCAGAATGAACCCCAGCGCCAGCGCCAATGCAAAGTCTCCCTTGCCCGTTTCCAGCGCGATTGCTGTTGTCAGAACCCGTGTCGCGTTGTCGATATTACCACCAACAATCATGATGGCGCCAACTTCACCAATCCCACGTCCAAACCCTGCCAATGACGCGGTCAGCAGATTGCGCCGCCCATCCCAGATCAACGTCTTGATCCGCTGCCATTGCGACGTGTTCAGCGAGATCAGCAAATCGTGGTACTCCGCCCAAAGCTCGCGCATTGCCTGATGCGTGATCGATGCGATCAGCGGCGTGATAATGATGACTTGTGCAATGACCATGGCCGTTGGCGTAAAAAGCAGCCCCAAGACGCCAAAAGGTCCAGAACGCGACAGCAAAATATAGACGATCAGGCCTACGACAACGGGCGGCAAACCCATAAGGGCATTTAGGATCGAGATCGCAAACCGCCGAAACCGAAACCTTCGGATGGCGAGGAAAGTGCCAAAGGGCAAGGCCAGCGCAGATGCAATGATCAAGGATGTGAGACTGACCTGTAGCGATCGCAGACTGATATCGATAAGCTCAGAATCGAGCGTAGCAACCAGCCAGAACGCGGCCAGCAGACCTTCGATAATGTCGTTCATCCTGCAACGTCAGCCCATAGTACCTTCATCCTGCAGACGCTATTTCAAGCAGGGTGTGACTGCAAACACATTGCGCCAGATTCCCGGTTTCATGATGGCTGTGTTTTCTAGCACCATGATTACGGCGTAGCCCAATTCCATAGGTTCATGAACTATAGAAACAAAGCTGGCTGTTCGTGTTGCCGCGCACAGACACTCATATCAGTTAGGCATATTTCGACTTGCGGTCGCACACTTCCAAGACAGGTCGCCCGCCAATGAGTGTTTGGGTGAATGGCGGCTTGTACCCCATCGATGAATCGCTCTGAAATCGCTTCATGCGGCTCGTACTCTTAGCATTGCAATACAAAGTGCCTCCTCGCCGACATTGTCGATGGGACGTCTTGCACCCGAGGCAGGACTGCGGGATATCTGGCGTATGAGAATTCTGCACCGTTTCAAACGACTGCTCTGGGTACTAACGCTCGCGACGGGCTTGCCGACCCTGTCCTGCGCGGGTGAATTGACAGTATTTGCTGCCGCCAGTCTTAAAGAGGCACTCGATGAGGTTACCAAAACCTACGAGAGCCAGACCGGGCATCGTGTGACCACTTCCTTTGCGGGCTCCTCGGCGCTTGCACGTCAGATCGAATTGGGCGCCCCAGCCGATATCTTTGTGTCTGCCAGCCCCGATTGGATGGATCACCTTGAGGCAGCAGGCCAGCTTCAAGCCGGCACACGGGTTGATCTGCTGAGCAACCGAATGGTTCTGATCGGCCCAGCCTTGCCACGCGTGACCTTGGATCTGCAAACTGGTACCGACCTCACCGCCCTGTTAGGAGAAGGCCCACTTGCCATGGCACTGACCAAGGCCGTCCCCGCTGGCATCTATGGTAAGGAGGCGCTGTCCAACTTAGGGCTTTGGGATCAGGTCGCCGCGCATGTCGCAGAAACCGACAATGTGCGCGCAGCCCTCGCCCTTGTTGCCCTTGGTGCGGCACCTCTAGGCGTCGTTTATGCCACGGATGCGCAGGCAGACCCTCGTGTCTCGCTGATTAGTGTTTTCCCACAAAGCAGTCATTCACCCATCGTGTATCCCGTTGCTGCAATTGGCCCGAACGCCCGCGCAGAAGCGCTGAGTTTTCTGGAGTTCCTTTCCAGTGACATAGCCACGGTCGTGTTCCAGCGCCACGGTTTCACGCGCGTTGAGGGATAGAGTTTGATATGGATGGCATGAGCCCCGAAGAATGGAGCGCGGTCGCACTTTCGATGCGCGTGGCGTTCTGGGCCACAGTGCTCAGTCTGCCTTTTGCCATCGGAGCGGCCCATCTGTTGGCGCGCGGGCGCTTTCCCGGCAAGCAGCTGTTCAATGGGCTGGTACATTTGCCTCTGATCCTGCCCCCCGTGGTCACAGGATACCTTTTGCTGATCACATTCAGCGTCCAGGCACCACTTGGGCAGGTCCTTTCGCATTTTGGGATTGTGTTCGCCTTCCGCTGGACCGGTGCCGCCCTCGCCGCAGCAATCATGGCGTTTCCGTTGATGGTGCGCGCGATCCGACTGTCTATCGAAGCGATCGATCCAAAGCTGGAAGAAGCGGCATCAACACTTGGCGCGTCGCCTGTCTGGGTCTACCTGACCGTCACCCTACCGATGATCCTGCCCGGCATCCTTGCAGGCAGTATTCTCGCTTTTGCAAAGGCGATTGGAGAGTTTGGCGCGACGATTACTTTCGTCTCCAACATTCCAGGGCAAACCCAGACTCTCCCCTCGGCGATCTATGCCTTTTTGCAGGTCCCGGGTGCTGAAAACTCTGCGCTGCGTCTGGTGGTTATATCGATCGTGATTGCCATGGGCGCGCTGCTGATTTCTGAAAGCCTGTCCCGCCGAGTAGCGCGCAGAATTGGGTCATCATGAGCCTCTCCATCTCGATACAGCATAAGTTTGATGGCTTCACGCTAGACGTGGATTTTGAAGCTCCGAACGGGATTACTCTGCTCTATGGCCGCTCAGGCGCGGGCAAGACGACGATTGTCAACGCGCTTGCCGGGTTAATGTGCCCCGATGCAGGCAAGATCGAAACCGGGGGAGATATCCTCTTTGATCATGACGCAGGGATCAATCTTGCGCCACATCACCGCAGGATTGGCTACATTTTCCAGGAAGGGCGCCTTTTCCCGCATCTTACCGTACGGCAGAACCTCAAATACGGTCAGTGGTTTACCAAGACGTCGCGACGTGCGGCCAAAACCGACCACATTGTCGAAATGTTGGGGATTGGGCCTTTGCTAGAGCGCCGGCCCATACGCTTGTCTGGGGGCGAAAAACAACGCGTCGCCATCGGGCGCGCGCTTCTGGCAAACCCACGCCTCATTCTTGCCGATGAACCGCTCGCAGCGCTGGATGATGCGCGCAAGGAGGAGATCCTCCCTTATTTCGAACGCCTGCGCGATGAACTCGACGTGCCGATCGTCTATGTCAGCCACGCCAGTGCGGAAGTCACGCGCCTTGCAACCACACTGGTGGTGCTGGAAAGCGGACAGGTCCTCCGGTCGGGACCCGTCAGCGATGTTCTCAGCGATCCTGCTATAACGCCACTTGGCGCGGCTGAGGCGGGCGTCATGCTGCAAGCAAAAGTCACCGCGCAGCACGCAGACGGGATCACCGAAGTTGCAGCCGGCGGGATATCCCTGCTGTTGCCACGTGTCGATGCGGTGATTGGCGCGCATATACGTGTTCGGATCGCAGCACAGGATGTGATGATCGCAACGGAACTGCCTGCCGCAATATCCGCATTGAACATATTGCCTGCAACCGTCGCAGCGTTGCGTCTGGGCGATGGACCCGGGGCGCTGGTACAGTTGCACGCGGGCGAAAACGCCTTACTCGCGCGGGTTACACGCCGTTCTGTCGCTGCGCTTAATCTGCGACCCGGGGCGCAAGTCTACGCAGTTCTCAAAGCCGTTTCCATTCCTCGCGGGGCTATTGGAGATCCGCACGCGGAGGAAATCGCGCGGGGCGATCAGAAGTAGTCAGAAACAAGCAAGTGAAGCGGGTCTTCATCCTCGGTGACTTTTGAAAATCGACCGATGGGTTGTTCAAATACATTGTCCGTGCGGTCGTCGTTCACGGTTGAGACCTCGCCCACGAGGCAATCACCCGCTTCAGCCCAGAAGGCGTGCCACACGCCCGGCATCAGGGTCACGCTCTCACCAGGTTTCAGGCGCAGATGGCCACCGGCATCGAGCCGTTTGAGAACGCCATCACAGGGCACGTCCACACAAGCGTCACGGTCAATGCCACCTTCTGCATCTGATGCAAAAAGTTCAAGCACCAGATCGCCACCACCCCGATTGATGATATCCTCGGCCTTGATGTTGTGCCGATGCATCGGCGAAAGCTGATTGTCGCGGGTTATCATGATTTTCTCGGCATAGAGCATTCCGCGCCCGTGCTGGAGGTCTTCGGCGGTTCCGTTGCGCGTCGTGAAGAGAAACAGACCAAGTTCTGCAAAACGCCCTTCCCCATAGTCCGTAATGTCCCAGCCGAGGCCCCGCGACCGGATGTCAGCCGCCTTGTCACTGCGAAGCTCTCCTGCGCTCCAATAGGCAAAGGGGGGCAAAATATGGCCAAAGCTGCGGATGAAAGCGTCGCTTTCGCGCAGAATACTGTTCACGTCAGAGCGGTTCATGAGCTGTCTTTCCTGGGTTCTCAGGCAGAGCGCCTGTGGTGTCACTGCCCTTCTATACGTCGCACGATAGGCATTGCCAGCAAAAGCATCACCTTACGCGACGGGCAAGATGTCCAGCAACTTGCGTCGTTGAATTTTGCCAGAAGGTCCCTTGGGCAGGTCGCTCAGCACATGCACTTGATCCGGGCATTTGAATGCACCAAGACGGGCTTCGCACAGATGTCGCAGGGCATCCGCTGAGATCGTCGCACCGTCGCGCAGCTTCACTGCCGCCTCAACACGCTCGCCATAACTGGTGCAGGGTCGCCCAAACGCCGCCGCTTCAATCACATCTTCATGAGAATACAGCGCTTCATCTATCTCACGCGGAGCGATGTTCTCGCCGCCCTTGATGATAAGCTCCTTGAGCCGACCGGTCACAAAAAGATATCCGTCCACATCCAATCGGCCTAAATCTCCGGTCCGAAACCAGTTGCCGGAAAAGGCGCTGGCCGTCGCGGTTGGGTTCTTGAAATACCCGCACATCACGTTTGGCCCCCGCACAACGATTTCGCCTTCGATGTCCGGAGCGCAAGGATCGCCAGCCGCATCGATCACAGCCACCTCATTTCCGAATGCAATCCCCGGAGACCCGATCTTGCGCACGGCAGGTGGCAGAGGATTGGAAAGGATCTGTGCGGCGGTCTCTGTCAGGCCCATTGTCTCTATAATCGGGACTCCAAAACGGGTTTCAAACGCACGTTGCACATCCGGCGACAGCGCAGAGGATGCAGATCTGCCAAAACGCAAACGCGCTTTTGAGGCCGCATCGGGATCGGTGTCACTGTGCAGCAAATGACTGATGATCGTGGGGACTACGGAAAACCAGGTCGCTTTTGAATGCTGCACCTCTCGCCAGAACCCACGCGCCGAGAATTTTGAACTGACCGCCAGCGCACCGCCAGAAACAAGCGCGCCCATCACACTCACGCAAAGACCGTTGATGTGGTAGATCGGTAAGACGCAGAGGCCCCTATCTTGTGGCGTCAACGCATGCGCAATAGTTGCGGTCCAGCCGCCCGCAAGCAGGCTGGAATGGCTGTGCAAAACGCCCTTTGGCTGCCCCGTCGTGCCAGAAGTGTACATCAACAATGCATCATCATCAGACGCAATGTCATGCAAGGTACATGCCGGGGCGCCTGCATCCACCGATAGCACGTCCACCCCATCCGCCCGAACCGTTTCATAAAGTCCCACAACGCTGTCATGCACAAAAGCCACACGCGCATCAGAGTGCGACAGTGCATAGCCGATCGCATCAGGCCCCGCTGCTAGGTTGATCATGGTCGCCCGAAACCCGCCGTAAAGCGCACCATAAAGTGCGATCAACCCCGCGGAGCCATTTGGATGCAAAATCGCCACGCTGTCCCCTTTGGCCAGCCCCTGGCGTGTCAGCAGCGCCGCGACCCGGTGCGCATGAGAGCGTACCTCTTGCCAGGTGAGAGAAGCCCCGTTGTCCGTAAAGAAAAATGCCGTACCCTCAGCCTTGGCTCGATGGTCGAGCCACTCGCGAATGGTGCCACGTGGCGGCACGTCGGGGTCGATCTTCATGACGTGGTGGCTTTCCAGTACTCTGCGAAAATCGTCTCGACGGAAGGTTCGCGTACAGGAATTTCACGCACAATTTTGGTGGTTTGCAAAAAGTGCTTCCAATGCAGGTTGTCGTCTATGGAATTGCCCCCCCATGAGCCACACCCCATCGAAAGCGAGAATGGCATCCCGTTGTTGAAGGCCCCCCCCGTTGCAAAACAATGGGCCTGATTGACAATAACGCGGCAGGTCGGCAATCGTTGCCCCAGATGGCGCGCGCGGTTGTCTCGCGCAGAATGCAGCCCCACAGAATGCCCCGCCCCCTGGTGTGCGAGGATTGCAGCCGTGGTCGCACAGGCAGCCTCGAAATCCGCAACGCGATACAATGCCGCAACGCGCGACAGTTTTTCGCCCGATAATGGATGCGCTGGACCAATGCCGTCTGTCTCGACCACCAAAAAGGCAGTGTTGTTCGGCACATCATCCGCCATCCCCAAGGCGGCAAGCATCTTGTCTGCATCTTGTGCAATTGCGTGCCGGTTCAGGTGGCCATCTGGCCAGAGCCGAGCAACAACGCGGGCCTCATCCTGCACGCAGGCGCCGCCGACCTTGGCAAGTTCGGCCACGAAAGCATCATAAACCGCATCCACCACAACGAGTGCGTTTTCAGAGCTACAGGACGTGGCGTTGTCGAACGTTTTTGATGCCGCAATCTTCTGCGCCGCCTCGGCCAGATCGGCTGTCTCATCGACGATCACTGTGACATTGCCAGCACCAACTGCAAGCGCGGGCGTACCACTGGTATAGGCGCGCTTGACGTTATTCTGTGACCCCGTGACGACGATCAGATCACTGATCTCCAACAGGCGCTGGGTTTTGTCTTTGGATCCCGGAGCCGGAACCATCTGCACCAGGTCCGGGTCTTCGCCAATCTTAGCAAATTCCGTGTGGACATAATTCAACAATTTTTCGCAAGCCGTCACACCCTTTGGGGATGGTGAAAGCACGATGGCGTTGCCGCATTTCAACGCATTGATGATATTGTTCGCAGGCGTCGCCGCAGGGTTGGTTGACGGCACAACAGCACCGATGACTCCGATAGGCCGTGCGATCTCCGTGATACCGGTCTCGGCGTCATCCCGGATTACGCCGTGCGTCTTAACGCCAGCGATATCGCGCATCAGTCCCAGGGTCTTGCGGTGGTTCTTTGTGATTTTATCAGCCACATTGCCCAGACCGGTGCTCTCTACTGCCAGTTCTGCTAAATCCCGATTGCGCGCAGGTTCCATGATCGCCCAGGCCGCCGCTTGGGCCGCAAGATCGTAGCGAGTTTGGCTGCCCTGTGCCTCGTACCGCTGCTGTGCGACGCGGGCTTTTGCAACGATGGTATCAACTTGCGTGATCTGTTCCGGCACGTTCATGGCAGGGTTCCTATCCTAAAAGACCCGCCCGACATCCATCTGAAAGCCGGGCGGAAGTGTCGTTCACAAACCAGCCAAGAGATCCGCCAGTGTTTCCTGACGCTGCACCCACATGGCTTGCACTTCTTCACGCGTCATGACGTGCATTGGCGAACCACCTGCTTCCATTTTGCTTTGCACGCGGCTGTTTTCAAACATAGCAGGCACGGTCGCTGCCAGCTTGTCGATTACGGACTGAGGGGTTCCCTTGGGCACCATGACACCACGGAAGTTCACAGAGGCATTGTCCACCTCGAGCCCAGACTCCATCATGGTCGGCACATCCGGCAAGAAGGTGTTGCGCTCCAGATCTGCGACCGCGAGTATTTTCACGTTGCCCGCCTCGCGCGCGCGAAACGCATCAGACAGGTTATTGATCCCGGCCAAGACATCCCCGGCGATCACGGCCTTCATAGCAGCCGCACCACCTCCCTTTGTCGGAATGTAGGCGATCTTGAACCCGCCTGCTTTTTCCATCTGAAGTGCTGCAATATGGTGGCCGACAAACAAACCGGCGCCAGACGTTGTCAATTTCCCTGGATTCTCTGTCGCAAAATCCACCACGTCCTGAAGCGAGTTAAACGCGCTATCCGCGCCGACCACGAGCACGGCAGGATCCGCGCCCCAATTCGCAATCGGTTCGAAACTATCGACACCGTAAGACACGCCGCCCTCAATGGACTGGGCGATAAAATGCGGTACGTTGTAAGCGCCCAGCGTGTAGCCATCCGCCTCAGCCTGACCCGCAAGCCAATTCCAGCCTACACGTCCGCCCGCACCGGGTTTATTCAAAATGGCAATGGGCATCCCCAGCGCATCTTCATTGCCTGCCGTCATGGTCACGATGCGCGCCTGAAAATCGGTCGCACCACCCGCACCATAGCTGACCATCAACATCACAGGGCGTTCGGGGTAGTTTTCCTCGGCGACCGCAGTTGTGCCTGCAAAGGCCATGACCGCGAGTGTTGCACCAGCAAGTAGTTTCTTCATCTCAGTTCCTCCCTAGAGATATATTCCCGCATGTGTTTTTCAAAAGAGAACTTCACGCGGTGTGAAAACGTTTAATAACAGGGCAAATAGCCCATACATCACCGCGATGAACACCGCCGCCGCAATGATGCGTTTGACCCAGACCCGTGGCGTACCGTGCGGTGCCGGGTCGTAAAGGCTGTACAAAATGAAAAAGGCCAGACCTGTCGCAGTGTAAAACCCAAGACCTTTGGCCGCCCAGAACACGTAGACCAGCATGACCAATAAACCGGGCAGCATGCGTACGAAGGCAGCAGGCGACACCCCTGCCCCAACCTTCGTCCATCCCAAGCAGGCCTTGGCAAACGTCCAAAGCGCGAGCACCACAAAGACTGTCGAAATGAGACGCGGAAACAGAAACGCTTCGGCTGGCTGTTGCGTGTAGCTCAGGTACGTCACCCAGATGCCCACGGCTGCGACGACGCCTGAGGCTGCGATGTGTTGGACGCGCGGCAGGTTCACATCGCTCATTCCAGCAGCTCCTCTTTGGACAACATGCGGCGACTGCGCAATTCCATCCAGATTGAATAGAGTATCGACGCGATCACGATAATGATCAGGAACAGATTTAGCCCGCCCGAGAAGAAATAGGACACCACACCATCTGTTGCATTGGCGATCATCGCGCCCTGGATGAAGTTCGCCTCTGCGATGGGCCCAAGGATCAAGCCCAGGACCAATGGGGCGGCTGAGAACCCGAAGCGTTCCAGAAAATACATCATCAGCCCCAACGCCGCCATCACGTAGACGTCTCCCATGCTGGATTGGACTGAGTAGCTGCCAAAGACCGCAAGACCCAAAACGACCGCCGCCATCAAGGACTGCGGCACCTGAGCGACACGTGCCGCAAGCCCCGCCACATAGAGCCCAAAGACGCACATCAGCACCTGGCCGATGAGCATCGAATTGATAAAAGTCCAAGCCACGTCCGGGTGATTGTCAAAAAGATCTGAGCCAGGAAATATGCCGTGGATCAACAATCCACCCAGCAACACCGCCGCCGTAGGTGATCCAGGGATCGACAAGGTCAGCAAGGGCACCAGTGATGGTCCAACCATGGCATTGTTTGCAGATTCTGCAGCGATGACGCCTTCGGGATGACCCATACCAAATTTTGCATGATCTGGTGAGAACTTCTTGGCCTGATCGTAGGCCACAAGGCCCGCAATTTGCCCACCCACCCCCGGAATGAGCCCAATGATAGAGCCAACGGACATACCAATACCCATGGCGCGTGGAAACCGCAGCAATGCACGGAACGCATCCGAGATGGCGTGTTTCTGCACCTTCAAAACTTCGGTGCCGTCCTCACGTCGCCCTTTGGCGAACATGGAAATGACTTGCGGAATGGCGAAAAGACCGATCAAGGCCGCGATGATGTTGATCCCGCCCCCAAGAGCATCATGGAAGATAAAGCGCTGCGCGCCCATGATGTCGTCAAAACCGATGGTCGCAAGCCACATTCCGATGCACCCGGACAGCAACCCTTTGACCACGGACCTGCTGTCCAGCGTGCCGATCACCGTGACGCCCAGAATAGCCAGCCAGAACAGGTGTGACGGGCCAAACGCCAAGGCCCATTTGGCCAATACCGGGGTCAGAAAGATCAGCAGCAAAACACCAAAGATGCCCCCAACGGCTGAAGACAGAAAGCTGAGCTGCAACGCTTTGGCACCCTCACCATTTTGCGCCATGGTGTGCCCATCAAGCGTTGTCGCAATGTTTGCAGGGGCGCCTGGGATCTTGAGCAGGATGGCCGAGACCGCGCCCCCCGCCACCGTTGAGGTATACGCCGCGCCAAGCAAGATGAGACCCTGCGTTGCCTCCAGTTGAAACGTGAACGGTATGAGCAATGCCACCGCCATCGTTGGCGACAAACCCGGCGTCGCGCCTAGGATCAAGCCCCCGATCGTGCCAATCAGCAACAGACCAAAGTTAACAGGTGTGAAAACATCACCGAAGTAAAAAATGAATTCCATTCAGGCCTCCCAGTCCCTTCAGGACTTCGGAGGTTAGGTCATGAAAATAGTATTGCAAACGTTTTCATAAAGTAACTACACAACTCAAGTTATATGACTGATAAATTTGCAAAAAATGCTGATATTGTTGATGTTGCAAATGCGGCAAAAGTATCTGTCTCGACCGTCTCACGGAGTTTCAACCACCCCGAACTTGAAAAGCCGTCGACTCGCAAAAAAATCGACCGCGCAGTGCGCAAGCTGGGCTACATCCGCAACCGTGCCGCCCAGACCATGCACGGCATCCGAAGTGGTACTATTGGGCTCGTCGTGCCAACCATCGATAATGCAATTTTTGCCGAAGTCATCCAGGCCTTTTCGGACAGCGTCGCAGCGCAGGGCTTTACCCTTCTTATCGCCTCGCATGGCTATGATCTTGAGAAAGAATATGCAGTGTTGCGCAAGTTTCTGGAACACCGCGTCGATGGTGTAGCCCTCGTCGGGATGGATCACAGTTCAGAGACATATCAGTTGATCGACCGTCAAAGCATTCACGCGATGACCATCTGGAACTACGAAAGTACCTCACGGCTGTCCTGTGTAGGGGCTGACAACGCGCAAGCCGGACGCATGGCCGCGCAACACTTAATCGATCTGGGGCACCGCGAGATTGCAGTGATCTTTCCACCAGTCGCAGGGAATGACCGCGCCCGCGCCCGTCGGGACGGGGCCCTGTCATATCTATCGAGGCACTGTGCTGACTTACCACCGGAATGGACAGGACAGGCCCGCTACAGCATTGCCGATGGCAAAGAAGCGGTAACAACACTGTTGTGCGCAAAACGCAGACCAACTGCGATTTTATGCGGCAATGATGTGCTGGGGTTCGGCGCGATCCATGCTGCCCGGCGGTTGAACATCAAAGTACCAGAGGCGCTGTCCATAATCGGCATTGGTGACTTCAAGGGAGCAAAGGAAATGGAGCCCGGCCTGACCACAATACAACTGCCAGCGCATAACATTGGCCAGATCGCCGGGACGCAATTGGCCCGTTCCATCATCGAAGACAATCGCGAACTCAAGCGCACGAATTGCCCCATCTCGCTGATCTGTCGCGACACCTGTTTGGCCTTGCCAAAGCGCGCGCGCTAGTAGCTGCGTGGCAAGCCCAACACATGCTGACCAAGGTAAGCCAGGATCATGTTCTTGGAAATCGGCGCCGTTTGGTAAAGCCGCGCCTCACGCCATTTACGTTCGATGCCGTACTCCCGCGCAAAAGCGAAACCGCCGTAGACTTGCATACAGATTTCCGCCGCGGCCCATGACGCGTCGGCGGCCAGCATCTTGGCCATATTGGCTTCCGGCCCCGATGGGTGGCCCACATCAAACAATGCCGCAGCCTTGCGCACCATCAAATCCGCCGCTTCGGTCTGGGCATGCGCCTCAGCGATCGGAAACTGAACGCCTTGGTTTTGGCCGATGCTGCGCTCAAAGACCTTGCGTTCCTTGGCATATTCTGTGGCCTTGCGAATAAAAAACCGCGCGTCCCCAATACATTCGGCAGCAATCAAGATACGCTCAGCGTTCATGCTGTCGACGATGTAGCGAAACCCTCGGCCTTCTTCACCAATCAACGCGCTGGCAGGTACGTGCAGATCCTCGAAAAAGACTTCGCAACTGTTGTGGTTGATCATCGCGTCAATCTTGCGCAACTCCAGCCCGTGGCCCCGCGCAGCGCGCATGTCCAAAAGGAATACCGACAGGCCGTCAGATCTCTTCGTCCCTTCAGATGCGGGTGTCGTGCGTGCCAAGAGCAACATCAGATCGGATTCCATCGCACGGCTGGTCCAAACTTTTTGGCCCGTGACGCGATAGCTGCCATCCGTTTGCCGTTCAGCACGGGTTTTAAGTTGCGTGGTATCGCTGCCGGTGGTCGGTTCAGTCACACCAAACGCCTGCAAACGCAGATCTCCATTGGCGATAGCGGGCAAGTAGTGCGCTTTCTGTGCCTCAGACCCGTGTTTAAGCAATGTACCCATGGTGTACATTTGCGCATGACACGCGGCAGCATTGCACCCCGTCGCATGGATTGTTTCCAACACGACGCAAGCCGCCCGCAAGGGCAAACCAGATCCGCCATAAATTTCCGGGATCAGGGCGGCCAGAAACCCCGAATGGGTCAGGCTTTCCACAAAGGCCTGAGGGTAGGATGCTTCCTTGTCCAATTGCTGCCAATAGACGTCAGGGAAGTCCGCACACAGGCGCAGGACGGCATTGCGGATATCCTCCCAATCCATTCCGAGAGACATGTCTAGAGGGGCCAGAGATTCGGAATCCATACACTCTATCCCTGTCGACAGTGTGCCAAAGCCCGCATCACGTCGCGCTGGCGTTTATATCCTTGAGCGAGACCAAGGCTGTCTTGGCAAGCTCAACCCCGCGATCAATTTGCAAGCTCTCGAACATCCCTTGGGTTTTCTGAAAAGCATCCACCGCAGCCGATTGTTCGCCACGCGCCAGAAGCACCTGCCCTGCTACCAGATGAGACCACGCAAGGTCACAGGCGCAGGCCCGGTCTACTTGGATCTGCAGCGCTGCATCAATCGATGCCTGAGCTGCAGCGCTGTCTGGTGTCGGGCCCGCGATCTGAACTTCAGCGGCAACCCGCAGCGCAATCGATCGAGGCCAGGTTTCGCCGCTTTCTGTTGCGGTCACGATGGAGGAATCGCTCAATCGCATCGCCGCTTCAGTTTCACCTTGAGACAACAGCGCTTTAGCCAGGAATGCTTCAAACGCACCACGATGGAAGGCTGTTCCCAACTGAGTGCCCAATTCGAGGCATTGCTCAAGATTGTTGCGCGCCTCCATGATCTCGCCCGCGACGAGACAGGATTCACCGTGCCACCCAAGGGTCAAATACTTGCGAAAAATGTCTCCGGATTGTTCGCAAACATAAAGACCCTGTTCAAAATCAGGCTTGGCCTTAGACAGTTTGCCGAACCAGCCATTCACCAACCCGCGGAACATCAAACAAGCGGCAATTGTTGGCAAATGCTCCAGTTCTTGTGCCAGTGCCACGCCGTGGTCTGCAGCTTTGAGTGCCGGGTCATACTGGCCGTTCTGCGCCAGCGCAAAGGCCAGCACACCGGAGACGGCGGCCTCTTCCACGCCGTCGCCCGTGTCATGCATTTGCCGCACGCTCTGGGTGGCATAGTTGATCGCAGCTACGGGTTCGCCAAGCAGACAGTGCACCCGCGCCAGCAAATTGACCGGGCCAGTTTTCATCCGTTCATCTTCCCCCAGCGCGTCTGCAAGATCCAAGGCCTGCCGCGCGAGATCCGCCGCCAGCCCGAAACGCCCGAGCACATAGTAGGTACGCCCCGTCCAGTATTGGATCTGGCACAGACGGATCTTATGATCGATCTTTTCCGCCAATGCCCGCGCCGTGCCGAGATTGCCAAGATTGCGTTCGAATTGTTCGCGTGAAGACGCAACATTTGCCAGTTTCAGGATCGCACGGATTTGCAAGCGGGCCGACGTCTCTGCACAAGAAACGGATTTGGACAGATCCAGCGCTGTTTGATAGTGCGCAGAGGCTTCGGTGGATGCATAGCGCGCCGCAGCCACATCCCCCGCTTTGAAACTATAGGGGATTGCTTTTTCAACATCTCCCGACGCCTGGAAGTGATAGGAAAGCAGTTCGGGGCTGCGTTCGGACATTTGCGGGAAACGTGTTTCCAGAATATCAGCGATTTCCCGGTGCAATTGGCGTCGTTTGCTGTGCAGCAACCCCTGATATGCTGCGTCTTTGACTAATGCGTGTTTGAATTCATAGACGATTTCGGGCGCGAGTCCCCGGCGATACAGCAGTTCGGAATCCACCAGCCGCGTCAGGGCGTGATCCAGTGCTTCTTCGCTCTTTTGCGTGACAGCAAGCAGCAGCGCATGGCCAAAGGTCCGTCCCAACACTGATGCCAGCTGTGCAGCCTCCTTAGCCGTTCCCAGATGATCCAGGCGGGCCATCAGTGAATCTTGCAGACTGTCAGGAATCGCCGTCGCACCAAGCGGCCCGTTCAGCACATAACGCCCGTCTTGCAGGTCGAGAAAATCCATTTCCAGAACCAGCTTAGTCAATTCCTCGATAAAGAGCGGCACGCCATCAGTTTTGGCCAGGATATGCTCCATCACCTCTGTGGGGAGTGGGCATCCGCCTGTGACGCCGTCAATCAGCTCGATGCTCTCAGGCCGGCTCAGATGGCGCAAACGCAGGACGGTCAGATGCGGTTGTTTGCTCCAGGGTGGGTCAAAATCCGCGCGGAACGCCAGCACCAGCAGGATCTGTGACGTGCGCACATGCTCCACAAGCAGGCCCAGAAATTCGCGCGTCGAATGATCGGCCCATTGCAGGTCCTCTATGACGATCAGCAGTGGTGCCGCGCGGGACAAAGCATCGGCAATCGTGACCAGCGCTTTCAACGTCTTGCTTTTTTGATCTTCCAGCGTGAGAACCGGTACGTTGTAACGGCCAGAGGCGGGAAGGCTCAGCATCGCCGCCAGCAAGGAGCCGTATTCCGCAACATCAAGCCCCAGGTCCGCCACAAAAGCATCGAGCTTATCCAGCATTGCCTCAGGTGCATTGTCCGCATCTGCCTGCAAGGTCCGTTCAAAATAATCAACCAGCGGATGGAAGGGCGTGTCTTGTCGATAATTGGAACAAACGAAACTGATATGCGGGCAGTTCTGTCCCAACACGACAGATTGAAAGTTATCCAGGATCCGCGACTTTCCAACACCGGGTTCGCCTGAAATCAACACGACCTGACCTTCCCGTGCTTTGGCCTGATCCCAGCGATTGACCAAAAGGCCGATTTCTTCCTTACGGCCGGCCATGGGCGTCAGGCCCCGGCGCATCTTCGCCTCAAAACTACTACGCGCTTCGGTGGTATCCCGGACACGATACACCTCAATTGGCTCGGAGATCCCTTTCAGCGACTGCGCACCCAGTTGTTCGCACACAAAAAGCCCTTCAATCAACCGGTGTGTGCGGCGCCCGATCAAAACGGTGCCCGGCTCTGCCAGTGCTTGCAGGCGCGCAGCGATATTCGGCGTATCGCCCACGATCGCCATTTTCTCGCGCTGCTCACCTGCGCCGATATCCGCAGCAACAACAAGTCCCGTGTTTATCCCGATGCGCACATTCAGCCGCACTTCTGCAGTGGAAAAATCACTATTGAGGTCTTCCACCGCCGCGATGATGGACAGTCCTGCCCGGATGGCACGCTGCGGATCATCTTCATGCGCTTGCGGATAGCCAAAATAAATCAGCAACCCGTCACCCATAAAATTACCGATAAAACCACCAAATTGCTCCACCACCTCGGCACAAGCAACGCGGTAAGCCGTCAAAAGGCCTGTCATCTCTTCGGGATCGAGCTGTTCGGATATGACGGTCGATCCTACGAGGTCGCAAAACATGACCGTCAACTGGCGGCGATCCCCTTCGAAGGCGTATGGTTGCCCACTTTGACTAACGGGCCGCGGCACAACCGGGCTCGGCGTGACCGGCGCCGACATGGCAGCGCCACAGCCACCACAAAACGAGTCTTCCGCTTCATTTGCAAAGCCACACGCACTGCATGCAACCGGCAACGCCGCGCCACAGCCGCTGCAGAACCGCCGACCCAGACGGTTCTCGTTCGAACATTTCAGGCATTCCATACCCGGTTCGCTACCTTATCCCAGATTTTACTACAACGAAAACGGCCCCTACCGCCTTGCGTCGCGCTAGCATACGGCAGGTCAGGGCTGGATCAAAGCAATATACGTGCGCAACGGATTATTTCGCCGTTTGTGCTTTCTGAGGCGATTGCTCAAACATCTGCGCTGCACTCGACAGAGCATCCTGAACGCCTTTTACCTTATCCGCTGGCAACTTCTGGAACTGCTTTTCGAGGTCTGGCTTCTTTGTCACTGCCGCCTTTTTTTCTTCTTTGCTGACAATATCCATGACCTTTTTGTCAAGACCCGCCTTGGCAATCGTGTCCATGATCTTTTTACGGGTCTTAGCCTTGCCGTTACTGAGCTCTTTTTTATACGTCTCGACGAACTGTTCACCAGTCTTGTAGCCAATATCAAACAGCGTCGACATATTGGAGTAGGACCAATCCAGCACTTTGGGCCATTGCTCTGCGGAGATGTTATCGCGAAACGGCATCCGCAGCACATTCACGTCTTCTAAATGCGACCCGTGTGTTTCGTATTTTTCCGAGTCCATTTCGGCGATGCGCGTCAGCGGGTTGATAATTGAATGCACCCAGGCGTCATATAGATTTTCCGGTTCGGCGATCAATTTGCGCTGCCCAAGGATATCGAAGTAGATGACCGTATCAACGAGGTTCTTGCTCATGACCTCACCCGGGCTGAACGCCAAAGTATCAAACGCCGACCCTTCCAGATAGGTTTTGCCGTCCATTTTGTACGGCGAATAGATCAGCGGCATGGCGAGTGCGGCCTTGAAGTGATCAGCGGTGATCTCTTCCTTCGCGAAAGACACCTCTTTCTCGTCCTCGATGCAATAGGCCGACATCAAGAATTCGCCGTCGAATTCTTTCAGCTTGTCAAAATCCACCACAAGATCGATCCAGGGCGGCGGTTGACACAAACCATTCTGCTTGACGTTAAAATCACTTGGGCAGAACGTCGCTGTCCAGAATTGCGCCATGTCAGACATAAAGCGCTGCGCTTCGTTTTCACGTGGCATTGCCGCCAGCCAGGTCTGATGAAACTTGGTGTAGGCTTCCGCCATCGGGCCGGATTTGTGGAAAATTTTGAAGTTCACCGGGAACATATTGTAGATCGTGTCATGCACGCCCATTTCGCGCGTGGCCTGCAGCACCTCTTTGCGCGTGCCATTGCGGGGGGCTGCGTACATCAAACCGATCAGCATGCCCGCCCCGGTCGTAGAGACAACGTCAAATTCAATACCCGCATCATCAAGCGCCAAAAGCGCACCTGACATCAGCGGCAGGTTGGGCGCACCGCCCCCAAGAACCAATCCTAAAGCCATTCCAAAATTCCCCGTATAAGAATGGTTAATGGATCGGATAACAATCTTAGAGTGTCAAGGGCGGCGAAACGTTTCGCGCCTTACTTGTGTTTGTGCCGCATTCTTCATCTCCATGGTATCGCAGGGTTTTGTCCGGTTCTGCATCACATCCGCATCGAAGCTTGACCCAGCGCGCAGGGCTTCATACTCATTTGCAGGGGATTATGCTCTGACATTGCACGAAACGGGTTTTTTGGACCCGAAAGGACGCGCATCGGAGAAATGATCAATAGCAACAAAACGCAGCGCTACACCATGCGCCCTGCGTGCTTTAGCAAGGGAGAAACAGATGAAATTCAAGCTCATGACAGCGGGTCTATGTGCAGCCGCAGGCCTGTCCGCTTCAGCCGCCTATGCGGATTGCGGCGATATTTCGATCACAGAGATGGATTGGGCCTCTGCAGCCGTGGTCACCTCGGTGGCCAATTTCCTGATGACGCAAGGCTACGGCTGCGCGGTGACGGTCGTGCCCACGACCACCGTGCCCGCGATGACATCAGTGGCCGAAACCGGACAGCCCGACATCCTCACTGAACTTTGGACCAGCTACACCGAAGTCTACGATGACCTGGTCGCGGAAGGGAAACTCATCGAGCTCTCCAAAGTCTTGTCAGACGGCGGCGTCGAAGCCTGGTGGATCCCGGATTATCTTGCAGCGGCGCATCCGGAACTGACAACACTGGATGGTATCAAGGCCAATCCTGAACTTGTTGGCGGTCTCTTCCATGATTGTCCGTCAGGCTGGGGCTGTGACATCACAAACCACAACAACTTCAAGGCGTCCGGTCTTGCGGATGCAGGCGTTGAACGCTTCCAGCATGGTTCTGGCGAAACTTTGGCAACAGCGATCGCGGCGGCCTATGAAGCGAAGGAACCTTGGTTTGGGTACTACTGGGCACCAACTTCGGTGCTGGGCAAGTATCCGATGGTTCAGGTCGAAATGCCCGCCTATGATGAACCCACGCACACCTGCAACGGCCTTGAAGATTGCGGCACACCGGGCCTGTCGGCCTATCCCACATCCAACGTCGTGACGGCGGTGACAACTGATTTCTCCGCACGTGAACCGGACGTGGCAGAAATGCTGGGCAAGATGAGCTTTACCAATGCTCAGATGGGCGAAGTATTAGCTTGGCAGGAAAGCAACAATGCGTCTTACGAAGAAGCAGCTGTCTATTTCCTGACCACCTACAAAGACACCTGGTCGGGGTGGCTGAATGATGCCGCAACTGAAAAGCTTGGCGCATTGCTGAAATAGCGCCCGCGCACTCTAAAAATATGCGCGGCATCGCCCTGAGGTTGGTGCCGCGCATGCCGGGTAGAGAGGATCCACATGGCCTATTACGAAGGTGTCTTTGACGCGCTCGGACTACGTGACTGGTGCGATCAGAATGCTGTTGACGCCCCGACGTCCATGCAGGCGCTTCTGGGCCAGTTGAATGGGGATGCAGAGGCAATCGAAGGCGGGCCACTCCCCTTTCCTTCGCTCGACACGCTGCACGAGGCCTGCGCGCATATCCCGCAGACCCGCGATATGACTGCGGGCGTAGAAAATGCCTTCCTAGCTGCCCGCGTGAACCTCAAGGTCGTCCTGGACCCCTTGACGCAACCTCTATCGTGGATGCTGGACGCCACCCTTTGGCTCTTCACCACAGTTCCATGGTTTGTCATTGTACCGCTCTTGATCGGCCTGACATGGGGTGTGGCGCGATCTTGGGGAGTGACGCTTTTCGTAGCCCTTTCCTTCCTGTTTCTGGGATTCATTGACCACCTTGATGTCGCACTCGAAACGCTTTCAATTATCTTTGTCTGTACGGGGATTTCAGTCGCTTTGGGTGTGCCAATCGGCATTGCCATGTCGCGGTCTAACACGTTGCAGCGCAGTGTTGTGCCCATATTGGATCTGCTGCAAACGCTCCCGACTTTCGTCTATCTGATCCCGTTGATCTTTCTCTTTTCGGTTACGGAATCCAAACTCTATGGCATTGCCATTATCCTTTACGCCATCGTGCCGGTGATCCGGCTGACAGACCTCGGCATTCGGCTTGTGGACCCCGACGTGGTTGAGGCCGCGGATGCTTTTGGCATGACAAAACGCCAGAAACTCTGGGGCGTACAATTGCCGCTGGCCCTGCCCAACATAATGGCCGGCGTAAACCAGACCATTATGATGAGCCTCGCGATGGTTGTGATTGCCTCGCTTGTTTCCGCGCCCGGTCTCGGCGTTCTGGTGCTGCGCGGCATCCGAAATCTTGAACTGGGCGTCGGCATCGTCGCAGGATTTGGTATTGTCTTGCTGGCGGTAATCCTGGATCGCACGTCCAAAGCGGCCCTCGGGCGGATCGACAAAAACAAGGAAACGCGTTGAGGCCATGACATGACACAGACGCCCAAAGTGCGCTTGCGCGAAGTCTACAAGATCTTCGGCCCGCAGCACAAAGCCATGATGGCACATGTTCACGCAGGTGTTGGCAAAGAAAAACTGCTCGCCGCGCACGGGCATGTGTTGGGTCTGCAGGACATCAACGTGGACATGCAGGCCGGAGAAATCACCGTTGTGATGGGACTGTCCGGGTCCGGCAAGAGCACGCTGATCCGGCATCTTAACCGCCTGATCGATCCCACAGCCGGTCAGATCCTGGTCGATGGCGAGGACGTCACCAAACTGTCTGAGGGCGAGCTGCGCCGCTTGCGTCAGGACAAGATGGCGATGGTATTCCAGAAATTCGCACTGCTGCCCCACCGTACGGTTTTACAAAATGCGGCCACTGCGCTTGCGGTTCAAGGTGCAGACCGTGCCCGCCAAGACCTTGAGGCGCGCCGCTGGTTGGATCGGGTGGGACTGGGCGGTTACGAGGCACGTTACCCCGCGCAGCTTTCCGGTGGCATGCAACAGCGCGTCGGCATTGCCCGCGCACTTACCGCAGGCACCGACATCATGTTGATGGACGAGGCCTTTTCCGCGCTCGACCCTCTGATCCGTACGGACATGCAAGATCTTTTGCTGGAACTTCAGGTTGAACTGAAAAAGACAATCGTGTTCATCACCCATGATCTTGATGAGGCGTTGAAGCTCGCTGATCATTTGGTGATTTTAAAAGATGGTGCTGTCGTGCAACAAGGCGAACCGCAAGGTATCCTCTTGCATCCAGCGGACCCTTACATCGAAGATTTCGTCAGTGATATCAACCGCGCGCGGGTGCTGCGGGTCCGCTCGGTCATGAGCCCGCTGGACAGCCATGACAGAGATTTTGCGGGCGATGTCAACGCCGACGACACACTGGAACGGCTGATCGCCCTGTCGCAAGGCGATACAAACTGCACTTACCGCGTCACTGCAGATGGCGCACCCATAGGTCTGCTGGACATGACAGATCTGGTCAAAGCGCTGGTGCCGCGGGTTGCCTCAAAACCTTAGCGCGCATTGGCAACAAACGCTTGAACTGCTGCTTTTGCGCCCTGTTGAGCCAGCACTGCATAGGCTTGCGTCACAGCTGTGGCAAACGGCACATCCTGCGCCAGATCAGAAGGGAAGATCTGTTTTATCCAAAGCAGCGCCTGAACTGTATCAACCACTGTCCCAGCTGCATCCGACACTTCCCTGAGCGTCACGGCTAATGGATCACGCACATCTATGGCCTGTCCCTTTTCGTCGACACCACCAACATACCGCATCCAAGCAGCCACCGCGAGACACAGCCCCTTCGGAACTGTACCCGCTGCGCGTCGCTCTGCGATAGGCGCCAGCAGGCGCTGCGGTAATTTTTGCGAGCCATCCATTGCAATCTGCCAGGTCCGGTGCTGGATTGCGGGGTTGCGGTATCGCTCCAGCAATGCCGCAGTGTAGCCCGGGAGGTCCTCGCCCTGGGGCTGTGGCACAGTCGGAAGGATCTCTGTCTCCCATAGTATCTCGCATAGCTGCGCAAAATCCGGATCAGCCACGGTCTGCGCAATCGTCTCATAGCCCGCCAGATATCCCAGATAAGCCAGCGTAGAATGGGTGCCGTTCAAACAGCGCAGTTTCATTGTTTCATGCGCAGCGACAGAGGTGACAAATTGCGCACCCGCCTGATCCCAGGCGGGTCTGAGGCCGTCGACGAACTGGTCTTCGATCACCCATTGCCGGAATGGTTCGTGAAAGACACAGGCCGCGTCTGTCGTGCCGGTTTGTTCTGTCAAACGCGCGATATCTTCGTCTTGGGTCGCGGGTGTAATCCGGTCTACCATTGTCGCGGGAAAGCATGCTTCGGCTGCGATCCATGCTGCCAGATCAGGATCAAGCGCACGGGCGTAGTCCAGAACCACCTGCCGCGCGACGGCACCATTGTCCGGGAGATTATCGCAACTCAGCACCGTGAAGGGACGCAAACCCGCGCGCCAACGCAGGGCCAGACCCGCAACAATCAATCCGGGCGCAGTACGTGGTGGTGCGACTTGCGACAAGTCGTCCAAGATCTGGGATAACTCTCTGTTCAGCCCACCTGTTGCAGCATCCCGGCAGTAGCCTTTTTCAGTGATCGTCAGAGAGACGATCTTGATGTCCGGATTTGCCAGAGCGGCCAGCACCGCCTGTGGATCATCGGGGGACACAAGGACGTCGGACACGGCATTCACGACGCGTGGCACAGAACCTTCCGGCCCAAGCGTGACAGCCGTGTAAGCGCAGTCTTGCGGGTGCAACGCACGAGCAGCACGATCACTTTGCAGGCTCACCGCAATGATGCCCCAATCCCCGCCCTGCGCGCGCAACAGATCGTCCGTGTAGACTGCGTTGAACGCCTTGAAGAACGCCCCCGGACCGATATGAACGATGCCAGGCTTAGCGCGCGGTGCGGTGCGGATCAGACGCGAAGGGCGGATCACAGTCGATAGGCCTCCTTGGCCAGCCGGTAGGTTAGATCATGTGCGAGTTCAAATGCGTCTGGTTCCGACAGCCTGCCGGTCGCGACCAATTTCGCCAGATAAGAACAATCAGAACGACGCGAGACATCATGGCGCGCAGGGATCGAGCAAAACGCCCGCGTGTCGTCGTTGAAGCCAACCGTGTTGTAAAAGCCGCAGGTCTCAGTGGTTGCTTCACGGAACCGTTTAATCCCCTCATAGCTGTCAAAAAACCACCAGGGCGGGCCGAGCTTTAGTGCGGGATAAGCTCCCGCGAGCGGCGCAAGTTCGCGCCCATAGGCAGTTTCGTCCAGTGTAAACAAGATAATGCTCAGGTCTGGTTCCATCCCCACAGCATCCAGCAGCGGCTTTAGCGCCTGAACGTAATCCGTGGCCCCTGGAATATCAAAGCCCTTGTCGCGGCCAAACTGCGCAAACATAGCCGCACTGTGATTACGGCGCGAGCCGGGGTGGATCTGCAACACCAACCCATCGTCCAGGCTCATCCGTGCCATTTCCGTCAACATCTGCCCACGAAACAACGCAGCGTCATCGACCGTGCACCCCGATTTCAACACCCGTTCAAAAAGCGCGGCGGCGTCGGCTGGCGCCAAGTTAGCAGTTTGGGCAGAAGGATGACCATGATCAGAGGCCGTCGCCCCATGCGCCTTGAAGATCGCCCGCCGGGCGCGATGCGCCTTGAGGTAGCCCGTCCAGGTGCGGGTGTCCTCCCCCGTCAGTGCGCCGAGCGCCGCCACATTTTGTGCAAAACCTTCAAATTCCGGGTCCACTACCGCATCGGGTCTGTAGGTAGTCACCACCCTGCCCGACCAGTCACTGTCGCGGATCGTGGCATGCCAACGCAGATCATCAAGCGCACCTTCGGTGGTCGACAGCACCTCCACATTAAACCGTTCAAAAAGCGCGCGTGGCAGAAACGCAGCACTCGCAAGCTGCGCTTCAATGTGATCGTAATATGTCATCGCCGTGTCCGCGTTGAGCGGTATTTCAATACCGAAGACATGTTCAAAGGAATGGTTGAGCCACATCGCCGACGGCGTGGCACGAAACAAGTGGAAATGTGCGGCGAAAAGCTGCCAGATCGCGCGCGGGTCCGTTTCCACTGCTCTGCCATCTACCCCCGGGATCCCCAGTGCTTCTGGCTGCACGCCCTGACTGATGAGCATCCGAAACACATAATGATCCGGGACGACAAACAACGCCGCCGGGTTCTCGAAACGCTTGTTCTCTGCGAACCACTGCGGATCCGTGTGCCCATGCGGGCTGATGATCGGCAAATCTGTGACACTTCGGTAAAGCGCGCGCGCGACATCGCGTGTTCTAGCGTCCACAGGGAACAGGCGATTAGGGTCGGTCAGGGGCATGGTCGGAGACTACCTTTTGGAACGTCCAAGCTTTAGGTCATTCACTGCCATTTAGGAAGGCGTTCCCGCATCCACGAGAGACTGAAAGAAATACCGCTGGAAGAACACAACGACAACAAGCGGTGGCAATAGCGTCAAAACAGCCAAAGCCATGCCCGGGCCACTTTCCAACCCAATCAGACGAATGCCCCGCACGATCGTATAGGTGTTCTCGCCCGTGCTGAGAATGACAGGCCAGAGATACTGATGCCAGCCAATCATGAAGGTCACCACAAAAATCGCCCCCCCTCGTCGCCATGACAGCGGTAAAATGAAATCACGGAAAAAAAGAAAAGGGCCTGCACCATCCAAACGTGCCGCTTCCAGATATTCCTCCGGGAAGGAAAGGAAAAGCTGGCGGAAAAAAAGCGTCCCTAGCGCCAAGGCGAGCACGGGTAACACCAACCCGGCCAACGTATTCACTAGCCCAAGCATCGCTGCGACTTGAAAGCTGGTAATGAACCGGCTTTCAAGCGGCAACAGCAGCGTGATCATCGTCAGCCAGAAGAAAAAAATAGAAAGTGGCAATCGGAAATAGACCAGCGCATAAGCGGCACAGAGCGACAAGGAGGTTGTCAGTACCGCGATCGAAAACGCCACGATCATCGAGTTTTTCAACATGCCCAGAACTGTTATCTGATCCGAAAATCCAGCTTTTAATGCAAGGACACTCGAGAGATTTTCTCCTGCTTCCGAACCAAGGATCATGCCAAGACCATCCTGAGTGAGGGAGGCTGAGGTCTGCGTCGCCGCGATCAACATGAGCAAGACGGGCCCCACCAAAAAGACCACGCCTGTCAAAAGAATAAGGTGGTCACCAAGAACCTTTAGACGGCTCTTGGTGGTTACCATCGCGCGTTCATAGCAAGCGTTCGCCCGTGTCCATCCGGAAAACAAAAGCCTGCGAAGGATCAAACCCTAGGCGCAGTTTTTCATCCACTTGGGGCAGCATAGTTTGCGACGCCTTGAAGCAGATTTCCAACGGATCGCCCGCGTCTGTGGTCGTCCCGTCTAGCGATCCATATATCAGGTTTTCACCGCCATGCTGTTCTACCAAATCAACATTCAGAGACAGCTGTCCATCGTCCGCAAGGCGCAGCACATCTGGTCGCACACCCATCACAAGATCCGCGCCTGCAGGCAGATCGGGGAACCCCGGCAAACTCAACGTGCCGTTGAGCAATGCACCGTCTTTAAACTGTGCCGGGATCAGATTGATCTGCGGCGCACCAATGAAAGAAGCGACAAAAAGGGTTGCTGGATTGGAATAGAGCTCCATCGGTGCGCCCATCTGTTCGACGCGGCCTTCGTTGATTACCGCAAGCCGGTCGGCCAGCGTCATGGCCTCGGTCTGGTCGTGTGTCACGTAGATCGAGGTCACATTCATGCGTCGCTGCAACTTCTTGATCTCGATCCGCATCTGGACACGCAGCTTGGCGTCGAGGTTCGACAAAGGTTCGTCGAAGAGAAACACCTGAGGGTGGCGCACAATCGCACGCCCCATGGCCACACGTTGGCGCTGCCCGCCCGAAAGCTGGTTGGGCTGGCGGTCCAGAAACTGGTCGATCTTGAGCATCTTCGCCGCGTCCGTGATCCGCTTTTCGATCTCGTCTTTCGCCATTTTGCGGTTTTTCAAGCCGTAAGACATGTTCCCACGCACGGACATATGCGGGTAAAGCGCGTAGTTTTGGAACACCATGGCCACGTCACGCTCAGATGGGGACACATCATTGATGACCTTTTCGCCAATCATGATATCGCCCGAAGTGACGGTTTCAAGGCCTGCAACCATGCGCAGCAACGTAGATTTTCCACATCCTGAGGGACCCACAAAGACGATGAGTTCGCCATCGTCGATTTGCATGTCTACGCCAAAGATCGCCTCAGCGCCGTTGGGATACGTTTTGCGGACTTGTTTGAGTTCAACCTGCGCCATTATTTCTCACTCTCGACAAGGCCCTTCACGAACCATCTTTGGAATATCAACACGACCATCACGGGCGGCAAAGTCGCCAGAATGGTCAGTGCAAAGGCTTTTTGGAATTGCGGCAGTTCGCCGCCTTCGTTGAGCACCTGATAGATCTGCTTGATGCCGATCACCAATGTGTAATTCTCTTCCTTGGTGGTCATAATCAGCGGCCAGAGATATTGGTTCCAGCCCACCACGAACATAATGATGAAGATCGCCGCAATCATCGTGCGGCTGAGCGGCACAAGGATATCCTTGAAAAAGCCCCAGGCCGTTGCCCCGTCCAAACGCGCGGCCTCAAGCAATTCATCGGGGACTGATCGAAAGAACTGGCGGAAAAAGAAGGTGCCGGTGGCCGAGGCAATCAGCGGCACGATCAGCCCCGTATGCGTGTCCAAAAGGCCCATGTTGGCGACCACTTCATAAGACGGGATGATCCGCACTTCGAGCGGCAAGAGCAGCGTCATGAAGATGACCCAAAAGAGCGGGACGCCCAAACGGAAACGAAAATACACAATCGCATAAGCCGCGAGCATCGAAATGATCACCTTGCCCACCGCAAAGCCAAGCCCGAGCACCATCGAGTTTTTCAGCATTGCCGTGGCTGTGACTTTCTTCATCACCCCGCCTTCGACGAATAGCACCTCGTTGTAGGTCTCGAACAGATTCGGACCGGGCCAGAATTGTAGCCCCTCGCGCAGGATGGTCTCGGGGGCATGGGTCGATGTCGCAAAGGCCACCCAGACCGGCAGCGTCATAAAGATCGCCCCCATCACAAGGATCGCATGCGTCGAAAACGTTGGACGGTCCATCAGTAATGCACCTTTCGTTCGATAAATCGAAACTGGATCACCGTGAGACCCAGAACCATGATCATCAACACAACCGACTGCGCCGAGGAACCACCGATATCCGCACCCCGGAACCCGTCCTGGAAGACCTTGTATACCAAGGTGGTCGTTGACCCACCCGGTGCGCCTTGGGTTGTCGTGTCGATAATCCCGAAAGTTTCAAAGAAAGCATAGGTAATGTTGATAACCACGAGGAAAAACGTTGTCGGCGCCAGCAGGGGAAAGGTGATTGTCCAGAACCGGCGCACAGAGCTGGTGCAGTCCATCTTGGCGGCTTCCTGCACCGATTTTGGTATGCCTTGAAGCCCGGCGAGAAAGAAGATGAAGTTGATGCTGACCTGTTTCCAGACAGAGATCAGCACCACGACAAAGCCAGCATCCACAGCATCAAGTTTGTGGTCGAAATCGAACCCCAGCAGGTTCATGAAGTTGTATAGATCCCCGATCAGCGGATTGAACATCAAATTACCCATCAGCCCGGCAACAGGGGGTGCGATGGCATAGGCCCACATCAACATCGTTTTATACGTACTTGCCCCGTGCAGCACTTCGTTTGCCTTCACCGCGAACAGCAATGCAATAGCGAGGGACAAGAAAGTAACCAGTGCCGAAAAGACCATCGTGAAGCCGGCAGCTTGCAGCCAGGCATCGCTCCAGATCGTGTCGGTGTAGTTTTTGAACCAGACAAATTGCGAGGACAGCCCGAAAGCATCCTCCAGCAAAAAGGACTGGTAGATGGCCTGTGCAGACGGCCACAAAAAGAAAATCGAGATGATAATGATCTGCGGCGCGATAAACAGATACGGTACTGCGCTATGTTCGAATTGGACGCGCTTCATAGCTCACCCCCCCAAGAGTGGTATTAAATGGCCAGCAAGCAAAGTTCCTGCTGGCCACGCTTTCAAGGCGTAAGCCTAGTTGTATGTCTGGTGGAAACGCGCCAGCAGATCATTGGATTCTTCTTCGATCTTTTGGAATGCTTCGTCAACAGATGAATCACCCGAGAAAATGCCCTCGTAGTGCTTGTACATGACTTCGCGGATTTGAACGTAGAAACCAAGGCGATAGCCTTTCGTCCACTCACCACCTGGTTGGCTCAGCTGCAGAATACCGATTTCGGCGTCTGGTGTGCTGTCATAGTAGCCATCTTCCTTGGCAAGCTCGTAAGCTGCATTGGTGATAGGCACATATCCGGTTTCCTTGTGCCAAAAATACTGCACTTCTGGGCTGGCGAGGAAGCTCAGGAAATCGGCCGTGGCCGCGTTTTCCTCGTCACTTTTGCCGGACATTGCAAAGACAGCGGCGCCACCGATGAAGGTTGACTTGGGCTCATCAATGATCGCTTTCCAATATGGCAGGTAGGTTGTGCCAAATTCGAAATCAGTAGACGCTTTCAGACCACCAAACGAGCCGGAAGAACCCAGCCACATGGCGACTTTTTTCTGCACGAATGCATCCTGATTGTCACCCCAACCGCGACCGTAGAAGCCGTAATAACCCGCATCCAGCCACTCTTTGACCTTGGTCCAGTGGGTTTTCATCGCGTCATTGTTGTAGAGGATTTCTACATCCGTGCTGTCGTAGCCGTTGTTGCCGGTCGCCAGCTGGATGTTGTGGCGACTGTGGAAGTTCTCGGAGAAGATCCAGGGGCTGTGGCTTTGCGCCAGGGCCTGATATCCCGCGTCCTTGATCTTGGGCGCCATTGCTTCGAACTCTTCCCAGGTGGTGGGCGGAGCGTCGATGCCGGCTTCTTCAAGGATATCCTTGTTGTAATAAAGCAGCGGGGTGGACGAGTTAAACGGCATGCCGATCATCTTGCCTTCGCTATCGGCGTAGAAATTCCGCACGCCTTCGATAAAGTCGCCCGCTTCAAATCCGCCTTCGTACTGCGACAGCAGGTCTGCGACGGGTATCGTTGCGCCTGGCGCGTTGATGATCGTTGCCGCACCCGCATCAAAAATCTGGATAAGGTTGGGTTGCTGTTTTGCACGGAAAGCAGCGATGCCTGCCGTCATCGTGTCTTCGTAACCGCCTTTGTAGGTCGGCACCAACACGTAGTCGCTTTGGCTGGCATTGTACTTTTCCGCAACTTCTTCAACGACTTCGCCCAGCCGGCCGCCCATTGCATGCCAGAATTGGATTTCTGTCTGCGCCCAGGCTCCGGACGCAAGTGTTGCGAAACTTGCTGTAAGCAAGGTGATCGTTCTCATCGGTTTCTCCCTATGTGAGACTGTCTATGCTGACAGTCTCGGCTTTTATGTTCGCTGGATGACGGTTGCATGACGCTCCGCATCTTCCGCAGAGTATCAAAACAGATCACAAGTGCAATTGTCGCCTATAAATTTACTTTCGAGCAAAAATAATCAGTTTTTTCAATGAAGCACCTTTAGCCCATTGGAATGTGGCGAAGGTGGCGCCAGTCACAGATCGGTGTGTTCTGGGCGGCGACAACAATTGCCAGATGGGTCAACGGAAACACCAGCTCAACAAAAGCATCTGCGCGCACCACGATGTCATCGCTTTCGGACTGCTTTTGAGACAAGCCGTAGGCAAGGCTGAGATGTGGGCGAAACAACTCCTGCGCGGGCAGCATCAACGATTTTGCCAATACGTCACGACAAGCGTCGATCTCTGGCGTCAATTCCAGATCAAGTAATAAGGACATGAAAAACGCATCACTTCGTGACACCTCTCGAACGCGAGCATGCAAGGGGCCGAGGTGTCCCAGCACGTCACGGCAGTTGCGTTCTGTTTGTTTTGGACAGCCCGAAAGATCCCCTAAAAGGGTGATATGCGGGGCAAAGGCAGCCGTCCCAGAGAGCGTGCGGAATTCTTCAATTATACTGCGAAATTGGGACATTGACTGCGAACCAGGGCACAGCCAGACAGAATGCAAAACGTTCGAGGTGTCAGCCATGCTGCATGTGTCTTTCTTCGCGCGTGAAACCTGCTGTTAACTATGTCATAGTTGTCGCGGCGCAGCACACCAAATTCAAATGTGCGCATCTCAGCGACCGCAACAGTCCCAAAGGGAGAACACCATGTCATCCGATCACATCCGCTCGACTTCTGGCCGGGGCAAGCGCTACGACAGCGTGCTTGATACCATTGGGAACACACCCGTGATCCGCGTGAACCATCTGGCGCCAGACCATGTGACGATTTATGTGAAAGCGGAATTCTTCAACCCTGCAGCTTCAGTCAAGGATCGCCTGGCGGTCAACATCATCGAAGCCGCCGAACGTGAAGGCGCGTTGAAACCCGGCCAGACCGTGGTCGAGGCAACCAGCGGGAACACGGGCATTGGTCTGGCCATGGTCTGCGCGCAAAAAGGGTATCCGCTGGTCGTCACGATGGCCGACAGTTTTTCTATCGAACGTCGTCGCCTGATGCGCATGTTGGGTGCAAAGGTTATCTTGACGCCGCGGGCTGAAAAAGGCCTTGGCATGTACAACAAGGCCGTGGAACTGGCGGAAAAGAACGGCTGGTTCCTGGCCCGTCAGTTCGAGACCAAAGCCAACGCGGACATTCACGAAGCGACAACCGGACCAGAGATTCTGGCAGACTTTGAAGGTTCACGCCTGGATTACATCGTTACAGGTTATGGCACGGGTGGGACGGTCACGGGTCTCGGCCGTGTCATGAGCAAAGAGCGTCCCGAGACCAAGATCATTCTGACCGAACCTGCGAACGCGCAACTTCTGGGCAGTGGTCAGCCGCAGGAACGCACAGACAACAGTGCGCCAGCCGCCAGTCACCCAGCCTTTGAACCGCATCCCATTCAGGGGTGGACACCCGATTTTATCCCCGCAGTCCTGCAAGAGACCGTGGACAAGGCTTTCTATGATGATCTGATCCCAGTCGCCGGTGCCGACGGGATCGCTTGCGCGCAGCAACTCGCACGCAAGGAGGGGATCTTCACCGGCATTTCCGGCGGCTCGACATTCGCGATTTCTCTCAAGATCGCTGAAACCGCTGAACCCGGCTCGGTTATTCTTTGCATGCTGCCCGACACGGGCGAACGATATCTCTCAACGCCCTTGTTCGAAAGCATCGCCGAAGACATGGATGCAGAAGAGCGCGCGATTTCAAACTCGACGCCCGGATATCGGATGTCCTAATCTGCTTGGGCAGGCCACCGCGCCCTCAGCAGGGTCAGGCTAATGCGTCTTTGTCAAAATCGACATGAATATGGTTGCCATCCGGGTCCCAGACATTGAAGGCAACTGTATTCGTCTGCTCTATAACCACTTTCTTGTAGGTCTCTTTTGAGGCATCCAGGCGCGCCTCAAAATCCACCGCATCCACCGCCCAGAACGCAAAATGTTCCAGCTTCAATTGCGCTTCGGATCCAACGGCCTCCAAAGTATCGATTTCGATTAAATGAACCAATGCGTGTTGCCCGGCGTAAAGCCACGCACCGGCAAACGGAAAATCAGGCCGGGCACCCGATGTCATGCCCAACGTAGCTTCATACCAATTGATCATCTTTTGCAACTGCGTCGTGCGCAGATTGACATGATCCAGCCGTTCTATTTGCATTCGAGTGCTCCCTTCCACGACCCCATTGAGGGTTTTGGTGTAACGATAGTCGAACGATCTGACGAGCGCCACAAGGGGATATACGCGCTCCGTAAAATTCCGTTGTTGTGTGCATGCCAAAGCGCTGTGTTTGGTGGAGAATTAGCGCAGGACAGCCTTTAGAAAGGCGCGGGTGCGGTCACGTTTCGGGGCTGAGAACATCTCGTCCGGAGGGCCTTCTTCGGCAATCATACCTTCATCCATGAAACAAACCCGGTCCGCCGCTTCGCGCGCAAACCCCATTTCATGCGTGGCCAGCACCATGGTCATGCCCTCACTGCGCAATTGGCGCAACACCTGTAAAACCTCCCCCACCAGTTCTGGATCCAGCGCGGCGGTGATCTCATCAAAGAGCATGATTTCGGGGTGCATCGCCAGCGCTCGGATGACGGCCACCCGCTGCTGTTGGCCACCCGACAGCTGATCGGGATATTTGTTCATATGAACGGATAGACCGAAGCGGTCAAAGAGCTTTATGGCCTGATTTTTGACTTCTGCCGCCGCCCTGTTGAGCACGCGGCGCGGTGCGAGCAGAACATTCTCCAGCGCCGTCAGGTGCGGAAAGAGGTTGTAAGACTGGAAAACAATACCGATCCGCCGTCGGATTGGCGCCAGATCAAGCCCCGGCTCTGAGATGTCCAGACCATCTAGCAGAACAGCGCCGTCATCCAGAGGTTCCAGCTGATTGATGCAGCGCAATAGCGTGGATTTTCCAGATCCAGACGCGCCGATCAAACAGACCATCTCCCCTGCTCCCACCTCCAGGTCGATGCCGCGCAACACGGTATTGTCCCCAAAGGATTTTGTAACGCCACGCAGGGATAACTTAGCTTCGGACATCGCGATCCCGGTTCAAAAGGTAATCCGCATAGCGCGTGGCAGGTACGGTCACGATCAAAAAGATCAGCGCAGCCACCACATAAGGCGTGAAATTGGCCAACAGGCTTTTGTAGATGCCCGCCTGACGCAGGATCTCAACCGGTCCGATAAAGCTAAGAAGAGCCACATCTTTTTGCAGCGCCACCAGCATGTTCATATTTGCGGGAATGACGCGCCGAACCGCTTGCGGTAAGATGACATAACGCAGGGTATCGCGCTCGGAGAGGCCAAGACAAATCGCAGCGTTGCGCTGGCTAGCGTGAATACTCTCAATCCCGGATCGCAGCACCTCGGCTACATAGGCCGCATAGGTCAACACCAAAGCAACGGTTCCCCAGATATAAGGGCTGTTCCAAGGTCGCGGCAGCCCCAAGCCCGGGACACCGAAACCAATCAAGTAGATCGTGAGCACGACCGGCACGCCGCGAAAAATATCAACGTAAAGCGCGCCAAATATCCGCAAAGGAAAGAGGGCCGGGTTTTGCGCCCCGCGTGCCAAGGCAATCGCCAGACCAAGACCGAGGATCAAGGGAACGGACCAGGCAAAAATCATGATGTCGATCAGGAATGCACGTAAAAGGGTTGGGAAGGTTTCAACGAAAACCCCCCCGTCAAAAAAGCTCGCTTTCACGGCTGGCCAACCTGGGGTCAGCGGCACCAGAAGGATCACGGTCAAGATCACAGCACCCGTGCTTACGCCCGCAACCATCAGCGCACGGCGTCGTTGAGCGGCTTCATATGCCTGCCTGCGGTTCACGCCGATATCAGCGGATCAGCGGCACACCAGTGGTTTCTTGCAACCACTCCGCCTCAATTGCGGCTAGGCTTCCATCTTCCTTCAACGCCGTAATCGCCGCATCCACGCAGCCTTTTAAGGGGTTGTCTTGCGTCATCAACGCCCCAAAATGATCTGGGTTGTCACCTTCATCCGCTGGGAACTGCCCAAGAACCTGCCCGCCTTCCAGCACGACCGCACCGAGATAAAGCGCCGTCGGTAAGTCAAAAAGGGCCGCATCGATTTGCCCTGCCTTCATCGCTTCCACGACATTGATCGTGTCGTCATAGATCAATGGGCTGCTTTTTGGCGCAATGGCCTTCAGCACCACGGGCAATGCTGTGGTGGTGGCGACAACACCCCATTTCAAATCTTTCAGCGTCGTCATATCCGCAGAAAGCCCGTCTCCACCCCGTACCAAAACCGCCATTGGCGCCGTGTAATACGGCATCGAAAAATCGACCACTTTGTCACGCGCTTCTGTGATCGAAAATTGCTGCATGTTCAGGTCAAAGTCCTTGGCGCCAGGCTGGATCGCCTGATCAAAGGAGGTGCGCGTCCAGACAACGTCCATGGCGTCGAACCCCATTTGTCCTGCAATGGCGTATGCGACGGCGGCCTCAAAACCCAGACCGCTCTCAGGCGCGTCATCCATGACCCATGGGTAATACGCCGGGTTGCCTGTCGCGATGGTCAGTTTCCCATCGGTCAGAGTTTTTCCGTCGTGGCAGCTTTGTGCGTTCGCAACCGAAGCGATCGCCAAAGCGCCAAAAACGGATAGTGCGATAATCCTACGCATGCTGAAGTCTCCCTGAACCATGAACCTTTTCCCTACTGTTATCGCGCTGCTTCAAAGCACACGCAAGCCTCTTGGAATCCGCCCCTGCAAAACGGGAAATCCCTGCTGGTGTATTCGGCAATAGTCTGGTTGACGGCTCTGGAATGCCGTGCGCTTAGTACGGCCAGAAACCGCGGAGGGGCCTGCGCATGACTGATGAAAACGCCGTACACGCCGAAAAGATGCGCAAGCTCAAAGGTGAGCGGGACACACTGATGAAGACCAAGACCGATAAAAAGGGTCTCATCATGGTGCACACGGGGAACGGCAAGGGAAAATCTTCCTCTGGGTTTGGCATGGTGATGCGGTGTATTGCCCATAAAATGCCCTGCGCCGTCGTACAATTCATAAAAGGCAACTGGCAAACGGGCGAAAAAACCCTGCTGCGCGGTAAATTTGCAGGTGAATGCCGTTTCTTTGTCTCTGGTGAAGGGTTCACCTGGGAGACGCAGGATCGGGCGCGCGACATTGCAGCAGCCGAAAACGGCTGGCAGATTGCCAAGGAACAGATCCTCGACCCCAACATCAAATTCGTTCTTCTGGACGAGATCAATATCGCGTTGCGCTATGATTATCTGGACATCAACGCTGTGGTCGAATTTCTTCTGACCCAAAAACCCGAGATGACCCATGTCTGTCTGACCGGGCGTGATGCCAAGCCACAACTGATCGAGGCCGCCGATCTGGTCACCGAAATGTCACTGATCAAGCACCCATTTGAAGTCGGCGTTGTCGCCCAGCGCGGGGTTGAATTTTAAGCGGAGGCGCCCCGTGGGACGTGCCATCATGCTGCAGGGCACAGGCTCGGATGTCGGTAAATCCTTGCTGGTCGCCGGACTCTGCCGAGCGGCGCAGGCGCGGGGTCTGTCTGTTGCGCCTTTCAAGCCGCAGAATATGTCCAACAACGCGGCTGTAACCAAAGATGGGCGCGAAATCGGGCGTGCGCAGGCGTTACAAGCGCAGGCAGCCGGGCTCGCACCACATAGCGATATGAACCCTGTCCTCCTCAAGCCTGAAAGCGAAACAGGTGCGCAGATCATTGTGCAGGGCAAACGGTTCAGCCGGACGGACGCATCGGATTATGCCGCGCTGAAACCACACCTGTTGACCTATGTGAAAGAGAGTTTCTCGCGCCTCAAGACCCAATATGACTTAGTCATCGTCGAAGGCGCCGGCAGTCCCGCCGAGGTCAACCTGAGGGCGGGCGACATTGCGAACATGGGCTTTGCGCAGGCGGCAGATGTTCCCGTTATCTTATGCGGCGACATCAATCGCGGTGGGGTGATCGCGCAACTTGTGGGCACCCAGGCCGTACTGGATTGGGTGGACAATGCGCAGATCAAAGGGTTCTTGATCAACAAATTTCGTGGCGACCCCAGCCTTTTTAATGCGGGGTATGATTACATTCGCGACGTGACGGGATGGACAGGGTTCGGCGTACTGCCTTGGTTTAGCGATGCCTGGCGTCTTCCTGCAGAGGATGCCTACGACGTCCAGCCGCCTGAACGCCAATCAGGCTTGCACATAGTTTGTCTTCACTTGTCCCGCATGGCCAACTTCGACGACCTCGACCCACTCGCGCAAGAACCAGGCGTACGACTGACAATGCTGGCGGCAGGACAGGCCATACCCGGTGATGCGGATGTGGTGATTGTTCCAGGCAGCAAATCCACACGCGCAGATCTGGCATTTCTTCGAACACAGGGGTGGGATGTCGACATAAAAGCACATGTGCGCCGAGGCGGGCATGTGTTGGGCCTTTGTGGCGGATACCAGATGCTTGGAAACGCTATTGAAGATCGCCAGGGGCTGGAAGGACCTCCCGGCGTGGATCAAGGCCTTGGTCTGTTAAACTTGAACACGCTCATGCAGCCTCAAAAGCACGTTCTGCCCACCCATGCGGTTCATTGTTCCACGCATCAGACAGTCACTGCCTATCAGATCCACTTGGGCCAAACGACAGGCCCCGACTGCCAAAGACCCTTTGCGCAGATCGGCGCCAATCCCGAAGGCGCCCAATCGGAAGATGGACGCATCTGCGGCACATATTTGCATGGGCTTTTTACAGAAGACAGGTTCCGAAAAGCCTGGCTTGCACAATTTGGCACGCAACAGCATGTTGCCTATAACGCCAGCGTAGAAAATACGTTAAACGCCCTTGCGACACACCTAGAAGACCATCTGGATGTCGATGGGGTGTTCCAGCTTGCTCAGTGACCTAAGCCGTCCAAGTGGTCCAAGAAACAAATGGCGTGATGGCTCGTGCGCACTACAGCACTGCACAAACGGACCATCCGGAAGTCTGCAACACCGGTAGTACCCCTCGACACGAATCCTGCTATATCGTGCAGTAACCGCAATTTAGGACCGGAAAGATCTATGCTGCTGCGTGCAAACCATCACTATCCCTCCCGGCGTTCCGCCGTCTCGGCCGACAACCTTGTCGCAGCCTCTCACCCGCTGGCGACACAGGCCGGGTTGAGCATGCTCGCGCGCGGCGGCAATGCCGTCGATGCAGCCTTGGCGACGGCAATCACCCTCACAGTGGTGGAACCTTCCGGCAACGGGATTGGCTCCGACGCGTTTGCGATCCTCTGGGATGGCACAGAATTGCATGGGTTAAACGCCTCTGGTAGGGCACCTTCTGCCTGGACGGCGGAACGTTTTGCCGGTCACGACACCATGCCTTTTAGGGGCTGGGAAAGCGTCACAGTGCCCGGTGCTGTTTCGTCATGGGTCGCACTCTCGGATCGCTTCGGGAAATTACCCTTTGAAACGCTTTTCGAACCTGCAATCGGCTATGCGGAAAACGGATTTCCAGTCTCTCCCGTCATTGCCACGCTCTGGCAGCGCGCCGCAGAACAGTTGGGCGATCAACCGGGCTTTGCCGAAACCTTCATGCTCGAAGGGCGCGCGCCGCTTGCAGGTGAGTACTTTGTCAGCCCGGGCCACGCGCGCACCTTGCGCCTCATCGCTGAAACCAAGGGGCGGGCTTTTTACGAAGGCGTTATTGCCGAAGAAATTGAAAGCTATGCAAAGGCACATGGCGCCGCCTTGACCGTTTCTGACATGGCCAGCCACGAAGCGGATTGGTGCGGAACAATCTCGCGCGGGTTTGACGATGCAACGCTGCATGAAATCCCACCCAACGGACAAGGCATCGCCGCCCTCATGGGGTTAGGCATTCTGGCCAATTCCGGCATTCGCGATCTGGACGCTGATGATCCACTGGCCTTCCATCTGCAAATCGAAGCGATGAAACTCGCCCTCCGCGATACAGAAGCCTATGTCGCTGATCTGGACCATATGAAATCGATTTCGGTATCGGATCTGCTGGACGATGGCTATCTCGCGGCCCGGGCAAAAGAGATCAACACAGGATCTGCTACGAATTTCGGTGCCGGTGCACCGAAGCACGGCGGCACGGTGTATCTGACCGCCGCGGATGAAAACGGCATGATGGTCTCCTTTATTCAGTCCAATTACGCTGGCTTCGGGTCAGGCGTTGTCGTCCCCGGCACAGGTGTCGCGCTGCAAAACCGTGGTGCCGGGTTCTCGCTTGATCCTGCGCACCAGAACTATGTGGGGCCAGGCAAACGGCCGTTTCATACCATCATTCCGGGCTTTTTGATGGGCGCGGACGCCCCATTGATGAGCTTTGGCGTGATGGGCGGGCCCATGCAAGCGCAGGGTCACGTTCAGATGGTCTTGCGCACGCAGCTTTGGGGTCAGGATCCGCAGATGGCGGCGGATGCACCCCGCTGGCGTGTCACGGACGGATTGGGCCTGGCGCTGGAAACAACCCTGCCCGCGACCACCATCGAGACACTGCAGAACATGGGCCATGCAGTCACCCTCGAAGCGCCGGACAACGCCTTTGGCTTTGGCGGTGCGCAGCTTATTCATCGCCTTGGCGCGCGCGGCTATGTAGCTGGGTCTGATCCACGCAAGGATGGCGCAGCCATGGGGTTCTAGGTGAATTTGCGAAAAAGCTTGGTGCGGTCAAAGAGCTCTTCAAGCTCTTCCATCCGCTCTTTGGTTCCGCCCCAGTCGAGGCTTTGAACCGCCGAAATCATCGTTTCCAAGAGCAACATGGTAGTCGCGGAGGAATCCCAGGCCGAAGGCACAACAATCCGGCTGCTCAGCGTCACCTGCGAAAGCTGATGAACGGGCGAGCGCCACTGGTCTGTAAACAGTACGATCTGCGCGCCTCGAGCATGAGCCATTTCAGCAAGCTTCAACGTATTGTTCTCGTATCGCCGCACGTCGAAAATGACGAAAACATCGCCTTCGACCGCATTGAGTAGATAGTGTGGCCAGCTGTTCGACGTAGATTGCACATGGGTCAGGTTCGGGCGGATGACCTGCATGTGCAAAAACAGGTACTCGGCCAGCGTGTGCGTAATGCGTCCACCAACGATGTAAAGATGCCGCTCGGGATCCGCGATCAAGGCGCAGGCCGCGTCAAAGGCATCGGGATCAATGTGCCCGAGCGTATGACGGATATTGTCGATGACCGCGTCAGTGAAACGGTTAAGGATGTGTTCTGAGGGTGCTGCTTCAGCCCATGTTTCATGCTTTGCGATCGGGTCCTTGGCTTTGGCGCGCAACTCCTCACGCAGCTCTGCTTGAAAATCCGGATACCCCTTGTACCCCAGTTTTTGCACCATTCGCGCCACAGTCGGCACCGAAACGTTGGCATCTTTGGCAAGCGCTGTTAGCGGACCAAGGCCCGAGGCCGGGTAGTTCTCAAGGATCGACAGGGCCAACTGGCGCTCCGCCCGCGTCAGGGCTTCCAGCTGTTTCTGGATGCGATCGGAAATGGTGGGCACATCATCTGACATAAATCTCTTGCCTCGGTGTATAAAAAATTATCAGCCACAAAGAAGCTGAGAAATTTCTTCACAATTGTGTTGACAGACCTTCCAAATGGCAAGCACTTTGTCGGCAAGGAGCGGCCATGAATCACACGCCTGACAAAAATGAAGACATGGTGGCCGAGGTGATCAACCCGGGGGGTGATGCTCGTGTCGTATTGGTGTGCGAACATGCCAGCGCTTTCATCCCGCCCGCCTTTGCAGACCTGGGTTTGTCGGGGCAAGCCCTCACGAGCCATGCCGCGTGGGACCCTGGTGCGCTACCTGTGGCCAAAGAATTGGCGCACAGGCTGAATGCTCCGCTGGTGCTGTCGCGCGTGTCGCGGCTTGTCTACGACTGCAACCGTCCCCCGGATGCCCCGGATGCTATGCCTGCACGCAGCGAAGTATTCGATATACCGGGGAATCATGCACTCAGCGCAGCGGACCGGGAGGCGCGAGTCGCACAGTACTATGCGCCCTTTCACCAATTGCTGCAGAAAACGCTGGAGGCGCGGCCCAATGCAGCGGTTGTGACGATCCATAGTTTCACCCCTGTTTACAATGGGATGCCCCGCGATTTTGACATTGGCGTCCTGCACGACAAAGATGCGCGATTTGCCGACGCGATGCTCGGGATCACGGATCAGCAAGACCGTTATGACGTGCGTCGAAATGCGCCCTACGGACCCCAGGACGGGGTAACGCATACCCTCAAAACGCACGCTTTGCCGCAACGACGCCTGAACGTCATGATCGAGATGCGCAATGATGTGATTGCGACACAGGCAGATCAAACTGCGATGGCAGGCCAATTTGCAGACTGGATCCCGGAGGCGTTGGCCGCCTGCGAGGAGAGCGCATGACAGGGATGATGCGCCATTACATCACAGGTGTTGATGCTGTGAACTTTCGACTGGGACGCGTGATTATGTACGGCATATTTGCGCTTATGGGCGTTTTGCTGTGGTCCTCCATCAGCAAGACTTTCTTTCTGCCTTCACTCTGGACGTTGGAAATCGCGCAATTCGTAATGGTGGGGTATTACATTTTGGGTGGCCCCTACTCGATCCAGCTCAAGGCCAATGTCCGCATGGATCTACTGTATGGCGACTGGAGCGTGCGGCGCAAAGCCTGGTTTGACGCCATCACGGTCTGCTTTTTGATCTTTTACCTCTGTGTGCTGCTTTACGGAGCAATCGGCTCAACCGCTTATTCACTGGGATATTGGAAGGATGCGCCGCTGTCCTATCTCTTTGGCGTGCTGATCGGTACTGAAGAAGTGGGCACGCTTGAGCGGTCCTCCTCCGTCTGGCGACCCTATATGTGGCCGATCAAGACGATCATGATCATTGGCTTTTTCCTGATGCTGCTGCAGTGCATTTCGGAGTTGTTCAAGGACATTCTCCGGCTGAAGGGCGAGGCGATCTGATGGCTTACGAATTGATCGCAACACTGATGTTCTCGACCATGATGCTGATGCTGCTGACCGGGCAGCGGGTCTTTGGTGCCATCGGTTTTGTCGCGGTGATCGCGGCGCTTCTGCTCTGGGGGGACCGGGGCGGCTATGATCTCGGCTTTGCCGCTGCAATGAAGCTGATGAAGTGGTATCCACTGCTCACCCTGCCAATGTTCATTTTCATGGGCTACGTGCTGTCGGAAAGCAAAATCGCCGATGATCTCTATCGCATGTTCCACGTCTGGATGGGCGGTTTACGCGGAGGATTGGCCGTCGGCACGATTGGCTTGATGGTGCTGATCTCGGCGATGAATGGCCTATCGGTGGCTGGTATGGCCATCGGAGCCACCATCGCGCTACCGGAATTGCTCAAACGCGGCTACGACAAGCGCATGGTCACGGGCGTGATCCAAGCGGGATCCAGCCTCGGCATTCTGGTGCCGCCCTCGGTCGTACTGGTGCTTTATGCGATGATCGCGCGCCAGCCCGTGGGCCAACTTTGGCTGGCTGGCGTGGTCCCTGGGCTAATGATGGCCGCAATGTTCATCCTCTACATCGTGATCCGTTGCCGCATCAATCCATCGCTCGGCCCGGCGCTTGCAGCCCAAGAACGGGACTTGCCGATGGCCGAAAAGCTGCGCCTGTTGCGCGCAGGATTGCTGCCCGTGATCATTTTCGCGGTCATGATGGTGCCTTTTGTGAACGGTTGGACCAGCCTCGTGGAAAGCTCCGCCATCGGCGCGCTTGCCGCCTTCCTCGCCGCTGTGTTGAAAGGCCGAATGACGCGGGAAGTATTCGAAAACTCTGTCCGCAATACGCTCGGCATTACCTGCATGTTCATGTGGATCATCCTCGCCGCCCTGGCCTTTGGCGCGGTTTTTGATGGGCTGGGGGCTGTCAAGGCGATCGAAAGTCTGTTTACCGAGCGTCTGGGCCTGAACCCCTGGGTCATCCTTATTCTGATGCAGCTCAGCTTTATCCTGATGGGCACCTTCCTTGATGACACTGCCATGCTGGTGATCGTCGCCCCGCTTTACGTACCTCTTGTGGGCGCACTGGGCTTTGATCTGATCTGGTACGGCATTCTCTACACGATCACTTGCCAGATCGCTTACATGACCCCGCCCTTTGGCTACAACCTCTTCCTGATGCGAGCAATGGCACCGCCCGAAATCAGCATTCGCGACATCTACGCCTCTATCACACCCTTCGTACTGGTGATGGCCTTTGCCCTCGCAATGGTCATGATCTTTCCGCAAATCGCCTTGTGGCTGCCGGAATATGTGTACGGAGAATAACAAAGAGAAGCGCCACCAAAGGCGCCATGCCCCACAACAAAGGAGAACTTCATGACCACCAGAAGACAGTTTATCACCACATCCGCATTGGCCGGTGCAGGCACGCTCGCTGCCCCTGCCATCGTCCAGGCACAAGACGTCATCCGCTGGCGTTTTCAGACCTATGCGGGCTCTGCACTGGGCGAGCACGTGACCAAGCCGGTCATCGATTACATCAACAACGCCGCCAACGGCGAGATGGAAATCGAGCTCTTTTACGCCGATCAGATCGTACCCACAGGCGAGCTCTTTCAAGCGCTGCAACGCGGCACCATCGACGGCGTTCACTCAGATGACGACAGCATGGCGTCACCTACTCCGCTGCAACAATTCGGTGGATATTTCCCATTTGCGACCAAGCACATCCTTGATGTGCCAGTGCTCTTTAACCAATACGGGCTGGCTGAGATCTGGGAAGAAGAATATGCGAAGGTCGGGGTCAAATGGCTCTCGGCTGCGGGCCAGGACCCGTGCAACTTCAACACCAAGAAGGAAATCACCAGTGTTGCCGACCTTGATGGCCTGAAGCTCTATACCTTCCCCACAGCGGGCCGGTTCCTGTCGAAATTCGGTGTGGTGCCGGTGAACATTCCCTACGAGGACGCGGAAGTAGCTGTTCAAACAGGCGAGTTGGACGGCATGGCCTGGTCCGGAATCACCGAAGATTACACCGTCGGCTGGGCGGATGTGACGGATTACTTCCTGACCAACAATATCTCAGGCGCTTGGATCGGATCCTGGTTCGTTAACGAAGAACGCTGGGCAGATCTGCCCGATCACCTCAAAGCCATCGTTATGGCCGGGACCGAAGCAGGCCACACCTACCGTAACCAGTGGTACTGGGGCGGTGAAGCTGCACTGCGCGCCAATGGTGATAAGCTTGCTCTGCGTTCCGTGCCTGCAAACGAATGGGCTGAGGTTGAGAACGCCGCCAAGGAATTCTGGGAAGAAGTGGCCCAAGAAGGCGAAGTGCACCAGAAGATCGTCAATATCTTCAAAGAGTACAACGGCGTCATCAACCAAGCTGGTGTGCCATACACCTTCTAATAGTCCCACCAGACATACAACGGGTGCCCCGTCATGGCGGGGCACTTCACGTCAGTAAAAGGAATTGATCCATGTCAGGCCTCCTGAGTTTTGACGCTTTGAAAGCAGCAGTGACATCCGGCGAAATCGACACTGTGCTGACCTGCTTTCCCGATATGCAGGGCCGCCTGATGGGCAAGCGGTTTCACGCGGTGAACTTTGTGGAAACCTCCTTCAAGGAGACCCATTGCTGCAACTACCTGCTGGCCACGGATCTCGAGATGGCGACCCCACCCGGCTATGCCTCAACCAGTTGGGAAAAGGGCTATGGCGACTACATCATGGCGCCGGATCTCAGCACCATTCGCCGCCTGCCTTGGCTGGAGGGCACGGCAATGGTCCTTTGTGACATTCTCGATCACCACACCCACGCCGAAGTGCCCCATTCCCCGCGTGCAGTGTTGAAACGCCAAATCGCGCGGATGAAAGCGCTTGGGTTCGACGCGATGATGGCCACAGAGTTGGAGTTCTTTCTGTTTGAGAACTCATTCGATGACATCCGCAAGAACGGCTTTCACGATCTGACACCGATCAGCGGCTACAACGAAGATTACCATATTCTGCAGACCACCAAGGAAGAAGGCGTGATGCGTCCGATCCGCAATCATCTGTTCAACGCAGGTCTGCCCATCGAGAACTCCAAAGGCGAAGCAGAGACCGGTCAGGAAGAGGTCAACATCCGCTACGCCGAGGCCATGGCCTGCGCGGACCATCACACCATTGCCAAGAACGCCATTAAAGAGATCGCATGGCAACAGGGCCATGCTGCGACTTTCCTGCCCAAATGGCACCACGACAAGGTGGGCAGCTCAAGTCATGTGCATCAATCCCTCTGGCAAAAAGATGTGCCCGCGTTCCACGACCCGGACGCGGCCTTGGGCATGTCGCAGTTGATGAAACACTACACGGCGGGACTGATCGCGTATGCCCCCGATTATACATTTTTTCTGGCCCCTTACGTGAACAGTTACAAACGTTTCTCCAAGGGAACATTTGCGCCCACCAAGACTGTCTGGTCAGTGGACAACCGCACGGCGGGCTTCAGGCTTTGCGGCGATGGTACCAAGGGTGTGAGGGTTGAATGCCGGATCGGTGGATCAGACCTCAACCCCTATCTCGCGCAGGCTGCAATGTTGGCTGCGGGGATCAAGGGGATCGAAGACAAGATGGAATTGGCCCCTCCTACCACGGGCGACGTCTACGAGGATGCCAAAGCTGCTGACATTCCACAGACCCTGCGCGCGGCCACCGAAACCCTGCGCAGTTCAGCCTTTTTGCGCGCGGCCATGGGCGATGATGTGATCGACCATTACACCCGCTGTGCCGAATGGGAACAAGAAGAGTTCGACCGTGTCGTAACCGACTGGGAAGTCGCACGCGGCTTTGAAAGGGCCTGACATGACTATAAAATGTATCTCTCCCATTGATGGGTCCGTCTATGCCGAACGCACCACCCTGACACTCACGGACGCTCAGGCAGCTGTTGCCCATGCAAATGAGGCGCAGGCCGATTGGGCATCGCGGCCGCTGCAAGAACGGATCGATCTGGTCATGGCTGGCGTGGCCAAAATCGGTGCAATGAACGATGATATCGTGCCGGAACTTGCACATCAGATGGGCCGACCCATCCGTTACGACGGCGAATTCGGCGGTTTTAATGAACGCGCGAGCTACATGGCACGGATCGCCAAGGACGCTCTGACAGATATCGAGGTCGAGGACAGCGACACCTTTCGACGCGTGATCAAACGAGTGCCACACGGGGTTGTGTTGGTGGTAGCACCGTGGAACTACCCCTATATGACGGCCATCAATACAGTCGCCCCCGCGCTCATCGCAGGCAACACCGTGATGCTAAAGCATGCAAGCCAAACCCCACGTGTAGGCGAACGCTTGGCACAGGCTTTCCACGCGGTGGGCATCCCCAAAGCTGTGTTTCAGAACGTCTTTCTGGATCATCAGACGACAAGCGATCTGATCGCCGCGAAATCCTTTGGTTTCATCAATTTCACCGGTTCCGTCGGTGGCGGCCGCGCAATTGAACAGGCAGCGGCAGGCACTTTCACGGGGCTTGGCCTGGAACTTGGCGGCAAGGATCCGGGCTATGTCTGTGACGATGCCGATCTCGATGCTGCCGTTGATACGCTGATTGACGGAGCGATGTTCAACAGCGGGCAGTGTTGCTGTGGGATTGAACGGATTTATGTGGCCGAAAGCCTATTTGATGCCTTTATGGAAAAAGCCGTCGCCATCGTTACCAACTACCGGTTAGGTAACCCGTTGGACCATGAAACAACCCTTGGACCCATGGCTCATGTACGCTTTGCCGATGAAGTCCGCCGTCAGACGGCTGAGGCGGTGGCTTCAGGTGCAAAGGCTCACATAGATCCAAACCTCTTTCCGAAGGATGGCGGCGCCTATCTGATGCCCCAGATTTTGACAGACGTGACCCATGACATGATCGTCATGCGCGAAGAGAGCTTTGGCCCGGTTGTTGGCATCATGCCGGTCAAGGATGATGCCGAGGCGCTCGCGCTTATGAATGACAGCAATTTTGGCCTGACGGCATCTGTCTGGACGCGTGATCCCGCCCGTGCGGAAGCGATTGGCGACGGGATCGAAACGGGCACCGTGTTCATGAACCGCGCCGATTACCTTGATCCGGGGCTCTGCTGGACCGGCTGCAAGGACACCGGTCGCGGTGGTGGTCTTTCGGTAATCGGCTACCACAACCTAACCCGCCCCAAATCCTATCATCTCAAGAAAGCCTGACCCCATGACTCTGACAGCAAATTGGTCCTACCCTACACCCATCCGTTTTGGTGCGGGGCGCATTTCTGAGATCGCGGACGCCTGTGTGGCAGCTGGCATCACGAAACCATTGCTTGTGACCGATCGCGGGCTTGCAGAGATGGACATTACCACGCGCACGCTGGATCTGTTGGAGGCTGCCGGACTGGGGCGGAGCCTGTTTGCCGATGTGGACCCCAACCCGAATGAGAAAAATGCGCAGGCGGGGGTACAGGCTTACCGCGAAGGCGGGCATGATGGCGTTGTCGCCTTTGGCGGCGGTTCCGGGTTGGATCTGGGCAAGGTCGTGGCGTTCATGGCCGGTCAGTCGCGCCCAATCTGGGATTTTGAAGATATAGGTGACTGGTGGACGCGTGCAGACGCGGACGCCATCGCACCGATTGTCGCTGTCCCGACGACCGCAGGCACCGGGTCAGAAGTGGGGCGCGCGTCGGTCATCACGAACTCCCAAACTGCTGAAAAGAAAATCATCTTTCATCCGAAAATGCTCGCTGCCGTCGTGATCTGTGATCCAGAGCTGACGGTGGGCATGCCAAAGTTCATTACCGCTGGCACGGGCCTCGACGCTTTTGCCCACTGTGTCGAGGCGTTTTCCTCACCGCATTACCACCCGATGTCACAGGGTATCGCCCTTGAAGGCATGCGGCTCGTCAAAGACTATTTGCCCCGCGCCTATGCCGAGGGGAGCGATCTGGAGGCGCGTGCTCAAATGATGTCTGCAGCCGCCATGGGTGCCACGGCATTTCAGAAAGGTCTCGGCGCGATCCACGCTCTATCACATCCGATTGGGGCCATCTATCATACGCATCACGGCACGACGAATGCCGTCTGCATGCCTGCCGTTTTGCGTTTCAACGAATCTGCCATCAAAGAACGGCTGGATCTGGCCGCCGCTTACCTGCATATCGAAGGCGGCTACGATGGCTTTTGTACCTACGTGGATGATCTTAATGCGTCGCTGGGCATTCCTAAAACACTCAAAGAGCTGGGTGTGGAGAACCCGGACGTGCCGCGCATTGTCGCCGGTGCGTTGATCGACCCCAGCACCGGCGGCAACCCGATCGAAATGACGCAGCAGAATACCACGGCTCTTTTGGAAGAAATTCTCTAAAGTCGAAACTACCCCGCCGACCGGGCAAGCAGACGGCGGGGTAAACGCTATCAGGCGGCGACCTGCGCGCGGACCTGTTCGGCAAAGGTTTTGAAAAACTTCGCAGCCAGCTTTTTGGACGTGCTTTGGATCAGGCGACTGCCAAGCTGCGCCAGTTTGCCGCCGATATCCGCTGTGGCGTTATAACGCAAAAGCGTCCCTTCCGGATGTTCTTCCAGTTCGACAACCGCGCCACCCTTGGCAAAGCCCGCAGGGCCACCATTGCCCGAACCTGTCAACGAAAACCGCTCAGGCGGGGCTTCGGGGTTGAGCGTGACACGTCCACCAAACTTGGCTTTTACGGGGCCTATTTTCAGGACCACTTTGGCTTCGAGTTCCGTGTCTGAGTGCTTGGTCAGTTCCTCGCAGCCTGGAATCGACGCCTGCAGAATCTCAGGGTCGTTTAATGCCGCGTAGACCACGTCACGTGGCGCTTCGATGATGATCTCGTCTTTCAGTTCCATAGAGTTTTCACTTTCAACAGCAGGGGAATTTAATCGTTGCAAGCACATCCGCCTGTTGGGCGGTCGGGCCGGTCATTAGTCCTTTGAGATAGACGCGGCAGTAGCACGCGCCGCGCTTCAAACCGGCAAAAAATACGGCGCAAATACTATGCATCCGGAAACTCCTTTGTCATGTCACGTGCACGTCGCACCTGGGTGATCTCGGCCAGGATCGACAGTGCAATTTCATCTGGCGTGATTGCGTGAATATCCAGACCTGCAGGCGCTTTTACCCGCGCCAAACGGTCCTCAAACTGCGAATGCGTGCCGCTGATGTTCGCGGCGAGGGCTGCAAATTTGCGCGCACTCCCGACAAAGCTCAGATAGGTGGTATCGCGCACCAAAGCCGCCAACAGCGCATCTCGATCGCCCTGTCCTTGCGTCGCAACGACGATGTACTCTGCGGCACCGGGATCGAAGCCTTCAACTTTATTGGCGCTGATCGAACCTTCGACTTCCGTACCTTTAAGTGCACATAGCGTCACGTCAAAGTCAAACCGAACGCCCATTTCAACCAGCGCCATCGCGACCAGACCTGCGCCACAAACCGCCAGCTTGGGTAAGGGTAAAACAGGTTCAACAAAAACGTCCATTGTGCCTTTCGAGGGGCAGCCATTACGCGCATAACGCACACCTTCACGCAGCTCGCCAGGGGCAACACCTTCTGTTTCCAACAGCTCTTGCGGACGCAATGAAATGAATTGCGGCGCGCCCAGTCGAATGGCGTCGCGCGCAGCCTTAGCGACAGCGCCGCGCGCGCAACCCCCGCCGATCCAACCCATAAGGATTTGGCCATCGTGATCTAGAAGCGCCTTGCCACCCGGGCGCGCCGATGTTGCATCCACCGTACGCACCACTGTGGCCATCGCGAAGGGTTGCCCGGCGCCCTTTAGTGCCTGCATCTTCGCTTCCAACTGAGCGTGTTCGTTTGCAGTTAATGTCATAGCCGTGCCAACCTGTACTCCAACGCAGCCAGATCATTCAACGAAGCGGCGGCGACAAAATCATCCAGGTGCGGCAAGGCTGCAGCCATTCCTTTGGCAACCGGCGCATAGTCCTTCCACCCCTTCAAGGGATTGAGCCAGACGATCTTGCAACCGCGACGTTTCAGTCGTTGCATCGCGGGCCCCATAACCTCGGACCCGGCGCTATCGTACCCGTCCGACAGGATCAGAACGACCGACCGACCATCCACAAACCGGCGCGCATATCCCTTGCCAAAGCGATCGAGATTTGCTGCGATTTCAGATCCACCACCGAACCCATCGGCAAGCAGTGTAATCCGGTTCAAAGCCCGCAACGGGTCATCATCCCGCAGGGCCTCGGTGATGCGAACAAGCCGCGTGTGAAAAAGATAGGCGTCATTGCTGTCGCCCGCCCGCATCATCCCAGCCAAAAAGGCAAGAAATGGGCGCGCGTAATGCATCATTGAACCCGAAACGTCGCAGAGGGCGACGATCTTTACCGGCCTGTCCGGCCTTTTGCGCCAAGCGAGATGCAAAGGTTCTCCACCCGTTGACAGCGAGGCGCGCATACTTCGGCGCAAATCGACCTGGGTACCCCGACGCCCCGCACGCCTGCGCCTTGAGCGTCGATCCCGCAAGGCTTTTCCCAACCGGACGGCGATTTGTTCCGCTGCACGAATATCTTCGGTAGATACCAGTTCACGCAGGTCTTTCTTCATCAGATTTTGTGCCTTCGACGCCATCAGCTTGCCCGTGCCTTCCGCATAGGACGTGCCCGCGCCGATTTCGTCTTCGGGAGCGTGGATCGAACCTGTACCTGAGGTTTCAAGGGTCTCGTCCGTGCGAGAGGAACGTGTATGCTTGGGCGCTGCCGCATTCTGAGATGGCATGATTTTGTGGCGAACGCGTCCTTCTGCCATCCAGAAAGCATCAAACAACGCTTCAAACCGTATGTTGTCTTCGCGACACCCGCTACAGACGGATTTCAACGCACGCCGCACATCAGTCGGCGAGATAGCGTTGACGCATCCCAAAGCCTGCAATGCGATCTGGGTTTCGGCAACACCAAGCCGAAAGCCATGGGCGCGCAGATGCGCGATGAAACCAGTCACCCGCGCGGCAGGCCCTGGGTCGGCCGCGGTGAAGCGCGTTACTTTGCTCATGCCGCTTTGCCTGCAAGACGTGCGGCCACTTCTGCTGGTACAGAGGCGCGATCCGCTTGCGTTTTCAAGAGTGTCGCAAGAGCGGCCTGCAACGTGGCTGGATCTTCGGTCAGATCCTTGATCCCTAGCCCGCCGAGTGCTGCAGCAAAATCCAACATCTCTGCAATGCCCGGCACCTTCTCCAGATCTTCTTCACGCAGTTTTTGAACAAACCCGATGATCTGTTCCGACAGACGTTGCTCCAACCCCGGACAGCGCACCGCCAAGATGGCCAATTCGGTGGGTCGGTCGGGATACTCCACATGCGCATAAATGCAACGGCGGCGCAGTGCATCTGACAGATCGCGCGTGCCATTCGCGGTCAAGATGACCATCGGCCGTGCCTTGGCAGAAATTGTGCCCAATTCCGGAATAGTAATCTGGAATTCGGACAAAACTTCAAGCAGGTAGGCCTCGAATTCTTCGTCCGCGCGGTCGATCTCGTCAATCAACAAGACAGGCGCATTATCCTGCCGTATCGCTCTTAATAAAGGGCGCTCGAGCAAATAGTCTTCGGAGAAAATGCGCGCCTCAACCGCCGCACCTGTTTCTCCGGCTTCAGACGCCGCCCGGATGGACAACAGCTGTCGCTGGTAGTTCCATTCGTAGATCGATTGCGCCGCATCCAGCCCTTCGTAACACTGGAGACGGATCAACTCTGCCGATTTGACAGCCGCGAGACTGCGCGCCACTTCAGTTTTGCCGACACCAGCCGCCCCTTCGAGCAGCAAGGGCCGTCCAAGAGACGTGGCGATATGCAGAGCCATCGCAAGATCGTCGGATGCAATATACCCGGTACCGGCAAGCGCGGATTGAAGGTCGGTCCAATTGGCCATGAAAATATCGCCAAGCGCCCCGATACTTCGGGACGCCTGACGCTCCTGTTAGTCGTGCAACCCAAGCGTATTGGCGGCCTGCCAAATGCGCCAATGATCATGCGGCATATTGGTGTGCCGCAACCCAAAGGGTCGGAACGCGTCCTGCACCGCATTGGAGAAGCAAGGTACACCGCCCACATGCGGGCTTTCGCCAACGCCTTTGGCCCCAATCGGGTGGTGCGGTGAGGGCGTGACCGTGTGGTCGGTTTCATAGTTAGGCACTTCCCACGCCGTCGGCAGGAAGAAATCCATCAAGGTACCAGTCTTGACGTTGCCCATATCGTCATAGGCGATCTCTTGTCCCAATGCGACGGCGAGCGCTTCTGTCAGCCCGCCATGAATCTGGCCTTCGATGACCATCGGGTTGATCCGCGTGCCACAATCATCCAGCGCATAAAAGCGTCGAATATCCGTCACGCCCGTGTCAACGTCGATGTCCATCACGCAGACATAGGCACCAAACGGATAGGTCATATTGGGCGGATCATAATAGCTTACCGCCTCCAGACCGGGTTCGATGCCTGGGATCGCCTGATTATAGGCCGCGTAGGCGATTTCCCCCATGGTTTTGAACCGTTCAGGCGCGCCCTTAACCACAAAACGATCCACGTCGAACTCCACGTCATCGTCGTGCACTTCCAGCAAATAGGCTGCGATCATCTGTGCCTTTGCCCGGATCTTGCGCCCGGCCATGGCTGTCGCCGCCCCCGCTACCGGCGTCGAGCGTGAGCCATAAGTACCCAGACCGTAGGGTGCCGTGTCCGTGTCGCCTTCCTCGATGGTGATGCTATCGGCAGGGATGCCAATCTCAGAGGCTAGGATCTGGGCGAAGGTCGTGGCATGCCCTTGTCCCTGAGAAATCGTACCAAGGCGCGCAATCGCTGAGCCCGTCGGGTGGATGCGGATCTCACAACTGTCAAACATTCCCATGCCTAGGATATCGCAGTTCTTGACCGGACCCGCACCGACGATCTCGGTGAAGAAACTCAGTCCGATCCCCATGATCGACCGCGTTTCCCCGCGTTTGAACGCTTCGACGCGTTCTGCTTGTTCCTGGCGCAACCCCGCGTAGTCTACAGCAGCGAGTGCTTTGTCCCAGGCTGTGTGATAGTCGCCGCTGTCGTACTCCCACCCCAGAGCAGATTGATAAGGGAACTGTTCCTTCTTGATGAAGTTGATGCGGCGCAGATCTGCTGCATCCATGTCCAGCTCGATGGCAAGCACTTCGATCATCCGTTCGATGAAATACACCGCTTCGGTCACGCGGAACGAACAACGATAACTGACACCGCCCGGCGCCTTGTTGGTATAGACCCCATCAACACCGAGATACGCCACCGGAATATCGTAGGAGCCTGTGCAGATGTTCATGAATCCGGCTGGGAACTTGGTCGGATCCGCGCAGGCATCAAACGCACCGTGATCAGCAGTCACATGGCAGTGCAGCCCGGTGATCTTACCTTCCTTTGTCGCTGAAATCCTGCCCTTCATCCAATAGTCACGCGCAAAAGCCGTGGACATCAGATTTTCCATCCGGTCCTCGACCCACTTTACCGGCACCCCGGTCACGATGGAGGCCACGATGGCACAGATATACCCCGGATAGACGCCCACCTTATTGCCAAACCCACCACCGATGTCAGGGGACACCACGCGTATGTTGTGCTCTTCGATGCCGGAAAGCAGCGACGCCACAGTGCGCACCACATGCGGTGCCTGGAAGGTGCCATAAAGTGTCAGCTTTCCGTTTACCTTGTCCATACTGGCGACCGCGCCGCAAGGTTCAAGCGGACAGGGATGTGTGCGGTGGTAATACATGCTTTCGTCCGCAACCACTTCCGCATCTTCAAGCACCGCGTTGGTCGCATCTTCGTCACCGACTTCCCAGGTGAAGATGTGGTTGTGGTGCTTGCGCGCGCCGTGCGCCCCTTCAGTTAGACCGTGCAGATCTTCGCGCAGTTCCACATCGGATTTAAGCGCCTCAAACGGATCGACGAGCACGGGCAGTTCTTCGTATTCGACCTCAACCAGTTCGACCGCATCCGCAGCGATATAGCGATCTTTCGCCACGACAAAGGCGACCTCTTGCCCCTGAAACAGCACTTTGCCATCCGCCAGAACCATCTGCTTGTCACCGGCCAATGTCGGCATCCAATGGAGCGAGAGGGGTTCTAGATCCTTGGCCGTTAGAACGGCAACCACACCATCCAGCGCCATCGCCGCATCTGTATTGATCGACGCAACCCGTGCATGAGCATAGGGCGAACGGACGAAGTCTCCAAAGAGCATGCCGTGCAGATTGATGTCGTCGACGTAGTTGCCTTTGCCTTGAGTAAAGCGCGCATCCTCGACGCGCTTGCGAGAACATCCAAGACCCTTGAGGTTGGCGACGCGATCGTCGCGAGTGACTTCATCCTTCATTGGGCAGCCTCCTTGGATGCATTCATTTCCGCAGCAGCTGAAAGGATCGCTTTAACGATGTTCTGATAGCCCGTGCAGCGGCAGATATTGCCGGCAATACCGAAGCGGACATCCTCTTCGGTAGGATTGGGGTTTTCCAGCAGCAGGCGATGCGCCCGTGTAATCATGCCAGGCGTGCAATACCCACATTGCAAACCGTGATGTTCCTTGAATTTCTCCTGCAACACATGCAGTGCATCTGGCGTACCCAACCCTTCGATCGTCGTGATCTCGGCGCCCTGCGCTTGGGCCGCGAACATGGTGCAGGACTTGACCGATTTGCCATCAATATCAATGGTGCAGGCGCCACAATGCGACGTTTCACAGCCCACGTGTGGCCCTGTGTACCCCAGTTTTTCGCGCAACACGTAAATCAGTAGCTCGCGCGGTTCAGCGAGTACTTCTTTCGTCTCGCCATTCACTTTCATGGTGATGATTTGCTTGCTCATAGTTGATCCTCAGGCGCGCGACGCGGCGCGTTCGATGGCGCGTGCAATAATGATGCCCGCCACGTGTTTCTTGAATGCCACGGGTCCGCGGTTGTCTTCTGTTGGGTCCGTATCTGCGACGGCGGCGGTTACTGCAGCTTTGATCGCATCCGCATCAGCCGCTGTCCCCACAAGTGCGGCACAGGCCGCTTCAGAGAAAACCGGCGTATCGCTCAAATTTGTCATGGCGATAGACGCCTTTGTGACAACTCCGGCATCTTTCTCGATAAGTGCGGCGCAAGCCGCTGTTGCATAATCGCCAATTTTACGTTTCTGTTTTTCGTAAGCGTATCCACCAACAGTCGTTTCGAAGGAAATTTTGGTCAGAATTTCTTCATCGTCGCGCTCGGTCATGTAAGCAGCTTCGTAAAAATCACGGGCTGCAACGTCCCGTGTGCCATCTACACCCTCGAGCGTGAACTGCGCGTCCAGACACTGCATTAATCCCGGCATGTCATTCCCAGGGTCGCCATTTGCGACATTACCGCCAAGTGTTCCCATGTAGCGCACTTGCGGGTCCGCAATCTGAAGCGCTGCCTCGCGCAGGATCGGCGCTGCCTTGGCCAGCGTCTCATCCGCGATCAAGTCATGCTGTGTGGTCATGGCACCGATTACCACGCGACTGCCTTCGATACTGACCCCCTTCAGGTCATCAATATCCTGCAAATCAATCAAGTGCGGGACATCAGCCATGCGCAGCTTCATCATCGGGATCAGGCTGTGCCCCCCGGCTAGGACACGCGCTTCATCTCCGTGGGCTGTGAGCACTGCCAGAGCAGCCTGGATGTCTGCGGGTCGGTGATATTCGAATTGCGATGTGATCATCGGCGGTCCTCCCTAAAAACCGGTATGCAACTGGATACCAACAAACAACCGAACAATCGGCTATGGAAAGAACCTGAAATGCTGAGGTTTGCGCACGAGTTGCGCCTATTGTGCACGAGTTGCGAAAACTGATTTCACAAACCAAGGTGGCGGCGTACTTCTTTTAAATAAGAGCGGCTGACAGGTGCGACTTCAATATGCTCCGCGTCATCAAAGAAGCAAACACCATTGTCTTTCTTTCGCTGAAATCCTGTAACGTGCTGCGGATTGATCAAATAGCTTCGATGACAGCGGATAAAACCTGCATCCGAGACCCGCGACTGCGCCTCTGAAATGGACCAAGGAGAAAACAGCCGCCCCGTCTTGTGATAGACGAATGTATACCGGCCTTCAGCTCTAATGGCGGCGACTTCATCAGACATTAGGAAATGAATGCGCCCGTTTTGCTCGTAAGGGATTTTCCCAATCGCCGTCATGACCGGCAACGCTTCGTCCTCGTGTTCGACGGGTTCCTCAATTACGACGTTGGACCCTACCGCAGATGACGTTGCAGGCGCCGCTGAAAAGGACACACTGACAAGAAGGAAAGCGCCGCAGAGAACGAAAGACGTCACGGTAACCCCAAATGCCAGGATGTCATTGCTGAGCCAGAACCCTGCATGTGCGGATGTTTCTTCAGCAAGGAAGCCAGTGCTTTCCATGGCAACGAAATGCACCGAAACGACTGCGACACCAAACCCCAAGGTACCCACAAGAATATTGCTGCGTGTACGTCTGCCGTAGCTGACCCAAAAAGAAACAACGCACAGGATCAACGCCGCAATCAAAGCCACTGCGATTCCCGATGTCGAATAGACGGGTCGTACCGCCTGAATGCCCGACATACCTATGTAGTGCATCGCCACGATGCCGATTGCGAGACACACTCCAGCAGCCGTAATACGCATAGGCGTACGCGTTCCAAAGTGGACCAAAAGCAATGCGATACCTGTAACAAGGATCGCTACGAAAGCAGAAATCATCGTGACCAGCGCGTCATAGTAGAACGGTATCGGCAATCGCATACCGAGCATGGCCACGAAATGCATGGACCAGATGCCCGTCCCCAGTGCGAAAGCAGACATAGCGACCATTAGCTTGCGCCGCCCAACGGTCATTTGCGATGCTCCTTTGGTCAACGACAGCCCCGTAAAGCCAGACACCAATGCAATCGCAAGTGCTGCGACAATAGCCAAGTGATTGTGACCATGCTCCATCATGTGGCGGATCTGTTCATTTCGCTCTCACCGTACCCTGACATTAAATTACCCGGCAGGTCCTCCTTGCAGTTTTCCACCTCACATGCGCCACAACGCGCTTCTCACCAAAGCCTGAAGCGCCAACATGCTGCCAGACTATGCCCCGCTTGCCAATCGCTTCTCGTCAAAGTGACCTATGAATGCGTAATCCGCGTTGCCAGTTCAAAAACCTCTAACCTCTGGCATCCTTGAAAATTAGATGCATCCTTTCTCCTGCGCACCTCGATCTGAAATCTTGCTCCAATCGCCGTGCGAACGCACGCATAGATCATATCATTTTCGAACTTCTGTGCCGTCGGCCCGCATGTTGCGAACCATGCGATTAGTGTTCCATCGGTGCAAAACGCATTGCTCCAATAAAGTTATTTTACTTAAAAAGATCGCACAACAAATTGAATTATATTTATTATTTTCGAGGTCTCGCAAATTTTGAGGTGCGCACCTCAAAAAGTGATGGACACATGATGATCACGTCTTCTACCGTTTAGGTGTGAACGACGATTCGGAAATCTGCTATCAAACAATCCGAATTGCGTAGTGGGAGGAAAATCTATGAAACATATGAAACTGGCGTCTGTCAGTGCACTGAGCCTTGTCGCCGCATCCTTTACAAATAGTGCGCAAGCCGATGAACTTACCCTTTGCTGGGCTGCCTGGGATCCAGCGAACGCGCTGGTCGAGCTGAGCAAGGAATTTGAAGCACAGTCCGGCCACACAATGAGTTTTGAGTTCATTCCCTGGCCAAATTTTGCGGACCGCATGTTGAACGAACTGAACTCAGGCGGAAAACTGTGCGATCTTTTGATCGGGGACAGTCAGTGGATCGGCGGTGGTGCGGAGAACGGACACTACGTAAAGCTCAACGACTTCTTTGATGCTGAAAGTATCTCAATGGGAGATTTTGCAGACGCCACTGTCTATGCCTATTCCACCTGGCCCAAAGGCACGCCGAACTACTACGCCCTTCCCGCAATGGGCGATGCGAATGGTTGGTTCTATCGCAAGGACTGGTTTGAGCGCGAAGACATCCGTGCCGCCTTCCAAGACGCCACCGGGCGCGAGCTTACCGAACCAAAAACACAGATAGAACTCCTTGAAATCGCTCAGTTCTTTCAGGAACGCGAGATTGATGGCCAAACTGTCTACGGTGCTGCGATCTTTACTGAACGCGGATCGGAAGGCATTACAATGGGCGTCACAGGCGCGCTCTATCCGTGGGGCTTTAAATATGAAAACACGCCCGGATCTTATGATATGGAAGGGGCTGTTAACTCGCCAGAGGCCGTAGAAGCCCTTGAGTTCTATAAGGAACTTTATCAAACCGCTACACCGCCGGGCTACACAAACTCCTACATGGGTGAAAGCCTCGATGCGTTTAAGTCGGGCCAGGTTGCCATGGCGATGAACTGGTTTGCCTTCTTCCCGGGTCTCTACGCAGATCCCAACACGGGTGGCGACAAGATCGATTTCTTCGTGAATCCGCCACAAAATCAGGCGGGATCGACACTCGGAGGACAGGGGATCTCAGTAGTCGCTTATTCTGACAAGCAAGCTGCAGCCCTTGAATATATCAAGTGGTTCGCAAACCCAGAAATCCAGCAGAAATGGTGGGATCTTGGTGGCTATTCGGCGCATAAAGCCGTGTTGGAAAGCCCAGAGTTTGTCGACAGCGCGCCCTTCGCCGGAGACTTCCTTGAAGCAATGGGCGCCGTGCAGGATTTCTGGCAGGAGCCCGCCTACGCGGAACTGTTGCTGGCCATGCAAAAACGCATTCATGACTACGTAGTTGCCGATCAGGGCACCGCTCAGGAAGCCCTCGACAAACTGATCGAAGACTGGACTGAGACCTTCGAGGACGAAGGCAAACTCTAAAAATAGCGTAAGGCGGGCTTGCCCGCCTTGCATTCTTCTCAACCGACAGGATGGGTCTTGCCCGTCCTGTCCCGGGAAAGCTGCGTCCGATGACAGACAACCCCATTTCACGTGCCGCCAACGCGACGCCACCAACAGTGGCCCGAAAAATCCGAGGGCTCAGTGACAGGGCAATCGCGTGGATCTTCGTAGCGCCGACGATATTCTTGTTGTTGGCGGTTAACATCTTCCCCCTGATCTGGACGATTAACCTCAGCTTTACCAACTTTCGCGCTAACCGACTGAACCGCGACGTCGAATATGTAGGATTGCGCAATTACGAACGTATCCTCACAGACAGCGACATCTGGCTCAACATGCAGGCCACGGCGCATTTCCTGTTCTGGACTATCTTCTTTCAGGTCCTGATCGGTTTTACGCTGGCTTATCTGATCAACAAGAAATTCAAAGGAAACGACCTCTGGACCACGATCATCGTATTGCCCATGATGCTCTCGCCTGCGGTTGTGGGGAATTTTTGGAAGTTCCTCTACCAGCCGCAGATCGGGCTCTTTAACTACATCATCGCCTTTTTCACTGGCAAGGAGCCGTCGAGCTTTGAGATGCTGGGTTCTGTGGATCTGGCACCCTGGTCCATCGTGATTGTGGATACCTGGATGTGGACGCCTTTTGTGATGTTGATCTGTCTGGCGGGGCTGCGATCTATCCCCGATTACATCTACGAGGCGGCCGAGATCGACCGTGCCTCGAAACTGAGGCAGTTCTTTACGATCACAATCCCCATGGTCCTGCCCTTCCTGATGCTTGCTGTGCTCTTTCGCGGGATCGAGAACTTCAAGATGTTCGATCTGGTTGTACAGCTCACCGGTGGCGGTCCCGGTTCCACGACCGAGCTTACCTCAATAAACCTCAAGCGCGAAGCTTTTGAGAAATGGCGCACGGGCTATGCCTCGGCCTATGCGATCATCCTCTTTGTGACCGTCTTTGGACTGGCCAGTATCTACGTCAAGGCCCTCAATAAGGTGAAAGAAAGATGAGCAGCTTCTCCGTCACCGAGCCGAGCAAACGATCGAAGTACTTCGCCGGCACTTTGGTCGTTCTCTATGCGCTGATCACGATGATCCCGCTGGCCTGGATCATGATGACCGGTTTCAAATCGCCCTCTGATGCCATCAGTTATCCGCCAAAAGTCTTCTTTGAACCCACACTCGAAGGATATGTGAACCTTTTCACCACCCGCACGCGGCAAACCGATGAATTCCTCGACGCGAACCCACCTGAGACGTGGTACGAAGATATTGTGCGCCAATACGACATGGTGATCGCGGGTCCGTCAAAGTTTGGGGAACGGTTCCTCAATTCCGTAATCATCGGATTTGGCTCGACTTTCCTGTCGATTTTTCTGGGCACACTTGCCGCCTATGCTTTCAGCCGGTTCAAGATCCCACTGGCGGATGATCTGTTATTTTTTATCCTGAGCACACGAATGATGCCGCCCATCGCGGTCGCCATCCCAATTTTCCTGATGTACCGCCAGCTTGGACTCTCCGACACGCATCTTGGCATGATCCTGCTTTATACAGCCGTGAACATCAGCCTTGCGGTTTGGCTTTTGAAAGGGTTCATCGACGAGATCCCCCGCGAGTACGAAGAAGCAGCCCTCATTGATGGCTACACGCGGTTTCAGGCTTTCTACAAGGTCGTGCTACCCCAAGCGGCAACGGGCATCGCCTCCACCGCCATCTTCTGCCTGATCTTTGCCTGGAATGAATACGCCTTTGCGGTTCTGCTCACCTCCGGCACGGCACAAACAGCGCCTCCTTTCATTCCCACGATCATCGGGGTCGGTGGTCTGGACTGGCCTGCTGTTGCAGCAGGGGCCACGATCTTCCTGCTGCCCGTCATGATCTTCACCGTCGCCCTGCGCAAACATCTGTTGCGTGGCATCACATTCGGAGCGGTACGCAAATGAGCACTTTCATCACTGGACTTATCCGTTTGCGGCGCGGCCCGTGGGAGCTACTTGCCACGATCATCATCGCCCTTGGGGTCTTTATGCTGATGCAGCCCTTCGTGATGTGGGCCTTTACCTATTCTTTTATCACGACATTGGTGGGCACGGTCATGTTCATTGTCGTCAGCCATTTCCCGGAGTAACCCGTGGCCCAGATCATTATCAAGAACGTGCGTAAGGAATTTGGTGATTTCACCGCCGTGCGCGAGTCGAGCTTTACCATCGAGGACGGCGAGTTTTTCATGCTGCTTGGTCCTTCGGGCTGTGGCAAGACCACGACCCTGCGGATGATCGCGGGGTTGGAGCTGCCCACCAGTGGCGAGATTTATCTCGACGGAGAAGAGATCAGCCAGCGCCCCCCCAGCCAGCGGGATATCGCCTTTGTGTTTCAGATGTTCGCACTTTACCCACATATGAACGTTTACAAAAACCTCAGCTACCCGCTGGTGAGCCAAGGCATGGCGCGGCGCGATGTGCGCGCAAAGGTTGATGAAGTCGCGGGCATTCTGGGCATCCAGGATATTTTGAAAAAACCGGTTGGGGGCTTGTCCGGCGGGGATCGCCAACGGGTCGCTCTGGGCCGCGCCATCGTGCGAGATCCCAAGGCCTTTATGATGGACGAACCCTTGGGCGCGCTCGATGCAGAATTCCGCGAACGCATGTCCGAAGAGTTGCGCGCTCTGCACGACCGGATGAACGCGACCACCGTTTACGTCACGCACGACCAACTCGAAGCCATGCAGATGGGCGACAAGATCGTCGTGATGAACAACGCGGTGGTCGAACAATTCGGCACCCCGCAGGATATTTACGACATGCCAGCAACCATGTTCGTGGCGGATTTCATCGGCTCTCCATCGATGAATTTCCTGCGTTATGAAGGTAAAGTCGCGGAAGGTGCGCAAACCGTCGTGCTGGCAGACTACGAACTGGCTGTTCCCCGTCAACGGCAAGGGGCCTCGGGCAAGCTGGTCTACGGTGTGCGCCCCGAACATGTGCAAATTTCGGATACCGGCGGATATCGTGGTCGTATCACAGCAACCGAGTACCTTGGAACAACGCAGATCGTGACGTTGGACACCGCCAACGGGGACATCAAGGCGCGCACGCCCTCGGGCCAAATCGCGCAAGTGGGTGAAACTGTTGGGTTAGGATTTAATTCCAAAGCCGTTTCGCTCTTTGATGAAGCCACCGGACGGGCCTTGCTCTCGGATCTTAACCACGAGGTACTGACCCATGGCTGAAGTCGTTTTGAAAGCGGTGTCCAAGTCCTTTGGTAAGGCACAGGCTGTGTCGGATATGGATATGGTGATACCGGACGGTGCTTTTGTTGTGCTGCTTGGACCTACGGGCGCTGGCAAAACGACGACGCTTCGGCTGATTTCAGGCCTCGAAAAACTAGATAGTGGCGAAATCAGCATCGGCGGGCGGGTCCTGCGCGAAGAGACGCCAGCTCAGCGTGATGTGGCCATGGTTTTCCAGCAGTATTCACTGTATCCGCATCTGACAGTGCGGCAGAACCTCGAATTCCCACTGAAATCTCCGATCTTGAAAACTCCACCCGAAGAGATCAAACGCAAGGTGGATGAGGTCGCAGAAGTCCTGCAGATCACACACAAGTTGGACAACAAAGCAACGGCCCTCTCGGGCGGCGAGATGCAACGCGTCTCTATCGGTCGGGCACTGGTGCGCAACCCGCAAGTTTATCTGATGGATGAACCTCTTTCCTCGCTAGATGCAAAGCTGCGCACTGACCTTCGGATTGAACTTAAGCGTATTCAGGCGAGCCTTGGTGCCACGATACTATACGTGACGCATGATCAGATCGAAGCCATGACCATGGCCACTCATGTGGGCGTTTTGAATGAAGGACGCCTCGTGCAATACGGCACCCCGCGAGACATCTACGAGAACCCTAATTCTATCTACGTCGCCTCCCGCCTAGGGCTGCCAAGGATCAATATTTTGCCCGCCGATTTGTTTGGCACTGCCCCGAAGGGCGCACAAAAAATTGGGCTGCGACCTGAACATGTCGAGCAGGGCGAAGGACGCGAAGCCGCAATCGGCCGGGTAGAACACCTCGGCGATCACGCGCGATTGCACCTTAGGCTCGATGGACATGAGATCGTCACTCTGGCGGATCCGCATACAACCTACACCCCCGGTGCGCATGTCCGCATTGCTCCACGCGAACCGCTGTGCTTCAACGCCACAGGCGACCGGATTTACTAAGAGGAAAGACCAATGGCACAATTCATCAATGACAAGGAAACGCTGGTCACCGATGCCTTGGAGGGGTTGCTCGCCACGTCAGGCGGCGCGCTGTGCCGGTTGGATGGCTACCCGCACATCAAGGTTGTTTGCCGCACAGACTGGGACAAATCGGGTGTCGCTTTGATTTCTGGAGGCGGCTCAGGGCACGAACCTGCCCATGCGGGCTTTGTTGGCCGTGGCATGTTGACTGCCGCAGTTTGTGGCGAGGTCTTTGCCTCTCCTTCGGTTGATGCTGTGCTCGCAGGCATTCTTTCCGTGACAGGCGACGCAGGCTGCCTGTTGATCGTTAAAAACTACACCGGTGATCGGTTGAATTTCGGCCTCGCGGCCGAACGAGCACGCGCGTTCGGGCTCAAAATCTCCTTGGTCGTTGTTGATGATGACATAGCACTGCCCGACCTGCCGCAGGCACGCGGGGTCGCGGGCACGCTTTTTGTTCACAAAATCGCTGGCGCTCTGGCAGAGAACGGCGCTGATCTCGAAACGATTACCCAGGCAGCTCAGGACGCCATCGCTAACATGGCGTCGATCGGTAAATCTCTGGACACCTGCACGGTGCCAGGTTCTGCCAAAGAGAACCGGATTGCCGAAGGGATGGCCGAACTTGGGCTGGGTATCCACGGCGAGGCAGGTGTTCAGCAAGTGGCCTTCAAAGGTGCGCGCAATGCCATGGATTTGGTCTTGGACAAACTACACTCCCAGATCGAAACCGGACCCCATGTGGCGCTTCTGAACAATCTTGGCGCCACCACACCGCTTGAAATGAGTGTACTGGCACATGAACTCGCAATCTCGGAAAAAGCGCGCAACATCAAGCACATCATCGGACCGGCTTCGCTGATGACATCGCTTGATATGCATGGGTTTTCTGTGTCAGTTCTACCCGTGACCGAAGCCGCTATGCCTTTGCTCAACGCAACCGTGCCTTTGGCGGCATGGCCCGGCATGCAGGAAATTGTCGACGTGGCGCCACGTCCGCTACCCGATGGGCTAAGCCCGATCCATCCCATCGCCTCGGAAAACCCGCGCACCCGCGCTGTTCTGGCTAAATGCTGCGCCTTGTTGGTGGCCAGCGAAACCGAACTCAACACGCTCGACGCCAAGTCCGGGGATGGCGACACGGGCAGCACCCTGGCCACTGCAGCGCGCGCGCTAGACGCTGCGTTGGACCGGCTGCCACTGGCCGATCCGACGCAGCTGTTTCGTGCACTTGGCAATGAGCTCAGTCAGACGATGGGCGGGTCATCCGGTGTGATCCTGGCAATCTTTTTCAGCGCAACAGGAGATGCCTGCGCCAGCGGCAAACCGATCCCACAAGCGTTGATGGCCGGGCTGCAGCGGATCAGTCAGGTAGGCGGCGCGGTGGCAGGGGATCGCACCATGATAGATTCATTGGAGCCTGCATTGAAAGCCTTGCCTGACGGCATGGCAGCTGCAGCCACTGCTGCGCGCGCAGGAGCAGACGCCACGGCCGCTATTGGACGGGCGAAAGCAGGACGCGCCTCATACGTGCCCGAGGAAAACCTGATCGGCCACAACGACCCTGGTGCAGAAGCTGTGGCCCGTCTCTTCGAAGCTTTGATCAAGGCAATGTAGCCCACAAGAGACCCCAATGAAGCCCGCCAAGGACAGCCCTCTTAATCCGACGATCAACGACATCGCACGCGTGGCTAAGGTCAGTCTTGCCACGGTTGATCGCGTTCTGAACGCCCGCCCCGGGGTGCGAGCGAAAACGGTACACAAGGTCAATAAGGCTATCGCGGAACTGGGATATGTCCGCGATACGGCAGCGGCCAACCTTGCGCGTGGCCGCATCTACAATTTCGTCTTTTTCTTACCGGCCAATAACAATGAGTTCATCGGGCTGCTGGAAGAACACATCAAACAGCTGAGTCAAAATCTGCGCCATGAACGCACACGGATCAGCTACATCCGGGTCGCCGCTTTCGATCCCGCCGCTCTGGCAATCGCAATCGACGGGCTGGACATCGAAACGGTAGATGGCGTTGCGATTTTTGGGCCAGAAACGCCTTCGGTGCGGGATTCAGTCATTCATCTGAAAGAACGCGGCGTGACAGTCGTTTCTCTCGTCGCCGACATCCCAAGTTCTGATCGGGATCACTACATTGGTATCGACAACGTCGCTGCCGGACGCACAGCAGCACAGCTTTTGGGGCGATTCCTGGGTGGACGCAGCGGCAAGATCATTGTGTTGACCGGGTCGCTCCTTGCCAGAGACCACTTGGAACGACGGCTTGGTTTCGATCAAGTTGTCGCACGAGATTTCCCGCAACTCGAGGTGCTGGCGTCCCTGGAAGGCCGTGATGACCCGGACTTGATCGAACGTCTTCTGCCAGAAACGTTGTCCGCGAACGAGAACATCATCGGCATCTATTCCTCAGCCGCCGGAAACGAAGGGCTGCTGCGGTTTTTCTCGTCGCACACACAAATCGAACGTCCTGTGGTTGTTGCCCATGAGCTGACGTCGTTGTCCCGCGATGCACTGGCCAAGGGTTATTTTGACGCCCTCATAAGTCAGGACGCAGGGCATCTGGTGCGCAGTGCCATCCGTGTCATGCGCGCCACCCGCGACACTCTGCCAATCAATACAGCGCAAGAGCGCATCAGGATCGACATTTATTTAAAAGAGAATATGCCACCTCTGGAAGGCAATGATTTGGGAGGATCAGAATGAAAACCATCAAAGGCCCCGCGCTGTTTCTGGCGCAATTCGCGGGCGATGACGCGCCTTTCAACTCCTGGGACACCATTACCAAATGGGCAGCAGGATGTGGCTACAAGGGGGTACAAATCCCCAGCTGGGACACACGTCTCTTTGATCTTGAAATAGCAGCGACCAGCAAGGATTACTGTGACACGTTCAAAGGCCAGGCAGCTGAAAATGGCGTAGAAGTGACCGAACTTTCTACCCACCTGCAAGGTCAGCTCGTCGCGGTTCATCCAGCCTATGACACCGCATTTGAGGGCTTTGCTGCCCCGTCCGTGCACGGTAATCCCGCCGCGCGGCAAGCCTGGGCCGTGGATCAGGTGAAAAAGGCGATCTCTGCATCCGCCAATATGGGGATCCACAACCATGCAACCTTTTCCGGTGCGCTTGCCTGGCCTTACGTCTACCCGTGGCCGCAACGGCCCGCCGGGTTGATCGAAGCCGCCTTTGACGAACTCGCCCGGCGCTGGCGTCCAATCCTGGATCACGCGGATGAAAACAACGTCAATCTATGCTATGAAATTCATCCCGGCGAAGACCTGCACGACGGCGTCACATTCGAGATGTTTCTGGAACGGGTCGACGATCACAGCCGCTGCAATATGTTATATGATCCGTCACATTACGTGCTGCAGTGCCTCGATTATCTCGACAACATCGACATCTACAAGGACCGGATCAAGATGTTTCACGTCAAGGACGCCGAATTCAACCCGACAGGCCGACAGGGCGTCTATTCCGGCTACCAGCCTTGGGTCGACCGTGCAGGCCGCTTCCGGTCGCTCGGAGACGGACAGGTGGACTTCGCCGCCATCTTCGCAAAAATGGCTGCCAATGATTTTGACGGCTGGGCCGTTGTGGAATGGGAATGCTGCCTTAAACATCCCGAAGATGGTGCCCGCGAGGGTGCACAATTTGTATCGGATCACATCATTCGGGTGACCGAACGCGCATTCGATGATTTTGCCGATGGCGGAACGGATGACGCGACAAACCGCAAAATGCTGGGGATTGGCTGATATGGCACGGATTAAGCTAGGAATGGTTGGCGGAGGCAATGACGCGTTCATTGGCCCCGTACATCGCATTGCATCACGGATAGACAACCGATTTGAATTGATTGCAGGCGCGTTGTCGTCGACACCCGAAAAAGCGCGGGCTTCTGGCCAAGCGCTCGGCTTGGACCGCATCTACGACGACTTCAAACAGATGGCGATCCGCGAGGCACGTTTGAAGAATGGCATAGAAGCCGTGTCCATCGTAACGCCAAACCATGTCCATTATGCAGCTGCACGCGAATTCCTCAAACGCGGCATCCACGTGATCTGCGACAAACCACTTACGTCCACACTCGCAGATGCCAGGAAACTGGCGAATGCGGTTGAGAAATCTGATGCGCTTTTTGTGCTCACGCACAACTACACTGGGTATCCAATGGTGCGGCAAGCGCGCGAGATGGTTGCGGCAGGCGAGATTGGCAAGATCCGCGTCGTGCAAGTCGAATATCCGCAAGATTGGCTCACCATCGCGCAGGATTTCAAGCAAGCGGAATGGCGCACGGATCCCGCACGTTCTGGTGTCGGCGGGTCGACGGGCGATATTGGCACACATGCTCACAATCTTGCGCGGTTTGTCTCGGGGTTAGAGGTCGAAAGCTTGGCTGCTGATCTGGATGCCTTCGTGCCGGGGCGCCGGGTGGATGACAATGGACATGTGATGCTGCGCTTCCATGGTGGTGCAAAAGGGATGTTGTGGTGCAGTCAGGTGGCCCCCGGAAATGAGAACGCCCTGCGCATCCGTGTCTACGGCGAAGTCGGTGGGTTGGAATGGGCACAGGAAGAGCCTAACCAGCTTTGGCACACGCCCTTTGGAGCGCCCAAGCGGGTGATCACACGCAATGGTGCGGGTGCGAGCGACGCCGCTGCACGCATGAGCCGCGTACCGCCCGGTCATCCGGAAGGCTATCTGGAAGGTTTTGCAAATATCTACAGCGAGGCCGCAGATGCAATCATCGCAAGGCGCGCCGGGACAGCCCTCGCGCCGGAGGTGCTTTTTCCAACGATCGAAGACGGTGTACGCGGTGTCGAGTTTGTCGACGCCTGTGTACGGTCCTCCGCCAGAAATGCAGCCTGGGTCAAACTCGGTTAACCTGATACTTCTGAGACCCAACCGGCCTGAACACGACGACAAGGAAACCACATGACTTTCATTGGCCTCGATCTGGGCACATCCTCGCTCAAGGCGATCCTCATTGATCAGGACCAGGACATTCTGGCAGAACACACGGTGGCGTTGACAGTGGAACGGCCGCATGACGGCTGGTCCGAACAGGATCCCGCAAGCTGGTGCGTGGCCGCCACACAAGCCCTCGCCGCTCTAACATCCCTGGCCGATTGCAGCAGTGTACAGGGCATTGGCCTTTCGGGCCACATGCATGGCGCAACCCTAATCGGAGCCGATGATCGCCCGTTGCGACCCTGTATGTTGTGGAACGATACCCGTAGCCATGTGGAGGCTACTGAAATGGATGGCGATCCGCAGTTTCGTTCGGTGACGGGAAACATCGTTTTTCCGGGGTTCACCGCTCCAAAAGTCGAGTGGGTACGCCACAATGAACCAAAAATTTTTGAGCAGATGGCAAAAATTTTGCTGCCAAAGGACTATTTGCGGCTTTTCCTGACCGGAGAGCACGTCTCCGAAATGTCAGATGCTGCGGGTACGGCTTGGCTCGATACGGGCGCGCGGGATTGGTCGGATACATTGCTCGCAGCATGTCATCTTTCGCGTGACAACATGCCGGCGCTCGTCGAGGGTGCTGCGTCTTCCGGCAGATTACGCCAGGATCTGGCTGCGGAGCTGGATCTGCCTGCCTGCGTCGTCGCGGGGGGAGCCGGAGACAACGCAGCCGCCGCGATTGGAGCAGGTGTTGTGGCAGATGGCACCGCGTTCTTGTCACTGGGCACCTCCGGTGTGCTGTTCGCGGCCAACAGTGGATACCGCCCTGACCCCGCCTCTGCGGTGCATAGCTTTTGCCACGCATTGCCAGACACTTGGCACCAAATGGGCGTCATCCTTGCTGCAACTGATGCGCTGGAATGGCTCAGTCGGCTTACGGGTCAATCAGCGGCTGCATTGACCAAAGATCTCGGGCCCGTTCAGGCCCCCGGCAAAACGCTTTTTCTTCCTTATCTAGGCGGTGAGCGGACACCGCATAATGACGCGTCGATCCGCGGGCAATTCCTGCATTTGGATCATGCGACAGACGCGCAAGCCGCAGCGCGCGCCGTCTTGCAAGGTGTCAGTTTTGCCTTTGCCGATTGCAAGGACGCGCTGGCTGACACAGGAACGCAGATCTCGCGCGCCTTGGCACTTGGCGGCGGTGCAAAATCGACCCACTGGGTCGATATGCTGGCCACCACATTGAACCTGTCTCTGGATGTGCCACAAGCGGGTGACTTCGGTGCCGCCCTTGGGGCAGCGCGTCTTGGCATGATGGCTGGCGCCGGGGCGGGCATCGAAATTGCGCGTCAGCCTCCAATTGCGCACAGTGCAGCACCTGACGGTTCCTTAAAGCAAGCAATGGATGATGCGCACGGGCGATACAAACGCACTTATGACGCGGTCAAAGATCTGTAATTCAAGGCAAGATTACAACGGCGAGAGATTGACAGATTTTGAGAGGGAAGACACGTTTCCAATTGGTCTTAGGCCAGGGAACATCCTCGCGATAACGCGTCTAACACGCTGTGGCAAAGGTAAAATTTACCTGTTTTGCCACAGCGCAGAAAACCTGTATGCTGCAACGCAGAATTGAGTCTGGGGAATTGAGCATATGTCAGGTCGAATAATTACCATCGCACAGCAAAAAGGTGGCTCAGGCAAGACAACGCTGGCCGTCAATCTGGCAACGGCGTTCCTGGCAGAGGGCAAGTCCGTAGGTCTGCTGGACACCGATCCCCAAGGCAGTTTGGGCAAGTGGTTCATGAAGCGTATCGACACCCATGGCGAAGATCCAAAGCTGCAGTTTTCGACGGCGACCGCATGGGGCATTTCCTATGAATTGCGCACTTTGAGCGAAAAGGTGGACATTGTGATCGTGGACACGCCGCCCAAAGCTGACAGTGACCTGCGCCCTGCCCTGCGCGCGGCTGATCTTATCCTTGTGCCACTCTCTTCCAGCCATGTGGATATCTGGGCGACACAAGACGTGCTTGATCTTGCGGATCGGGCGGGCAAACGCGCGTTTATCGTGATGAACCGTTCCCGTTCCGGAACGCGTCTTGGTGCTGAAGTGATGGAGGCGGTCAAGGAGCTCGATGCTAACGTCATGTCCGCCGGGCTCGGAAATCGGATCTTGTTTGCCGAGGCATTGGGCAACGGGCTTGGGGCAGTTGAGGCAAAAGCTAAAAGCCCTGCAGCACAAGAAGTAGTTAAACTGATCAAGGAAGTCGAAGCCGCCTTCTGAACCGGGTTTGGACGACCATGATTTTGGTTGTACTTCACCAATATCGCGCACGGCTTACGCATGTTACGCTAAACCCTAGCCTGTCTGCTCAGGCGGGGTTTGCTGCGCGCAAAGAAACCCGCCGTAACTGCAACACCGGCAGCACCTGCACGACATCGTCGAGGTCAAAAGGGAAAGTTCCCGCTGCCTGAGCCAAATACTCGCCCAGTCACCATCCCATTGCTTCTGCAGTTGATGCATGAATGAATACCTCTCGATCCAGTTTAGAGCGGAGAGGTTCGCTGCTTCCTTATCGGTAGCAATCGCAGTGCCAGCGATAGGAATAGTGCACCCTCGAGATCAGTTCTTTGCAATCAGGTCACATCGTCGGAAATGCCGCGGTACCGGTCAGGCTTTAGAGAGAAACGTCTTGCCCCTGTTTCGGAGCATGATTAACTCCTAAAGGCACTGTCGTTCAGGTCAGATTTCCCACGTGCGTCTACCAAAGCGAAAGCCATCGTGACACAGTATGTTGCGGGCTTTTTCTATGCTGTGCATTTGAACGTGTTGCGCCTTTCCACCGGCACCAGTAACGGCTGAACTGGCATCCTCTGTAATGCGCGTCAGCCTCCGCTCAAACGCCGCATCAGGAATACTTCGGCACCATCAGGGATCTTTTGCGACCAGTCATTGCGGTAAATGACGCCGTCGATCGCCACCGCAACTTCATTCTTGATCGGCCCCTCCAGCGCAGGATGGCGTTCCACCAGCTTGCGCAACAGCTCGCGGATCGAATGTGCTTCAACAGATATCGTTTTTTGATTGTCCGCAAGCGGCACGAGGCCGCCCCAAAGGGTGACCTCGACCATGGTTATTTACTGCTCGGCTTTCAATGCCGCCAGAATCCGCGGTGGCGACATCGGGATATGCGTCATGCGCACACCCGCTGCGTTAGAGACCGCATTGGCAACGGCCGCGAGTGGTGGCACGATGGACGTCTCGCCAACACCGCGCACACCGTAAGGATGGTTAGGGTTGGGAATTTCGAGGATCTGAGTGTCGATCATCGGCAAGTCGGAGCACACGGGAATGCGGTAGTCCAAAAAGCCCGGATTTTGCAGGCGCCCGTCGTCGCCATAGACGTATTCCTCATTGAGCGCCCAGCCGATGCCCTGTGCCGCACCCCCCTGATACTGGCCCTCCACGTAGGAAGGATGCACAGCCTTGCCCGCATCCTGGATGACAGTGTAGCGTACGATGCGGGTCGCGCCCGTTTCAGGGTCGACTTCAACATCACAAATATGCGTAGCGAAAGAGACACCTGCGCCATCGGCGACGATCTCACTATGGCCAGCAATCGGCCCCCCCGTGTTCCCGGCTTCGGCTGCAATCTCCTTGACCGACAAGGGCGCGAGGTTGCCATATTTTGACCCCATGGCCTTGGCGTGCCCTTCTTCCCAATAGACATCCTTCAGCGGAATATCCCAGGTGGTCGCCGCCCGCTGGCGCATGATGGCAACAGCGTTGCGTGCAGCGGATATTGTCGCCATCGACGACGAAAACGTGCCGCGGCTGCCATCTGTCATGTCGTTGTACCCAAGCGTCGCAGTATCGGCGACAACGGCTTTCACGTCCTGATAGCCGATACCCAACTCTTCTGCGGCAATCAGCGACAAGGAGGCACGCGATCCGCCAACATCGACCGTACCGACCGCGAGCGTAACGGTGCCATCGGCATTTACGTTCAAATCGGTGCAGGTCTGTCCGCCGAAGTTAAACCAAAAGCCGCAAGCCATCCCCCGGCCCTGGTTTTCGCCCAAAGGCGCGCTCATATGAGGGTGCGCTTTTGCGGCCTGCAAGGTCGGTCCAATGCCAATCGGACCGTACACCGGGCCATAGGATGACTGCGTGCCCTCCTTGGCGGCATTCCGGATGCGGAACGCCACAGGGTCCACATCAAGCTTGCCCGCGAGCTCATCCACCGTGCTTTCCACCGCGAAAGCTGCCATTGGAGCAGAGGGCGCGCGGTAAGCTGCTACTTTGGGCCGGTTCACCAGGACTTCATAGCCCACGGTCTTGACGTTCTTGAGATCGTAGCAGGCAAAAGACGTCATCGCGCCAAGCTCCGCCCACATGTCTGCGTAGGGACCGCTGGAGTAGCGCAGCGTCGCACTTGCAGCCGTGATCGTGCCGTCCTTGCGCGCGCCTATTTTCACATCGATAGACGTCGCACTTGTCGGGCCGGATGCGCGGAAAACCTCTTCGCGGGACATAACCAATTTGACTGGCCGCCCAGCCTTGCGGGACAGGGCCAAGGCGACAGGCTCAGCCCAGACATGGGTTTTCCCACCAAAGCCGCCACCAATTTCTGATGAGGTGACACGCAGTTTCGACACTTCCAGCCCCAGCAAGTCCGCGCAGGTCTGACGATAAACGAAATGCCCCTGCGTACAAACCCAGAGATCAGCCGTGCCATCTGGGTTGCAGGAGGCCACACAGGCATGCGGTTCAATGTAACCTTGGTGCGTTTGCTCTGTTTTGAAGCTCCGCTCGACCACTACATCCGCTTCGGCAAAGCCTGCCTCAATGTCGCCGTGCCCGAATTCAGAGCGGTTCGCCACATTGGAAGGCGCGGTAGGCGCAGGTTCGATACCACCGGTGATGACGGAATCGTTCAGAACCGGCGCATTATCCTGCATCGCCGCGTCCACATCCACAACATGGGGCAGCACGTCGTATTCAATCTCGATCAGTTTAAGCGCCGCACGTGCGACGTTCTCGTCGATTGCAGCCACCGCTGCCACCGCATGCCCGTCATAGAGCGCCTTTGTACGCGCCATCGAGTTGTCCAGAACAGCAAAAAGCGCGGCGTCCCCACCCGTGAGATCCGGGAGATCCGCCGCCGTGACGACTGCTTTCACCCCTTTGAGCGCTTCAGCCTTGGACGCATCAATCCGTTTGATCAGCGCATGCGCATGCGGGCTGCGCAAAACCCGCGCGACCAGTTGACCCGGCATGTTGAAATCTGCGCCATAGCGCGCGCGCCCTGTGACTTTGTCCACGCCATCCGGTCTGAGAGGACGTGTACCAACCGACTTGAATTTCTGGTCCTGATAGGCTGCGTCAAAGCTCATGCCGTTTCTCCCCTCATTTCAAGTGCTGCATCCTGAACCGCGCGCACAATCTTGTCGTACCCGGTGCAGCGGCACAGGTTGCCCGCAAGCCAGTAGCGAATTTCTTCTTCGGTCGGATCCGGATTCACGTCCAAGAGCGCTTTGGCCGCCATTAGAAAACCCGGTGTGCAAATCCCGCACTGCAGTGCTGCATGTTCAATGAATTTGGTCTGCAGCGGGTGCAGTTCGCTGCCTTTGGCCATGCCTTCGATCGTCTCGATCGTGCGTCCTTGCGCTTCGGCACCCAGCACCAGACAGGAACACACGACACGCCCGTCGACAATTGTGCTGCACGCACCGCAATCGCCCGTGCCGCAACCTTCCTTGGACCCCATGAGGCCAAGCCGGTTGCGTAGCACGTCCAGCAAAGTTTCGTCCGCCTGGCAGAGATATTCAACGTCGTCACCATTGATGGTGGTAGATACAGCTATCGAAGTCATTCACTTCCTCCTGCCCGTTTAAATGCGATCAGGGTCGCACGTCGCGCCAGCACACCCGCCACGTCCTTTCTGAAATCAACCGTTCCGCGCTTGTCATCTATGGGCGTGCTCGCCGCTGAACAAGCCGCGGACAGCGCGGACAAAGCCGTTTCGTCCAGTTTGGTTCCGACAATGGCCTGCGCTGCGGCGGCCACCGTGATGACTTTCGGGCCAACGGCTCCCAAGGCGATACGCGCCGCCGCAACCTTGCCGTCATCGTCCAGCGTGACTTGCACGCCGACGCCAACAACGGCGATGTCCATTTCAGTACGTGGCGTGAAACGCAGATAGGCATCTCCGGAACGGGGCTCAGGTGCGTCAAGCACGATGGCTTCAATAAACTCACCCGCGGCCAGCGACGTCTTGCCGGGACCTTCCGGCACGTCTTCTGCAGCAACGGTACGCACACCATCGGGCCCGGCAACGCGCGCCTTTGCGCCCACAGCCACAAGCGCCGGCACGCTATCCGCAGCTGGTGACGCATTGCATAGGTTGCCCGACATCGTGGAGCGGCCCTGGATCTGTGTGGAGCCAATTAAATTCGCAGCCTCGACGACGCCGGGATAGGCAGCGACCAACGCGTCATGCTCAGCCAGCGCCGCACAGGAAACAGCTGCGCCAATTGCGAAGCCATCTTCTGATTGAGTGATCTCGTCCATACCTTCGATTGCCTTGATATCGACAACGAGATCGGCTTCGAAATCGTCGCTTTGCATCCGGACAAGCAAGTCGGTGCCTCCCGCCAACACGAAAGCACGCGGGCCGGCTTTAGCAAGCAGCGCCGTTGCGTCGGGGACGGTTTGCGGTCTCTCATAGCGCACTGGGTAATTCCTTCCTGGCGATGTCACTTATTTTTCTGAAAGTTGTGTCAAGAAGAGCATTGTTCATTTTGCCTACCCGGCGCAAGCCCGACAACGCAGATTTATGCAGCTCATTTGACGCAGAGCAGGCATCGCGAACCTTCCGGTTAAACATGAAACTGCGACGCCCAGGCTGTTGTCATTTTCAATACCAATTTTCTTAAATTTACCGATTTAGGCAATCACCCTTTCTTTGTTTTCAAGGCTAACCACCGCACCTTATTCAATCACAGATTACGTTGCGTTAGGCATTCAAAACGCATCTTCAGAATATATTAGCAGGCCTCGGTATAGGCCGAGTACGTAAACCGTTTTGGGCTTCATACAAAAATGTCAGAAATCAGCGAACTTTGGGTTCTTCTTTGCGCATTGATCGTGCTGGATCTGCAATGCGGGTTTCTGTGTCTAGAAGCCGGTACAGTGCGCGCGAAAAACGCCGGCAATGTCGCTCTCAAAAATATCAGCGATATCTGCTGCGTGGCAACTGTGTATTGGCTCGTCGGTTTTGGGATCATGTTTGGCGCCAGCCATGCCGGACTATTTGGTACAACTGGTTTTTTTCTGCCGCTCGATGATACTTCGGGCGAGCTGTCTGCGCTGTTCTTCTTTCAACTGGCCTTTGCCGCAACAGCAGCCACTATTGTCTCCGGCGCGGTCGCGGAGCGTGAACGATACATCGGGTACATCCTGTTTTCCCTGATACTCGGGGCGCTGGTCTACCCTGTCGTTGGTCACTGGGTTTGGGGCGGCGGCATTTTGTCACCCGATCAGGGATGGCTTCAACAAGCGGGATTTCTTGATTTCGCCGGTGCAACAGTCGTGCACAGTGTGGGTGGTTGGGCCGCGCTGGTCGCCATTTGTGTCGTAGGTCCTCGATTGGGGCGTTTCACCCACCTGCGGCGCCACTTCGAAGGCAGCTCAACATCTATGAAAGCGCTCGGCGCTGTATTCCTCTGGATTGGCTGGGGCGCTTTTAATGGCGGCAGCGCCCTCTATTTTGGGGAAGCCGTCGGGCCCATCATTGCGCGCACCACAATAGGCGCGGCCGGTGGTGGGGTCGCAGCTATTTTTATCAGCTTGGCTTTTTATCGATACGCCCGCGTTGATCTTATCATCAACGGTGTATTGGCCGGATTGGTCGCCGGCACTGCTGGCATCAACCTCTTTGATGCGTTTGATACGTTTCTAGTTGGTGCTGTCGGCGCTTTGGTCATGGTCATAGCTTCAGAGATCATGGATGCGTTTCGTGTCGATGACGTCGTTACCGCAGTACCTGTGCATTTGGCTGCTGGCATCTGGGGAACAATTGCTGTCGCCCTATTGGCTGATGTTGCCGACCTTCCTGCCGGATCCAGATCGGATCAGCTACTTGTGCAACTGCAAGGGATCATGGCCATCGGTTTTTGGGTTGTCGCCGTTCTTACACCGATCGCCTTGCTTCTGAAACGTGCTGGTCTTTTCCGCGCGTCTTACCGAGACGAGATCAGAGGTCTCAACCTTGCCGAAAACCGTGAGCGGAACTCGCTTTCAGACTTCATCCACCAAGTAAAACGACACAACACCAAGGGCAAGATTGGTCAACGTCTGACAATTGAGCGATCAACCGAGAACAACGCACTTGCCAAAAGCTACAATGGGGTCCTCGATAAAATCGAAGAGGAAATCAATTCGCAACTCACGCGCCTGAACAAGGAACGCGAGATGCGCATGCTGGCAGAAAAATCCTTTGCCGCACTGAGAAAAGTACAACAGGAAAGTGCCTGGGCGGCGCGACATGATGCGCTCACCGGCCTGGGGAATCGGGTGTTGTTGGACGAACTGGCCAACTCTGGTGACAAATTGACCAGCCAAAGCATCCTTTTTATCGCGGTTGATCTCGACCGGTTCAAAGACATCAATGACACCTATGGGCACGAAGCGGGTGACAAGGTCCTGGTTGCCACCGGAAACCGCCTGCGCGGCTTGCTACGCCCGGGACAGGACTTTGCCTTCCGGATCGGGGGGGACGAGTTTATCGCGCTCATCGACTTTGACAGCGACGAGGTCAACGCACAGGCGTTTTGTGATGACCTTGTGAACCGTCTTTGCGAAGACGTTGAATATGGCCCAGCACAGCTTCGAACCGGCGCTTCCATCGGCTTCGCCATGGCCGGTTGCGATGAACAGGCATCAGAGACCCGGCATCGCGCCGATCTGGCCCTCTATGAGGCGAAAGCACAAGGTCGGAACCGCGCCGTCGCATATGCTTCCACGATGGGCGCGCTCCATGAAGAACGCCTTGAAATGTTGAACGACTTCAAACAGGCTTTGGAGCAGGACGAAATCTGCTTGCATCTTCAGCCTCAGGTGTCGGCCAAAAACGCGCGCCTTGAGGGATGCGAGGTTCTAGCACGCTGGGAACACCCAAAAAGAGGGAGACTTTCACCAGAAACCTTCCTACCTCTTGCCGACGAGCTTGGATTAGTTTCCCAGCTTGACGCAAAAGTTTTCTCGCTTGCGCTGGTCGCTTGGCGGGAAATTTCTGCTGCGGGAATCACATTGCCGAGTCTGTCGGTCAATGTCTCCGCCGAACGTTTGTCCGACCCAGATTTGATGATCGATATCCTGGAAAGCAGACCACTTCCAGGCACATTGACCATCGAAGTTTTGGAGACCGCGTTTTTGGACAGTATCAGCGAAGAGCTTCGCGACCGTATTTGGGAGCTGAAAAGTCAAGGAGTACGGATAGAGATCGATGACTTCGGCACAGGCCACGCAAGCTTTGCAGGCGTTTTGGAATTACGTCCTGACCGTCTGAAGATAGATCGCATTTTTGTTCCTGGCATCGACCAGAATGTAGAGCGCAGAAATTTGGTACGCGGCATGATCGAGATGGCACACAGCGTAGACACTTCTGTGACCGTAGAGGGCGTAGAAACCGAAGCCGAGGCAGCCGCATTGGTAGCGTCCGGTGCAGATGTATTGCAAGGGTATCTTTACGGTCGCCCCATGCCCGTGCGCGATTTCATTGCCTGGGCAAAGAAAAGCGATTCCAGTCGATCCCGATCCTCTGCATGAAGGGGATTCAGTCAAAGGTGCTGTTTTCAGCATGAACAGCATCTAGGATCAGGGGACCTTTTTATCGCACTGGATACATCGTTAAAGCTGAACGGCGTGTGCAAGACGTATTTGCAAATCCTTGGCCAAGCCAAATCGGTTGGTGCCCTCCGCGAAAGCGTAGAACACCTTTTTTGTAGACTCGACATACGAACGTTCCAAGCCTTACTCGTACAGATCTTCATCATCTGTGCCAGGCCCAAAATCCACACGCTGATCCATGCGATCCAGCACTTGCGAAATACTCAGTGTCGCGTCTTGAAGGCACGTATGCAACTCAATCCAACCTTCATTTTCAGCCAAATGTGAAATGTCTGATAGAACTTCTAACACCCACCGCGGCGCAGCGTTGACACCGACAGAACGCGACGCACCAGTGCCCTGTCCCGGATCAGACGGCTTTCCGGAGAATTTTTCCGCCCCGTCTCCTGGCTCCGAAAAACCACCATGGAACCGTTCCACATTCTTATATAATTCCTTGACGTCTTCCATCTTACTTTTGATGTCCTTTTCACTCGGCACCAAGGGGTCATCCTCGCCGTTCATTGTTTTTGTTTCCCTCAATTCAATTCTCAGCCAAACTACATACCGGGCGAGGCTTGGACAGCACGTGCCCCGCTATAACGGGTACAGATCAGTCTCAATCGCGCTCTTGTGCACTACAAATTCTTGAAGTGCTTGTCCTGTGGAGTACTTGGCGTGAAGAGCGACCAGACATTCGACCCTGACTGCATAGAGAGATCAATCAAACAGATTGCTGCCTCTGGCGTGCTTGGTGCCAGCGAACGCCGCCTGGCATTGTTGCGCTACCTGATTAACAAAGAGCTCACCGGTGAAGGCACGTCGCTCAAAGCCTTCACAATCGCAGTGGATGTACTGGGACGGGATGCGAATTTTGACCCTGGCAGCGATAGTATCGTTCGCTCTGAAGTTGGTCGTTTACGAGATGCTCTGCGGCTTTTTAATGCCGAACATGCGCGACCCGAAGACATTCGGATCGAAATTCCGAAAGGAACCTACCGACCAACGTTTCTCGCGCCATCGAAAGCCAAGCATCATCGCAAGCCAATTCCTGCACGTGCCATCTTCATTGCAGCGTCCAGCGTCATTTTAGCGCTTGCCGCCTTCCTAGTTTTGACATTGCCAAACGAACAGCCTCGCGCTGATGCCAACCTTTCAAAACAACTTTTGGAACTCCCGTACTCACCAATCCGGGTCGCGGTACCAATTCCACAAGTTCTCGGCGAACAGGAAAACACAGGTTGGATTGCGGTCGGCTTATACACGGAATTGATGATGGACCTTTCCGTCTACCCATGGCTGTCTGTGGTGGTTCCTGTGCAAGGGCTTGGTGACATCGACCCCGAGGCCGTGGACTATGTTCTGGACGGCGTTTTCTTTTCAGATGTGGATGCGCTTGAGGCGCGCGTAAGATTGGTTGCTTACCCGGAACAACTTTTGATCTGGACCGACACACAAGCTGTTGAGCTCAAGGCCTCCAACCTACGGGGCGCCATCGCAGAACTTTCGAGCAAAATCGCCTACCGCCTGGCATCCAAAGAGGGCATTGCTGCAGAACTGACACGAGTCAAAAATGCCAACGGTGCCGTCGAAAACTTGAAAGCCTATCTATGCTATCTGGGGCTGCATGGCTACGTCACGGCACCGACTGACGAGGACCATCTAAACCTTCGGAACTGCCTACTGGAAGCCGTGGAGAAATTTCCAAACTTCGGGGATGGTTGGGCCGCTCTTGCCGTTGTTTACATCGACGAGGCCCGCTTTCAAACCAATGCGCGCGTCGATGCCGATCCCTGGGCCGATGCAAGCAATGCTGTAGAAAAGGCCCTGCTCCATGCTCCGTTGCGCATGACCTCATTGAATGCTGCTTTGATCGAAAGCGTGGAAGCCACGACGCAGGACCCGCGCGAATTTGACCGGATTGCTGCTCTGCTGTTAAAGCTATTTCCCAGACACCCGCCGACACTGTACAATGTGGGTTCACGCGCAGCAGAATTTCTAGGGCGTTGGGATCAAGGTATTGAGTTAATCGATCGAGCCATTGATCTGCATCCTGATCCACCCAGTCTCTATTACTTGACCCGCGCGTATCACACGGCAATGACGGGTTCTGATGCCGACGCATTGAATGCTGCCGCGCCGTTGAATGATGATAACGCCATATCGCAACTGCTGTTGAATTATCTTGCGGCAACACGGAACAACCTTCGAATACAAAGCGAAAGATACCGTCAGTTGCTGGCTGACCATGGATTCTTGACGCATCAAAACCTAGTGCAACTGGTCAAAGGCCGTCGGTATGTTCAAGAATTGGAAACGGCATTGTTGACGCAGTTGGAGCGCGCCCGCACACGCACCCAAACGCAATGATGGCACCGTGACTCGCGTTCGAATGTCATTTTTCGGGCTTGCGGGATGACAAATCTGCAGTATTTTCCCGCGAGACAAGAGTTCTAGCGAGAGAATGAGACATGTCCAGAAGCGAGCTGGTACCTGTTTTTTGGCTGAGCCATCTGGTCAAACACTTTGGCGAAACCGCACCACAAGTGACGGCAGCCCTCGACGAAATAGGATTAAACCTCGATCGTCTCGCAGATGCAGAATTGAAACTTGAACAACATCACGAAGCTCAATTCCTGCATAGCATGGCGCAGCGCATGCCAAATGGCGTGGTGGGTGCAGAAGCAGGCCTCTGCCTCGATATTCGTCAGACAACTTTGTTGTCTTACGTCGCCTTCAACTCTCAGACACTCGATCATGCACTGCAAAACTTAGTGCGCTTTCTGCCTTTGATGCGGCCATCGTCACATGTGACCATGACCCCGACGGCGGACGTCACGCTGGTGCAGTTCGACAACCACAACAAAGCCATCTCGGTAAACACGCAGTATATGGAATTTTCTGTTGCCATGCTGATCAATGCCCTGAGGCGCGCATCCGAACGCGACATTGCCCCCATTTCAGTCTCGTTTCGCCATGATCGCGCACAGGATAAAGAAAAAATCCGCAGGCTTTTCGCCTGTCCGGTGACCTTTAGCGAAACGGATACAATCATTGCCCTGCGCCCATCAGACCTATCCCGGCCGATTGTCCACAGAGACCCGAACCTCTATCGCGAAGTTTTCCAATACGGACGTTTGCTGTTGGATTCCACCCGCCCAGATCCTGCATCACTCGAAGATCAGGTACGCGACTACATCGCACAGCATATGACACGCACGCCGCCCAGTATGGAAGGAACCGCAGAAGCGCTCGGACTGTCCCCGCGCACTCTGGCGCGTCGACTGGCGCGCGTTAATACCACGTACCGGGCCTTGCGTGACACATTGCGCCTTTCTGCAGCGCAAGAAATGCTGAGCGATACCGATACGTCATTAGCCGAAATGACCTATTTGCTCGGGTATTCTGATCAGAGCGCCTTTGGAGTAGCCTTCAAGCGGGCAACGGGCCAAACACCAAATCAATATCGGCGCTCTTTCCGATCGGTAACGTCGCAGGCCTGAGCAATCTTCCACTTTGACGTGCACGCACCATAGATTGGCACGCTGAAACGATACAGCCTCCCTCCTTCTCGTCATATCTGCGCCCCGCAAGGGCAATTGCCCAAACAGGTGTGCGCCACCTTGCACGAAGCATTCTTTGATAGGAGACGTTGATGTCTAACGGTACTTTCGATGACTTTCTGGACGCCATGCGGGCGTTTGAATCTGGCTGGGACAGTGCGCGCTATGCGACGGGCAATATTGTCGACGCGCAGTTGAATCTTTGGGCTGGCGGTGTTGTCACTGATTTTTATCCTGACCTGTCCAGTTGGGGTGAAATGAGCGATGCTCAGTGGGACGAGATGTCCTATCGTTCTGAGAACACGCTGGGGTTTGTCGGGTACCAATTTGGCGAAGCCTTGATGATTGACCTTGGCTACTACCAAGCTGACACGTTCTACGGCAATGGTGCGGCGACCAACACCTGGGAAGGGACCTGGACAGGTAAAAACGGGATCAATTCGCTCGAAGATTTCAAAACCGAAGCGGCGCAGGAAATCGCGATCCGCGAAGCTTTTGGCTTCAATCTGCAGATCATCGAAACCGGCCTTTCCAATGCGGGGCGGTCCCTTGATGAATTCCTCGGCAGCACGCTGACCTATGTTGATCAAGGGGTAGAGGTGCCCGTGACCATCACTATGACAGGATTGTTGGCGGCAGCGCATCTGCGCGGTGCGTATGGTACCTTGAACTTGTTGCTCAGCGATGCGGTGTCCTTCGATGAAAACGGCACTTCGATCCTGAGTTATCTGGAACGATTTGGTGGCTTTGACGCGCCCTCAGCCGCAGAACTCGTTTCGCTCTACACCGATGCGGAATCCGGTGATGGCACGGGCACGGGTTCGGCGGGTGTTACGGCCGAAACGGCGGATGTGGTTGTGACCTGGAACCATGGTGTCAGCGAAACCGTTTCGGATTTCGACACCACGAACGGCACTATCTTTGTGGGCTGGGTCGGTGCCGCGGATCTGGAGGTAACGGAGGTTGCAGGCAGTACCATATTTTCAATTCCTTCCAATGCGCAGGTTCTGACGTTGGAAGGGGTCGCTTTAAGCGCACTGTCTGCCAACAACTTCACCTTTTTGGATGAAACCGCCGCACAAAAGGTTTTGGCGCTGGTAGGCGACGCCGATCAGGACACTGACGACAGTGATGGTTCCGACGGACAAGACGATGGTACTGGTGATACCGACAATGGCGACGACACCGGCGAAGGCGAAGGCAGTGGTGACAACAGCACAGATGACAATGGCGACTCAGGTGGGTCCAATTCAGAAGGCCCCACAGGCAACGGCACTGCTGGCGTCACGAAAGAAAACGCTGATGTCGTAATCACTTGGGCATACGGCATCGACGCGGTAATCTCCGACTTTGATACGGCGACGGACACGATATTTGTCGACTGGATTTCATCAGAGGCTCTGACGCTTTCCGACACAGCATCAGGCGTTGTCTTTTCCGTGCCATCAAATGCCCAATCCACAACGCTCTCAGGCGTAACGCTCGAAGATCTGTCACAGGCCAATTTTACTATTCTCGATGCGACAGCGGCCACAGAAATTCTGTCTTTGATCGGTGAGGAAATGGGTGGTGGCCATCATGATGGTGGCGGCATGGGTCATACGCACATGCATGTGACGATCAACCTTGCCACAGAAGCTCAGACCATTTCAGGCTTCATGCCCGCCATGGGCGATGTGATCGAAATAGAAGGCGACGTTTACGCAAGTGACTTCGCAATTTTCGAGGAATCGGGCGATGCGTTGGGTCAAACCGTGCGGATCGAAATCACCACGGGTGGCGTAACAAAACAGATCATTCTCACCGGATTTGGGCTGGATGACCTTGACGTAGGCAACTTCTCAATCGCAAACGAAGGCGTGCTGAACGAAGTTGCCGCCGCCCTTGGGTCCGTTATAGACATGCCCATTGGCAACGATGTCGCCTCGCCTTCCTATGACACTGATGGGTCCAACCCAGCAGAAAGCACCGGAACCACGACGCAGGGCGGCACCAAGTTCAAGGCCGACAGCAACGCCGACGACATCACTGGCTTTGATCCCGCCCAGGACGCGCTGGATTTTGGCGGCACGTCGGTTCACGGCATGATCGTCACTAAATCCTCAACTGGAGAAATCGTTATCGACAGCCCATGGTCGGATGCGGCCCAGATTGTTCAGGGAGTAACGTATCAGGATGTCACGATCGACAACTTCGGCATCGTCGGTAATGAACACTTCCGTCAGGATATGGGCGGTGTGATCAGCTGGGAACAGGGCGTTGGCCCGCGTGATGCGGATACCGTCTACGTGCGCAGTCACGAATATGGTGTGCATGAAGTCATCGATGGGTTTGATCCCGCCTCTATGAACATCAGTTTTCTCTACTTCGGCACGCGGGAAAGGCTCAGCGTTGAAGACAGCGCAGAGGGATTGGTGATTTCCAGTCTGCCCACGGGGCAGAGCCTGACGCTGACGGGTGTCGAGCTGGCGGATCTGATCCCCGGGCGTCTCGAATTCCACCATGATCAGGTGATGGAGGATAACCTCGAAGCGCCATTTGGCGTCGCGCAGGACGATGTCAGCCTTGTATCTCGGGCCGATCTGTTAACACCAGCGGCACCCGCTGGCGCCACAACTGACGGAGAGCAGGTACGCGAAGGCAAAATGACGCTGGAAAACGACAGCGACGACGCGGGTGATCCGGGCACAGATGATCCGTCAGACACAACATCAGACGTGGTCGAAATCACCTGGGATTGGGGGGTGCAGGCCGTCATTTCGGATTTCGACACTGGCACTGACAGTTTCGATTTTGGTGCATTGAACGCAGCCCAACTTGATGTCCGCGAAGAAGGAGACACCCTTGTCATCGAAGTTCTTGACAACGGCGGGCACAGTTACACGGTCGAGGGCCTGCAAGCCGAAGATCTGTCAGGCACCAACCTGATCGCGGATGCAAATTCGTCTTTGCTGGATGAGAACAGTGCCTTTCTAACCGCACTCAGTGATCTTGGTTACGACCTGGGATAAGTCATCTCGGCGAAAAGAGGCCTTGGGCAACGCAATTTGCCCATGGCCAACGTCTCTTTTGGGCCCGACCCATCGTTTTCGCAGGTTGCGCATCGATTCGCTTGGCACGGACCGGCTGGACGCGGTCAAGAGTTCAGAAATCACTCTAATACTTCACAAAGCTCTGCATCCTACCCTTTGGGCTCTGCATGAAATGTTGTCCACGTTAACTTCATGGCACCGCAGTTCGCTTTGTCAGCATCCACCCCCTTAAACTTTGATCGCTCGTTCTGAAAGTTGCGGCATACTTCATGGGAGTTTCATGTTTTGTTTTTGCCAGCACTTGCCGTCAGCAGTGCAAAAAGGTGACAAAACCGCAAGACGCGCCTCATGCACTGTCACCGTTTTGCACCCTGCATCGCACTATGGCCGCACAAAAGGGAACCGCCGCTGTATGACTGAACATGTTCTGATCTTTAATGCTGGTTCGTCTTCGATCAAATTTGCGCTCTTTGAGATCGTGCAGAACATCCCGGAACAACGGGCCTCCGGTCAGGTGGAGCGTATCGGCAGCGCCGCTCACATGACGGCCGACACCGCGACGGGCACCAAAATCACGGATGGCCCGCTGCGTGATGGTGCCGCTCTAGATCATGCGGCGGCCTGCACCGCAATTTTGCAACTGATCCAAGATAACTTCGCAGGTGCGTCAATTACAGCGATCGGTCACAGGGTTGTGCACGGCGGGCCCGACTTTACTGATCCACTTATCGTGGATGACACCACACTCGCCAAATTAGCGGATTTCAGCCCCTTTGCGCCACTGCACCAACCACACAATCTCGCTGGTATTCAGGCAGCCCGCACTGCTTTTCCGGGCATCATGCAGGTTGCCTGCTTTGACACCGCATTTCACAGCAATCACCCTTGGGTCAACGACGTCTTCGCCATCCCACGCACGTATTACGACAAAGGCGTGCGTCGCTATGGTTTCCATGGGCTGAGCTACGATTACATCTCAGGGGCGTTGGAAGAAATGGCCCCGCTGCTACATGCAGGTCGCGTTGTCGTCGCGCATCTGGGCAATGGGGCGTCCATGTGCGGCATGCTTGGCGGGCGCTCGGTGGGGTCGACTATGGGGCTTTCCGCGCTGGATGGTTTGCCCATGGGAACGCGTTGCGGACAGATCGATCCTGGCGTGTTGCTCTACATGCTGGACCAAGAAGGCATGACAACTGCCGAGGTCGCCGAACTGCTGTACGAAAAATCGGGCCTTTTGGGCTTATCGGGTCTCTCCAATGACATGCGCACATTGCTGGCTTCGGACGCAGCGGAAGCAGCTCAGGCCATCGACTATTATGTTTTTCGCATCCGGCGGGAACTCGGCGCGCTGTCGGCGGTGCTTGGCGGATTGGACGCGCTCGTATTCACCGGCGGTATTGGCGAAAATTCTTCCGTGATCCGGGAACGGGTCTGCGCTGGGATGGCGTGGCTCGGTCTCGAATTGGACCACAAGACGAATGTCGCCAACCAAGAACTCATTTCCACGTCATTGAGCCGTGCGCGCATTCTCGTCATCCCTACGGACGAAGAACAGGTCATTGCACGGGCGGCATGTGCACTCATTACAGAGCAGGTCGCGCCTCGACAGGCCTAAACCGCCCAAACGTCAAAGCGATGATGGTCATTCTGTGTCCGCAGATTCCAGCATCTGTGTTACGTTCATTTATATTTTCAATTTTTTCCCCAGCCTTCTACAGAGGTTTGCTTTGATATGAACACCATCGCCTTCCTACCAGAGTCGCATCCATTTACGGCAGTCGCACACGCTCAATGGACCTGCAAATATGATCTTGCCTATCAAAAGGCCGTGGAATTCCTGTCAATCCCGCCAATTGAGGACACACTGGACCCAATCTACAATTATCAGTTTACGATGTACCCCTTTGCCCATGCGATCGTTCTTTATAACGAGGCACGACGGCTTTTGCGCGCCCGTCAGGATGGCGAAGCGTCTGAAACTTTGGCCAAAACGGTCGAGGTCATCGAACAAGTCAAATTCTGGGAAGATCTCCACGACCAAGTGTACCAGATGCTGCGCCAGCTTCACCTTTTGGCCCGCGTACGCGGCATGGTTGCCAAGGCTGCAGACTCCCTGTCACGCGGCATGCTTGATCAGGCGCTTCGAGAATGCCGGCAGATCGAAGCGACCTACTTGGACGATCTTGTTACCCTCTCTCATCCTGATCAACCGCCAGAAGATCTGCACATGCGGCCCGTCGCCTCTGTGTTGTTGCCTATTGTTCTGAACGCGGGCGCGTTGGTCTACATGCGGCACGCGGTCATGGGTAAAAGCCTGCGCAACGCGGCGCGATATTTTGAAAAGATGACAAAAACGCTTGAGACCTACAACGCACATCAGTCCGCAAAGCATAGTATGAGCGATATTGTGCGTTTGTCAGAAGCTGCAGCCCTGCGTGTAAAGGGAGAAATTATCGCGAGCGAAGATCGGTACAAAGACGCCGTTAATATGCTGGATCAGGCAGCATTTGCCTTTGACAGTCTGGCGTCTGAATACTCTGCCGATACCACGACGTCCGACTTGGTGCGTGATTTCATCATCACTGCCGCAGAGGAAACCGCGCAATCCGTCAGGCACTATGATCGCATGGCATTGATGCAAAGCAAGCTTGATGCTGCGCGGGCGGCCAGTGCTGCGGAACGTGCCCGGCTGGAAGATCTGGAAAGCTATCACCGCGATGCCATGCTTACCTTTGCGCGACAGGAGCTGGGCGTGAATGTCAGCACCGTTGTGGATGTGAAAAATACTGTCAACGTTCGCAACACCATTGCCGTCACTGTTCAGGATCAGGCCATGGACGAGGTCGTGAAATTGCTCAATGCTCTACCAGAGGACAAGACACGCAATGCAACGCTGGAGAAAGCCAGGGAGGCAAAATCCGAACAAGATATTGCCGCCAAGATCAAGAAGGTAGCGGCCGTCATTGACGCCACAGCCAAGCTGGCAAACGGCGCGGCCAAACTCGTCCCTTACGGCCCGATGATCATAGGAGTCTTGAAAGGCGTCTTCTCGATGCTCTCAGACTCGGGCGACACGGATCACCCCGTGCAGCAAACAACTCAGGTTTGACGATACCAGCTTTGGTCATTCCTGTGCTGCTTCTACACAGTTGCCAGATGGCCCGTTCTGTTCGCTTTTCGCGTGATAGTTTGGCCAACTGCCGATGCAACAACTATGCACGCACAGGAACGCAAGGCTCCTTTTGCAATCCCGCCCCACGACTTTAACGCCAGTACCTGCCAATTTTGGGGATTCATTGCCCTCACAGGGACGCGATGGCGTCACCCAGATGTTCCTCGCCATATTAAAAGCAGACTGGTATCCGTTCACTATCTCGTGAATTTGCAGGTCTTGCCTTCTCGGCAAGACTTGTGACGATACGTCGCTGACGGCGTTTTTGCGCATCTCAGTGATACTGCTACATAGTCGTAGAGACAAATTCTTGAGCTAACGAGAAAGGCCCACACAGCCATGAAAACAGACAACGGACCAATGCTCTCGCGCCGCAGGCTTTTGCAGTCAGGCCTTTGTGCCGCCAGTGCGGCTGCAGTTGCCAGCATGCGGCCCACCGCCCTAGCGGCCGCGAATACTTCTCTGACCTTCCAACTGTCGTGGCTGCACTCTGTTCAGTTTGGTGGCAGCTACATTGCTGCTGAAAAAGGGTATTGGACAGATCTGGGACTTGATGTCTCCTTGGCATCGGGCGGTCCAAATGCACCGGTCGAACCTCCCGTTGTTGCCGGCACCGCGATCATGGGGATCTCAGCGGCTGACTACACAGCAGCGGCAGTAGAGAACGGCGCACCTTTCAAGATCCTGGCGGTCGCCATGCAAAAGAACCCATTTGCGATTTCCTCGCTGCCAGGCAACCCAGTCCAGACACCCGCAGATCTTGTAGGTAAATCCATAGGGATGGCCACGGCAAACACGCCCGTTTTGAAAGCCTTATGTGATCTCAACGGCGTCGATATCGACGCGATCGAGATCGTACCGACACAATACGATGGCGCTCCGCTGCTCGCAGGGCAGGTAGATTGCTTATTGTCTTGGTCCACAGATCTGCCCGTTGCCATGGTCATGCAGGGCGCGGAACCTAACGTTATGTTGCTGGCCGATCACGGCTATGCGGTTCATTCCCAGACCTACATCGCAACAGAAGATGCCATCGCCAATCGCCGTGCTGAACTGGTGGGCCTGCTCAAGGGCGAGATCATGGGATGGAATGATTATCTGTTTGATACGGATGCGGCAGCAGCACTGGCTGTTGCGCGTTACCCTGATGCGGGCCTTGATCTTGCGACACAGAAACTGCAGGCGGAACGTCAGGTCCCGCTGATGTTCTCTGATCTTACAGAGACGCGCGGCTTTGGTTGGTTCACCGAGGACACCGTCGCAGCCAATATCGAAACGCTTGCACTTTTGGGCCGGTCAGTCACGCCTGACCTATGGGATCGCTCCATTCTGGAGGAGGTGCATGGCGGCTGACCGACCGCAGACTGCGTCTGAGGCCCCCCTCGCCCTTGAGATTACTGGCGTCAGCAAGACGTTTCATGGGTCAAAGGGCGATCTTGCAGTGATCCAAGATATGGACCTGCATGTGCCAGGGGGGACGACAACTGCTCTCGTTGGGCCTTCCGGGTGTGGCAAGTCGACGATTTTGCGGCTTCTGGCCGGGCTAGATGCCGCGGACAGGGGTACAATTTCGCTGGGCGGCGACACACCTCACAAGCGGCGTGCGCGCGGGGATCTGGCCGTCGCCTTTCAGGACGATGCGTTGCTTCCTTGGCGCACGCTTGCGGGGAACATCGCATTAGGGCGGCGACTTGCGCGCATGCCCGCAGCACCCGAGCAGGTCGCCGAATTGATCAAACGCGTTGGGCTTTCGGGCTTTGAGGCCCGACGACCGGCCGAGCTTTCAGGCGGGATGCGACAACGGGCGGCCATTGCGCGCTGCCTGGCTACGTCCCCACGTGTTTTGTTGCTTGACGAACCTTTTGGCGCTGTGGATGCGCTGACACGGCGGCGGCTGAACATCGAATTGCCCCCGATCTGGGGCGCGGGGCAGACGACCGTGCTCTTGGTCACCCATTCGGTCATTGAGGCTGTTTTGCTTGCTGACCGGGTGATTGTGCTGTCGCCACGACCTGCTCGTATTGTGGCCAATATTGAGATCACCCTACCCCGGCCCAGACGGGGTGACATGCTGGAAAGCACCGCGTTCCATGCCAAGGTGCGCGACGTCGAAGCCGCCCTCGCACAGTTCGAAACCGCCCCCCCGCGCGAGCTTGCTGCCGAATGATCTTGGCTCCCCGCCTTCCAATGGGTGTGCGTCCTGTGATCGGCGCTGCCCTCGCACTGTTGCTTTGGGAAGGTTCGGCGGCAGCCCTGGAGGGGACTTACCTGCTTGCAGGTCCGTCCGACGTCCTACGCCATTTCATCGAGAACACCAGTTTGCTGCGCCGGGCGTTGTTCGCGACGCTTCAAAGCGCAGCCCTCGGGTTCTTCTGGGGAAACCTGGCAGCAATCCTGCTTGCTGTCTGCGCTCTCCTCTTTCCTCTTTCTGAACGCCCAATCCGTATTTTATCCCTGGTCGTTTTCTGTTTACCGTTGATCGCGACAGGACCCATCCTGCGCGTGCTCTATGGGCCGGGGATCGGGCCACAGGTCACGCTTGCGGCCCTTGGAGTTTTTTACACCACACTTGTGCCGCTCCTTGCTGGCTTGCGCGCAACGCCCCGCGTCTGGCTGGATCTGGTCGAAAGCTATGGGCGCGGACGCTGGAGCGCACTGGTTCAGGTCCGCGCTATTGCAGCGGTTCCTTATCTTGTCGCGGGGTTGCAAATTGCCGCCCCTGCTGCCTTTCTTGGCGCGTTGATCGGTGAATTTACCGGCGCGGAGCGAGGACTGGGTGTTTTGACCCTCCGCGCGCTCCGAAGCCTTGATGTACAAGCCACCTGGGCCATCGCGACGCTTGCAGCGCTAACCTCAATTCTGGCTTACGTTCTGGTGGGTCAGATTGGACGTTGGATTTGGCCGGGCGCGCCGCCTGTGTTGCTGGTGCCACCCCCATCTGTGAAACAGGGCGACCAACTGAAAATTGCACTGGCGTCCCTTACGCTGGTGCCTGTCGTTTTGGTGCTCTGGCAGGGTGCGATGGCAGGCTTTGGGCTCAACCGGTTTTTCGCCAAACGTCCGGGCGACATCTGGACTTACCTGTTCAATAGCCCGGAGGCCGCCACCCATCGCGGTACGGTTTGGAACGCGTTGGGCGAAACCCTGATGACCGCAGGTCCTGGGTATCTTGCAGGGCTTGCGGCAGGCGCCTTCCTGGCCATGCTCTGCTTTCTGCTGCCCCGGCTTTCCCGCTTTGTCCTTCCTGTGGCGGTGACCCTGCGCGCTGTGCCCATCGTTACCACGGCCCCCCTGATCGTGCTGTGGCTTGGGCGCGGGACACTCGGCGTTGTAACGATCGTCGCTGTGATGATCTTTTTCCCAACCCTGATTGCATGTCTTCAAGGGCTGCGCATGGCCCCTAAGTCGGTCGTCGACATGTTTGACAGCTACGCCGCTGGTCGCTGGCAAACACTGGTCCATGCGCGCCTGCCCGCTGCCTTGCCCGCCTTTTTCGCAGCGGCACGTATGGCAGTACCCGCAGCACTGCTTGCGGCAACGGTTGCGGAATGGCTGGCTACGGGGCGCGGGCTTGGCAACCTCATGGCACTTTCAGCGTCGACATCCAATTACAACATGCTCTGGAGTGCCATTGTCGTTTTGACACTTGTCGCCGTTGGAACACATACGCTGGTGGCGTATTTTGAGGCGGCGGTTTTCAAACGGTACGCGCCCGAACAGTTGCAGATTTAGCGCCCAACGCGGGTCAGAACGTCATTGATAATCTGCGCGGTATCGTCCCACGTCGGCATCAGACTGCCATGCCGTGCAGAGAACTGAGCCAACCCGGCCCTGAACGCGTGATCCGCCAACACCCGACGCAACGCTTTGGCGAAAGCCGGTGCATCCTCGGGTGCGACAAGCACCCCGGCATCCGCAGGCACGGTATCTGGCACGGCACCCGCCGCGCAGGAAACGATGGGCAACCCATGGGCCATGGCCTCTGCAAAAACCATACCGTAGCCTTCATATTGCGTCGCCAGCGCAAACACAGTGGCACGGGCATAGCGTTTCTCCAGTTGCTCTGGCGTCAAAGTCCCCGCGATATGCACGCGGTCAGTTAGCCCAAGCCGCACAATGAGGTTGTGTAAATTGTCTGCGTGATCCGGGTCACTAGCAGGCCCGACAATTGCAGCGTTCCATTCAAGGTCACAAATCATTGCGAGCGCCTGAACAAGGGTTTCATGACCCTTGCGCGGCACCAGTTGCCCAACAACGAGGATTTCCGCAACACCGTCACGCGCGACAGATTTAACTTGTGGGCGCGGCACGCCAGGTGCTGCGACGGTTATACGGTCCGTGGCCACACTAAAATCATCTGTAAGCATTCGGGCGGTATGTGGACTTGGCACAATGATATGGGCCGCACGCGCAAGGTTGGCCTGTTCAACCCGCTTAAGATAGGCCGCGCGCGTCGCAGAAAGGCCCGTTTCATAGGCCAGTGGGTGGTGACAGATCGCAACAAAACGTGCCCGCAAATCCGCCAACGTCTCGGGGGGCATAACGCCCGTCAGAAAACCGTCCAGGAGCACTGGCTGATCGGAGGGCAGTGTGGCTAGAGCGGCTGCGGTCTGCGCCACGACTTCAGGTGTCGGTTCGGGAAAACCGTCAGGCAGGGCGAGATACCGGATATCCCATCCCAGACGCCGAAGCCCCAGCAGCACTTGTTTTTCATAGATGTAACCGCCGGTCAGTGAATCCAGCGCGCCCGGGATGGCAAAAGTGGCTTGACCTGTCATTGAACGGCAAGTCCTTGCCGATACACGTGACTTTCAGAACAAATCGACGTGATAAACGAAAATACCATTGGACCCCCGCGCTCTAAACGCCAAATAACGCGTATAGTGAGTGAAGGAGTAGAGCCGTGGTGGTATCAGTACAAGTCCCGGTCGGACGGATCGTTGAACCTGAGGGCGCATCACAAGACGTGGTCGCGTCTCACACGCGTATGCGGCACGGCGTACCTTCCAGCAATTCCCCCGAAACAATCCGCTGGCGCCGCAAGCTAGTGCTCTTGCTTAATGTCGTGACGGTCGTGCTTTTGTTCGCCGCCATGACACTCTTGATGTCGTACAAAGGGATAGTTGCCGTTGAGTGGGTCATGCTTTTGGCCTATGGTATTACGCTGCCCTGGTTGTCGATTGGCCTGTGGAATAGCGTAATCGGGTTTGTCCTGGACAGGAAATACGGCCGTAATGCCGCTGAGCACATTACCCCGGCGCTTGCTCGGGTCTCAGGGGCCGATCCCATCACTTGCCGCATCGCTATCGTGATGGCGCTACGTAACGAGGATCCTGCGGCATCAATTGCGCGCTTTGAGAGCGTGCAGCGTGCCTTGGACCAAACACCTTGGTCTGGCCATTTCGACTACCACGTTCTGAGTGACAGCGACCGTCCGGAAATTGCACTGCAAGAAGAAACCATCGTCGCCAAATGGCGCCGTGCCGCCCAGGGCATACCCGTTTTTTATCGCCGGCGCAGCGACAACTCCGGGTACAAGGCAGGCAACATCGCGGAATTCGTCCACCGCTGCGGAGACGATTATACCTATTTCATCCCACTCGACGCAGATAGCACCATGGGGGCCGAAACCATTCTGCGGCTGGTGCGTGTCATGCAGGTGTCGCCCGAAATCGGCCTGTTACAAAGTCTGGTCACGGGGATGCCTTCCAAAACTTTCTTTACACGCGCATTTCAGTTTGGCATGCGCCATGGCATGCGCTCTTTCACCTTAGGTTCGGCTTGGTGGCAGGCGGATTGTGGACCAAATTGGGGCCACAACGGGATCATCCGCACAGCACCCTTCCGGGAACACTGCATGATGCCAGTCTTGCCCGGACGCGGCCCCCTTTCAGGTCACATCCTCAGCCACGATCAACTAGAAGCTGCCCTGATGCGCCGCGCCGGGTACGAGGTACGCGTCCTAGCGGAGGAAAGCGAAAGCCACGAGGAAAACCCACCCAGCCTTGCGGATTTCATTCGGCGCGAGTTGCGGTGGTGTAATGGCAATATGCAGTATCTTCGGCTTCTGGGCACGAAAGGTTTGCTTCCTGCCAGTCGCATTCAGCTTTATCTCGCGGTCCAGATGTACATCGCGGCTCCCGCCTGGATGCTCTTCATCCTGATCGGCGCAAGTCTGGCGGCGCAATCAAATCAAATGGCCGGGATCCCGGTTTGGGGTGGGCTGACACTGTTTGCTGTTTTGATGGCTCTGAGCCTGATGCCAAAGCTTATGGGATTGGCGCAAATCCTGGCTGAGCCATCCCGTACCGCGGCCTATGGTGGACGCAAACGGGTCCTTCTGGGCGGTACAGCTGAAATCCTGTTCTCCATGCTCATGTCGCCCATCGTCGCTTTTGGACTGACACTGTTTCTTGTCGGCCTGGGCTTTGGCAAGCGCGTGGGTTGGGACGCCCAACAACGCAGCCGTACGCGTCTGCTCTGGCGCGAAGCCGCACGCGTTCTGTGGCCACAAACCATTGCGGGCACAGCTCTGACCTTGTGGCTTGCTGCCCTCGCGCCCTGGGCTTTGCTGTTTGGAGCACCAATGCTTATAGCACTTAGCCTTGCAATACCGATCGCAGTCTTGTCGACGGCTCCCGCACTCAGCCGATGGTCGATCAGAACAGGCCTGTTCGATATCCCAGAAGATCGGTTTACGGAAGTACCTCCAAAAATGCATGTAGACGTCGCGTGAAAAAGGAGCGCAATACAATGAACAGTCGTAAAACCCACCACATCCTGGGGCCCGCCGCGCTCGCATTTGCCCTGAGCACCGGCGCTGCGGTAAAAGCTGACACCGCGACCTATGCCCTCGACCCTGACCACATGGCGGTAATTTTCACCGTGATGCATGCGGGCTATGCCAAGACAATCGGGCGCTTCGCCGAAGTCGAGGGCAGCTTTGCCTATGATGACGAAAGCCAGACCCTTTCCGATCTCTCGGTCACCATCGGCACGGCGAGTGTCCAAACTTTTCACGAAGCCCGCGATAAGCACGTCCGTTCGGACGATTTTCTCGCCGCCGAGGCGCATCCACAGATCACCTTCGTGGCAAGTAATGGAACCGCTGCGTCAGACACAACAGGCACTGTTACCGGTGATCTAACTATCCGTGGGGTGACTAAACCGGTGACCCTAGATGTTACGCTGAACCAATTGTCTGATTATCCCTGCTGTCACGGCAAGGAAACGCTTGGGATTTCTGCCCAAACTGTCATCTTACGCAGCGATTTTGGCAGCACCTATGCCCTGCCGGTTTTTGTCGGTGACGAGGTCGAAATCATGCTTGAGTTCGAAGCGATCCGACAGGACTAAAGCGGGTCAAGGGAGCGCTCCGTCACACTGACAGGCAAAGAGCCTGCAAGCTCAGTTTTCTTTGCTCATTTTTGGTGTCGGCTTAACCAGAAGGCACCAGAAAATGGTGCCGATGTACCCAAAGCACAAGACGACCATGGTGATCCAAGCATAGGTCAACGCAGCAGCGCCGAAAATAGCAAAACCCACCAAGAAGAATTTCACATTGTCAGGGGAAATCCGCATGGATTTCAAAGACAGTGTCGGAATGCGGCTGATCATGGCCAGCCCCACCAAAATCATATAAATACAGATGAACAGATCTGGCATTTGGGGTGTGTCCACAAAGGCGAATGACACGAACATTGGCAAGAGCACTAAGGGCGCACCAGCCGTCGACGGCACGCCGGTGAAATAAGCATTTTTTGGACAGGGACTATGTTCGTCAACGGCTTTGCTGTTCACGTTAAACCGGGCTAAACGCACAACACAGCAGACTGCGAACACCAATACGGCAACCCATCCAGCGCGACTCATGTCTTGCAGCGCCCAAAAGTAGATAATCAGCGGCGGAGCGACACCAAAGTTCAAAAAATCTGCAAGCGAGTCCAGTTCCGCACCGATCTTACTGTCACTGCTGAGCAAACGCGCCAGAAGACCATCAAGACCATCCAGCACGCAGGCCAAAATGATCAGCTTTACAGCGATGACAAAATCCCCTTGCACGCCAAATCGTATGGCGGAAAGGCCCGCACAGATTGCAACGATTGTCACCATATTCGGCAGCAACTGGATGGGAGTAAAATGAGTCCTCTTTTCGGGGCTGTCAGTCACGTGTTGATGTCTCCACAAGTGTCAAATCAGCCAATACCGTTTCACCAGCAACCATCGTTTGACCAATGCTGACCATGGGATCTACGCCGGGCGGCAAATAAACATCCAGACGCGAGCCAAATCGGATCAGGCCAAACCGTTCACCGGTTTGCATCTGCGCACCGGGCTTCACGAAACAGACAATTCGCCTTGCAACCAAACCCGCAATCTGTACGACGGCCAATTGCTGACCGTCTGGCATTTTCAGGCACAGGCTGTTTCGTTCATTGTCGACACTGGCTTTGTCCAACGAGGCATTGAAAAACTTACCCGGGCGATACGCAACGGAGACAACTTCACCCGCAACCGGCGCCCTGTTTACGTGACAATTGAAAACATTCATGAACACGCTGACGCGGGTCAAAGCGCGGTCATCCATACCCAATTCACTTGGTGGCACCGCAGGTTCAATCAAAGATACGATCCCGTCTGCTGGGCTAATAATCAAACCTGGGCGTGTCGGAGTCACCCGCTCGGGATCACGAAAGAAGTAGTAGCACCAGACGGTCACGCCAACGCCGAGCCAACCCAGAGGGGTGAATACAAAAAACAGGACCGCAGCGATGACGGCAAAGATCGCAACGAACTTGATGCCCTCTGGGTGCATCGGCTTGATGAAAGTGCCAAGCATGTGCATTAAAATTATCCCTTAAGGCCAAATCTGTCTCCCTCATAAGGCGATTGACCTCAAACGCAAGCTCCTTCGCAGATCGTATCAATGCACAAGAGGAGTCCGCGCAACACTAATTGCTGAAGGGTGATCCAAAAACTGCGCGTAAAGTTGAGATGTTTCCAGTTCAGGACGAAGCACTATTCTCGCCTGCGCACGACGCGTTCACTTGCGCCCCGTACCGCCTTTGCACCAGCAGGGAGACAAAACGTGCGAGTGCAGTAAATCCGCGCGCGCAAAACACCGTCGGCCACAAGCGATAGAATTTTCATACGTTCGGACTGCGTTTAAATCATACTCCTGCGAGCGTTTCGGCATAGGCGCGCGACAGCGGGTTTTCTGCATCGCGTGCAAAGGTACTCATAGCCAGGTCTTCCACAATCCGACCGTTATCGAGTACAAGAATGCGATCGGCAAGATGGCGAAGTGGTGCGAGATCATGGCTCACAATGAGCATTGTTGTACCGCGTTTGACATGGAGGTCCTGAAGTAATTTGATTGTGTTGAGCTGTGCCATCAGATCCAACGATGACAGCGGTTCATCTAGGATCAGGACCTGCGGTTCAGCGGCCAAAGCGCGAGTAAGCGCCACGCGTTGGCATTGCCCACCAGACAAGGCGTGGGTGCGGCGATCAACTACGTCTTTTGGTAGATCAAACGACGCGAGCAATGCACGTGCCCTTGCCGCCCGTTGCCCGCGTGGACCGATATTGAAACCATCGAGCGTTTCCAAGACTGTGTTTTGCGCACTAAGATAGGGGCTGAGAGACTGCACCGGGTCTTGCCATAAATACTGGATATGCTGGCGGGCGCGCCCCTGCCCCGGCGTGATCGACACATCTGCAAGGTTCACCTGCCCCCGATCCATCGCTTCCAGCCCGGTTAGGCATCTTGCTAGCGTAGACTTTCCAACGCCGGATCGCCCAATCAGACCGACGACCTCGCCCGGCGCAATCGACAGTGACAGATCAGCCAGAACGACCCGACCCTGAAAACTCTTTGTGAGGTTTTGAATGGTGAGCATCAGATTCGAAGCGCTTGTGCAGCATGGGCCAGTGCACGTGCGGCTTGCGCTTTGGACAAGCCTAGATCTGCAATATCCGCATCCTCGACAATGCGCCCCCGGTCCATGACCAGACTGCGCCGCGCCACCGTGGTCACCGCACGCAAATCATGGCTGATAAAGAGCAGTGACGCGCCGGTTTCATAAACGGCTGTTTGAAGAGCCGCCAGGATTTCCCGTTCGGTCAACACATCCAGTCCCGTGGTCGGCTCGTCCGCAATCAAGATTTGCGGCCGCAGGATCAGCGCCATTGCGATCAAGACACGTTGCTTCATGCCACCCGACAGTTGGTAGGGGAAAAGACCCGTCACATCATCTGCAAGGTTTACGGCATCCAACGCTTTGGCCACCACATCTTTGACCTCAGACCCCGCAATTTTGGCCGCTTCATTGAGTTGCACGCCGATCCGCCGAACCGGCGTCAGCGCAGTACTCGGGCTTTGGAAGACCTGGAAAACTACGCGCCCACGCGCCTTGCGCCATATGGCTGGGGTTGCCGCAACCATGGGCGCACCGATCAGTCTGATTTCCCCGTCCAAAACGCTCAGGGGCGCGCGCAGCAAGCCACACAACGCGGCAGCAGTCAGGGACTTTCCGCACCCACTCGCACCAACCAGACCGACGCGTTCCCCCTGCGCCAGATCAAAGTTCAAGTCATGCAGCAAAGGTGTTGCGCGCGCAGCACCAACGGTCAGGTTTCGGACGTTCAGGGCCGCTACCATGTGTAAGGTTCCCGCGTGTCGAGAAGATCGCGCAGACCTTCCCCGATCAGGTTCAAAGCGAGCACTGCGGCAGTAACCGCCAGCCCGGGCACCAGTAACATATGCGGGGCCTGGGCAAAAAAAGGTCGGGCTTCGTTCAACATGGCTCCCCATTCGGGTGTAGGAGGTTGTGCGCCAATGCCCAGAAAGCTTAGCGCGGAGAGCGCAAGCAGTACGGAAGCGGTTTCAAGTGAGATAATGACAGCGAGCGGCGGCAGCACTTGCGGCAGTATGTGGCGGAAGACAACCCTCAGGCGCGAGGCACCGCACATATGGGCCGCGCGGACGAAATCCCGCTGGCGCGCAGAGAGGACGAGGGCGCGCACCATCCGCGCATTTGACGGCCACCATGCAGCCGCGATGCCGATAACTGACGCTTCCAGTGAAGCGCCCATAAAGCCGATGACAGCCAAGGCCAACACCAGCGTCGGAAACGCCATGATGATATCGGCGATACGCATCATCACCATATCGACGGGCCCACCTGCGACTGCGGCGATAATGCCCCAAGGTAAGGCGATGGTGAGAATGGCTACCATGGTGGCGAACGCCGCCCCTAGCGAGACAGGCACCGCATGCATCAGGCGCGATAGCACATCACGGCCAAGGTGATCGGTGCCCAACAGGTGCGCCTCAGACGGGCCAGCAAGACGGGCCAGCAGGTCCATCTTTTCGGGCGGGATGATCTGGGCTAAATACGGCCAGAGCCCCAGCAAGGCAAACCCAAGCAATAAGACTGCCCCGGCTACCAAGCCAATACGCCCTGCCCGTAGGCGGAAAGTAAAACGGGGGAGACTGCGTTCAATCATCCGCAAGGGTCCGGCGCAATTGTGGGTCAGAGAAAAATACAATTATGTCTGCAAAGATGCTCGTGGTGAAAAAGATCAACCCCATGAAAACCAGGTAGGCCTGGATTACCGGGAAATCCCGTTGCGCAATGGCTTGCAGGATCAGCTGTCCCAAACCCGGCCAACCAAATACGCTTTCGATGATGACAACGCCCCCCAAAAGCGCGCCAAAGGTATTGGCCCAGGCGGTCGCAAGAGGCCCGATGATGCGGGGCGCGATATGGCTGGTCAGGATATGCGCGGGGCTCAGGCCTTTGGCGATGGCGAGACGGATGTGATCCTCGCTCATGTCTGCCTGGATGCGCTCAAACACCACCCTCCCCAGAGACGCACCTGCACCAAGGCTGAGCGTGAGAGCGGGCAGGATCAGGTCTGAAGTGCTGCCATCGCCTACCAATCGCCCCCACCCAAAGCCCAGCACGAAAACATAGATCAACAGCAGTGCCAACCAGAAGGACGGCACGGACACCAGCAAAATGGTCAGTCCGCGAATGGCCAGCGCGATCCAGCGGTTCGAACTAAGCGCGAGGATGCCAAACACCAGCGATACCAGCACAGCGCCAACAAGTGCGCTGGCGGCCAATGTCAGTGTGGCAGGCAGACACAAAGCAATCTCGGCAGCGACCGTGCGGCCCGTGGCGATAGACGTTCCAAAATCAAACTGCACCGCCCGGGCAAGCCAGTTGAGATACCGGATCAGAAAAGGTTGATCGAGACCGAACTCTGCACGCAGGGCATCGATGTCTTCGGGTGTTGGTACGATGCCCAACGCGCGCAACTCCATCATCACCGGATCGCCTGGGGCAATGGCGACGATTGCGAAGGCCGCAAAAGACATGCCTAAAATTGTAGGGAAGGCAATGGCAAGCCGCACGAAAATAAAGCGAAGCATCAAGAATGTCCCTGTCGGCAGAGCCCAGTGGATGGGGACTCTGCCAGCGCGCTTACTGGCTGACGCGCAGTACGTTACCGTAGTCGATCCAATCTGCGTATTCGGACATCGGTACATCAAGTCCGGGCCGCGACAGCGCAAAGTTCGGCACCATCAGGATCGGAATCGCTACCAGATCATCCTGCACGATCGCGCGATGGGCCGCGCGCACCTTCTCGATGACATCCTCGCGGGTCTGGGCCTTGCGGGCATCGCTGAGCAGTGTGTCCACATGGGCACCCGGCGCCACAAAGGTATATCCACCCCAAGGCGTGGTAGTCGTAAACAGATTATTCAGCAAATAGGTCGGGTCTGTGTTGTTGTTCGAAGCAAATTCCAGATAAAGATCAGCCTCTCCCGTATCGAGGTAGGTCGAGCCGTACACACCGCTGTCGTCCACTTCCACAAGATCAATCTGCACGCCAACGGCCGCAAACATCTGCTCCAGCATCTCTGGCATAGGCTTTACCGTCGAGACATTGGGATAGGCTGCCACAAGCCGTAAAGACAGTGTGCGCCCGTCTTTTTCGCGGATCCCGTTGCTGCCCAATACCCATCCGGCAGCGTCCAGCATCGCACCCGCTTTCGCAGCGTCATAGCCAAATCCATCCGTGTGATCGTCCCCCAGATTGAACATCCAGCCGGGCAGAATACCTTTCGCAGGCTCCCCGCGTCCAGCATACAGCACACTGGCGATCGTCTCGCGATCAATAGCCCATGCCAGCGCCTCACGGACATCGCGATCTTGCAGGATGTCAAACGGCGCTGCGCCGTTGATATTGGTCAGCAGCGCGACGTAGCGAATAGGACGGCTTTCGTGCAGTACGACCGAACCATCTTGCGGCATCGACAAGAGCATCTGCGGTGTGACCTCGCCGATCACGTCAATCTCCCCGTTTTGCAAGGCAAGCAGACGCGCGTTGTCATCTGCAATGAACCGAAAGGTCAGTTTGTCGATTTCAGGCGCGTCCCCCCAATAGGTCTCATTGCGCACCACGGTGATCTGCTGGTTCGGCGTGTAGCTATCAAGCACATAAGGCCCGGTGCCGATGGGGTTTTCCGCCCGGTCTTCCGAAGGTCCAAAGAGCGACGTTCCGCGATGGGTCATGTTCTCGATCACCAACGCCGAGCCGGTTTCAGAGCTAAAGCTGAGCTGATATTCACCAAGTTTCTCGAAACTTTCCTGGTCGATCTGGAGGAAATCGGACTTTCCCTGATCGTAAAGCTGGAGCGCTGCGATGGTACTGTCGGCATTCAGCTTGGTGCCGTCAGAAAAGGTGATGCCTTCGCGCAACGTGACCGTGTAGCTTCCCGCCGCATAGGTCCAGTCCTGGAACAGCAGCGGGCTGGGAAGAAAATTTTGATCCGGTTTGACGGCGGTTTCCACAATTTGCGCGGCGGGTCTGCGGGTGGTGAAGGTAAATTTCTGGGCATCGACAGAGTAACGATCTTGTTTGACGGCGACCGTAAGAGAAGTATCGGCAAGCACGGGCAGCGCGCCCGTCGGCAAAAAGATAAAGCAGGTGACGGCAAGACGCGCCGCGGTAAACATCGGTTTCATGTGTTATTCCTGTAGAGTGTACGTTTTAGCGAAGTCGTCAGCTCAACAGAGGGGGCGCGCGCGACGTATAAGGGTAACAGGCAAGCGCCGCACGGCGATGATCCGCAATAGTTTTAAGCGACCTGATTGTCCATTCAATCGGTGCAATACCGAACGCGTTGGACATCGCCGGAACGGTTGCATCCTGGACTGTAAAGGCATCGCAACTCAGATCAATATCGCGATCATCGCTTTCATCCAGATTAATCGTGACGGTCTGATCGGCGCCGCTCGTACACAGTGTGTAAGTGAGGGTTTCACCCTGAAGGGTCAGCATAGCACCGGGCGGACGGGTCACGACACTGACAAGTACGGTCAGAGCAAGCAAGATGCAAAGGATGTAACGTCCGCGCAGCAAATCCAAATCCTAAAAGCAACGACGTAAAATAGTAACGCCACCACACCATTGCTGTACAGGGCATTGTGCCGCATGCTTCCAATAGTGAGACTCGCGCTAGGAATATGTCATGACTGGAGCTCTTTCAAACCCCACCTATCGCCGCTTGCTTTTTGCGCAGGTTTTCTCCGTCGTTGGCTCTGGTTTAACGACAATTGCCTTAGCTTTACTCGCTTTTGAGATGGCCGCGGGCAATGCTGGTGTTGTTTTAGGAACCGCACTTGCGTTGAAAATGGTTGCCTATGTCGGACTGGCCCCTGTGGGCGCTGCAATTGCAGCACGCTTACCGCGCAAACCCTTTTTGATCGGCCTTGATCTGGCGCGCGTGTTTTTAGTCCTGCTCTTGCCATTCGTATCCGAGATTTGGCAGATCTACGTGCTAGTTTTCGCTTTTCAGGCATGTTCAGCGGCCTTCTCGCCCACATTCCAAGCCACGATTCCGGATATTCTTGAAGACGAAAACGACTATGCTCAGGCGTTGTCTTATTCGCGCCTAGCCTATGATCTTGAATCCTTGTTGGTACCCGTTCTGGCAGGCGCTCTGCTGGTATTCACGACGTTCCACGTTCTTTTTGTTGGCACTGGCATCGGTTTCCTGCTTTCCGCAGCCCTCGTGGCGAGCGTAACCCTGCCATCACAAAACGCCGTCGCAGGGCAACTCTCGTTTCGCAAACGCGTGACACGCGGCGCTTGGATTTACCTTGCGACACCTCGCTTGCGCGGCATGCTTGCGCTCTATGTCGCGGTCGCTGCAGCAACGGCTATGATCATTGTGAACACGGTGGTTTTCGTCAAATCCACACTTGGCCTCGGGGACGATGCCGTGGCGCTTTATCTCATGGCGAGCGGGTTTGGATCCATGCTGGTTGCTCTGATCCTGCCCAAGGTCTTGCGCCGTATTTCACCACGCCCGTTGATGCTGGCCGGTGCAGGTATTGTGGTGTGTGGCCTAATTTTTGCAGCATTTGGACCAGGATATGTCAGCGGGCTTTTTGTCTGGGCTGCTTTGGGTGCAGGGGCTGGTCTAATCCAAACACCCTCGGGATTGATCCTGACGCGATCCTGTACCAAAACCGACAGGCCAGCAGTGTTTGCAGCGCAATTCGCCCTCTCACACTCCGCGTGGCTTTTGGCCTATCCATTGGCAGGAACGTTTGGCGCTTGGTTAGGCCTGTCTGCAACCTTCGGCATCATGGCACTGCTGGCGGCGTGTGGTTTGCTTCTGGCGCTCCGCCTTTGGCCCGCAGAAGACCCCGTTGAACTGGAACACGCACACGAAAGCGAAAATCACGCACATGCTTTTGGCGATCACCTACACCATGAAGGCGACGCGGTGATGGCCGAACGTCCCAAATCGCATCAGCATAAAGCCCTGCGCCACAGCCATCCCTTTGTAATTGACGATCACCATCCGGTCTGGCCTTCAAAACCTTAATGCGGATGGTGTGCACGCGCAGAGTGCCGCAAGAAGACTAATCCAGAAGGTGCAGCGCCCCGTTTTCCTCCGATCTGAACCTGTCACAGATCCATGAGATCGTTCTTTGGCACAGGTTTGTATTAGATCAACGCATCATCCTTTCAATCCATGGGGATGTGCCACTGTGTGACCCGTTGTCAGGACGGCTTGCTGCCAAAAGAATCAACACGCGGCCCACAAAGAAATCATGGCACGTGTCGTTATCCTGCTTTTGGAATGATGCGGCAGTGCAGGTTCAATCACCAGTATCTGACCAAGACCTTATCGTGGTTGAACACTGGCCACACCTTGACACAATATGCGACCAGTTGCCCGCAAACACGAAGCGGGCATAGCTCAGCTTTAATCAAACAGAAAGTCTGCCGCCTCAGGCTCTGACATGTGCGAAAGAGACGAGCTTCTTGCTGCTTTCATCCCAAAGATGCAGCCGTGCGCTCTGCAGGCTCTCTTTGATCGTCATCCGATTGCTCGACGCCAGAATGTCGTGGTCTCTCAGGACTTCAGGCAGCCGGTAGAACGGGATACGGCTATACAAGTGATGTACATGGTGAATGCCAATATTGCCACTGATCCACTGCAGTACGGACGGCATAACATAGTGCGAGCTGCCATGCAGCGCTGCATCGTGCAAATCCCAGTCCGGTTCTTCTTCCCAATGCGTCTCTTCAAACTGATGCTGGACGTAGAACAGCCACACGCCCGCCGTTGCTGCAAGCAGCGTCGAGGGCACGAAAATCAACAAGATTGGCATGACGCCGCCAAAATAGAAAATTACGTAGAGCGCAAGGACAATCACCGCGTTGGTCCCCATTGAACTAACCCAGTATTTGGCATGGGCTGTCAGGCCCAGAGGTACTCTGTTTTGCAAGAAGAACAGGTACCCCGGCCCAAGACCAAAAAGAACCAGAGGGTGACGGTACAAACGATACAACAAGCGCTTCAGCGGTGTCATTTCCTGATACTCTGCAACCGTCAAAGTGTGCACGTCCCCCATGCCTCGATGTCCAAGGTTGCCAGAAGAACTGTGGTGCAAGGCATGTGATCGCCGCCAAACATCGTAGGGCGTCAGCGTGACAACGCCAAGAACCCGACCGAGCCAGTCGCTTAGCACCCGATTCTTGAGAAATGCGCTGTGGCCGCAATCATGCTGGATGATGAACAAACGCAACAGGAAAGCCGCGTTGCAGAGTGAAATCGCGAAGGTCAGCCATGCGCTGATCGACATGACATACCAGGCCAAAGCCCATAAAAAAACGAATGCGCTCACAGTGATGGCCAGCTCGAAGCTGCTTCGAACGGTATTCGGCTCGCGATACTCGGAGAGGATTTTAACCCAGTCCCGTGCGGGAGCTGTGCGGTGGGCGGACGTATCGTTTTTATCGGTCATTTGGTCTCTTCGGCTAACTGTTGCACAAAGTGCTAGACGAAGTGGCCAAATATTCAACCTACAAAAGCACTTGATGCGTCGTTGTGGCACTCTGAAAGGGACACGTGTTGCACCTTTTCTTAGGCGAGTGGCACAAACTACACGCATAGGTTCAAGGCAGGCATCTTATGAATTCAACGACATAGACCGCAGCCCCGCAGATTTGAGCCTCAGCAGGATGAGAGATCACGGCCAATGTTATCTGCAGCCCGGTGTGCATGCAGTTTCTGGCTTTGTTTGCGTGATGCATGACGCTGCATCTGCTTTTCCGCAACTGGCACAGCGACCAAAGGGCCCTTATGATGAGCGCCTGAGGGGCAAGGCGACGCACGCTGGTCACTCATTCTAGGCGCTACGACCAGACTAAGAGGGATGCACATGAAAAAATTCTGGTGGGCCAAAACATACCGTCCAGGTCGGCTCGCAACGTCGATCGAGCCGCATCTTCCCGGTGTCAGTATTGAAGACACTCGGTACGAACTTATGGGCGAGTTAAATCATCGACTGGCGATCTCGCGCCGTCCTCTGGATGAGGATACCACACCTTCTGAATTACGTTGGATGCTAAAAACAGTACCGGAAAAAAAACGCGCACTGCCCGATGCTTTCAAAGGACATATGGATTCGATCATTATCTCAGAAGCTTTTGAGACTCTGTTGGAGGGCTTTGACCTCGGCACGTCTCAAATCATCGAATTGCCGCTCTATGATATCAAAGCTAAAGATAAAGTAGGGCGGACTGATGTTGATACATCCAAAAAGGATCCACGTTGCTGGTTCCTATTTCATGTCACAGAGTCCAAAGACGCGTTCTTGCCGGAACGGTCAGTAGGCATACGCGAACTTCAAGGTTGGGACAAACCCATGTACGCTGCAGACACCGCCGTCCCTCCGGAAATAGCCGTCGATCAGGAAGCCGCAGCATCTGGTCCGGATGTATGGAGAGATCCCAAATTGATGGACGTCGTCTTTTTCTCTGATGGATTCAAGCGAGCCATCAAATCCGCAAAGCTAAAAACACCGGCATTTCCCTTCAAACCCTGCGTTCTGGACTAAGGTCTGCGCGCCGCCTGTGTGTTCAGATAGATCGCTCGCAGCGTGGTCGTCGCACAGATATACAACCGGTTCCGCTTGATGCCCCCAAATTCTACGTTGGCCACGACCTCACCTGTCAGGATTTTGCCGATGAGCTCTCCTTCCGGCGTAAAGCAATGGACCCCGTCGCCTGCTGACGTCCAGATATTGCCGTGGATATCCACACGAAAGCCGTCAAAAAGACCACAGTCGCTGGTCGCAAACACCTCTCCGCCTGAGAGTGTGCCGCCCTCGCCAACCGCAAAAGTTCGGATATGCTGAGGCCCGTTTTCAACATGCGTCGCACCTGTGTCCGCAACATAAAGCAGGCTTTCATTCGGAGAGAACGCAAGGCCGTTTGGCTTGACCATATCCGTAATCACAGCCGTTAGAACGCCCGTGCCCGGATCAATGCGGTAAACGTAGGAACCATCAATTTCCGCTTCGGCCTTGTCACCTTCGTAGTCGCTGTCGATCCCATAGGTGGGATCGGTGAACCAAATCGACCCGTCAGATTTCACAATCACATCATTGGGTGAATTCAGTCGCTTCCCTTCAAAACGATCCGCCAGAATCGTCGTTGACCCATCCACCTCGACACGGCTCACGCAGCGCCCGCGATGTTCGCAGGTGACGAGCCGGCCTTCTCGGTCAACGGTGTGCCCGTTGTGATTGTGGCACGGCTTGGCATATTCAGATACCACGCCATTGGTTTCGTCAAATCGCAGCAGTCGATCATTCGGAATGTCGGACCAGATCAGATATTTACCCGCCGGAAAATAAGCGGGCCCTTCCGCCCAACGCGTCCCGCTGTAGAGCGTTTCCATATGGACGTTGGGCATTGCGTACTGCGTGAATCTCTTGTCGATCACCTCAAAGGCGTCCGTCAGCATTGTGTGTTCCCCCTAGCTGGTCACCTTTTGTCCGCGCCCATAGACCAGCAGCATGAAAATGATCACGCTTCCATAAATGATCTGGCGCCCGGATTCCGGCATTTGCATGATCGACAGAACCGAGTTGAGAAGCACGATCAGGATCACTCCGATCAGCGTGCCCAGATACCGCCCGCGTCCGCCAAGAATATGCGTCCCGCCAATGACAACCGCTGCAATCGCAGGCAGCAGATAGGCGTCGCCCATGCCCTGATAGGCCTTTGTTGAATATCCTGCCAATAGCGTGCCCGAGAGCCCCGCCAGCATGCCGCACAGACAGAAAGCGCTGACGATCACCCATTTTGTCGGCACGCCCGCAAGATAGGCGGCGGCTTCCTTGTTGCCGATGGCATAGATGCTTTTGCCGACCGCTGTTCGTTGCAAAAGAAGCATTACAAAAATGGAGACAACGGCCCAGACCATCAATGCAACCGGAATACCGAGGATCTTGCCCACTGCGAGATATTGCATCAGGTCTGTGGCCGCTGTCTGTGGGGCAAAACCACCGGTATGGGCGACCATCAGACCCCGCATCACCGCGTTGACCCCAAGTGTAAAGATCATCGAAGGGATTCTCAGATACGCAACTCCAAGGCCGTTCACGAGCCCCACCAGAAGCCCGACGCCTAGTCCAACGGGGATCGCCATCGGCCCGCCGACCGTCGTGGCCATCATCGCACCCGCAGCAATCGTCCAAGGGATGGAAAGGTCGATGTGGCCCAACAGAATGACCAGCATCATGCCCGCAGCGGCGATGCCCAGAAACGCCCCCACTTGCAGTTGCTGGAGCAAATACCCAGGTGAAAGCAGCGTTGCCGTGCCTTGCGTGTAAAGGGTGTACACAGTCCCCACGGCCAGGATGACCACAATGAAACAAGCGGACAAAATGATCGGCTTGTCGTCTTCTTTAAACTTGAACCGAGACGGCACAGAGTTCTGCGGCATGGACGTCATCGAAAGAGCTCCAGCGTGTTCTTGACCCTCAGAACGCGGAACGCCCCAAGGCTGACCGCCGCGAGCAGAACCGTACCTTCAAACAAAGGTTGCATCAGGGGGTCGATCTCAAAAATCCGGAAGTTAAACGAGATGGTGCGCAAGATCAGTGCGCCAAAAATCGAACCGATGGCAGTGCCGACACCACCCAAAAGCGAAGTGCCGCCAATTACGACCGCCGCGATAGAGTTGAGCGTGTAGGCCCCGGCCTGCGGGATGTCGGCATTGCCCGAAGACGTCTGAAGCGTCAGATAAAGCCCGCCAATCCCAGCGAAAAATCCACCCAAGGTAAAAGCCGCGATCTTGGCGCGGTCAATGGGCAGGCCTGACATGTATGCCGCCCCCTCACCTGATCCCACCGCGTAAACGGTGCGCCCAGTGACAGATCTTGCGAAGGGTAGCCAGACGAGCACCGCCACCAAAACCAGCAAAACAAGCGGTACGGGTATCCAGGAAATAAACTGGAACCACGCGGCCTCTCCATTTTCTGCGAACCCATAGGTTGCCGCGATCTCATAAAGGTCATTGGTCGCTGCCCAAGACAGATCGCCATCCACGTTCCCACCCGGGGAAGGGCGCAGAAACAACGCCAGGCCAAGGAAAATCGCGCCTGTAGCCAGCGTCGCAATAATCGGTTGAATGCGCCCATAGACAACAATGCATCCGTTGACGAAGCCACAGGCCGCGCCAGCCGCAAGGCTCACCACCATGCCAAATGCCATTTGCAGTGGAGTCCCGTTCAACAAATGGCTCGCGATCGTGTTCACCAGCGTCATGATCGCGCCAACCGACAGATCAAGACCGCCCATGAGCACAGGAACGGTCTGCGCCATCGCCACCATGGCCAGCGTAAACACTTCGTTCGAGTTCTGGATCAGAACCGCAACCGAAAAGCCTCGCGGATGGTTCATGTTGTAGAACACGTAAAACAGGATGAAGATTGCAATTGCAGTCAGCAACGCAGCGTTTTGTGAAAGCCGTACTCTCAGGTCTTTCATTCTGCAGCCTCGTCCATTTTCAGCGCCGACGCGATGATATTGCGTTCATTTATTTCATCCCCCTGCAGTTCGCGGACGATTTCGCCATCATACATCACTGCGACACGGTCACAGCAACCGATCAGTTCTTCGTAGTCCGTTGAATAGAATATGATTGATGCGCCGGTGTCAGCAAGACTGCGCAACAAGCGATAGATTTCCTGCTTCGTACCCACGTCAATGCCGCGTGTCGGGTCATTTAGCAGGATGATCTTTGGATCCGTCATGAGCCATTTGGCAATGACCACTTTCTGCTGGTTGCCGCCCGAGAGGGTCGATACCCGGTCCGCGCTTGATCCGACCTTGATTTGCATCCGCTGAATACCGTCTTCGACTGCCGCACTCAGCGCATCAGCGTCGACAAACAAACCGCGCGAAAGACGCTTCAATGATGCAATCGTCAGATTATCTGCGATAGACATCGGCAACATCAAGCCTTCGGTCTTGCGATCTTCGGGGATCAGCGCCAGATCGACCCCCGCCTTTTTAGCGTCTTGCGGGGAGTTGATTTCAACGTTCTTGCCACGCACTTTCACCTGTCCGCTTGTGCCTTTCAACACACCGAAAAGACCAAGCAACAGTTCTTTCTGGCCTTGCCCGTCGAGCCCGCCAAGGCCCACAATTTCACCCGCGCCTACGGTCAGATCAATGGACTTGAGACGATCTTCCCAGGAGTATTTATCAAGCTGAAGCATAGGCTTAGCTGCTTCAGGCGGAGGCGGCTTTGTCGGAAAATGCGCTGTGATTTCGCGGCCAATCATCATTTGCACGATCTCTCCTTCAGAGCGCGCACCTTGCTGGAAGGTCTCGATATGTTGGCCGTTGCGGAACACCGAACATTTGTCGGCGATGGCTTCGATTTCATGCATCCGGTGCGAAATCGTCAGGATCGAGATACCATCATCCCGCAAGCGCCGCAGAATTTCAAAAACGGTATCTACATCAGCTGCCGTAAGCGCCGAGGTCGCTTCATCAAGGATCAAAACGTTCGGATCTTTCGCCAGTGCTTTTGCGATTTCGACCATCTGTCTGCGCGACAATGGCAAATCACGTACCCGCGACATCGGATTAACATCTTCGCAGCCGATCCGTGCGAGAAGGTCTTCTGCCCGCCTGCGTTGCGCTTTCCCATCAATGAGGCCAAACCGACGCGGCGGGTCCGCGATCGAAATATTATCGGCCACGGACAGATCAGACAAAAGCGACAGTTCTTGGAAAATACAGACGATGCCCTGCGCATTTGCAGCTGCTGGATGCGAGAAACTAGCGGGTTTCCCATTGAGGCGGATTTCGCCTTCATCAGGCTGCACCACGCCAGACATAATCTTGATCAAAGTCGATTTTCCCGCGCCGTTTTCACCAAGCACCGCATGGACGGATCCCAGTTCACAGGCGAAATCGATGTTGTCCAAAGCGGTCACACCGCCATAGCGTTTGGTCACGCCGGTCAGTTGGACGTGCGCTTGCGCAGGATCGCTTGAAGATAATGGCATGGAAATCCCGATAAAACCGAGTGGGTAAAGGGGTGACGCCGGGCCAAAGGGCGCGGCGTCAGGTCTTAAGGATTAATCGAGGTTTTCCGCGTCATTGGTCATGATTTCGCGGGCAGTGATGTTGACATCACAGGCCGGAAACTCGTTGACGGTAAAAAAGTTGTCCGTCAGGTCAGGCCAATAGTTTTTGCCCGCTTCAAGCTCGTCATACCGTGTGGACGGGATCGGAATTGAAATGAGCTGCGGCATCACCTGGCCGTCAAGTGCGGCAAGAGCCGCCTTCATCGCGACTGAAACCATGCCCGGCGACTGTCCAATCGAAATGGCTTTCAACCCGTTGTCCGCCTGCTCGGCCAAGATCTTACGGAAACCATTTTCCGCTTCTCCAGCCAGCGGCACCATTGGGTGCCCTGCATCCAACATGGCGCGCACGGCCCCGGTTGTTCCGCCTTGTACGACCACACCATCGAATTCGCTGTGCACAGCAATCGCATCCGCAGTAACTTTTTGCGCCGTGCCATCATCCCAATTGCCGACAACTTCAACGATGTCCCAGTTGCCGCCCGACGCATCCATGACTTCGTGGAAACCAATGTTACGATCGCGATCCACCGAATTCCCTGGCAGGCCACGCACTTCAAGAATCTTGCCTTCAGATTTCTCACCGAACTGTTCCAGCAACCAGCGTCCGTACATGCGGCCCATTTCCAGCTGATCTTTGTTAACCTGCATCACCTTGTCTGTGTCGAGCACATTGTCGAATGGAACGAGCACCACGTCGTTACGGTCGGCAAGGCGAATAACGCGATCGAAGCCTTCTGGTGACACCGCAATGGTCACGATGGCATCATACCCCTGGTTGATAAAATCTTCGATTGCACCCAATTGTGCAGCCACGTCAGTGCCAGTGGAAACCACTTTGAATTCTTCGATTTGTGCGGCGATATCAGGCTGAGCCGCATAGGCTTTCGCTGTTTGGATCATCTGGATACGCCAGGTATTCCCGACAAAGCCGTTCACGATAGCGATCTTGTGTGGACCGTCGCGTTTTTCCCATTGGAAATAGCCGATCTCGTCGTTCCAGGGTGCAAAACACCCTGCATCAAATCCTGGGCCAGACACTTTGTCAGGGGCACCGACGGCAGCACTGGCCATCATCATCAATGACAGTGCCGAAGGGGCAAGCGCCCGCTTGTAATTGAACATTCTGTTTCCTCCACTTTATGTTAGTAGGCGTTAGCCGCCCATTATTATTTTTGTAAAAACACGCCGGCACGCGGCGTTCGCCGAAGCAACTTTTCACTGACGATAGACAGTTTTTGTTTCTGCGCAAGGGATTAGAGACCGCCAGACCAACGCCGTCGATGTTCAGCCATCCCAGAAGTGACGAAAAGCGAAACGTTGTTTCCTTGAGGGCGCTCAAGGTAATCGCGCTCGGAAAAGCAACGATGCGCCATCTGGTTCCCACGCCTCACGCTTGAAGATCTGCGTCCCACAATCACGAATTAATCGGAAACGTGCCTGTAAAAACCTTAGATCTCACGCGCCATGAAAGTGCTGAGCGGGTCATGGGTGTACTCGCCAAACGGCGGGCATTCGGAAAATCCCTCCGAAGCATACAGGTTGCGCGCTGCAAGATGCTCGCGGCCTGATCCAGTTTCCAGTTCCAGCCGAGAAAGGCCAAGCGTCCGGGCTTGCTCCAAAAGGCCAACCAGTAGAATCCGGCCATAGCCATGCCCACGCGCTTCAATTGCGGTATGCATTGATTTTAATTCTCCGGCGGCTCCCTGCGCTTTTATGGCGCCAACGGCAACTGCGCTGCCTTCATACCGCAGCGCGTAAAGATGGATGTCCGGATGATCCAGGGCATTTGCGGGCAAAACATGGCAACTCTCTGGGGGAGACTGTTCCCGCATCAAATTGAAGTGCCGCTCCAGAAGTGCGGCAACATCAGCTTCGTCCGGGCGCACTTGGTCGAGTACAGACATCTAATGGGTCCAGGCACCACGTCGATTTGTGGCGAAATTCTCACCATAGCCGCCGGGCCGGATATTTGGGCGACGCGTCTTGGGTTCTTGTACCTCTGCGTCAATTCCTTTTTCCTGGGCGTATTCGATTGCAGCTTCTTTGCTATCAAAGTGTAGTTGAACCTGAGATTGCATATCATCAGATGACGTCCAACCCATCAACGGATCAACTTCCCGCGCCGAAGCAGGCGCGAATTCAAGGATCCATTTGTGCGTCTTGCCCATGCCCGATGACATGGCCGTTTTGGCTGGCTTGTAAATTCTCGCACGCATTGGGGCTGGCTCCTGTGTTCTCTCGTTCATATAGCACGCATGCCCCCTCCCCTCGCAAGCCCGGAGTGCTGAGAATTGAGCGGTTATTGAGCAACGCGCGCAACGCACGCAACGCACAGCGCGAAACGCCTGTTTTACTTTCAAATCCTACCGTCAAAATTTGTCAGCATCCGCAGTCAGGGGGTTGAACCCGACCTGAAACATGACACCTTTGGCATTACACATTGGAGGCACCCATGCCCTACGCCCATTCCGACTCGTCCGATGCCATACTGGCCAATCCGGCCCCTGATGTCCGTGCCCGACAAAAACTGGAGGGCGGCAAACAGTTTGAGCTGTCCACCGAGTTCGAACCCGCAGGCGACCAGCCAACCGCGATTGCCGAACTGGCGCAAGGCGTACGTGATGGCGAGCGCGAGCAGGTGCTTTTGGGCGCTACGGGCACCGGCAAGACTTTCACTATGGCCAAAGTGATCGAAGAGACCCAACGCCCGGCAATTATCCTCGCGCCAAACAAAACGCTCGCAGCCCAGCTTTATGGTGAATTCAAAGGCTTCTTTCCCGAAAATGCGGTCGAATACTTCGTTTCATTTTACGACTATTATCAGCCAGAAGCCTACGTCGCGCGCAGCGACACGTACATCGAGAAAGAAAGCCAAATCAACGAACAGATCGACCGGATGCGCCACTCCGCGACACGCGCATTGCTGGAGCGGGATGATGTGATCATCGTGGCCTCTGTCTCTTGCATTTACGGCATTGGCTCGGTGGAAACCTACGGCGCGATGACGCAAGATCTTAAGACCGGCAGCAACTACGACCAACGGCAGGTCATGGCTGATCTGGTCGCGCAGCAATACAAACGCAATGATCAGGCTTTCCAGCGCGGGTCCTTCCGCGTGCGAGGAGACAGCCTTGAAATCTTCCCGGCCCACCTTGAGGACCGCGCCTGGCGCTTGTCTTTTTTCGGCGAAGAATTGGAAGCTATCACCGAGTTTGACCCTCTGACCGGTGAGAAAACCGACACTTTTGACCAAATCCGCGTTTATGCCAACAGCCACTATGTCACGCCCAAACCGACCATGCAGCAGGCCATCATCGGCATCAAGAAAGAGCTGCGCACCCGGCTCGACCAACTGGTTGCTGATGGGAAACTACTCGAGGCGCAACGGCTGGAGCAACGCACAAACTTCGATCTGGAAATGCTGGAAGCCACTGGTGTTTGCAACGGGATCGAAAACTATTCGCGCTATCTGACCGGTCGGGCGCCAGGCGAGCCACCCCCGACCCTATTTGAGTTCATCCCAGACAATGCCATCGTCTTTGCGGATGAATCCCACGTGTCGGTCCCGCAGATCGGCGGCATGTACAAAGGGGATTACCGCCGTAAGTTCACGCTGGCCGAGCACGGGTTTCGCCTGCCTTCCTGCATGGATAACCGCCCTCTCAAGTTCGAGGAATGGGACGCCATGCGCCCTCAATCCGTCTTCGTGTCAGCCACGCCCGCAGGGTGGGAACTGGAACAGACGGGCGGCGTTTTCACCGAGCAGATCATCCGCCCCACAGGTCTCATTGACCCGGAGATCGAGATCCGTCCCGTGGAGATGCAGGTGGATGATCTGTTGGACGAAGTGCGCAAAGTTGCGGCTGACGGTTTTCGCACATTGGTGACGACACTCACCAAACGCATGGCTGAGGACTTGACCGAATACATGCACGAACAGGGCATCCGCGTGCGCTACATGCACAGCGATATCGATACCCTCGAACGGATCGAGATTTTACGCGACCTGAGATTGGGGGCTTTTGATGTACTGATCGGAATCAACTTGCTGCGTGAAGGGTTGGATATCCCGGAATGCGGATTGGTGGCGATCCTTGATGCTGACAAAGAAGGATTTTTGCGCTCTGAGACGTCTCTCATCCAAACCACAGGGCGCGCTGCGCGGAATGCAGAAGGGCGGGTGATCATGTATGCCGACCGCATTACCGGGTCGATGGAACGTGCAATTGGCGAAACCAATCGCCGCCGTGCTAGACAACTTGCCTACAATGAAGAACACGGGATCACGCCGCAGACGGTGAAAAAGAACGTCGAGGATATTCTAGCGGGCCTTTACAAGGGCGACACCGACCAGAGCCGCGTGACCGCCAAGATCGACAAACAGATGGCGGGCGGTAACCTGCAAACCGTGCTGGACGGGCTGCGTACCGATATGCGCAAAGCCGCCGAGAACCTCGAATTCGAAGAAGCCGCAAGGCTCCGCGACGAGGTCAAACGGTTGGAGGCGGTGGATCTGGCGGTGGCCGACGACCCCATGGCCCGGCAATACGCAGTCGAAAAAGCCGTCGACGACGCCCACAAAGCCTCAGGCCGCAGCACC
>JBGCDG010000001.1:0-22500 GCA_045105195.1 Roseobacter sp. | reverse complement strand
GACATCGACACCAGCGCCTGGCAGACCTTTGACAATCTCCAGTGAGCGTTCAAAGTCCGGATCCCCGGCCATCACATATGTGACGAACGCTTTCTTTCCAGCTTTTGCGAGAGTTGCGAATTTGTCATCGATACGGGTCATAGCGGCACCTTTCAGCAGTAGAGCCCCACATGCCCAAATCGGGCGGGGAAATCAATCCACCTTCGCGCCCGAACGCAGCCCGCTTGCAATATGGGGCGGAATCGGGTGAAATTCCCCCTCGATTTTCTGCCAGATGACCCCCATGTTACCTTTATGAATTACATTCTTGCACTTTTACTGCCGCCGGTTTCGATCTTTTTGACGGGTCGCCCCATCTTGGCCATCATCGTCTTACTGATCTGGTTTCCAGCGCTTTTCTTTTCAGGTGGATTGACGCATCCGATGTTTATCCTGCTGGCCTGGGCCTTGATTTTCCATGCGCGCGAGGACCGGCGACAACGCTTCTGATGCAGTGGGCCTTGTACCCATCGCGCAATCGCTCTAGGTCAGGCGCGATCTTACAAGGGACGCTGATATGGGTTTCAAAATGGGAATCGTGGGCATGCCGAACGTTGGCAAATCCACGCTCTTCAACGCGCTGACGCGCACGGCTGCAGCACAAGCTGCGAATTTTCCGTTCTGTACGATTGAACCCAACGTTGGTGAAGTCGCCGTGCCGGATGCCCGTCTCGATAAGCTCGCAGCGATTGCCAGCTCAAAGCAGATCATCCCGACACGTATGACGTTTGTCGATATCGCGGGGTTGGTGAAAGGCGCTTCCAAAGGCGAAGGCCTGGGAAATCAGTTCCTGGCCAACATTCGCGAAGTAGATGCCATCGCACACGTGCTGCGCTGTTTTGAGGACGGAGACGTCACCCACGTGGACGGACGCGTGGATCCGGTCGCGGATGCTGAAACCATCGAAACCGAACTGATGCTGGCAGATCTGGAAAGCATTGAGAAACGCCTCCAGAATATCGTGCGGAAAGTGCGCGGTGGTGACAAGGAAGCGGTGCAACAGCAGCGATTGATGGAATCCGCAAGGGTTGCTCTGGAAGAGGGGCAGCCTGCCCGCGTGGTTGATGTGGATGAAGAAGACGCGCGCGCATGGAAGATGCTGCAGCTGCTGACGACGAAGCCGGTTCTATATGTGTGCAATGTTGGCGAAGCTGAAGCTGCCGAGGGCAACGCGCATGCGGCTCGTGTGGCGGAAATGGCGGCGGCGCAGGGAAATTCCCATGTGATCATTTCAGCGCAGATTGAGGAAGAGATCAGCCAGCTTGAGCCGGAAGAAGCGCAGATGTTTCTCGACGAAATGGGGCTTGCAGAAGCGGGGCTCGACCGTCTGATCCGTGCAGGTTACGAACTGCTCCATTTACAGACCTATTTTACGGTCGGGCCGAAGGAAGCGCGTGCCTGGACAATCACGGAAGGTACGACCGCGCCGAAAGCCGCGGGCGTGATCCATGGTGATTTCGAAAAAGGGTTCATTCGCGCTGAAACAATTGCCTATGATGAATTTGTGTCATTCGGTGGGGAAAGCGCTGCCAAGGAAGCTGGTAAAATGCGCGCGGAGGGTAAAAGCTACGTCGTCAAGGATGGCGACGTCCTGCACTTCCTTTTCAATACCTGAAGTAAGCGCCTAACAATCGCCACGCATCTGCCGATCGGCAGAGCAGACCAAGCGCCGTTCAGGGCGACTTGGCTGAAACATCGCTACAACTTGTGACTTCTGTCTTTACGTTGCACGCGCGCAGAACGTTTGAATGCGTGTGCACGCTTCGGTGAGCGCTTCATCCGAGGTCGCATAGCTGACCCGAAAATTGGGGCTAAGGCCAAAGGCTGCGCCAAAAACAACTGCAACACCGGTCTCTTCGAGCAATGCCGTAGCAAAAGCTTCGTCCGTGTCGATCAACGTGCCACCCGCCGAAGTTTTGCCAATCAAGCCAGCAATCGATGGGTAGACGTAGAACGCGCCATCCGGCATCGGGCAGCGGATACCTTCTGCAGCGTTCAGCATTTCGACAACAAGGTTTCGGCGGCGTACGAACAGCGCATTGTTGGGTGCGATGAAGTCTTGCGTCCCATTCAGGGCTTCAACGGCGGCCCATTGGCTTATCGAGCAGGGATTGGATGTGGATTGGGATTGTACCTTGCGCATGGCAGCAATCAGCTTTTCTGGCCCCGCAGCGTATCCAATCCGCCACCCTGTCATGGCATAGGCCTTTGACACACCGTTCACGGTAAGTGTGCGGTCATAGAGGCGCGGCTCAACTTGCGCAGGGGTGCAGAACTTGAAATCATCATAGACGAGATGTTCGTACATATCGTCCGTCATCACCCAAACATGTGGGTGCCGCATCAGCACATCTGTCAATTGCTTCAGCTCACCCCAAGTATACCCCGCACCCGTCGGGTTGGAGGGAGAATTGAAGATCAGCCATTTCGTCTTATCCGTAATGGCCGCTTCCAATTGGTCGGCGGTCAGTTTGAAACCGGTTTGCAGGGACGCTTCAGCAACAACAGGCGTGCCTCCCGCAAGCAGCACCATATCGGGGTAGCTGACCCAATAGGGCGCCGGGATAACAACTTCGTCGCCTTCATTCAGGGTTGCCATCAGCGCGTTGTAAAGGATTTGTTTACCACCCGTGCCCACAGTAACTTGTGAGGGGGTGTATTGCAGATCGTTGTCGCGTTTCAATTTGTCGCAGACGGCCTGTTTCAGTTCGGGTATACCGTCAACTGGTGTATACTTCGTTTTGCCAGCTGCGATTGCGGCGATAGCGGCATCCTTGATATTCTGAGGCGTATCAAAATCGGGCTCTCCCGCGCCAAGACCGATGACATCGCGCCCCGCGGCCTTCAATTCCCCCGCCTTCGTAGTGACGGCAATGGTCGGAGACGGTTTGACGCGCGCGAGTGTCGTAGACAGGAATTCCATAGGTGCCTCGGTTTGGTAAAACTAAGGCGTTCATAGGCGGGCAAGAAGCCCCAAGCAAGCGCGATACTGCACAGGAGTGTTGAGAATGGACGATGTAACAGATTGGTATGGGCCGGACACGGCTACATTTGGTGACCGCGTCGCGGCGGCGCGCGAAATGGCGGGTATGACGCAGGCAGAACTCGCACGACGTTTGGGTGTGCGCGTTGCAACTTTGCGGTCCTGGGAAGAAGATCTGAGCGAGCCGCGTGCCAATCGTTTGTCGATGATGGCAGGATTGTTGAATGTTTCAATGATGTGGTTGATCAACGGTCAGGGTGAAGGGCTCGATGCACCTCTTGAGGAAGCATCGTTACCAGCATCAGCGACGGATATTCTCAATGAGCTGCGGGATTTACGGGCGGATATGATCGCACGTGTAGAGCAGCTTGGGCGGCTTGAGAAAAAATTGCGGATGGCTCTACAGGAGGATAACGATGAGCGAGCTGCATGAACATCGTATAAAACGACTAAAAATGCGGTCCATGCGGCGGGGCATCAAGGAGATGGACCTTATCCTGCAACGTTTTTCTGCGACGCATCTTGACGCGATGGATGACCATAATTTGTCCCTGTATGACGAGATGCTGAATGAGAATGATCATGACCTTTATCAATGGGTTACAGGGCAAATATCCCCACCAGAACCTTATGCCGCAATGATCCATTCCATCACGGGTTCCTTGCCAAAACAGAAGGTGTAATGCGCAACGCACGCATGTTTTTATTGTTTTTAACGAAATATTGGGCTTTGCAACGCAATTTACCGCCAGTCATGTAACGATGGAGCGCGTTTATGAGCGTCGTGGACCCAATTAAGTCGGAATCAACCCAAGCCGGACAGAACCATGGTTTCATGGTCAGTTACCTTGAGGCGTTGTCTTTGGTAGAGCGGTTACACCGCTTACTGCTGGACGTCATTAAAGACGAATTTGAACGGGTCGGCGTTCTTGAGATCAATGCTGTTCAGGCGCTGCTGCTATTTAACATCGGCGATAATGAGGTTACTGCTGGTGAACTGAAAAGCCGCGGGTACTACCAAGGTAGTAACGTGAGCTACAATCTCAAGAAACTGGTTGAGACGGGCTACATGCATCACCAGAGGTGTGAAATTGACCGTCGTTCGGTTCGAGTGAAGTTGACCGATAAGGGACGGCGCATCCGTGACGTTGTTACCGAACTCTTCTCGCGCCATGCTGATGGGCTGCAGCACAAAGGCGTGCTTGGACCAGATGGTATCGACGATATCACGCGTTCGCTAAAGCGCATGGAACGTTACTGGTCTGACCAAATTCGCTATATCTATTGAACAGCGCCAATTACGATGCCCTTAAGCTCGCGTTTGAGCTTTTGGGCCATTGCGGCTGCGTAATCTTCAAATCCGAGCGCCGTTTGTACGAAGGCGTTTGGTCCGGTGATGACCTCGGCACGGAAATATGATGACAGTTCGCCAATGCCGGTCTGCCGCGCATCCCCTTGTTGGGCTGAATCTGGGCCGATAACCAACGCATTTACCGTTATTCCACGTTCTGAGATCGTCGCCTTAACGTCTCGGGGCCGGGGACCCAAATTTGACTTTCCGTCCCCCGAAATATCGAGTGTTCGCTTCTGGCAATTCTTGCGTTCTTCAAGGTAAGTTGCACCTGACTCCATAGCGACGCCCAAAGCGGTTCCGGGTGTTGCTTGCCGTCGCTCAGCGTTGGCAAGAACTTCACTAATATGCGCCAGATCATTTTTGTCAGAAAGAGCTGTCCAAGGTACCAAAATGGTCTGATTGTCCGGGCCGCTCCACTCATAAATCAGTATGTGCACTGGCGCGCTAGGCATTGCCATAAGCACCTGAACAACCTCTGGAGTATTCAGCGCTGACACAAGACCATCCAATTGCAGTCGGTATTCGCGCAGATCAACTGAACCGGACACATCCAACCCAAGAGCCAAGGCCTGACGGCACTCCGCATTACCCGCAGTAGCATAAAGCGATAGCGCAACTGCACCGAGAATACACTGTCGAGTCGTCGTCATTTTCGTACTGTCTCCGAAGGGAAGACATCTACAGACCCAAGAATGGGGAGCGCAAGTTCCCGCTCTAATTTTCTCCGCATGGCGCGCTCATAGTCTTCAAATCCCGCTGCTACTTCAACAAACGCGCCAGGCCCACGGATAACGTTGCCTTTGTAATACGCAATTAATCCAGTTTCTGCTTCGAAATCGGCACCATTGATGACCAAACCGTTCACTGTGATTTTCTCAAAAAAGAAAGCCGCGTACGCTTGTGCGGGTGTGAACCCTTCATTATTTTGGCCGTCACCTGCAACATCTAGCGTTTGTTGCTCACAAGAAGGCGCGCGTTCCATCACGCCAGCTCCATATCCAAGAGCGTAACCCATGGCCGTCGGAAAATCATTATGACTTCTTTTGCTGTTAGCAATCTTCTCCGCTGCCAAAAAGAGGGTCTCCCGGTCTTTGACAATTGTCCAGTCAAGCAGGATCTGCTGATTATAGCGCCCTGACCACTCGTATGCTGCCAAAGCGACATGTTGGTCGGATGCAAGAAATACTGCCGCGACTTCGGGCGATGACAGCGCTGCTGCGATCCCGCCACGCTGGAGAATGTCTTCGGCGGCGTCCACAGAACTGGACACGTCTATGGCTAACAAAAGCGCGAGCCTACAATCGGCGGTCGCGGCGACTGGAGCGAGGGTCGCGATGCAAACGCCGAAGGCCGCCGCTTTTACCAATGTCCGGTGTTCTCCATGCTCACCCACGGTTCCGCCGCAGACAGATTGTCCCCTTCTTGCAGCAATTCAATCGAAATATTGTCCGGTGAGCGCACGAAAGCCATATGACCGTCTCGTGGCGGACGGTTGATCGTAACCCCGTTGTCCATGAGATGCTGGCAAACCTCGTAGATGTTGCCAACCCGATACGCGAGATGACCAAAATGACGACTGTCACTGGGCAGCCCGTCGTCCCCGTCCCAGTTGTACGTAAGTTCGACAGGGCACTCTTCTTGCCCTGGTGCTGACATGAAAACAAGGGAGAACCGTCCCTTTTCATTGTCCATACGGCGGGTTTCTTTCAATCCGAGTAATGTGAAAAACGCCATTGTTTGCTCCAGGTTTTTCACACGCACCATCGTATGCAAATACTTCAAGCTCATCTGTTTCTCCTTTTGTTTTGTTTCGACTGGAACCTAGCATGCTCTAAGCGGAGCGCCAGCATCAACCGGCACTGCGGGATTTTGGGCACGTGAATGGGAAAATACTTTATATGGATATTTCGCCGGGTCTTGCATCAAGATATAGTCGACTACGACTCAGCCCCCGCAAAAGGATAGGCCATGACACTTAGTCCCGAGCAGCAAGCGGAAATCGATGCCTTGCGCGCAGACCCGCAGCCCACGATGCGCGCTGTCGCTTCAGGTATGGAGCAGCATCTCTACAAGGCGCATTCGGTGCTCGATCATGGTTTCGTGCGCGTAATCGACTATATGGGCGATGATGCTGCCATCTGTCAGGCCGCGCGTGTTTCTTACGGCAAAGGTACGAAATCAGTGCAGAATGACGAAGGTTTGATCCGTTATCTGATGCGGCACTGGCATTCCACACCGTTCGAGATGTGTGAGGTCAAGCTACATGTCAAACTGCCCGTATTTGTTGCGCGACAGTGGATTCGGCATCGGACAGCTAACGTAAACGAGTATTCCGCCCGCTATTCTATTCTCGATCGGGAATTTTATATTCCGGCGCCCGAACACATCAACGCGCAAAGCGTCGTGAACAACCAAGGTCGGGGTGGGGTATTGCAAGGGGAAGAGGCGGCAAGGGTGCTTGAAATTCTCAAGTCAGACTCTGAGCGATGCTATGACAATTATGAAGCGATGATCGGGCAGGAAGGGCAAGACGGTCTCGCGCGGGAATTGGCGCGCATGAACTTACCTGCCAATATTTATACACAGTGGTACTGGAAAGTTGACCTACACAACCTGTTCCATTTCCTGCGTTTGCGTGCGGATAGTCACGCGCAATACGAAATTCGAGTTTATGCAGATTCGATTTGTAAAATGGTCGAAGATTGGGTGCCCGCGGCATACAAGGCCTTTGAGGACTATCGACTGGGAGGGGCGACACTCTCTGGAAAAGCGTTGTCTTGCGTCAAACGTCAGCTTGCAGGAGATAACGTTACTCAGGAAACCTCAGGTATGAGCAAGGGCGAGTGGCGCGAATTCAACGCACTTTTTGAATAGAGGTTTCTGCAAGAAAAGTGTCAGAGCGCTGCTTTTCTGAGCGGTTGGTTGCACTGCTCTGACGATCGAAAACGAGACGCCGCTAAACTTATTTGCGGCATTTCTGGGTATTCAAGATAGGAACTGCAGGCTAGAGTAGCTGTATGTCACTGGCCATTTGGCGTCCGTCTCGCCCTTCGGTGAGCTCAAAGCTAACCTTCTGGTCGTCTGCAAGTCCGGTCAGACCTGATCGTTCGACAGCGGAGATGTGGACAAAAACGTCCGCTCCACCACCTTCGGGAGCTATGAAACCATAGCCTTTGGTTGTATTGAACCATTTCACGGTGCCACTGGCCATTTGTCCCGTGCCTCCTTCATATCTTCAATTATGCCGGCCCTAGAGCCTGTGCCTATTTCTGGAAGCTCGATTGAACTTTCAGCGTTAATACAATCTAACAGATTGTGCTTCGCTTGCGAAAATCAAGCAAAAGGCAGCGTGTGGTTGTAAAAATTGCGTTAGGTCGGGGTTAAAACGGGGAAATTCTATGCAGATTTATGGTTTGAAAAATTGTGATAGTTGTCGCAAGGCGATGAAATCTCTACCGCAGGCTGTTTTGGTCGATGTCAGGGCGGAAGGTATACCAAGTCAGGTGTTGAACGCAGCTTTGGCCCAGTTCGGCGATGCGTTGCTGAATACCCGTTCTACGACATGGCGCGCCTTGTCAGAAGAGGAGCGCGCAGAACAACCTTTGGATTTGATACAGGCACATCCTTCTGTCATGAAAAGACCGCTCATCGTCACCGAGGAGGAGATGCACCTCGGTTGGACGGTAAAGACTCAGGCTGCTCTCGGAGCAGCCTGAACACGAGGCTTCAATCTTGTTGGTTTTGGCCGAATACTGCGCTGGACATGGCTTTGTCCAAAGATAGGGGCCCCGCGCCCTTAATCGCCAACACAATGAGCAAGAAAATCCAGAATGCGCGTTGATCCATAACGATGCTATCTGGAAAACGATCAAACCAAGCGCCAAAGGTCTCAGAGTGTTCTAAACCGCCATGGCCGATCAGGTCCGTCAGTGACTGTACAACGATAAACCCGATCATGCCGAGAGCCGACAAGCGGGTCAGAAGCCCAAGAACGATCAGAGCGGGAAGAATAAATTCTGCCCATGTGCCGGCAACAACGACTGCCCAGTGAAAAACGCTCAGTTGTGAAGTGTCATATGTGACGGCTTCCATTGCTCTGGGGAAAATCTGCGCGTAGGCGCCTGTGGAGGGTACGAAAAGACCCAAAATACCGTCGCCGAGCTTGGTGAGGCCTGAAACCCAGAAGTACATCAAAAGTGTGCCCGCGAAGATCAATCGCGCAAGTGAAGAGAGAAGCCCGTCCGCCTTTGAGAGCCGATCGGTGAGTTCCGTGTAGAGGGTAATCATTGAGTTTCCTTTGTCGTGTAGTCGGCCAACGCCTTGGTGCTGAGGGCGAGTTGCAGAACGGTTGTCAGATCAAAGTCCGGTTGGGCATCAAGAGTGCGCTGTGCGGCCTCATCAAAAGGCTTGCCACTATCGAGATGTGATAGCCATATCGCCCCACCTTTTGGCAGCGCGTGTGGTATCGGGTCGAATTCAGGGCGCGTCACCAACACATCCTGGGCAATGGGGCGGGGCTTGGGTGCATCTTTTTCTATGTTAAACCGCCAGATATCAAAGAGGGGCCATGGTGAGCGTATGATATGCGTAGATGGCGCCAGCGCAATTCTTATGCTCAATCCGGCATCAGTGCCAAGGATGCCTGCGTCGAAAGCAGTGCTGTCTGCACCATGGTAGGACCGCCGCAATGCCAGATCTAGGCGCGCGCAGTCGCAGAGGTATCCAATGTGTTTTAGCGGCTCGAAGTGTTCGAGAAATGTGGGCAGGTCCTCGCCATAGAACATCATAAGAGGAGATTGGGGCGGATGAGCACGTACGTATAAGGCAGCAAGACGACCAAAATTTTCCGCTCCGAGCAGTTTCCCTACCAGCGGAAAGGCCGTTGCGAGTGCATCGCTCAAGGATACGATGACGTTGTTTCGATAGACCGAGAACCGTGCACCTGCCGGGCCGCCTATCGCATTGTGCAGCCCATCCGGTACCGGTGCGTTTGCATCAAAGAGAGCTTCGCGAAAGTCTGCTTGGGTAATAGTCATTGTGCTGGAGAGAGAACATGTGCGGCGCGGTCCGCTTCGGCCCGCAGCGTTTGCCAATCGGGCACGTCATTGTCCCATTCAACGAGTACTGGGCGCGGTCCTGACTTGGACAGGGTATAGTCGAGCAAGGCCCAGACCGGATCAACAACGGGCTTGCCATGGCTGTCAATCAGGAGGGGCGCGCCGTTCTCGTCGGTGTCTTCATCATGACCGCCCACGTGAATTTCACCGACAGCATCCAGCGGATAGTCATCGATGTAGCCATGCGGCGAATAGCCCAAGTTGGTTGCAGAAACGAAAACGTTATTAACGTCGAGCAACAGGCCGCAACCAGTACGCGCAACAACTGCCCCAAGAAAGTCCGTTTCACGCCAAGTGCTTTCGGTAAAGCCCAAATAGCTGGAGGGATTTTCCAAAAGCATTTGACGCCCGATGGCTTGTTGCACTTGGTCTACATGCGCTGACACATGTGCAAGCGTAGCGTCTGTGTATGGCAGCGGAAGCAGATCGTTCAGAAACTCCGCGCCGTGCGTAGACCACGCCAGATGTTCGGAAAAGCTTGCGGGGTTGGTTTTGTCGAGCAGCGTCCGAAGGCGCGCCAGATGTGCTTTATCTAACGCGGTGCTGCCGCCAATGCTCAACCCAACTCCGTGGACGGAAAGCGCAAAGCGCTGTTGCAGCGCACGCAACTGCGCATGTGGTCGCCCGCCAGCACCCATATAATTTTCCGCATGGATCTCGATCCATGCCACCGCACCGGGGGCGTTCATCATATCTGTAAAATGCTGAGGCTTGTATCCGACACCTGGTGCAAAGGGCAGCTGAGTGGCGCGGTAGGTGGAATCAAGCATGAGGCTCTCCGAATTCTGCGGTCGGCCGGAAAATGATGTGCGCCCAGTGCGTATCACTGGGCGCAACTTTGGTCTTTTCTTATGCCGGAACGTCGCGGCTCAGTTCTTCGAGAGAACCTTCACGCGCTGTGCCGTCTGCCATTTCGGGCAGTTCGATTTCAGCGCAAGTGCCCGCGTCTACGAGCGTCCAGGCGTTGCCTTGATAGTCTACGGTAGATGTGCCTGCGCAGGTTGTGCCGGGACCTGCAGCGCAATCATTCGCGCCCGCCAGAGATACGCCATAGCACTTTTCTTTGGCTGCGGCGTCGGCTGTTGTTGCCGTCTGAGCCGTGAAGGCTGCTGCGACTGCGCTTGCGAGGGCGACGGTTTTCATCGTTTTGGACATTGTGCAATTCCTCTTTTGCAGGCCATACGGCCATGTGATACCAGCCTTGCGGCTTTACGTGACATAATATGTACCAAAGCACACGAAACATACCATTCACGAGCTTGTGTGTCACATCCACGTCAGAAAAGGGTGAACACCCTGCTGGAAATCAGGTGTGAAAAACGCCTAAATGTTTCAATTCGAGTGTATTCTTGTGATTTATGCGCGGTGAGAGGCCGATTTGTTACAAAAGGTCCGGGGGTGTAGCTTCGACCTTCAACGATTGTGTTACAACGTCAAGACTTTCGACGGTTGTCCGTTTCTCTCCCAAACGACGCAATGTGACGGTGCGCTCCTCAACTTCTCGCGCGCCAACGGCTAGAATGACGGGTACTTTTCCAACTGAGTGTTCGCGTACTTTGTAGTTGATTTTCTCATTGCGCAAATCGGCTTCAGCCCGGACGCCGGCGGCCTTTAGGGTATCGACGACCTCCTGCACATACGCGTCCGCATCCGAAATGATGGAGGCGACAACGACCTGACGCGGCGCCAACCAGAAAGGCAGCTTGCCCGCGTGTTCTTCGATCAGGATACCGATGAAGCGTTCAAAGGACCCAAGTGTTGCGCGGTGCAACATCACGGGGCGGTGCTTGCCGCCATCAGCGCCGATGTAGGTCGCATCCAGCCGTTCGGGCAGTACGAAATCTACCTGGTGTGTGCCGCATTGCCAATCCCGTCCAATGGCGTCGGTCAATACGAATTCCAGCTTGGGACCGTAGAACGCGCCTTCGCCGGGGTTGAGTTCGGGTTCGATTCCGGCTTTGCGTGTGGCCGAAAGCAACGCGGTTTCCGCGCGATCCCAGACTGCGTCGGATCCTGCACGGGCTTCAGGACGATCCGAGAACTTTACCTTAAAGTTCTCAAAGCCGAGATCTTTGTAAATGTCGGACAGAAACGCGATGTAGACCGCTGTTTCGGATTCAATCTGGTCTTCGGTGCAAAAGATATGACCGTCGTCCTGAGTAAATCCGCGCACCCGCATGATGCCATGCAACGCGCCAGAGGGTTCATAGCGGTTGCAAGACCCAAATTCAGCCATGCGCAAAGGCAGGTCACGATAAGATTTGAGGCCCTGATTGAAAATTTGCACATGGCAGGGGCAATTCATGGGTTTGAGTGCATTCACGGCCTTTTCACGGGCGTGTTCCTCGTCAACTTCGACGATGAACATATGCTCCTGGTACTTCTCCCAGTGGCCGGATTCTTCCCATAGCTTACGGTCGACCACCTGCGGCGTGTTCACTTCCACATACCCGCCCACGCGTTGCTTGCGCCGGACATAATCTTGTAGTTCGGTGTAGACCCGCCATCCGTTCGGGTGCCAAAACACCTGGCCGGGCGCTTCTTCCTGCATGTGAAACAGGTTCATCTCGCGGCCGAGTTTGCGGTGGTCGCGTTTGGCCGCCTCTTCCAGCATATGAAGATGCGCCTTGAGCTTTTCTTTGCCGGTGAAGGCAACACCGTAGATGCGCTGAAGCATGGCGCGATCACTGTCGCCGCGCCAGTAGGCGCCTGCGATGGACATTAGTTTGAATGCATCACCCGGAACCTGTCCAGTGTGCTGCAAATGAGGCCCGCGGCAAAGATCTTGCCACTCTCCGTGCCAATACATGCGCAAGGGTTCATCGCCGGGAATCGAACCGATGAGCTCGACCTTGTAGGGCTCATCGTTGTCTTCGTAGTATTTGATCGCGCGGTCGCGCTCCCAGACCTCGGTGTGGACAGGGTCTCGCTTATTGATGATTTCCTTCATCTTCTTTTCGATCAAGCCGAGATCTTCAGGGGTGAAGGGATCGGCGCGATCGAAATCATAATACCAACCGTCCTTGATCACCGGTCCGATGGTGACCTTGGTTTCGGGCCAAATCTCCTGCACTGCGCGCGCCATGATGTGCGCCAGATCGTGGCGGATCAATTCGTTGGCCTGCGCTTCGTCCTGCATGGTGTGAATCGCGATGGCGGAATCTGCCTGGATCGGCCAAGCCAGATCATAATGTGCCCCGTTCACCGTGGCGCTGATCGCTTTTTTGCGCAGGGATGTTGAGATGCTTGCGGCCACGTCGCCTGCGGTTATGCCAGCGTCAAAGTCACGTGAATTGCCATCGGGGAAAGTAAGAGAAATCTGGGCCATCTGGGGCGCTCCTCGTCAGTTTGGCGCCTACGAGACGCCCGGTTGCGGGTTTTGTGTGGGCTGCTGATGACCCGATGGGGTCAATCTGTCAAGTGGCGTCGAAAAGTATACCGAAGAATACGTTGACTGCGACGTATCAGGTGTTAAATCCGACCCACACTGCGTAGAAGAGAACTGACCTAAAAGGGTGAAGCTTATGCCGCGTTACAACAAATCGTTCGACCTGAGTATTCATGATGTGGACCTCATCGAGGAAGCGTTGCGCGCACGCGGCCGCGAGCTGTGTAAAATGCGCCGGGCTCTCACCGAGGAAAACCCTGCACATCTTGAGTCGATCAGTGTGGTTGAAGCGGACCAGCGCGAAAACGAAGAGCTTTTGGGTCGGCTGCACAATCAAAAAGTTTTTTATCGTCCTTCCGTCCAAACCTACGTCAGCGGCTGAACTCGTTTAAGCGGTAGAAACTGCGTAGACCAGCATGAGACAACAGAGCCACCCTCCTACGAACAGTAAGGGGCGTGCCGGAAAGCGCACGACGCCAGAGATCATGCCAACCGTGTGCAAAACGCGCAATGTCGCAAAGACAATCGTCGTCCAATAGGTGAGCGGCGAGTAGGCGCCAATTTGGTGGATCAAGAGCACGAGGACTGCAAAGGGTAGAAATTGCTCCAGCAAATTGAGGTGCGCGCGATGCGCACGATGAACCCACGCTGGAAATTCACTTAAGGAGGGTGGGCGGTCAAACGGATCACGCCCCTCCTGCGGATGCATGTTCACCCCAACAATGTACGGGATCCAAAGAGAGGCCGCGAGCCCAGCCAGAAGAGCGAGCATGGCGAGTTCCAAAGAAAGCTGTCCTTGCGGCATGTCTCACACCTCTTCTGGCTGGCGGGCGAACTTGATGGCGCTGCCTGTCTCCAGCCACGTTTTGAGGCCCGCTAACGTTCTGTGCCAGCCATCTGCGATGCCTTCCTGACCTTCGGGGATGTCGTAATGCTCGACAGTGAGCAGGCAGTTTTCACCCTGTTCTTCGATCAGATAGACAAAACGGGATGCCGCCAAGGGTACGTCTGGACCAGCCCAATGAGGCTCGAACCGCGCTTCGATCCGCATTTTTGGCATGAGCTGCGTTTCCGTGCAGACCAGCATCAAATTGTTATCCGCCATGCGGTAGATCAGCGCGTTCCCTTCGCGCATGCAGCTCGCTGCCACGAAATTGTAGTGCGCTGCAGCATCCGGGTCTGTCAGTGCGTCCCAAAGCGCTTCCTGTGTGCAATGAATAAAGGTCTGCATCATGAAATCGGGTTTGGTCATGTCGGTCTTTCCTTCAAGTTGAGTTTTGAGGTGTGTCACCGCTCGGGCCGCCGGTTGTTGAAGCAACGGCTCCACCCAGCGATCTATGGCTTCCTGCAAGGGCAGGGCATTCAGGTAGTGGTATTTGAAACGGCCTTTTTTGTAGCTGATGACCAGCTTTGCTTCTTCCAGCACCCCAAGATGTTTCATCACGCCAAACCGCGTCATGTCGAGCTGCCCTTGCAAGTCCAGAAGGCTTTGACCTGGTCGCTTACGCAGGCTGTCGAGCAGGGTGCGGCGGGTCGGGTCAGCCAAGGCTTTGAAAATCGAATCCATAGCTCTTTATAGGTGATTAAAATGTAACGTGACAATATAGTAACCTAATTTATTTTGGAATGGGGATTGAAGCGGCACGGGCCGCTGGCGCATTCTCGAACGAAAGAAGGAGTGTGCTGTGTCAGAGCCCAGGTATTGTGAAACGCCACAAAAGCGGCGGCTGGCCTATCACTTCAGCCAGGGTTCCGGGCCATGTATCGTTTTCCTCGGTGGGTTAAAATCGGACATGGAAGGGACCAAGGCCATTCACCTGGAAGCATGGGCAAAACGCCATGGCCACGCTTTCTTGCGTTTCGACTACTCGGGCCACGGGCAGTCTTCAGGGCTTTTTGAGGACGGCTGTATTGGGGATTGGGCTGCGGATGCGCGCGCAATAGTGGGTGCCTTAGTCAACGGACCGATCGTGCCCGTGGGATCCTCAATGGGGGGATGGCAGGCGCTCTTGCTGGCGAAACATATACCAGAACAGATCGCGGGTATGGTGACAATCGCTGCAGCACCAGATTTTACCGAAGATGGGTATTGGTGTGGTTTTACGCAAAAACAAAAGGAGTTGCTGGAAACTGTGGGGCGCGTCGAATTGCCGTCGGATTATATGGAACCCTACGTTGTGACAAAGAAGATGATCGAGGATGGCCGAAAGCAATTGGTTCTGCGTGCACCGCTTGCTCTCGATTTCCCAGTCCGGTTTTTGCAAGGCACCGCAGATACAGCGGTCAGCACTGAAACCGCCGTGCGATTGCTCGAACATGCCACCAGTCCGGACATGCGGTTGACGCTTGTGAAAGACGCGGATCATCGGTTTTCGGATGGTCCCTGTCTGGGTCTGATTGAAACTGCAATTGACGAGGTGCTCACTGCCGGGCACCACAGAAACTGAAACCTGTCGCATTTGACAGCTTCGTTCTTGCGGTTTCGCGTGATGCGGGTAAGTCTACGCACAAAATGGCGCAGACTGCCCGTGTCTGACGCCCTATAAAAACGAAAGAGGTATGCAGAATGATCGAGCCTTTGGTGCTGTTGCCGGGCATGATGTGTGACGCTCGGTTGTATGGTCCGCAGATTGCTGAACTCTCTGCCGATACGGCGGTAATGGTTGCGCCTATCACGAAAGGCGAACGGATTGAGGAGATTGCCTCTAACCTACTGGATCAGTTGCCCAAACGCTTTGCCCTAGGAGGGCTGAGCATGGGTGGCATTGTTGCGATGGAGGTGCTGCGCCGCGCACCGGACCGGGTGACCCGCTTGGCGTTAATGGACACTAACCCACTTGCTGAAACGCCGCAGATTGCGACGGCGCGCGAACCACAAATCGTTGCCGCACGTGCGGGGCGGATGTTGGATGTGATGCGTGAGGAGATGAAGCCGAATTACTTGGCACCGGGAGATACGCAAAAAGCTGTGCTTGAATTGGTAATGGATATGGCTGATGCACTTGGCCCTGAGGTTTTTGTACGCCAGTCCCGCGCTTTGCAAAGGCGCCCGGATCAGCAGACCACGTTGCGCAAATGTAAGGTGCCCACGCTGGTGCTCTGCGGCGCGCATGATGCGCTTTGCCCGGTGAAGCGCCACGAATTCATGGCGGAACTCATCCCCTATGGCCAGCTTTGCGTGATCGAAGATGCAGGCCATTTGCCAACGCTGGAACAACCCACTGCCACCACTGCCGCTCTGCGCAAGTGGATGGCGCAGCCGCTGATTTTAAGCTAGTAAAACCCGTCAAGCTGCCGCGTTTTTGTTCGCTGCTTTGGTTGCTTTACGTTGCCGCTTAGGGGCGGGTTCGCCGCTGTTGGCGTCAATGAAATCGAGAACCAGCGGGCGAATGTTCTGGCGCCAGCTTTTGCCTGCAAAGATACCGTAGTGCCCGGCACCATCTTCCAGATGGCTGGCTTTCTTCTCGGCCGGGAGCCCTGTGCAGAGATCCAGCGCCGCAACACATTGTCCAGGTGCGGAGATGTCGTCTTTTGACCCCTCAACGGTCTTCACTGCAACGGTCGTGATCTTGCCGATATCTACCTGCTTGCCGTCGACGACGAATTCGTTCTTTGCGATCTCCAGGTTCTTGAAAATGCGCTCAACCGTGGACAGGTAGAACTCGGCCGTCATGTCCATAACCGCAAGATACTCGTCATAAAAGCGGTTGTGCTTGTCATGGTCCTGCGCTTCGCCTTGAGCCACGCGCGTGATCTGGTTCAGGAACGCTTTGGCGTGCGTTTCCGCATTCATGGAAATGAAGGAACTCAGCTGCAGCAGTCCCGGATAGACCATTCGTCCGACGCCTGGATGTTTGAACCCTACACGTTGGATCATCATTTCTTCGAGCTGTCCCATGGTCACCCGACGGCCAAAATCAGTCACGTCGGTCGGTGTCGCGTCTGGATCCACAGGGCCACCGATCAACGTCAGACTGCGCGGCTGCGCGTCTGGATCTTCCTCGGCAAGGTAGGCCGTTGCGGCAAGCGCCAGAGGTGCGGGTTGGCAGACGGCAATCACATGGGTATCTGGGCCAAGTTCCCGCAGGAAATCTACGAGGTAAAGCGTGTAATCTTCGATATCGAATTTGCCCGCACTGACCGGAATATCCCGGGCATTGTGCCAGTCGGTGATATAGAGGTCTGTGTCTGGCAGCAGGCTAATGACAGTGGAGCGCAGCAACGTTGCGTAGTGACCTGACATTGGAGCGACCAGCAATACCTTCCGCTTGGGCGGCTCGCGGTCGGCAACGACGAAATGAAGCAAGTCACCGAAGTCTTTTTGCACAACGATCTCAGTCGATACTAAATGGTCCCGTCCGTCCATTGAAGGGACAGGTGGAATGTTCCAGTCGGGTTTGATAACCATGCGTTGGTAGGTGCGTTCCGTGACCTCGCCCCAGGCGGTCATCCACGTGAACGTAGGGTTTGGAACAAGCGAAAAGGCAGGGTAGGCTCCCATGGCAAGTGCAGACGCACCCAACCATTGGTTGGTGTTTCGGATCGTTTCCATCAGGTCGTATGTGGCCATGAAACGCATAGAGGGGTCTCCTTGGTCTAATGTCTCGCCTTGCTAAGACAGTCGGTCGCATCGCCCCCTGAAAGCCAACGACTTAAATGCTGCACCTGCAAACATAAGAGGGAATGGTACAGATGACAACAGAAAGTGACACAAGTGACGTCCCAACTACGGCGTCGCTTGAGAAAATGACCCATAACCTCAAGAAAGTCGAAGAGTTGTCAGAGCGCCTGCAGCAGGTTTTGCTGCACCGCAAAGGACATAATGCTGCGTTGGATGGTCCGAATCAAAAGTTGTTTGGCAAAGCCGCGCAGGCGTATTGGGCGGAAATGGTGAACAATCCGGCTAAAATCCTGGAAAACCAGATGTCCTACTGGTCCGATACGATGAAACATTTCGTCGAAGCTCAACAAACACTTGCAAAGGGAACGTTGTCTGCGCCCGAGAACAAAGGGCCGTCGGATCGGCGGTTTTCAAACCCACTTTGGGATACGCACCCCTATTTTAACTATGTGAAACAACAGTATCTGATCAACGCCGATGCAATTACCAGAGCGGTGCAAGATGTTTCAGACCTGGAGCCGTTAGAGAAAAACCGTTTGAACTACTTTGCCAAGCAGATCGTCGATATGATGTCGCCGACGAACTTCTTGGCGACAAACCCCGACGCGCTGGAGAAGGCGATCGAAACAGATGGTCAGAGCCTCGTGCAGGGGATTGAAAACCTGATCAATGATCTTGAAGCCAATAACGGAGAACTGATCGTCAAGCTTGCGGATGACAGTGCTTTTGAGCTGGGCAAGAACATTGCGACAACGCCCGGCAAAGTGGTTTTCCGCAACCGGATGATGGAGCTGGTGCAGTACACGCCCTCAACGGATACTGTCTTTAAAACACCTGTGGTGATCTATCCGCCTTGGATCAACAAGTTCTATATTCTGGACCTCAAGGCACAAAACAGCATGGTCAAATGGCTCGTTGAGCAGGGGCATACCGTCTTCATCGTTTCTTGGATCAACCCTGACCCCAGCTACAGTGATGTCGGAATGGAGGACTATATCGCGGAAGGTTTCCTGGCGGCGATGGATGTGGTGAAGGAAATTACCTCAGAGCGGCAGATCAATGCGGTGGGGTATTGTATCGCAGGGACGACGCTTGCTCTGACTCTGTCTTTGCTCAAACAGCGTGGCGACAAATCGATCAAATCGGCCACCTTCTTTACAGCGCTTACAGATTTTTCCGATCAAGGAGAATTTACACCCTTCCTTACCAATGATTTCATTGATGGCATCGAAGAGGAGATCGGCGACAAGGGTGTGCTTCCCAGTGTCATTATGGCGCGGACGTTCTCCTTTCTGCGGTCCAACGATCTGGTCTACGGGCCGGCGATCAAAAGCTATATGATGGGACAGGCGCCACCCGCGTTTGATCTACTCTACTGGAATGGAGATGGCGCCAATCTACCTGGCAAGATGGCCATGCAATACTTGCGTGGCCTATGTCAGCGCAACGAATTGGCAACTGATGGTTTCGATTTGATGGGGCACCGATTGAAGCTTTCGGACATTACCATTCCGCTTTGCGCGATTGCCTGCGAGACTGATCACATCGCCGCGTGGAAGGACAGCTATCGCGGGATTCAAAAAATGAAGTCGCGTGATAAAACATTCATTCTCGCCGAGTCAGGCCATATCGCGGGCATCGTCAACCCGCCGTCCAAAAAGAAATACGGCCACTATGTTAATCCGGACATGAAGCTTTCTCAGGCTGATTGGCGTGCGGGTGCCGAGCATCAAAATGGTTCCTGGTGGCCACGGTGGGGCGCATGGCTTGAAAAGCGTTCTGGAGCAAAGGTAAAGGCCAGAACGCCAGGTGAGTCGTCGCATTCTGTCCTTTGTGATGCGCCGGGTACGTATGTGGAAAAGAAGGCAAGACTTTGAATAATAGTGAGATTCTGCACTGTCGCCACCAAAATTGCTGCAGTGCAGAAAAAAGCTTGCAATGCTGCGGCGCAGCATCTATGTTCTTTTCAGACGCAACAAGCCGAGATGCTCTCGGAAGTCGAGAAAAGGAACACGAAGATGACAAGCACACCTGATTTCACAGCTGTATTCAAAGACGTAATCGGCGCATTCCCGGTCGACGCAACAGCTTTCGAAGACGCATTCAAAACATCCGCGACGCTGAACGAGAAGCTTTCCGGTGTTGCACTGACAGCCGCTGAGAAATCCACAGACATCTCAAACAAGTGGGCGCAGGACACATTCGCGAAACTGGCGGAAATGTCCAAAGCGAAAAAAGAGCCAGCAGACTACGCCAAAGCGATGACCGATTTCGCTTCTGCATACTCCGAAACAGCAGCCGAGCACATGGCAGCTTTCGCAGAAGTCGCAAAGAAAGCGCAAATGGAAACTGTTGAGCTGATGATGGCAGCCGGCAAAGACATGAGCGAAGATGCACAGGCTGCAGTAAAAAGCGCCACCAAAGAGGTGACTGCAGCGGCGAAAAAAGCGGCAAAAGCCAGCTAATCTGACGAAGAGATTTGCGCCAGATCCTCCCTGATGGGCGCAATGACCTAGGGCGAGCTTTCAAAAGCTCGCCCTTTCTTTTTGTCTGGCAGTGTCTTAAGCTGCAATGCGCGTTTGAAAGACGGAGACACCCTGTGCCGGAAAAAGAAACACCTTTGCTGATCAAGCGCTATGCAAGCCGCCGGCTGTATAACACCGAAACGAGTGACTACGTGACACTAGAAGACATTGCGGGCTTCATTCGTGAAGGGCGCGAAGTGCAGATAGTAGATCTTAAATCTGGCGATGATCTGACCCGGCAATACCTTCTTCAGATTATTGCGGAGCATGAAAGCCGTGGCGAGAACGTCTTGCCCGTAGATGTGCTGAACGATCTGGTGCGCAGCTACATGACCCCCGGCGGTAGTGTCGTGCCACAGTTCCTGCAGGCTTCCTTTGAAATGCTGCGGAGCGGACAAAGCCAGATGATGGATCAGATGACAGCGATAAACCCGATCTCGAAAATGCCTGGCTTTGAAATGATGCAAGCGCAGCAAAAAGCCTTTGTGAAAGCGATGACAGGAGGTCTTTCGGGATCTTCAGGATGGAACACACCCGAAGATGCCAGCGCTGAATCCGAGCCTGAAAAAGGCGAGGATCTAGACGCGATCAAGCAACAGCTGGCGGACCTGCAGGATAAACTCTCCAAACTGAAATAAGCACAGTTCCTCTTAGAGAGGCGTCGTAGATATCGGCCGCTAGTCGGCGCCAAACGGCAATAGTGACCTTTAGATGCCGAGCCGGTCGCGCAGCGCGTACCATGTCATCGCGAGGATCAGCAAAGGTGATCGCAAAGCGCTGCCGCCGGGAAATGCGCGCGTCGGAATACACTGCATTGTGTCAAACCCTTCGTCCTGTCCTTGCAGTGCAAGGGCCATTAATTGACCCGCATGGGTCGCTGTGCCGACGCCATGGCCAGAATATCCCGACGCCGAGAGCACATTGGGCGCGACGCGCGTCAGATAGGGAAAGCGCTTCATCGTGATGCCCAGCGTGCCGCCCCACGCATAGTCGATCTGCACATTTTTCAGATGGGGAAAGATAACTTCCATCGGTTTCCGCACCACCGCAGAGATGTCGTCTGGAAAACGGTATCCGTAGCTCTCGCCGCCACCAAACAGCAGGCGTTCGTCATGCGACAGACGAAAATAATTGACAACAAAGCGGCTGTCGGCGACAGCAACGTCCTGCGTCAGAACGTCTTTTACGTCTTTGCCGAGAGGCTCCGTCGCAACGATAAAATTGTTGATGGGCATGACTCGTGACGTGACCTGAGTGGCAAGCCCGGAGAGGTAGCCGTTGCAGGCCACGATTGCATTTTCGGCAACGACTTCGCCATGATCCGTGCGCAGTGTGACCTGCGCGCCGTGGACAAGTTCGGTTACGCGGGTTCCTTCGCGGATCACAACGCCTGCGGCTACTGCTGCTTTTGCAAGACCAAGCGCAAGGGCCAATGGATGCAGATGTGCGGCACCGCGATCAAGGAGTCCGCCGCAGTAATCTGGCGAGGGGCAGATTGCATGACAGGCGTGCGCGTCAAGCGGTTCAATAGACTGATAGTCGTAGTTTTTTTGCAAATGCTCGGCATAGGAAGCCAGTTCTGCCGCACCTGTGTCGCTGGAAGCGGTCCAGGCTACGCCGGGTTTTAGATGGCAATCGATCTGATGCTTGGAGATCAATCCCTTGACCAGCGCCTTGGCGTCTTCTCCAAGATCCCAAAGCGCACGGGCGCGATCCCGTCCGACCATTCGTTCCAGATCCACCTGATCGACGCGCTGTCCACTGCCCAGCTGCCCGCCGTTGCGACCAGAAGCGCCAAAACCAACCCGCTGGGCTTCCAGAACCACGACCCGGCGCCCTGCTTCAGCCAGATGCAAGGCTGCGGACAGCCCTGTGTATCCCGCACCGATGACCACGACATCTGCGTCAACGCGCCCCTTTAACGTCGGAAAGGGCGAGAGCGGTTTGACTGTCGCCGCGTACCAGCTTTTGGGATACGCGCCTTTGGTGTCATTGGCGTAGAGTAGGTCCATCGCAGCGATCAGACGTTCAGAAGCAGGTGTTCCCGCTCCCAAGGAGAGATCACCTGAAGGAATTCGTCATACTCGGCGCGTTTGACAATGGAGTATACGCGCGCGAACTCAGTTCCCAGCACGTCATGGAGATCGTTGGCATCTTCAAACAGCGACAAGGCCTGGCCAAGCACCTGCGGGATGTCGCCTTCGCCCTCGTAAGCGTCCCCTTTGAATTGCTTGGCGGGGCGGATTTCTTTGGTCATACCGAGATATCCGCAGGCCAAAGAGGCCGCGATCGCGAGATAGGGGTTGCAATCCATGCCTGCAATCCGGTTTTCCACCCGGCGCGCTTCCGGGCCGGATAAGGGAACCCGGATGCCTGTGGTGCGGTTGTCGCGCGCCCATTCAAGGTTGATCGGCGCTGCATGATCTTTGACGAAACGTCTGTAGGAATTCACGTAAGGCGCCATGACCGCGAG